>CAIUSO010000142.1 GCA_903901875.1 uncultured Geobacteraceae bacterium | reverse complement strand
TCTTCCGGCCATCTTTGACCGTAGCTCAATCACAAAATCCTCAACGTAGCTCTGCTACGCCTGCGGTTTTGTTCATTCGCTCCGGCCAAATCTGACCAAAATCTGAGCGCAATTTTGTTCAACTTATTATTGCCAGCCTCCTTATCACCTTATCATAGTACATCATCAATAAGGAGCCACCACCGCAGACAGAAAGTAGCGCAAAAATTGCCAGCACCATCATTAAGTAAATTCTTATTTTTTCGGCTTCAACCTCTCAAGGAATAGAGTTCTACCTCAGACAGTCAAACGTACAAAAAAATGAAGGTTCACCCATTATTACCTCTTCGTAGATTTATTCCTTTTCTCATGGGCTTTCTGCCCATGAACGCGTTCGTAGGCTTTGCAGAAAGGGCAGATTTCAGTTTCAATGCTTTTAACAAAATTAAATACGACACCCTGCTGGTGATGTCGAGCATGGAGGCAGACCGGACAAAGTTCACAGACCATTGCCAGAGCTTTATCAAAAGATGTGACAGCTGATTCGGTCATTTCTGAAACTGCTTTCCAACCGAGAATGCCTGACCAAGACATGGCCCGACGCCATGATACCCTTTATGCGATGTATCAAAAATGAGCGGCTTAATTTTCATAATATCGAGTTGACCATCATCGGCAAACAGGTCTGCATCTCCTTTGACGTCGATGATCTCGCCGATGAACAGGGTGTGCAGGCCGATTTCGATGGTATGCAACAGACGGCACTCCAACACCACCGGCAGTTCGGCGGCATAAGGGGCATCAACCAGATCACTTTTGACCGGGGTAAGACCAGTGACGGCAAATTTGTCAACATCACGTCCAGAAGAGATACCGCAGTAGTCGATCTCGGCCATTTTTGATTCGCACGCGATGCCAACTGTGAAAGCGTTACGTTCTACAATGCCGTTGTAGGAATAGGTCGCCTTGCGCAGAGACACCGCAACACATGGAGGTTGGGAGCAGCAGATCCCACCCCAGGCGGCGTTCATAAGGTTTGGTTTGTCGTTCTGGTCGTAAGTGCCGACCATCAGGACCGGTGTCGGGAACAGTTGCGTTTTGGCTCCGATTGATTTCTTCATTTCAGTTCTCCTCGTTCAGCTATACGTCGGTTTGGATCGAAGATAAATACCCCAACTTTGACGCGCAGGCAATTACTCCGATCATAAATACGACCTAAATCTCACCACCAGATAGAAACAGGCAATACCTCCTACTCCCATAGCAGCATCTCGTACCCACGGAATAGGCATATCAAGCATACCGTAGATTATCGGGTCAAGGAGAGCTGTGGTCAGAAGCCCAACAGCTCCCCATGTCAGTAGTTTCTTCATCAGTTATATGAACATGCCGCCAGAAGCTTCAATACGTTGTGCGGTCACCCATTTGCAGTCGTCTGAGACCAGTGCAGCTATGATAGTGCCGATATCATCCGGCAAACCGACACGCCCCAGTGCCGTTTGTGAGGCAATGAAAGCATTTATCTGCGTATCATCACGAACTCTCCCACCACCAAAATCGGTTTCAATGGCTCCCGGTGCCAGAACGTTAACCGATATACCGCGTGTTCCCAGTTCCTTTGCCAGATATTTTGTCAGCACTTCAATGGCACCCTTCATCGAAGCATACACTGAGTAGCCTGGCAGCGCAAAACGTGTGAGCCCTGATGATACGTTGAGAATACGGCCTCCGTCTGCCATCAAAGGCACCAGTGCCTGGGTCAGAAAGAACACACTTTTCAGGTGTACATTCATAAGAGCATCAAACTGTTCTTCCGTAACATCGGCAAATGCAGCATGAATACCCATACCGGCATTGTTGACCAGGACATCAAAACGCTCAGCCCCCCACTGCGCCAAAGTACTGCGGACCGCCTCGGCAAAGGCCGGGATACCGGCAACAGAACCGGCATCAAGCTGTATTGCAACCGCTTTTGCACCTTGCTCAATGACTTGGTCCACAACGGCATGAGCAGCGGTGCTGTTCTGCTTGTACGTAATTATCAGATCGGTACCCCGTGCAGCCAGTTTACGTGCAGCACCAGCACCAAGTCCGCGGCTACCTCCGGTAATGATCGCAATTTTACGGATCATATCAGTGTCCCTTTCTTATATTCATCTTCACGTATTTGTTCAGATTAGTGAGATCATCTCTGGTTAATTTCAGAACGCGTTTTTTATCAGGACTTCATTCAAAGGAATCTTACCGACTCGTGGAAATGATTCCTGAGTGCGTTTGCCAATCGTAATCATCATGCTGATGACGTGGCCTTCTGGAAGGTTAATTAGTTTCCCGACCGCATCAAAATCAAATCCATCCATAGGACAAGAATACCATCCCTGTTCCTGAGCCAAGAGCATAATTGACATGGCAATAAGACCACTAGAGCGCATGGCTTCATCACGTTGTACCTGAGGTTTGTCTCGATAGTAGGCATCAATAGCGGGTATCAGCATGTCCAGGTACATCTGCGGCGCACCCGCCCAATAACGAGCCGGTTCTTTTGCCCAGGCATTCAGGTCAGCACAGATGACAAACAGAAGAGACGCATCCGTTACCTTGTCTTGGTTCCAAGCGACTTCACGAATCTTCTGCCGCAAAGCGGGGTCTTTGACATTCACAATGCGCCAGTTCTGGATATTGAATGCTGTTGGTGACAGCATGGCCTTTTCCAGCAGGTCCGTTACCTGTTGTTCGCTAATTGTATAAGCAGGGTCAAACATTTTTTCCGCCCGTCTTTCCTGAATTGCTGTTGAAACGTTCATCGGTATCTCCTTTTGAATTGTATTTAATGATAATATCCCATTTTCTCATATCGTCCAATGCGTAGCAGGTGCCCCACTCCTATCCCATTACCACGTGATAAATCAACTGGTTATGCTTCTAAATATCAGGATTACGCATATCCACTGTCGGTCTTTACGCACCATGATTTACCTTTTTGAGTGTACCACAGCTTTGCGCATATATGTAACAGTTGTATCGTCTGTACAGGCTGTTATCTGTATTTATATTAACTCCAGTGGTGAAGGTGGCTACAGTATCCCTCACTCACTCACCGCTCCGCGTACTGACGTTATCAAGATTTTCTCCGCGGTCTCTGCGGTCTCCGCGTGAGTTTACTTTGCTGTTTATTGCTTCCAACTCCATGATCTCCGTGGCGAGGGAAAAGACGCCGGCAGAAACGTCAAAATCCCGTAGGAGCGCAGCACATCGTTCATCGCCGTCAACTGGGTATCCCCAATTTTTACAAAGAGATCGAGATCGGGGCCCCCCTTCTCCGGCCGGAACATAACGGATGCCATTTTGCTGCCGCTTCCCATGAATCTCGCGTTCAATCGTGCCTGCGCTGGTCTCTGGGTAAACTGGTTTGAAAAGTTGCTTAGGAGGCTGGCAATAATAAGTTGAACAGAATTGCGCTCAGATTTTGGTCAGATTTGGCCGGAGCGATTGAACAAAACCGCAGGCGTAGCAGATCTACGTTGAGGATTTTGTGATTGAGCTACGGTCAAAGATGGCCGGAAGATTGAGATGCAAGATGTTCATGTTATTGTTGCCAGCCTCCTTAGATGGAAATCGACATTCGTAAGGAATACCCGCTTGGTCAGCTGCTTCATACACAGTAACTGAATAGCCCAGTTCTGCATACTCTTATTCATGTTTGTCTCTGTTCATCTGCCGAATCAGGAGTCTGTCGGACTGTTTGCTGTCATGTGCCTCTCCTTTTCGATAAAAAAAGAGGGGACATTTTACGATCCCCGAACTATCTCTTCTTACACAGCTTTCAAGAGTGGCATTACCCATCTGCCTATTTTTTAGAATCCTCCCGTTTACGTCCTATCATGATTATCTTCAAGTACGCAAAAAATAACTATTGACACGATAAATCAGTATGTTACGAATCGTGTTCAAACTCTGTGCAAACAGATAAAATGCTAGTCTTTCCGTTACATTTTTGAAACATATCCACATCGTCCACAGGGTTTTCCACATTTTTTGTGGATATAATTAGCCCGATGGAATAACAGCTACTTAAGTCGTGACTAACCGCTTACGTGAAAAAATATTTGGTGCGCGCCCCCCTGTGTAGAACACACTCACAACGATAAGGCACTTGAACTGGTGATATGTACTCGGTCAGCAACTCTGCCGTCCCCTGATATGACTGGTATAATGGGAAACACCGGAGGCAGGACCTTCCGCAGCGGCTTCTGACAATGAGACCGTTATAGTTCCGTGTGGATAAGACGGAATGCCCCCGTCATCGGTGGTCCCATAACGGGGGGTCCCATAACGGGGCGTCCCGTCCGGCATCTGGTATATGTGGGGGAGAAATCGCCGCCCCGGTTCCGCAGAAGCAAGTTCCTCCGCCCGGCTGATTGCCCCCCTCTCGCCAGAGGTCGCAGGAGTAAAAACCAAGTGGGCACCAAGCTCGGACAGAAGATTTTTCTGTTCACTACCAATGGATTCGGGAGCGGTCAGGATCAGGTCATACCCCCTGTCTGCCGCAATCGAAGCGATGGCGACACTACAACTACCCCAGGCGGGTCCAACGATCTCCATGCCGGGTTTCAAGGTTCCCTGTTCTTCAGCACTCTTAATAAGAGTCACCGCAGCCCGGTACGATGCCAGATAGTCGGAGATACTCCCCCCAAAGGTGGCATGACCGGATGACGGTACCCCCTCGATAATGTGGAGATACTTTAGGTGAACGGATTCGCTGCTACACCGGTGAGCGTTACTTCCTGATTGGTTCATAATAAGGTCCTCCTGCTGCATTATAGTTTATTCCCATGGAATTAGTCATATATGTGGCAAAAAAAATCAGCTCACATCTGCCAACGTGGTATTTTCCAGTTTATCCGACACAAAGTTGCGGATATCACGAAAAACAGCCAGTAAATTCTGCTCTTTTTCAATGGGGGTTGATTCGTAAAAATAAGAACTGACCGATTCTGTCGGAGCAAGGGCACCATCGAACAACCGGATGATCTCGGCAAGGTGGATATGTTCGGCCGGCTTGGCAAGCGTGTAGCCGCCAGACTGCCCCCGATGACTGCGCAGATACTTGGCGCGTTTCAAAATCAACAGTATCTGCTCAAGAAATTTTGGCGGGATACCCTGTGACGACGCAATCAACTGGACAGGGACAAAACTGTCACCGCTCCGTGCCAGATAAATGAGTGCCAGAAGTGCATATTCACTTTTTGAGGTCAGCTTCATGGATACCTTACATGACTATTTTGATAGGAATACTAGCCTCTGTGATTATACTTGTCAACAGGAATCATATATAAATTTAAAAACAGCACCAAGAAGGTATTGCACCAGCTGTGTATCGGTCCTGACAAAAAAATACCCCAATTATTACATATAAGATTTATAGATATTATATTTTATTATTGACAGGAGCCTGCCTCCTTGATAGAGTACTTTATAATCAGGGCTGACCAAAAACTGGAGGCCGGAAAAGAAGGTGTGTAGACGCCTTCCTTGACGGTCTTTTTCCGTATTCACTCTTCGGTATTTGAATGGAGGAAACATGAGTGTAATTCTTGTAGGCGGCATGGACCGATTGGACGACCAATACCGTATGGAGGCACAGCGACATGGCATGGATATTCAGATATTCAGTCAGGACGACCGCAGTATGTGCTCAAAGATAAAAAAAGCCGAAGGTGTGGTGATCTTTACCAACATGATATCACATCAGGCACGTAACAGAGCGTTAAACGCCGCAAAGAATGAAGGGATACCTGTATTTCTGCACCACTCCTGCGGAGTATGCAGTCTCCGTGAATGCCTGAATTGCCTTGGGATTATCGGACCACCACCAGGGACAGTCACCGGTCACTAAGCATCGACACCCGTTACGATTCTCATGCAAGAGGAAAAATACAGAACAAAAAACAAGCGAGGAGTAAATGAGAAGCAAAACAGGCCGTTGCCATCTGAAGAGGATTACTCACAGATGGCAACGGTAAGTTCAAAATTATAATACAGTCACATCGAAAATCAACCATCATCTCTCGGTGATACAGCTGCAAGCACTGTTGCCAGCTTTTCGGCCTGAACGCGAATTTCAGGCATAGCAATGGATTCAAACAGAGACGGTATACGTAACGGACCAATAGTGTATATATCGTGGACGATGCTGCCATCGGCAGCTATGAGCCGCCCCTCCGCATCTGACTCAATCCCCAGTTTCAATGGATCCGGCCTGAGCAATCCCTGTTCACGCATCCCGGCAATCGGCGGGATATCCGTTGTCGTATAGTTCCGGCTGGGACCGGTACAATTAATGACCCGGTCTGCCAATACACTAATGACATCTTCTGAGTGGGCAGCACGGATGGTAACACGAGCCTGTAACCCGTCAGTTTCTGCCGTGAGCAACCGTCCGGCATAAATGGTGAGAGTGCCGTCATCCAGAAGTCCGGTGAGTTGCGTAAAAACTTCAGGTGCCATCCGGTGGCGGTGAATATCCCAGAGATTGCGGATGTGACGCAGAAATGAAGCACGCTGCCGGAGCGTCCAGCCATGCCAGATTTGAGGAATATGTGGACGAAGACTGTCTATAACGGCACGCCAATCCCCGCCGGCAGCCTGCTGCGTCCCTATTGCGCTGCGCACCCAGCGAAAAGCACCACGGGGAGAGAGAAATTCAGAAGGAAGTGCATCCAACGGCTTGGGGGTATATGGCCGGTGATGCTGATATAATTTACCATGGCGGGATACGGCATACATGGGTCCCCGATGGCCCGTTTCACGCAGAGACAGTGCAACGTCTACCGTTGTGAGCCCGGTACCGATAAGCAACACCGATGCGTCATCGGCGAGCCCCCGAACGGCATCTGCTCCCCAGGGAGTACCGCGATAGTACGGCGTAATCCGGGAAACATTGAGTGGATCAGCCGGTATGAGCGCATTACCGATGGCCAGCACAATAGCGCGGGCTGCAATGGTTCGACCGTCATGGAGCGGTACAATCCAGAAACCGCCCTGAAGGTACAGGCCGGTAGCCCGTGCTTTCACCAACTGCACCGAATCACCCTGCAGGCTTTCCGCAAGAATCTCTTCAAGGTAATCACCATACACAGTTCGCGGCGCAAATGTTGACTCGTCAGCGTAGGGCAACCGCTTGGCAAGCCACCGGACAAAATGCAGTTTGTCATCAGGAAAGGCACTCATGTTACCTGCCGGTACATTGAGCACATTGGCCAGAAAGGGTGTTTCATAAGCCACGCCACGCCCCGGACGGGCAGCAGCATCAATGAGAGCCAGACGGGCACCGGGCACCGCTCTTTTATGGTACTGGCTCGCCAGAAGAGTACCGCTGGCACCGGCACCAATAACTGCTACATCGAATGTATGTTCAGAAACAGTGTGATCTGTCATTATAGTTCTCATGTATTCAGTATTTCATCCCCCAGCGGTTGACCGTTCGTTGCTCAACCAAGCGAAACAAGCTGTCCATCGCCACACCAATGGCGATGACCGTCAATAAGCCGGCAAAGACATAGGCAATCTCAAGCTGATTCTTGTTCTCATAAATAAACCATCCGATACCACCGGAACCGGAACTGACCCCAAAAACCAGTTCAGCCGCAATAAGTGTGCGCCAGGCAAAGGCCCAGCCGTTTTTGAGCCCGGTAAGAATCGCCGGGAAGGCGGCCGGTATGAGAATTTGAAGTACAAACTGCATGCCGGTAAGGCCGTAGTTGCGCCCAACCATCCGGATCGTGGGACTGATGGACGCAAACCCGCTATGGGTGCTGAGTGCCACCGGCCAGAGGACAGCATGAACCAACACGAATGTGATGCTGCCGTTGCCGAGCCCGAACCAGAGCAACGCCAGGGGGAGCAGGGCAATTGCCGGCAGCGGATTGAACATTGCCGTCAGTACTTCCAGAAGGTCATTACCGAGTCGAGTGCCATTGGCAAGGGCCGCCAATAAAGTTGCCAGCACAATACCGATGGCATAACCGCTTAACAAAATGGTAAGCGATGTCTGTACCCGGCTCCCCAGCTCACCATGCACAAAAGCCTGCCAAAGAGCAACAACAGATTCGGAGAAGGTAGGAAATATCAGCGGATTGTTCAGTTGCCGGGCATACAATTGCCAGAGTACCGCCAACAGCAGCAATATGAACCCCTTGCGCACCAGTGCTTGGTTCCAGATTCTTTCTGCTCTCGACAACGGACGGGCGATATCTGCAATGGCCTCTACCGTGGGGGGAGTAAAAGTGAGAACTTTATCAGATGACATAATCACCCACATCCTTGAACAGAACTCGATTGATAGTGTCCCGCAGCTGATCGTAACAACCGTAAAAACGGTTGTCCGGGTCGTCCAGATTCACCTCCAGAATTTCCTTCACCTGCCCCGGATGGGGAGACAAAAGAACGACGCGGTTACCAAGAAGAATTGCTTCTTCTATGGAATGGGTAACAAAAATCAGGGTAAACTTTGACCGGTCCCACAACTCCAGCAACTCTTCCTGCATCTGCTGACGTGTCAGGGCATCCAGCGCAGCAAACGGTTCATCCATCAGAACGATATCCGGCTTCATGGCCAGGCAGCGGGCAATGGCGACCCGTTGCTTCATCCCCCCTGAAAGCGTGTGGGGATAAGCGTCTGCAAACTTTTCAAGTTTCACCGTGCGAATTGCGTTCATGGCCTGATCAGCAGCATCCTGCCGGGACGCCCTGCCACTGGCGATCAGAGCAAAGGCCACATTTTGCTTCACCGTCTTCCAGGGGAGCAGCTGCTCTGTTTCCTGAAATACCATGACCCGGTCCGGGCCCGGCCCCCGAACAGGCTTCCCCTCAAGGGTAATGGCCCCTTCCGCCGGCGTAAGATAACCGCCAATCGCCTTCAGCAATGTCGATTTACCGCATCCCGAGGGGCCCAGGAGAACCAGACGATCGGAGCGGTCCGCCTGAAAACTGACTTTCCAGGTGGCAGTAACCAGTTGTTCACTGGTCTTGTACTGCAACGTAACGTCCCGTACGTCCAGCAAAGGGGATACTGCCGTCACCATCACTAGCTCCCCTGCTTATTGTGGATATTGGTGAAGAAGAGACTCTTCCAGCTGTTCGGCTTGTTCTTGATGCTGCCCGATTGATACATGAAGTCAGAGTACTTGGTAATATTGAGTGGCGTCGTTGTGTAACCTATCGGCTCTTTGGTCAGGTAGCCATAGATAACATCAACCGGCTCCTTTGATTTTGATGCCTTGACATACAATTCGGCGGCCCCGCGCTTATCCCGGTTAATGTATGCAATTGCCTCCTCCAGCGCGGCCAGGACGGCGGCATAGGTTTTGGGATTGGCATCATGAAAACGCTCATGGGCCCATACCACATCAAAGGTATGGGGACCACCAAGGAGTTCAAATGAATTCACTATGGTATGGACACGGGGATCTTTCAGCTCCTGGAACATAAAGGGGGGACTGGCAAAATGTGCGGTGATCTCTGATTTTGGCGAGAGCAGGGCTGCCTGGGCATCGGGATGTTTCATGGACACCGTTAATTTGTCCAGTTTATCGTAATTCTTCTGCCCGAACAGTTTGGCGGCAGCCATCTGCAGGGTAACCGCCTGGATCGATACCTTTACCGTCGGCAGAGCAATACGATCTTTGCTGCTCAGATCCTTGACGCTCTTGACCGCCGGATTGTTGGAGTTGAGATAGAGCGGAATAGTATCAAGGGCAGCCACACCTTTCACTTCACCTTTTGTCTTATCCCACAGTGTCAGGAGCGGTGCAACCCCACCGGAAGCAAAATCCACACTGCCCGACAGAAGGGCGTCATTCATGACGGAACCGGAACTGAAGGTTGCCCAACTGACCTTTATGTCACCCAAGCCTGCTTTCTTGGCATGTTTCTCAATCAGCTTCTGTTCCTCCATAACGATCAAAGACAAGTAACTGAGACCGTACTGTTTTGCCAGGCGTACTTCCTTGACCTCAGCAGACGCATTCCCATAAGAGGAAAACAGCGCAAGTGCGACAGCAACCACAGCTCCAACATTTCGTATAATCCGCTTTACCATCATGACAAAATCCTTTCCGTTGTATAGTGGTCTGCTCTCAGGCGGTCTAGATGCACAGAAAAGGGAAACTCATCTTCCTCTTTAATTTTCACCCTGGAATAAGTTTCATCCGTTATGCTGATCGGTTTGATTATCCAGGCCGTCGACAGATCGGCATCGTGTATGATACTGCGCAGCTGTTGATAGTAATGGCGAAAGAGCGGGCCGCAGATGTGGGCCTTGATCGGATGGCCCGAGATTACAAAGCTCTCCCCCAGGGGACCGTACACCGTAACTGAAACGGTCCGCCCGAACCAGAGACTGCGCAACAGGTTTCTGTTGGTGGCTGACTTTTCCAGCGGTTCAAGATGCACCAACTCTCCCCGCTCTGACCACTGTAAAAACGGTGCAGGAACAGCATACGGCTCTCCCCGTTCATCAAGTGTGGCAATCACCTTTACTACCGCTCTATTCTGAATAAGATCAATCAACTCTTCCGATACCTGTAACATAATTCATTCCTCTCAGTAGGGCAGTAACCGCGACAGGTCACTGTCCGGGTGATTACCACAATGCCGGTAATCGTCGTAGCCAATCGGCAGACGGTATTTAACGCGGAGGGCGTGGAGTCCCCGGGCCAACCTGATGTAGTAATCAAGGGAGGCGTTTTTCTGATTTCCGAGTGGCGTGTGGGGACGGGGTGACCAGACGATAAAGACCGTACTTACCCCCTGACGTGCCAGATCTTCCGCCTCGGAAAGTGTATGCTGCAGAGCCTCATCTTCGGAGATGAAACCATGGGGTGATGTCAGCTCAATGCCCGCAACCAACCCGGTATTGACGCGGCCAGGGCCAAAAACGTCTACCGCATCGACCAGCCGCTTTTTCCATCCCTGGTAACCGATCCACTCCGACTTTCCCGGGCAGAGCCTGTCGAACAGCCCTTCATTGAGAACCTCAATATCTGCGGTGTAGCTCATTAAGCCGGTTTCGTCGTACAAGTGCTGAAGCTGTTTTTTTGTAAATGCGGTACCGATGATCTGACTGGGAAATTTTTTGGTGCGGAACTGTTTTCCCACTTCCTTGAGGATCTCGATGTAGTACTCTACCTCGTCATCAAAGGGCTCCGCGCCGCTGAATATTGAGCCGGATGTCAGAAATACCGCCGAGAAGCGCCCCGGTTCTTTCAAGGCTTCGCCGACGACCACGCCGACCTCATGGGGGTCAAGCTTTGCCGGAATATTGAGTTCTTTCCCCCCTTTTTTTAACTGGGACACGATATCGCAGAACGAGCACCCCTTGTTATTATTCCAGAACGTGCAGTAGCGATACGGAAAGATATTGAGCCGTTGCGGCCGAGCACTGACAATATTTTTCATCGGCACGCCCGAACTGCTGCTTTTTGCATAAAAATCGGGTGCTGGCCAGTAATCAACCGCCTCCAGTGCCACACCGTCATCGAACAACCAGGGGGAACCATCCTTGACATCAACAAGATAGGGATTTTCATCCAGGGGAGTCGGCGTCGTAATGATCGAAGTTCCGTCCCGAAGCAGCAACGATTCAGGACGAAGGGCAATCATTCCATCGCGGGCACCGAAAATGTGGGTACCGGTGGTTTGATGCGCTGCCTCATCAAGCAGCTCCAATGCTGCTTTGCTGTAAAAAACTCCCCGGCGCTGCACGTCTGTCTTGAGTATAATCAAGGGAGGCACATCAGGATAACGGGCCACAATCTGATCAAGATTTGTCTGTAATTTTTGCGTCATTTCCGTACCATCCTATTCACCAAAACAAAGAAGGCCGGACAAGATTAGTGCGTAACACCTAATCCGTCCGGCCTCCAGTTTTTCTGGTCAGCTCAACGTTACTCAGCAGTAACATAGAACACACCGCTACGTCAATATAATAATATAAAAACTATAATTTTTGTAGATTAAGAAGTCAACCTGTGGGTATCCCATGCGGTGCCCTGCGATAAAAGGCGTCCAGACGCCTGCTCTCAATGGTATGGATAGGAAATATAAAACAGAAGCGACAGACCTGCCAGTACCCACAAGGCTGCCGGCACTTCCTTACCGCGACCGGTGACCGTTTTAAGTAAAGGGTAAGAAAGCAGACCGGCGGTCATGCCGACGCCGATATTGTAGGTAAAGCTTATCAAGGTAATCGTCAAAAAAGAGGGAATCAACTCCGTCAGGTCATCGAAGTCGAGCTTGGCAACCGGCTTGATCATGAAACTGCCGATAATCACCAGAACAGGGCCGTAGGCATGGGCAGGAACAATCGTCAGAATCGGCGCAAGAAACAGAGAACATAAAAATAATATGGCAACAACAACCGAGGTAAAACCGGTTTTACCCCCCTCTTCAATACCAGCGGCCGATTCAATATATGCACCGGTCGTAGTCGTACCAAGCAGGGGAGCCACCAGGTTTGACAGTGCATCAGCCAGCATGGGTCGCTCAATATCGGGGAGATTTCCTTTTTCATCCAGAAAACCGGCCCTGGCTGACAGACCAATCAGCGTGCCAATCGTGTCAACAAAGGCCATGACAAAGACGATGAGAACAACCGGCCAGGCTTTGGGCGAAAGGGCCCCCATGATGTCGAGTTGGGCAAACAGGGGAGTAAGAGCGGAAGGCATTCCGAAGATCGCTTGTGGCAACGGTGTCAATCCAGCCGCAATTGACAGGGCGGTAACCGTGATAATACCGATCATGAGAGCACCATGAACCCGCTTGACCGATAACCACGCCATCAGGCCAAAACCGAAGAGAGCCAGCAGCACAGTGGTATGACTTATATTACCAAGTGAGACAGGTGCCCCCGGTACACCGAGCGTAACGAGACCTACTTCGTTCAGGCCGATGAAGGTGAGAAACAGTCCGATGCCAACAGCGTAACTATATTTAAGATTGAGAGGAATAGCGTCGGCCAGCCATCCCCGTATCCGCAGGACGGTTAACACGGTGAACAGTACCCCGGCCAGAAAAATTGCCCCCAGGGCAATTTGCCAGGAAAAGCCCATTACCTTGACGACCGTAAACGCGATAAATGCATTTTCACCCATATAGGGAGCTATGGCAAAGGGGCGTTTCGCATAGACACCCATCACCAGCGTCCCAAATGCCGCCGAGATTATGGTGGCGGTCATCGACGCCCCTTTGGGAATTCCAGCGGCCTCAAGGATTGCCGGGTTGACCACGATAATATATGCCATGGTGAGAAACGTCGTAAGACCGGCAACAATTTCCTGTCGATAACTGGTGCCGTTGCCGGCGAAATCAAAATAGCGGTGCATCGCTATTACTCCTTGCTCAGTTTCAGGTATTCGATGACAACAGCCGCCGAGTTGTTGGCCGCCAGTTTGCCAAAGATTTTTCCTTCATTTTTCCCCACCCCTCCTCCCGCCAGATCGGAGAGCGAACGAAAGGCGATGTACGGAATACGGTTAACATACGCCACGTGCGCAACAGCAGCGGTTTCCATATCCAGTGCGTCAGCCCTGAACGTTTCCCACGCCCACTGACGATACGCGCCATTGTCAACGAACGTCGGGCCACTGACACCATTACCGCCAACAATCAGCCGTGGCTCCTTTTCCAGACAATCGCCTGCAGGGGTACAGCGGCTCAGCTTCACACTTCCCGCCAGTCTCGTTGCCGTCTTCAATGCTTCCGGATCAACCGGAAACCAGAATCGTTTTTCCAGTTTGTCAGGAACAGCACCTAAAACCGGCACGGAGCTGCTGCGGGGAAACATCATGCCATAGTTTTTAAACTCAGCGGGAGCACGACCCGGATCAAAACCGGATACGCTTTCTCTGCCGAAATGACTTTCCTGATAATTACCCCATTGGGCGGCTACGGTAACATCCCCCACCTGCAGGTCGGGGTTGACACCGCCGGCAATTCCCGAAAAGACAACACCTTTCACCGCAAAATGATCAAACAGTGCTTGGGTCGTCATGGCTGCATTAACCATGCTGTAGCCGCTTAAAAGCAGCACCACATCATGCCCTTCCAATGTTCCCAGATAGTGGGTGCGACCGTTAATCACTTCCGTACCGGTAATTTTCGCCGCAGAGCGCAGTTTTTCCAGTTCTGCATCAAACGCTGAAATTACCGCGAGGCGCGGAATCGGATCAAGCCGGGAAACAGTCGGCTTTGTCACCGCACATCCGGTAACAAGGGTACCACAGAGTATCAGAAACAGTAAACGGATCGATAATACCTGCATCTATTACTTCCTTTTAGACTGAATGTATTAAACTGTCAGCAAGAATCACGCTGCCCACATCTTCAAGCAATGCTGCTGCTCCCCCATAGCCGGCATAGCCTCTCTCAAGGATAATACGGTTGAAGAGGGGAAATGAGACCGCTAAAAAGGGCACCCCCAGGTCCTGTGCCACATCCTCTTCCAGGCTGCTCCCCAGAACAATACCGGCCTTGCCCGTTCTTACTACATCGGCTATCTCTGACCGATCTTCACTGAATAAAATTTTTGTATCAAAGCCGGGAACAATTGACCCAAGCCGGGCGGCCAGTGATTTCTGGACACTTTCCGGCGGATTGTCCGTTATCACCAGGGTACGGGGCAGCAGGCCCAGGTTTTTACCCAGAAACTCCCCAATGCCGACGACCAGAGCACTCTCGCCGACCAGGGCAAATTCACGCTGAAATCCCGTTCGGTAATAGATATCGGCCAATCGGGCAAACTGTTGACGTAAACGAACCTCCTCACGGGCGATCACCCCATTGGTACGCTCGGGATCGAGGCCCAGCTTTTCAGTCACCTGGAGCAGCAGAGCAGCGAAAGCGGTGCCAACCGGCAGACCATCCAGAGAAATCGACGGAGTACCGTAGCGTTCCTCAAGAAGCCGTGCAGACTGTTCGCCCCAGTGGGACAGGACCAGATTCAGAGCGGCCCCCGGCACCTGATGCCAGGAATTGACATCCTGACCATCACCCAGCAACAGATTTGGAAACAGGCCAATCGCCTCCAGCAGCCGAGCCACCTCCTGCAAATTGCCGCGCCAGAACGGGTCTTGATTCGGAATCACCCCTAAAATATTCACCTGTCCTGCTTGAACAGCTACTGACTCTGTGCGGAGCCCCGGCAGCTGTTCGATGAGGGCACGCAGTGCCAGTTGATACCCTTGATGCACATCACCCCGAAAACCGGGGGTGTTGGTGTATATTACCGGCCAATCCTGATCAACCCCTTCCTTGGCCATTGCCGGCACATCGTCACCGACCATCTCTATTGAACAGCCGGTAACAATGGCGTACAGATCCCCCTGGACAACCTTGACACTGTTTTTCAGCTGTTCACGCAAGCGGGAACCGCCTCCGAAAACGACATGTTTCTCCCTGATATTGGTGGATGAAACCGGCGGACTGCCAAAGGGGTCGTTACCGCCGGAGAGGCGTGTGCCTCCCAGATAATGCTGAACGCCACAACCGGATGTACTGTGAATAACCGGAACCGTTCCTTCAATTGCTTCAAATACCTGCAATGCACCATGGAGGGCGCAGGAGTTCCGGGAACCTTCAATATGATGGGACATCTATTTAACCTCCTGCTTGATATGCCAGTTATCACTCCGGTTGTACCAGGATTCACGGTACGGTGGAATGACCCTGGAAAGTGTGTCTCCAAATGAGCGATTTGCCAGCGCACTTTTTATACGGCGCGCCAGTCGAAGAACACCGCCATACCCGACTATTCCGATTGATTCCAGGGATACCGTCGGTATGCCCAGACGGGCAACCTGACCGACATGGGTAGAGTCACCCAGATAGAGATCGGGAGAAAGCCGGCGGAGAATGGAAATCACTTCGAACTCCTGACCGTCAGCCACATGTATCTGCAGGTCAGGATTTTGGGAAGCAAGTTCATTAAGAGAGCGGACATGGAGGCGATCAAGATGAGTTACAGTAATTCCCGCTATTACGCCACCAAACTCTTCAATGAAAGGGATGAGGCTGAATGCGTTTGCGGATGATAAAGAGAGATACACGGTTGTCCCGGCAAGCGAAAAGTCCCCCAACTGCTGAAGCGTCTCTGCAGTCTTTCGGGAATGCAGCTCCTCTGCCCCATCGGCAACGTCAAGGGCCGCACCTATGGCCTTGAGCCAGCGACCGGTCCCCTCAAGACCCACCGGACGGGGTGCATCAACGAACGGCACGCCGTACTTTTCCTTCAGAATTAAACCGAGATATTCCGGAGCATCGGGACAGAGCGGTATTGAGAAACGGGCTGCCGGTGCCGACTTGAATGACTCCACCGTTGAATCGTCGGGAAGTATATTCAATTCAATGCCGAGAGCTTCCAGAAGAGCCTGCGCCTCTTTCCGGTCCAGTGGATGTTCAGCCACAGAGAGCAGGTTCACTGCACCACTTTTTTCAGTGACCGTAGTGGTGCCGGAGAGATATTTCAACAATGCGTGGAGTGCCGTATCGTAGCCGGAGACAGCATTTTGCGATGAAAAGCCGGTCACGTAGATCGGTACTATCAACAGATCCAACTCTTCCTGCAACTCTTCCACCACCGACTGTATATCATCATTATTGATAGCCACGACCGGGTTGGCCACTATGAACGCCACCTGAGGGCGATAGCGCTGATACAATGCTTTAACCGCTGTGCGCAGTTTACGGTCAGCACCCATGATGGTGTCCCGTTCATCAAGGTTGGTAACTATCCAGCGGGTTTCGCTCCCGGCGGCGATATGGTACAAGCCGGCGGCGACGCAACCACGGGGACCATGAATAATGGTTACACTCTCTTTGATGCCGGTCAGGATGCGGAGTGCATAGAGCAAATCATCGGAGCTGCTCTGGGCAAAGGTACGAATTCGCTGAAAGACCTCCGTTGCGGCAAATTCCTTTGCCGCAACGGAAACAGGCCCCAGCCATGCCCCGAGGGTATCAAGCCGTTTTTCCCGGCTGCGGGGAGCTTTTGAACGTAATGGACTCATGGTATTGTTCCTTTTAAAGATACTTTATTCTGTATTGCAACCAAGATGACGTTAAAACATTGGTGTACATATGACATACTCCCCAATGTGGCGAACAGCAAAAGGCGGGCGTATGGCCATACGCCCCTACGAGTGGTGTCATCTTGATTGCAACAGGGAATTATTAAATTGAACCCATTTCGTGGACAACGCCGGCTTCAACTTCGAAGATCCGGTCGCCCCATTCCCGAGCCCATTTTTTTAGCTCCGGCCCGTTAAGCGGTCGGGGAATCACGGCATCCTCATCCCTATCGATGAATGTGGCCAGATCACGATACACCTGGGCTTGATCGGAATGCGGCACAGCCTCAATAACCGTTTTTCCGTACAATTCACTCTGTGCGACCGTAAGTGACCGCGGCACGTATCCGATCACGCGGGAGCCGGTCCTGTCGGCAAAATCATCAATCAATGATTTTGCATAGGGTGCCTGGAGACTGTTGGCAATCACTCCGCCCAGACGCGCTCCTCCCGAAGGAGCATATTTTGTAACGGCTTTAAAGAGATTGTTGGCGGCAAAAATAGCCATAAAATCCGATGAGGTCACCACAAAGGCTCGGTCAGCCAATCCATCTCGAATGGGCACGGCAAACCCGCCGCACACCACATCACCCAGAACATCATACAGAACAAAATCAGGTTTGAATTCCTCGAACACTTTCAAATCCTGAAGTTGCTCAACTGCAGCGTTAATACCACGCCCCGCGCAGCCAACTCCAGGCACCGGCCCCCCCGCCTCGATGCAAAGCACCCCGCCAAAACCAATTGCCGAAATATCCTCTATCCTCACCTTGCTCTGTTCGCGCAGCGTATCGAGAACGGTGGGAAGATCGTTACCACCCCGCAGGATCGTGGTGGAGTCACTCTTCGGATCGCAGCCGATCTGAATTACCCGATACCCGGATTCCGCAAGGGCAGCACTGATATTCGACGTCGTTGTTGATTTACCAATGCCCCCTTTGCCGTATATGGCGATATGTTTGCCTATTTTTCCACTCATGTAATGCCCCTTTTTCCTGATAGTTATTATGTACAAACAAGAAGAGGCCAAGTTCTCTCTCGATGAGAACCTGGCCTCCAGTATTTCTGGTCAACCGAATTATAGGACAATGATATCGTTTTGAACCGTTATTCGATCGGGATGACACAGGTATTGTTGACCCATACTCCCCCCTTTGCCTGACATTTTTTTGCTTTTTCAAACAGTACCGTATTACTTTCTTCCAGCAGAGATTCATTATTCTTTCCTGCCTGATCAAGACCCTTGACGCTTTGAACCGTTCGAGGTGATAGGCAGTTATAGACGATTCCGGTCACTTCACCACCAAAACGTCTGGGTTCGTCATCGGTGAGAATCAGTGTATCAGCCGAGGGTATGTTTCCCGCCCTGTTTCTGGCGTCGTTAGTTGCGTAGATAACGCCATAATCACCGTTGGTAATAAATGATTCGGTGGTACCGGTAACGGTACTCAAAAATTCACAGTTTTTAACACTTGCCACCGAGCCACTCCGATACACCCGTATCCTCTTGCCGGATTCAGTAAGATGTGTTGCACATCCAGAAAGGGTGCAGAGCGTTATATACGCTACCACAATTTTTACTTGTAATTTACCCATGAAAATCCACCACATGAATTGCCAGCCCCATAAAAGTAAAAAGACCGATGAAAGTATCATCGGCCTCCATTATCTATGGTCAGCTTAGGTTTACAGGAGCTCTCCAGATCAATTATCTATTGATCATCTATATTTTATAGATTATTTAACAGAGACTGTGACCAATGTCAAGAGCAAAAGTGCCCAATCATCATTCAGTACCGGGATATTTTTTCTTGGCTCCACCCTCCGCCCAGTGCTTTCATAAGCTGAACTGCTGCAATCATCCGCCTCCCGAGAATCTGAATAGCGGTAATTTTACTGGTCAATTCGAGGGTCTGGGCAGAAATGACATTCGGATACCCGACAATACCGGCCTGATACTGGTTAATAGTACTCTGCACCGTTTGCCGTGCCGCTTCGACCGCGTCATTTTGAATCTGTGCCTCTTCGGCCAGAATCCTTAACACCGCAACGTTATCTTCCACCTCCTTGAATGCGCCCAGTACCGTCTGCCGGTAACTGGCCTCGGTTCCATCGAACAGAGCCAGAACCTGAGCATTCTGGGCTTTACGCAATCCACCATCAAACATGGTCTGGGAAACGGTCGGCCCCATCGACCAAAAACGGCTCGGCCATGACAGTAGCTTTGTTATATCTGAAGCTTCCAGCCCCGCCGATATTCCAAGCTTTATCGTTGGATAATAGGCGGCCCGTGCCACACCAATCTGGGCATTGGCAGACGCCATATGGCGTTCGGCAGATGCGATGTCCGGGCGTCGTTCGAGAAGTTCTGACGGCATTGCCAGTGGAATTGATGGTGGTTGAGCAGTGAGCGGAAGTGGTGGCAACGAGAAAACTCCGGCAGGTTTTCCAACCAGAACCGCCATGGCATGTTCAACAGTACCTGTAAGAGTAACCTCTCCCAAATAGCGAAATACTTACCTGTTTTCTCGGGGGGCTGTATCAGGGAAGATGGAGTGAAATCGCACTCGTTTATCTCCTTTGCAGTAATCCTGTCTTTACCTGATTCAATAGCCATGATGGCGGCCTCAGTGACCAAATCTATGAAATCCCCGATACATCCGCTTTTCGCTCGCTGGAAAATCAATTTGGACAACGGTGGCATTGCCAGAACAGAAGGAGACTCAAACGGAAGTTTTTTGCATGAGGCAACTGTTCGCCCTCATCCGCCCTGACGGGCACCTTCTCCCAGAGGGAGAAGGAAAAATACGCAACCCTTCTCCTCCCGGGAGAAGGTGGCCGAAGGCCGGATGAGGGGATAAGGCAGCGTTTTTCGCCATGCAATTTTCTAGCCGGACAACGCTGATATAAATTAAAAGTGTGATATGGGAGCAAATACAAAAATCCTTATTCTCTCCATAATTTGTAATTAATACCTGACGCCACAATGGCGACGTCACTTTGAAGCAACAATCCCTAGCCGCAGATAGATGGGGCGAATGTCTTCCCGAATTGCAGGAAGGCGGCGGGCAAAGAACAGGCCCCCCGCCAGACAGACTGTCCCGCCAATGACCAGAGTGTTCTGAGGACCAATTTTATCGGCCACCAATCCGGCAACCAGATTTCCGAACGGTGTGGTGCCCATAAACGACATGGTAAAAAAGCTCATCACCCTCCCCCGCTTGTCATCATCAACAATTGTCTGCAAGATCGTGTTGCTTGAAGAGATCACCGCCATGGAGCCAAAGCCGACCACACTGAGGAAAATCATGGAAAGAACCAGGGTATGGGAGAGTGCGAAGGATGCAACTCCAACACCAAACGCACCGGCAGCGTACGCGATGAGCCTGCCAAGACCAAGGACGCTTTTGCGCGAAGCCAGACGGATTGTGCTGATCAGACCCGGTGAGACGGTACACAAGCCAGCTCATGGCTACCATCTGCATCCAGGTCCCGATCAGCGAAATTGCCTGACCGGTAAAAAACAGGCGATAGTTTCTGTGTTTCAGGGCACGCAACGAGACCTGTAGGCGAGCGGTTGTTCGTTGCACCATTCCATAGGTTTTACTGTCGCTCATGAGACAGCGGATGCAATAACCACATCTTCAACACTTTCCCGTTTCTGCGCGAGAAGTCTGAGTGCGGCAATCTGAACGAGGACAAATACACCAAGGCCAATCAGGATCAGATCAAATGGGTTACCTCCCGGAACCGATGTACCCATGTGCGACAACAGAGCGGCCAGTGCAAAACCGGATAATCCAGAACCCATGGACTGCGTAGCCGAAACCAGGGCATAGGCAATGGTACGCTGCGCTCCGCGACATAACTGGAACGATTGTGATGTTGTGGTCAGGCTGAGAGTCGATGACGTTAACCCCAGAATCACTGACGTAACAATACCGGCTGCCAAAGGTGGGACACCACACAGCACCCGTGCCGGAAATGAAAGCAGTGCGAGGGCAAAACCGACATGACAGAGAAGGAAAACCTTATGGGGTCCCAGACGATCAACAAGTCGCCCCATAAATTTAAAACCGGTCAAAGAGCCAAGCATACTCCCTACGGTAAGAAAAAGGATCTGATTGTCACCAAGGCCGCAATTTCGAATCGCCGATAACCGCAGCATATCCTGGCAATTACCGGTCACACATATAAGCAGAAACAGATAGGCGAGGTAGGGTGCAAAACCGGGCAGTGTAAGTGCGGAGGTTACTGACTTCACCATATTCAAAGGCCTATGTTCTGCGGGAGGTGCATTGGGAATGTCCTTATAAAAAAAGTAGCGGCAGCCAACGGAAATCCCCCCTGCACACAACACCGCCTGATACATCCAGATTGGCGTCCGGGCGGAAAACAGAAAGGCGGACAGGATAAAAAACGCCAAGGCAACAATCTGCCAGGAAAAGCGTATCACCCCGAAAAAACGCCCCGTATATTCACCCGGTACTATATGGGAAAGAAGTGAAAACCAGCCGGTGTTAAAAAAAGCCGCGCCAAACATATGTATCACCAGACCAGCAAGAATTGCCGGAAGAACCAGTTCCGGCTCTGTATCGCGCAGAAAAGCCCCGCCAACGATACAACCTGTCCCCAGGATCATAAGAAAATTGCCCCAATTTCCAAAACGTTTGATCCCGAAGCGATCCGCACCCCATGCCACAGGAATGGATAAAAACGATGACAAAAAGGGGGTTGCGTTCAGAACCAGCAGAATAACAGCCGGCTTCATGCCCATTGCGTTAAGATACAACAGTAACATCCCCCCCGAAATCATCTGCTGGGTAAGCATGCCGAAACATTGAGAAAAGATAGCCGAACGCATGGCAGAGCAACGATCTGCGGGAATCTTTGACCAATCAGCTGCTTTCAATCAAGCACCTCTTGATCGTCGTACCATGCTGTTTCAGCGGGCTTGAAGAAATGCGATAATAGAATCCCCGCTGTGCCAGCAGTTCAGCATGGGTACCACGTTCTGTAACTTCGCCCCGATTGATAACCAGGATCTGATCGGCTCCGCGAATAGTGCTGAGTCGATGTGCAATAACGAAACTGGTACGTCCTTCCATCAGGCGTAACATAGCTTCCTGAATATGCTTTTCCGTACGTGTATCCACGCTGCTGGTCGCTTCATCCAAAATAAGAATTGCCGGGTCGGCCAGAATGGCACGGGCAATGGCAAGCATCTGGCGCTGACCATGACTGAAGTTACTCCCCCGTTCGGTAAGCACGGTATCATATCCCTGGGGCAGACGATGAATAAAGGTGTCGGCATTGGCCAACCGCGCCGCTTCGATAACATCATCGTCGGTTGCATCCAACCGGCCATAGCGGATATTATCCCTGACCGTGCCGGTAAAGAGGAAGGTGTCCTGCAACACGATGCCAAGTTGCCGTCGCAACTCAGCCTTCGGAATATGCCTCAGATCACGGCCGTCAATAAGAATAGTGCCACCCGCAATTTCATAAAAACGGGTCAAGAGATTAACGATCGTAGTTTTGCCGGCTCCGGTCGGGCCAATCAGCGCAATTGTTTCCCCCTGGCGAGCGTGGAGAGATACCTTTTTCAGAACCGGCACATCCGCACGGTAGGCAAAGGAAACCTGATCAAATACCACATCACCCCGTATTTTTGGAGAAGCTTCACCCTGACGGGCGTCAATTTCCGGTGTTTCATCAATGATTTCAAAAACCCGTTCAGCACCGGCCATGGCCGACTGGAGCACATTATACAGGTTGGCAATCTCGTTCAAAGGACGACCGAACTGCCGGGTATAGCTGATAAACATCGCAATCACACCGACGGTCGTCATGCCGTGAATGACCAGAATACCGCCAACACCTGCCACGATGGCATAGGCCGTATTATGAATCGTATTCATCATCGGGTTTGTCAGACCGCTGAAACTTTGGGCACGAATCCCGGCATGACGAAAATCTTCGTTAACTTCATCAAATTGACGGATAAACGCCTGTTCCTGCCCATAGGCCTTAACCACCTTCAGGCCACCAATCGTCTCCTCCATAAAACCGTATAGCCTTCCCAGGGCAGACTGCTGAGCCCGGAATCTGGCCCGGTTCTTGGCAGCAAGCCAGCGGTTACCGAGGAGTGTCAGGAGTGAGATCGTAACAACACTTACAGCAGCCAGAAGTGGATTGATAGTGAACATGGCAATGGCCACGCCCACCGTACTCAAAGTACCGGAGACAATCTGGGTGACACTGTTGCTCAATACCTGGTTGATATTCTCCACATCGGAGGTAAGTCGGCTCATCAGCTCACCCTGAATGCGTCGATCAAAGAAATTGAGCGGAAGGTGCTGCAGTTTATCAAAGAGATCGGCACGCAGATCCCGCATGGTGCGCTGGGCAGCACCAGCCATGACATGGCTCTGCAACAGGTAGAGAGTGCCCGTGGAAACATACACCATGAGCATCAGCAGAAGAAGGCGAACCAGGCCGTCGGCAGTGCGGGTCACCACATGGCCATCAATGACTTTACCGAGCAATATCGGGCCGGAAAGATCAAGGCAGACCGTGCCGACCACCATCACTGCAGTTAGTATCAATGAGCGTTTTTGCCGCCGCAGATAGAACCAGACACGCAGTAGAGTTTCTACGGTTTTCTGTGGCCGCTCCACCGGTCCGGGGGAACGGCCATTGCCGGTCCGACCCAGAAGATGGGGAGGCTGGGCCGTCTGGGTTTTGTCTTGAAATTTAGTGGCCACTGTGAATGAGTACTCCATTTTCGGTTTGCGAATCATAAATTTCGCGGTATACCGCACACGATTCAAGCAATTGAGCGTGATTACCCTGACCAATGATTTCACCGTCATCAAGCACGATAATTTTGTCGGCAGTAAGTACACTGCTGATCCGTTGCGCCACGATGAAACGTGTCTGTCGTCGATCGTTATCTTCAAGTGCCCTTTGTATGTGAGCTTCGGTGCGAACGTCCACGGCACTCGTGCTATCATCAAATATCAGTATCGACGGTTGCGGCAGCAAGGCGCGGGCAATGGCAAGACGCTGTTTCTGCCCCCCCGACAGGTTTACTCCACGCTGCCCCACCACCGTTTCATAACCGTCAGGAAGGTGGTTGATAAATTCTGCCGCCTGCGCAGCGTGAGCCACCTCCTGAAGTTTTTCCATCGGCGCTTCCGGCACCCCCAGACTGATATTGTTCCGTATTGTGGTGCTGAACAGTACCGTCTCCTGCAGGGCAATACTGATATGAGCGCGCAGTTCCACTTCCGGTATATCCCTGACATCCACATCGTCCAGCAGCACCCTCCCCTGGCAGGCATCATAAAAGCGGGGAATCAACTGAACAAGGGTTGATTTGCCGGAACCGGTCGCACCGAGCAGGGCCACCGTTTCACCCGGTTCAGCAACAAAACTGATATTCTTCAGCACCGGATCCTGGCCGGTCGGGTAGTAACTGAAACTGACATTCTCAAATGCAACCCTTCCCTTCAAATGGGTAGTTCGCTCCGAAGCTTCTGGCGGTTTTTCCAAAGCAGGCTCGCTTTCAAGCAGTTCCACCACCCGCCGTGCGGATGCCTGGGCGCGGGATATCTGAATAATCAGGTTACTGAACATGGTGAGGGTAATGACGGCAAGCCCCAAATAATTGATAAAAACCACAACCTCGCCAACCTTCATGCCGGATACCTGCACCTGTCCCTCTGCTATCCAGAGTGCGGCAACGACACCGATATTCAATGTCAACATCATCACCGGTGTCGTGCGCGAACTCATTCTGACCGCAGTGGTCATCTGTTTGATCAGTGCATTGTTTGCCACGGCAAAACGGGCCGATTCATGTTCTGAACGGGCAAATGCCTTAATCACCCGAACCCCTGCCAGATTTTCCTGAAGCACGGAATTGACAGCATCAAGAGCCCGCTGCACCTGGCGATAAAGGGGAAAGGTCTTACGGATAATCGTAACCAATGCGATAAGCAGTGCCGGCAGAATAACAATAAAAATCAGTCCAAGACGTGGACTGGTCATGCTTGCCATCACCAGGCAGCCGACCAGCTGCAGCGGCATACGCACCATGCCGCGCATCATCATCATGACCATTTCCTGAACCTGATTAACGTCACTGGTCAACCGGGTGATCATGGCTCCGGTCTCAAGCGTATCCAGATTAGCAAACGACAGTGTCTGTACCTTGCGAAACAGCGCACCACGAAGATCGCCGCCCATTCCGTAGGCGGCTCGCACCGCAAAATAGCCGCACCCGGCACCGAAAAGCCCAGCTATCAGCATGAAACCAATCATCCAGAAACCGGTATGAATGACAGCCGGAATATCCGAACGGGCTATTCCGACGTCGATGATACGCTGAATCAGTCGCGGCTGCATCAGGTCGAGCAGAACTTCACCGACCATGAGCAGCGGTGCAATGACGGCAAAAACCCAGTGTGGTTTTAAAAAGCGGAGCAGTTTATACAATGCGTACATGGATCGTCCGTGGAGATGATATAAGACTAATTTTTCTTGTATTTCGGGTTAAATTCGTTGGTATAAACATCCGAAGGTTTGATCTGGCCCGGTTTCAGTTGCCCGTTCGCGGAGAAGCGATCAATCCACCATTGAATATCCTTGTCAGCAATGAAAGGAAACTTCGGCGTCCAGCTGGAGCCCTCATAATATCTTGCCAAGAGGGGATTCCCCCCTTTCTCGATTGCAATGTCGGCGTATGCTTTTTTCACCCGTTCCGGATCTTTTTGGAATTCGTCATACACCAATCGACGGGCTGCATCAGAAGCACGAACGTATTTCCTGACCGTATCAGGATGTTGTGCGATAAAATCATTCCTGAAACCGGTACCAAAAAAGACGGTTTCCCCCTTGACGTCAAAATTTTTGGTACCCGGGATTTCACGAACACCACCTTTTTCAACGGTCATGTCCCATTGGGCACCACCGGTACTTGTCCAGGCCGCCGCATCCACTTGCTTGCTCCGCAGCATCTGTTGCTGATTTTCACCCGGCACGACAACCAGCTGCACCTGATCAATTGAAAGACCATTCTGCTTCAGATACTCCCTGATCACATAGTCCGCCTCAGCACCGAGGACATTTACCGCGATTCTTTTGCCGACAAGATCCTTGATGGTATGGACGGAACTCCCTTCAAGCACCAGCAGACCGCTTTTTCCGCTCTTATTGTTTTTAGTCGACACGCTCGTACCAAGCACCGCTTTGATTTTACCCCCGCCGGCAACAATATTGACCCAGGCGGGCCATGCCGAACCGGCAACATCAACATTGTTAGCCAAAAGTGCCTGAAGAGCAGTGGTGCCACCACCGCCACCCGAAACCGAATGAACAGGTTCCAGCCTGACCCCCTCTTCCGTGAGAATGTCTCTCCCGGTCAGTTTCTTCACGATCTCCCACTGATTCGGACCGGTGGATTCAAAAATCCGGATCGGTACTTCGGCACTCGGCCCTCTGGTTTTTTTGACGAGGAACCATCCGCCCGCCGCTACTGCTACGGAAATAGCCGATATTACTATAAATATAGATATTTTTCCCATGTGCTTCCTCCCGAATTAGCCAATGATCCCGCTGCCCGCTTCACCCTTCCAGTACGTTGCTTTTTTCTCAAACCAGACCAGCAGATAGTTGATCACCAAACCAAGAATTGCCAGGGCAAGAATTCCTGCATACATCTCCGGCACCATAAAATTGAACTGGGCATTCTGGATAAAGAACCCGAGCCCGGTTTTTGCCCCGATCATCTCGGCCGCAATAACTACCATCAGGGAAATTTTGGCTGCAAGCCGCGCACCAATAACAATGGATGGGATACTGGCCGGCAGGATTACCTTGAGGAACAGATCCTTATCCGAGACCCCCATGGACTTGGCCGCTTTAATATAGATCGGATCAACGCTCTTGACACCACTGATCGTGTTCATCAGGAGCTGCCAACTGGCTCCGTAGAAAATAATCGCAACCTTGGAAGATTCCCCGAGCCCAAGCAGGAGCAGGAAAATCGGCAACAGAGCGAACGTGGAGGTATTCCTCAACCCCTGCATCAACAGATCGGTATAGCGTTCAAACTTACTGTACCACCCCATCAGAAAACCGAGCGGTACGGCAACCAGAACAGCCAATCCGAAACCGAACAGTGCCCTCTGCAGACTGACCAGCACATGCAGCAACAATTTACCTGAAAAAGTCAGTTCAAACAGAGTCTTGATGGTGGTTGAGAATGTTGGTAAAAACAGTGGATCAATCAGACCAAATCTCGGCAGTGCTTCCCAAACTGCGAAAAAAATGAGTACCAGGGGGATGCCGTGGGACCATTTATTCAAACCGTCAAACAGCTGTTCAAACTGTTTCAAAAATCCGCTGAAATCGAATGATCGAGGCTTAACAGCGGTACCTACCGTTGCGACCAATTCTTCTGACATGGTAATTCTCCTTGATTCTGACTGGTTATTCGGACTTAGGAGGCAAATGCCGGTGCAAGCTTCCAATCTTGTTGTGCTTTGTTAACTTCAGCCTTGAGTGCATCCCACACCTTGTGGCGGTTGGTAGCAAATTCACAACGGGATCTTATGTCTCCATCCCTCGGCCGTGGCAGGTCAATTTCAATGATGTCCTTAATTTTACCAGGCCGGGCGGTAACCACAGCAACCCTATCGGCCAGGAATACTGCCTCATCGATACTGTGCGTAACGAATATGACCGTCGTATCAGTACCTTCCCAGATTCTGATCAATTCGTTTTGCAGAATTTCCCTGGTCTGGGCATCGAGTGCTGCAAACGGCTCATCCATCAGCAGTACTTCCGGTTTGGTTGCAAGTGCCCGTGCTATGGCTACCCGCTGCTGCATCCCGCCGGAAAGCTGATAGGGGAAACGGTCTTCAAAATCTGAGAGTCCGAACAGAGCAAGCAGTTCTCGTGCTGTCTTTACCCGCTCTTCTGGGGGAACACCACGGGATTCAAGACCGAATTCGATATTTGACAGCGCAGTCCGCCAGGGAAACAGTGCATATTGCTGGAATACGTAACCGGTTTTAGCACTCGGTGCTTCAACGATCTTGTCATCCAGATAGACTACTCCGCTTGTTGGCGTACTCAAACCTCCGACGATATCAAGAAAAACCGATTTTCCGCTTCCGCTCGGCCCCACCAGCACCAGAAATTCTCCCTTTTTTATCTTCAGATCAAATCCGTCCAGCACGACAATTTCATTGGATATGACCCCGTTGTTATTGACCCGCTGTCCATGTTTGAGTTTGAATTTCTTTTTCAGATCTTTTGAGACAATAATGTCCATAGACAACCCCTTCATACGTAATGCGTTCAATCTCAGGCTATAAAAAAAAGCCAGGGACGGTAGTCCTTGGCCTCCAGCTTTCTGGTCAGCAAATTGAGTAAAACAACAGGAGGCCGGAGATATTCCCCGGCCTCCTGTTGTCAGGTCAGCCCTATACTTCATGTTATCTATATTTTTTATAGTATTACATCAAACAAATCAAATGTCAACTGTTTTTCTACCAGCCAGAGCGGTATATGTGACTCCTGTCAGGCAGCCTCATCCAGCTGCATGACGCCCGACTGATGCAGCTGCCAGTAATTACCCTGTTTACGCAACAGTTCACCATGGGTGCCCCGTTCAACAATTTTCCCCTGTTCGAGAACACAGATCAGATCCATCTGCTGGATTGTCGACAGACGATGGGCAATTACCAGCAGGGTACGACCCCGCGAAACACGGTGGATGGCTTTCTGAAGTATCTCTTCGGTATTTGAATCCAGACACGCAGTCGCTTCATCCAGAATAAGGATGCGCGGATCAAACACCAAAACCCTTGCAAAAGAAAGCAGCTGTCGTTCTCCGGCGGAAAGAGTGCTTCCCCTTTCTGACAAGACGGTATCATACCCCTGCGACTGCCGCAAAATAAACGATTCGGCACCGATACTACGGCAGGCATCCCGGACCCGCTCTTCTGATATCTCCGGCTGAAAGAAACGGATATTATCTGTGATCGTACCGGAGAAAAGGGTAACATCCTGCTGGACAATACCAACGGAGCGCCGCAGGTCTTCAAGGGGCCATTGGCGTACATCGACACCGTCAATAATCACCGCACCGGCGGTAACATCGTAAAACCGGGTAACCAGATTCATGATCGACGACTTGCCTGCTCCGGTCGCACCGACAAAACCGATACGTTGGCCCGGCTCGACTGTCAGGTGAATATCGTGGAGAATCGGATATCCGGGACGATAGGCAAGTGACGCTCCGACAAGTTCGATCCGCCCCTTCACGTGGGGAGCACATGCTTCGGGTGATTCTTTGATATCCGGTGTCTCCCTCAGCGTGGTTGAAATGCGGTCCACTGCCACAATTGCAGATTGCAGGGCATTCATCTGTTGGGAAATGGTATTGATGGGCTGGAAAAAACGGCGAATATAACTGACAAACGCGTAGAGCACCCCGAATGACAAGGTTCCCTTGATCACCGCGCCACCGCCAAACCAGAGTAATGTCGCAATGCCAAGATCACCAAGTAGTTCCGTAACATTGAAAAATGAAAGGATATAGCGGTTTTCAATAATGGTGGCCCGCATCAGGGCCCTGTTCCGTTCGTTGTAACGCTGCTGCTGTTTTTTCTCCTGATGAAAAATCTGAATAATCGACATTCCCCTCAGATTTTCAGCAAGAAAACCGATGGCAATACCGAGACGGTTTCTTACTTCGGCGTTTACCTTGCGAAGCCGTTTCTGAAAAAACACCGTGATGGTCGCAACGAGAGGGATCAGCAGGAAACAGTAGAGGGCAATGGTAACATTGAGGCGCAGCATGAAGCCCATGATCAGAAGCAGAGAAAAACTGCCACGGATAATATTGGCCAGAAACTGTGTAAAAAAGTTGTTAAGTGCTTCCGTATCGCTGACCACGTTGGTGATGATACGCCCGGAACTGTTCTGATCAAAGTAGCGTAACGCCAGGCGTTGAATATGGTTGAACAGGTCGATACGTATTTTCCGCACAATGGAAAGACCAACCTGCTGGAGCAAGATCTCCTGGTAGTAGGTCATGGCACAGCTGGCGATGATCAGGGCAAAGTACGCCAGGGCCATGCGAATTATGGCGGTTCTGTTCGGATTCGTGATCGACACGTAGGTGTCAATCGCTTCTTTGACGAGGTACGGCTGCACGAGATCGATCAGTACGGTGGCGATTACCAGGGTACCGACGACAGCCAGACGTCCACGGTAGTCACGCAAATAGGGAAGCAGAATTTTAAGAGTACTACGTGTCGCGTTGGTATTTTTCACGCTGCCTCCTCCATCTGCCCGGTTTCGAGCTGTGCCATCTCTTCATTAAGATCCCGCTCTGCCTCCGCGACCGGTTCCCGCAGTTCTTCCTCAAGGCCGGTTCCCGGTTCAATACCCGCCTGCATATACCATTGATCGGCATAGAGACCACGTAAGGTTATCAACTGCCGGTGACTTCCCCGCTCGACTATTCTCCCCCGGTCAAGTACCAGAATTTCATCGGCATGCTGCACGGCACTCAGCCGGTGAGAAATAATAATGGTACTCTTGCCTGTACCGACGGTGCGGTCATTCACTTCACGCATGTTTTGCAGAATCTGACGTTCAGTTGACGTATCAATGGCACTCAATGAATCATCAAGTATCTGATAGGGCGCATTCTTGTAAATCATCCGGGCGATGGCAACCCGCTGTTTCTGACCACCGGAGAGACGCACACCCCGCTCACCAATCTCGGTATCAAAGCCTTCAGGGAAGTTCAGGATATTTTCGTAAACCGCCGTAACATGGGCGCACTGTTCGGCCCGTTCACGGTCCGGATAATCGTCGGAGAAACAGATATTTTCCAGCACCGAAGTGGAAAAGAGGAAACCATCCTGCGGGACATAGGCAATGCCGTCACGGAGGCGGGCCAGCGGGTAGTTCAGGATATCCCGGCCATCAAAGGTAACACTCCCCTCCGGCGGTTCGTAGAGCCGCAGCAGCACATCGGCCAACGTACTTTTGCCACTGCCGGTAGCACCGATAATGCCGAGTGTCTGCCCCGGTTTGAGCGAGAAGGAGATATTTTCCAGTATCCTGCGATCCGTTCCCGGATAGGTGAAGTTCAATCCCTGCACCCGCAGTTCTCCCTGCAATGGCCGATCGAGGAGTACTCCGGGACGATCAATGACATCGGAATCAACATTCAGCAGTGTTTCGACACGTTTGATGGATGCGCTGGAACGCTGAACGATGTTAAGCACATTACCAAACTGCTCCATCGGCTGACGCAGCATGGTTATGTACAGGGTAAACGCGACAAAATCTCCCAGTGAGACCAGATGCAGCGTGACAAGAACACCGCCATAGCCGAGAACGAACACAAAACCGAGATTTACCATGAGCGGTACAAGCGAACTGAACAACGAGGAGAGCCGCACAAAACGCATTTTTTCCGTAACAATAGTGTCAACCGTGCCAATGAAGCGGCCAATAACCACCTGCTCGGTACCAAAGGCCTTTACGGCACGAATTCCGTCAATAACCTCCTCCACGATTTGAGACATACTCCCCAGTGCTTCCTGGGAGCGTTGGGACTGCTTTTTGATTTTTGGGCCAAGCCATTTTACCAGGAGCGGAATGGACAGTATTGGCCCCAAACCTGCCAGTGACAAGCGCCAGTCAACATGAATCGCCATCAGATAGATAACACCTGCCAGTGCCGCCAACCCACTGAAAGCCTGGCAAATACCCATTGAAACCAGCTCCCGGACCACTTCCACATCACTTAATGCGTGGGCAACCAGATCACCAACGCTGTGACGGTGGTAATAAGCCGGTGAGAGGGAGTTCCATTTTTCAAACAAGCGGCGTCTCAGGGTATACGTCAGGGTCCGCCCCTTCTGGTGGATTAGAATACGCCCTCCCCATCCGGTCAAAACCCGCAGCAGACCAACCGCGCAGATTATTTTGACATAGCGTGCCATATCGGCCCTGTTCAGGGTGCCGTGGTGCAACTGATTGGTGATATCTCCGAGAATCCGTGGAATCACCGCCATTAACAGGCTTGCGACCGAAACCATTATTATTCCGGTAAGAAAGATGAACCAGTGCTGGCGAATATATGAAGTTACCAAACGAAAACCTGACATGAACTTCCTTTCTGGGTATCAGGGCAAAAGCCCGGTGTGTGCCATGTAAACCAGCCATCAATCTACTTTGGCAGGAACTGCTCATCCACAATCTGCTTGGCGGTAATCGGATTTTTCGGATCAACATCACCAAGATCCTTCAGAATCCTGATGGCGTTTTCCGTCCCCTCAAAATCTATCCGACCACTGGTATCCCAGGTGGGAATCTCCGCGCCATAGACTTTTTTATAAGGAATTTCATCCTGTTGCAGCTCCTTAACCGCAAACTGAATCGCTTCATCCGGGTGGGCTTTCAGATATTCAACCGTTTTACGATAAGCCAAGAGAAAGCCACGGACCGCTTCCGGCTTATCCTTGATAAACGCATTGGTTGCAAATGTGAATGTATGTTGATAATGGCCAAAATAATCTACAGCACGTTCAAGTATTTTGCCGAACCCCTCAAGCTCCGCCTTCACCCCGGTTGTTTCCGAGGTTATAATTGCCTCTACCTTGCCGGCCTGAAGAGCCGCGAGCGCATTGGCGGTTGTCCCGGCATTGACATTTTTAAAGTCCGACGGTTTGAACCCCTTGGCTTTTGCAATAACATTAAATGCCTGGATGGTCCCCTGGCCGGGGCCACCGGGACTGACCGGTTTACCTTTCAACGCGGCTAAACTCTTGTACTGCGGCTTTGATACCAGGACAAAATGCTGGCCTGAAGAGGGCGGCGACCCGACAATCGTGATCGGCACTCCGGCGGCCGCCCCCACAATAATTGGCGATCCCATACCACCCAGCTCTGCCTCACCCGCTGCAGCGGCCGTCACAGCCTCAACACCTCCGGCTATGCTGACTATTTTCACATCCAGACCCTGTTCGGCAAAATATCCCTTCTTGATGCCAAAATTAATGGGGAGATTACCTGCACTGGTGGCAAACCTGATAACTGTTTTCGCCTTTTCACCATTCTGAAGCGGTTTATCAGCTTTTTTCGTGCAGCCGATTGCCAACAGGACTGTCATCAGTAGTGTCGCGATGTATGATAGGTGCTTTACGTTCATTTTCGTACTCTCCTTGTTTTATAGTCCACACGCATCCATTGCATTAATGTACTGCTGCCTCGCTCCGCCATTTGCCAAAATGCCGGCCAAGCCGGTCCAGAACAACGTCCAGAGTGATGCCGGTCACCGCGACAACCAGCACCCCGGCAAAGACCTTATCGGTTTGAAAAGTGGAACCGGCGTATTGAATCATGTAGCCGATACCCTCGGCTCCGCCAAAAACTTCAGCCACGATTACCCCCAGCAGACCCCGTCCCGCCGCCAGACGCAGACCGGTTATTAAAAATGGTACTGATGTAGGGAGGGCGATGGTACGAAATATCTGCCAGCGTGTCGCGCCGTATGAACGGGCGACCTGTACCAGATCAGCATCAATAGTACCCATGGCAACCTGGAGATTAACTATCAGGGGGAAGATCGCGCTTAACAGGACAATGATAATTTTTGAGGTCATACCAAGCCCGAACCAGATAATAAAGAGCGGCATCAGGGCAATACGGGGCGTCGCCTGCATGGCGGCGATAAACGGCCCGAATGTGGCCCTGGCAAGCTTGAACCATCCGAGAATGATTCCAATCGGAAAGCCGACGACGACCGCAGCACCATAGCCAAGGGCAAATTCTCTGGCACTGATCCCCAGATGGTGCAGCAATGTACCATCCTTGATGATGGTTATTCCTGCAAGAACCACCCGGGACGGAGCACTGATGAAAAGAGGATTGACAATTTTACTTTGAAACAGAATTTCCCAACCGATCAGAAACAACAGTATCACGCTCCCCCCCAGCGCCAGACTGATAATTTTCTCACGCTGAGCCACCCGGGACTTCGGCAGTACCGTCAATAGCCTCATATGCCACCCCCAATGTTGGCGTTACCTTCAATGACTGACCAGATCTGCGCCATAAGTTCTCGGAACTGATCAGAGTCTTTGACATGGTTCTTGCGAGGACGGGGAATGGGGATACTGATATCAGCCAGCACATGGGCCGGACGGGCCGAAAAAATGATGACCCGATCGGAGAGGAGCACCGCTTCATCAATCTGATGGGTAACCATCAGGACAGTTTTACCCACTTTTTCACACAATTCAAGCAGCTCCCCCTGCATCAACTCACGGGTAATGGCATCCAGAGCGGCAAACGGCTCGTCCAGCAGCAGCACCTCAGGATCACATGCCAGAGCGCGGGCCAGATTAACCCGTTGTTGCATACCTCCTGACAACTGATGGGGATAATGATCCTCAAAGCCATTGAGACGGATCAGGTTCACGTAATGACTCGCCTTAATCCTGGCCTCGGCAGGTTTCATTCCGCTCAGTTCCAGCCCGTAGGTGATGTTCCGTCCCACCTTGCGCCAGGGCAGTAATGATGCCTTTTGAAACACCACCGACCGATCTCTCCCCGGACCAGTGACGATGCGGTCATTAACCCGTATTTCACCCTGCTGGTGTTTTACCAACCCGGCAACCGAGTTGAGAAAGGTCGATTTGCCGCACCCGGAGAGTCCAACAATTGTCACAAACTCCCCTTCCCGGATATCAACCGTTACCTTATCAACAGCCACCATAGTATTGCCGGTCTGTTTATCAAGATAGCCGATCACCAGATCTTTAACAGAAAGCTTAATAATGCGACTATCGACGGGCGTATAGGGGCGTCGATTGTCACTGGCAAACTTCACCACATTACCCATTTTTTTTGAGGCTGCCGGATACTTAGCCAGTAGTTCCGTGCTCTCCGCACCGTTCCGCTCAGGATGTGCTGACGTCATGTTATTCCTCACTGTACGTAGTATAGTGGCTCAATCAAGTGCAGGGAACTTCCACTGCGCAAGAGTATCCCCCTCGAATTCACCGTTTTTAATTTGAAACACCTGCCCGTGGTGCGGTGCAGAAGCCGGTCCGCTATACATTTGCAGGGTAGTGAAACCATAGCGTTTATAGATATCGGTCCCTTTATCCAGCAGTTCCCAATGCCACCAGGCTTCCGGACTTCGATAGCCGTACAACGGCGTCCCTTTTTCAGGCCTAAAGGCACTGAAATGGCAGACAACCCCCTTTGACGCCAGATATTCAATTCCTTCCAGAGTTGAATCGAGCGGGGCCAGACCACCGACAACATTGGTATGAACATTGCCCTTTCCAAATATCCCAACCGAGTGTTCCAGTGAGTCAACCCAATGCTGCCAGCCACCATTGCGCTTTTCCTTACCGGGGCAGATGGCTGCGAAGAGATTGCGGTCCCACACCTCAAGGTTGTGTGAAATATTGTCGAAACCGGCTTCTTTGTATTTGGGCAGCACTGAAAAATCAGCCGGTGCACCGATGATGCCGACGCCATAAAAGGAACTGTACTTTTCCCGGATGGCATCGGCCACATCAAGGTAATATTCCTGTTCACGCCGTTCAGGCACAAAACCGCCGGTAATCCGGAAATGATTGGCTACACCTGCCTGACGGGCACGATGATACGCTTCGGCCACAAGTTTCGGCGATTTGATCAGCACCTTGTTCAGATCGCCATCCTTGGCCCGTTCATTAATGGAACAGAACCAGCAATCTTCCCCCAGATCCTTGAGAGAACATTCGGAACTGTAGGCCACACTGACGCCACCTTCATTACTGACATTGGCGATATGACGAAATTTTTCACCGCTGCTGAGAAGCTCTTCTGTAACCGGATGGGCGATGTGAAAAGAGATGACACCGATCGGTCCCTTCTCGTCATACAGCACCGGCTTACCATCTTCAACAACCAGCGAATATGGGGTAAATCGGCTGTAGCCACCACGGGCGGTCACTCCATGGGGAAGCTTGATTCCCGTCAATCCCCGTTGACGATTATATGCCGATGCCTGTTCAAAACCGTCCTGAAATGGCCTGATTTCACCGGCATTATAATTGATGCCATACTGTGCCAGCTTTAACCCCAGTTGCACTTCACTGATAAGAATCTGTCGCGCGGCTTCCTTTTCGGCCACGGATCTATCGGACGCAGGGGTGATATTTTGTTCAGTATCTGCCATGATGCCTTCTCCTCTTGAGTTTAGTTACGGATATTGCCACGCCCTCAATTCACCATTCTCGTCAAAATCTTCCTGATCAATCTGGAAGAGTGTTACTGCCAGACCCGCCGAGGGGCTCACGTTATGAAGATCGGTAAGTGAAAAGTTATAGCGTTTATAGAGAGCGGCGATCTGTCGCTGAAGATCAAAATGCCATGCCGTTTCAGGAGAACGGTGCCCCTCCAGCACCGAACCTGCAACCGGTCGCCAGGATGAGGCAGAAGCCACAATCCCTTTGGAAAGTTTGTACTCAACCCCTTCGAGTATGGAATTCTTGGGTTCAATGCCACCAACTATATTCGATGCCACCCTCCCCCTCCCGAATACTCCGACCGCGTATTCCAGGGCTTTAACCCAGTTTTCCCATCCACCGCAATGATTTCGCTTGCCGGGACAAATGGCATTCCAGATATTTTTGTCCCAGATTTCAATATTCATCCGGACGCTGAAATATCCGGCTTCCTTATATTTGTCTATCACACTGAAATCGAGGGGCGCACCGATAACCGCAGTGGCCCGGAACTCTTTCAAGCCGGTTCGACTCTGTATTTCGTCCGCAACATCCAGATAGTAATCAAGCTCTTTTCGCTCATAGAGAAACCCACTTGTCAGGTTTAGATGTTTACCAACCCCCGCATTATAGAGGGTGGAAAACACTTCCCCAACCTGCTGGGGAGTCTTCAGGGTCGCCTCTCTGACACTGTAGTTGCAGAACAGGCAGTCTTCACCCTTTTCCTTCAAAACGCATTCCTGGCTGTAATTGACATGCACCTGTCCATCCTCTCGAATGGCTGCAATGGTATGAAAAGGGACTCCGTCACGGGTAGTAATGTCGAGTAAGGGATGGCGTTCCTTCTCGCGAAATTCAATGGCACCGACCCTGGTTTTAATCCTGCCATACTTATAAATAACCGGCTTGCCATCTTCCGCTTCCAGACCGTATATGGAATCCTTTTGTTGCCGAAAACCGGCATCAAAACCCGGGCCTTTAATTTTTCCACCGACGAAATTAAAGGAAAGTGGGGTCGCGTGCGAAATGGAGGTAAGCCTTCTGGCGTAGACGGCATCTAGCTTACCAATCTCCTCACTGTCGACAGTGATGCCGTTGATGGCCAGATCGAGCTGTAACTCCAGTTCTTTGTAGAGTGCCTCTTTACGGGCTTTTTTATCATGTCCTGAATGAGCCATGGGTGTCTACTCCTCTGAATCCGGCACATAAAAAAATAGACCGACGCACGATGGCAGTCGGTCTCTAGTTTTCTAGTCAACCAATAAGATTAGAATGTACATTGCGTCTCTTCCCAACTAGTCAAGCGACGGGAACTTCCATTGAGTCAACTTCCCTTCTTCAGTAAATTCTCCATTTTTAATCTGGAAAAGCTGGGCACTGTGCGGACCTGAAGCGGGACCGCTGTGAAGCTGAAGCGTTGTAAAACCGTACCGACGGTAAATATCGGTCCCCTTGTCGAGAATATCCCAATGGAACGAAGCTTCCGGACTCCGGTAACCGAAGAAAGGTGTCCCCTTTTCCGGGCGGAAGGCACTGAAATGACAAACAACCCCCTTTGATGCCAGGTACTCGATCCCTTCAAGAGTTGATTCCTTCGGCTCAAGTCCGCCAACAATCGTAGAATGAACATTCCCTTTACCGAAAATATCCACCGAACGTTCAAGAGACTCGACCCAATGTTTATAGCCGCCATTGCGCTTTTCTTTACCGGGGCAGATAGACGCAAAAATATTCCTATCCCACACTTCGATGTTGGTCGAAATATTGTCGAAACCGGCTTCCTTATATTTGGGGAGTACGGAGAGATCAGCCGGGGCACCGACGACTGCGCAGCCGTAAAAAGTGTCGTATTTGGTTCTAATGGCATCGGCCACATCGAGATAATATTCCAACTCACGCCGTTCCGGGACAAAACCGCCGGTGATGCGGAAATGGTTGGCAACACCATTTTTTCGCGCTATGTCATACGCTTCGGCGACCTGCTTCGGCGATTTCAACAGCACCGGATTTCGCTCACCATCTTTTGCCCGTTCATTCACCGCGCAGAAATAGCAATCTTCGCCCTGATCTTTTAACGAACACTCGGTACTGTAGGTACAATGAAGCCCGCCAAAGGCACTGACGTTGACAATATCGCGGACCCGTTCACCGGTGCTGAGCAGTTCGTCCCCTACCGGGTTACCCTTGTTAAAGTTTATTACACCGATTGGTGTTTTTTCATTATACAGAACAGGCTGACCATCCTCTACCAACAATGAGTAAGGGGTCCAGCGATTAAAATTACCCCGGGCACTATACCCATTCGGCAGGGTAAAACCGGTGAGACCACCGGCACGGTTGAAACCTGATTTCTGTTCAAGGGGATCCAGCAGCGGCTTGATCGCTTCCAGATCATAGGTAATCCCATGTTCAAACAGTTCGGTACTCAAACGCGCTTCTTCAAGCAATACTTGCTTTTGTGCTTCCTTATCCTGCTCGGTGTACGCCATGTTCATTCTCCTTTTGAAATTCCATTGTGATTAATTTGGTTAATTTCTTAGTTTTCTTCCTCTTTGCTCAGTGTAAACTTCTCCACATGACCGGGACCTTTTCCATAATCGATGTATTCGATATCCCTGGTTTTAACCTTGAACAGCTGTATGGTGGGCAATTCTCCCCGTGCAATACGCTCCTTGAAACGGGGATTTCGATCACTGAGAATTCCAACCGCCCAGTCAAGTTCACGAGCATCTTCGACCTTATGCGCTTCACCGATGAAGAGAGCACTTTTCCAGGTGGGCAGCTGTTGACCATCATGTTCAAAGTAAAAAGATACTTTATTATTTTCCGAGATTTCACGAACCTTTGCAGCCTCTTTTTTTGTCGAAAAAATCACGTCGTACCCGGTCAGTGCAAAGCTTCCGAGAGTACGAAGTACCGGTGAACCGTCGTGACGAATGTAGGCCAGACTGGCAAACCGGGCGGAATTGGCGTAACCTGCAATTTCTGATTGTTTCTGTTCCAAAGCCATGGGTTATACTCCTCGTGGTATATGCGTGTTAAATTGTGTACGTAAACGGATAATCCGTATGGAGCTGAAATTCTTCCAGCACCTCTTCCTTGATTTTGACAAAATCATAGCTGGCACGGTCACGGGGACGGGCAAGGGGCACCGGGATTATTTTTTTAATTGTTCCCGGGCGGCTCGACATCACAACAATCTTGTCGGACAGCACAATGGCTTCGTCAACATCATGGGTTATCATGATCATGGTGATACCCTCCTGCTTCCAGATCCGCTCAAGCTCCTGATGCATGTACATGCGGGTAAGAGCGTCAAGTGCCCCAAGCGGCTCATCCAGCAGCAATATTTCCGGCCGATTGACCAGCGCACGGGCAATTGCCGCCCGCTGGGACATTCCACCAGAGAGCTGATGGGGATAATGCTTTTCAAACCCTTTCAAACCAACCAGTTCCAGATGTTCCTGGATGGTCTTCCGGGATTCGGCACTTTTTGGATGCTTCAAACCAAGTCCCACATTTTTTTCAATGGAAAACCAGGGGAGCAGGCGATGATCCTGAAATACCACCCCTCGTTTCAGGCTCGGTCCGTTGAGTTTCTGACCGTCCAGAAGAATTTCCCCTTCGTACCCTTTTTCAAGTCCCACTACCAGCCGCAAAAAGGTGGTCTTACCGCAGCCGCTTGAACCGATAATGCTGATAAATTCACCCGGCTGTACCGTCAGATTTATATCGTCAAGCACCGTCAGATCATCATTCCGGGTACGATACCTTTTTTGCAGATGTTTAACTTCAAGTGTGCCTAACCGTTCCATAATTTCTTCCTTTGTATTCAGCGGTACGACTTTCTCCAGCTGCTCAGGCGTGTTTCCAACTGCCCGAAAAGTTCGTTGATAAGACACGCAACGATACCGATCACAATAATGCAGACGAATGCCACATCCGCTTTTTTCCCCTCACTTGAGCGGGTGAGGAGGTCACCGATACCGGCAGCGGAGCGGGTATTGATTTCAGCCCAGACAACCAGCAACCAGGAGGTGCCCATACTAAGCCTGATTCCTGAAACAATGCCGGGAAGCGCGCCGGGCAGTACGATGGTGGAGAGCAGTTTAAATCTGCTGTATTCAAAGACCCGTGCCACATCCACATAGGACGGAGAAACTGACCTGATCCCCTCAAACGTACTGATAAGGATCGGGAAAAAGGCACCGATGGCTATGAAGGTTATCTTGGATGTCTCGGCAATTCCGCACCAGACGATAATGAGCGGTATCCAGCCGATGACCGGCACCTGGCGAAGTGCATTGAACAGCGGAGCAAACAGTTTTTCCATTGTCTGAGAAACTCCCATGGCAGCTCCGAAGACAAAACCAAGTGAGGTGCCGACAAAGAAACCGGCTATAATCCGTAACAGACTGCTCCCCAGACTTATGCAGAGCTGTCCGGACGAGAGTAACCTGATAAAAGCTGTTACAACGGCGACCGGTGTCGGCAGATACTCTCGGGAGAACAGGTTATAATGACTTGCGGCACTCCAAAGACCCAAGAGAAACAGGAAGGAAATAAATCCATGATACCTGTTCCGTATAACTGCCGGTAAATTTGCGATACTACTCATCTCACCACTCCTTTACGCAGCTACTGTACATTCTGGATACGCCGCCAGCCGAGAAAACGTGTTTCCAGCAGGTCAAGCAGTTTATCCATTATGAAACCGGTAACGGCGATCACCACAACCCCCACCAGAACAACATCAGTTTGAAACAGGCGGCGGGCGATAATCATAACATTACCGATCCCCTCCCCCGCTGCCACCAGCTCGGCACCGATGACCAGCATCCATGCTTCGCTCAGGCTGATCCGCAATCCGGTAAGTATCGACGGCAGCGCGGAAGGAAGTATGACGGTCCGAAACATTCTGAACTTGCCATATTCAAAAGCTCTGACCACCTCCAGATACGAAGTCGGCACCCCCCTGATCCCTTCAAAAGTTTTGAGAGCCATGGGAATAATGGCACCGCAGGATATGAATACAATCTTGAACCATTCGCCAATTCCAAGCCAGATCAAGAGAAACGGAATCCAGGCAACCACCGGTACCTGACGAAAGAAATTAAACACCGGATAAAGATACAATTCGACCGGTTTCCACACCCCCATGACAGTGCCAAGCAGGAAACCGACAGAAGCTCCCACCAGAAAACCACCTCCGACCCGCAACAGACTCATTTTCATATTGAGCAGAAGTTCTCCGCTCTTCTGCATATCCCACCAGGTATCAAAGAGCACCGAAGGGAGTGGCAGCAATGTTGTCGGAACCACCTCATGCACTGAAAGATAGTGCCACGATGCAACGAGAAACAACGGGATGAGCAGGCCAAGTAACCGACTGAAAAAAACATGTATCTTCATGCCCAAACCTTTCCTTCAGAGTTGTGCTGCGCCGAACAGATGTCCGGCGCAGCACATCTCTTATTTCTTGATCGGATTACCGTTTGAGTCATAATCCGGCCAGTGATTTTCCAGTTTCAGCTCTTTTAATGCAGCATCCAGGTAGCTCCGGTCATACAACTCTGCTTCAGGATCGAAGTTCCTGCGAATCAAACCATTTTCCTTGAACAACGCAAGTGAATCTTTGTATTGTTTTGTCACCTGCCCATCAAGCTTTGGTGACGTGAGATACTTGATCGATTGCCCGGCATTTTCCTCAATAAGATCAGCCAAGGCTGTACCTGTTCTGGTATTAAATTTAAGGGTCTCATTCTTATTCAGACTGGCCTGATAAAATCCTTTGACAAACACCTTGACCAAACGTTTGACGATATCGGGATGTTTTCTGAGGAACTCTTCCCTGACGACAAAGGTATTGGTATTCTGATAACGGACATGTTTGCCCACCGTAGACCAGATTTCCCGTGCCACACCACGGCGGATCAGTGAGAGGCTGCCAAATCCTGCTTCAATATCCCCGGTTGCCAATGATGTTTCAAAGGCGGTTCCAGAGGTATTGATTACCTTCAGATCCTTTATGGTCATTCCGTTATCCTGTAACACTTTGAGCAGCAGAGCATGGGTCCAGGTACCAACACTGACGCCAACCCTTTTGCCCTTCAAATCCTTAATTGTTTTAATGTGTGAGTTCGTCGGAACCAGCAGATGAGATGTTCCGCCACGTACCGCGCCAAGTGCCTTGATCTTGAGGCCGTTTGACCGTGCCGCCAGTACCGGCAGATCGCCATGGAAGCCAAAATCGAGGGAGTTGTTGGCAAGTCCTTCGTTTACGCCGGGACCGGCGGCAGCAATGTAGTTATAATCGATAGTCCAGCCATCTTTTTTAAACTCTTCATCGAACAGGTGCTTTGCCTGCACATACCCCCAGCCAAGGCCGCTTTGCGGACGGCTGGTTGTCGCACCGGGAAAACCGATACGTACCACTTTTTCCTCGGCATATGCCGGAACAGTCACCAGGGTAACCACCCCCAGCACCAACGTCATTATGATAGAGATAAGCTTATTCATGTTACTGTCTCCTTTACTGTTGTAAGTTCAAATACCACGGTCGCCGTGTGCCTTGCTGCTGGTCAGAAACCAAACTGGAACTGAGCCAGGAAGGCATCACTATCATAAACTCCGCCATCGCTCTTGTAGTCGCGGGTGACATTATAGTTCACCTGTAACTTGGTCGTCGCAGCAAAGAACCAGTTGAAACCGGCGGTCCAGACATCGGTATGGACACCGCCAAAATCGGTATCAGGAGTCCAACGGTCAAAGCGGACAAAGGGCTGATAGGTCTTTGGCCAGTAATCATCAAAGCGTTCCTGATTCTTGGCGGCGTTTACGAACTGGTCGCCAAAGCTGTAAAAGAGGGTAAATGTGTACCCTTCCTCACTCGTATCCTTGAAGCTGTAGGGCTTGGTTACCGGGTTGGCACCATTCTTGGTGGCAACCGAACCGTTGGTCGGAATAAGATCCTGACCATGGGCGTATTCCAGAGTAAAGCCGATCGGAGTGTTGACATAGGCGAGATCAACACCCCAGCGTTCCTTTGTTCCCGCCTGGATAATATTGGTTGTAGTTGACGAGGTGGAGACGGATGAGGTAGTACCTGACGTATTCAGAAACGTTGCGGTATCGGACTTTGTATTGGTCACCGTATAATCGGTCTTGCCGGTCAGGTATGACACACCGAGGGAGAGACCTCGCAGCAGGTGATCATAATTGACCGGTGCATTTAACTGAATACGGGTAAACACATCCTTGCTGCTATTGGTTTCAGCCGCATTGGCACCGGTACCGTTGACAAGTCCGAACCAGTACTGAACAGCGGGCACACGATAATTGTAGCCATAGTCAACCGTCGGGAAAAAATCCCCCGCCAGCACAAAGCCGATATCGCGGGCATCCAACCCCAACTTGCTGGTAAACTGAGCTCCATTGACCGTCGGTTTGAAAGCCTCCGCAGCGGTTGCTTCAATACCGAAGGTTTTCTTCTGCTGACCGCCGGTGATACTTAGCTGCGCTCCTTCAAGATTAAGAGTATTGAGAATACTGTAGGTCAAATTGGCGTTTTGGATGCTGATGGCACCTTTATCGGAAGTTGACAGACCGAGTGAGTAATTAAGATTTTTGCCTTCCAAATAGTCCTTGTACAGATTGCCGTTAAAATTGAGGATTATCGACGGGGTACTGAAAGAGTCAGGGGTGGCAGCGGCCTGATTATCGTTGATAAACTGATTACCCTTGGAATACTTGAAAGTTCCGGTACCACTAATGGCCATAAGACGTGTGGTTTGTACAACCGTTCGGTCAAGTCCTTTCTGCCACTGGTCGCGCAGCAGCTGGACTTCACCCCTGACACCATCTATATCACTCTGTGTCACCGGAACTGAGCCATCAAATGGTTCATCTTTCTCCGGGATCTGTAAACCCTCTCCCGGTGGGGAATTTTCCTGTGATATGGTTTTTGTCTCTGCCGGTGCCGTTTCTGCTCCGGGTACGGTATCTTCTCCGTAGGCCGCCGTACTGGCCAGCAGTGCTGCCAATACAAGCACACTCAAATTTGAACGAACCTTCATAACTACTTCCTCCTGTCATTTGCTTCCTTCAGTTGTCTGATCAGTAAGGAATTTGTAGTGAATACACTTAGCTGCGGGGTTCCGCTCACTTCCAATTGCCGTCATTGTCATGAAAAACATGCTTCTCTTTATTCGATCGCAACTCCTTTCTCCGGCACCACGCCAGTATCCGGTAACGTTACCGTCAGTATGTCGGTCCGGTATGCCAGTGCCACAAGCACCACAAAGAGCGGTATAAAAATCAGAAAAATATTTTGTGTGCCAAAAAACTGCCCCGCAATCCCACCAAGAATAGGCCCCAGTGAAATACCTGCTCCAACCGAGGCGGCAAACAGTGCAACGACCTTCCCCTTTTCACCTTCCATGCTGCCGATTCGTGATGACGTCACCAGATTGATCAATCCCAGGCCGAGCCCCAAAACGACTGCGCTCACCGCAAGAAGTACAAAGCTTGTCGAGAAACTGACCATGGCAAGCCCTGCCGACGTTACGGTCACACTCAACAGGTAGAGTTGAAACTGGGTCAGTCGATTGATCAGCGGACCGGCTGCAAATACGGTCAGAATGAACACGCCCCCTTCCGCAGTCATCAAAATCGAGGCGGCCGATGGCTGCAGATGCAGGATCTGGATTGAAATAACGACAATGAAGGTGCTGAAGGTGGCAAAGCATGCCGTGGAGAGCGTTTCAGTCAAGAGCGGCAGATACAGGTTTCCTTGACCGAACAGCACACGAAACTCGGTAAGCTGTCTGCGAATAATACCGTTGAGTTCATTGACCGGTCCCCGTCGTGCCGGTTCGCTGTGAAAAAAGAACACCAGGGTGGCCGGAATCAACGTCAGTGCGGACAGGAAATAGAAGATAGAAATATAACCTGCCACACTTACCAGATATGCGCCGAAGGCGGGCCCCAGAAAAGTCAGGCCAATTGACATGGAGCCCTTGAACCATCCCGCCTTATCAAGCCCCATGTTTTTGAGATTTTTAAAAAATGACGCATTCAGGGCGGTCATCTTCAGGGAACCGAACAGCCCGGATATACCCATCAATACGATCATGGCAATCGGAACCTTGGCCAGCGTCAAGCCAAGAGTCGAAAGAAAACCGGAAAAACTGCCAACGAGAAACAACTTTTTAGAACCGAAGTGATCCACCAAAAAACCGGCTGGAATCACCAGCAGGAGCATACCCAGCCCGGAAATACCTCTGATAACACCTATTTGTGCTGTCGTCGCATGTAAGCTCATGGCATAGAGCGGCACGATAATCTGCATCGCCCCACCCACCGTACCTGAAACAATATTCAGGATCAGAAAGCTTGAAATCAGTCCCTTGGGAGTATCTATTTCGTGTGTATGCAGCTGCTGATCTGACATATCAGATTTCCTTGTGAAAGCTGTGGTTGTATGGTCTATCGAGTCAGGCTCGAAACCTTATCGAGCCGCTCCCAGGGGAGATCCAGGTCGGTTCGGCCAAAATGACCGTAGGATGCGGTCTGGCGGTAAATAGGACGCCGCAGGTCAAGCTGTTCAATGATTGCAGCGGGGCGAAGATCGAAATTATCGGCGATCAATTGGGAAAGCTGCTCATCACTGACGGTTCCGGTGCCGAAGGTCTCTACAAACACGGCAACCGGTCGGGCAACTCCGATGGCATAGGCAATCTGGATCTCAATCTTTTTTGCCAGGCCCGCCGCAACGATGTTTTTTGCGACATAGCGAGCGGCATATGCTCCCGAGCGGTCGACCTTCGTTGGATCTTTTCCGGAGAACGCACCACCGCCATGGCGGGCAACGCCACCGTAGGTGTCCACAATGATCTTTCGTCCCGTCAAACCGGCGTCACCATGGGGCCCGCCAACGACAAAGCGGCCGGTTGGATTGATAAAGAAACGGGTTCGGTCATCAAGCAAATTGAACGGGATCACCGGTTGGATGATTTTTTCAATCACATCCTTGCGAATCTGCTCAAGCTCAACATCGGGATTGTGCTGGGTGGAAATGACGATTGTATCAATCCGCTTGGGAACTCCATTCTCAAATTCAACGGTGACCTGGCTTTTGCCATCGGGACGCAGATAACCGATCTCTCCGCTTTTCCGGGATGTGGCCAGCTTCTTTGTCAGAGCATGGGCCAGCGCAATACTGGCAGGCAGATATTCAGAGGTCTCATCGGTGGCATAGCCAAACACCATTCCCTGGTCGCCGGCACCGACTGAATCCAGAAAGCCATCGTGATTACCTCCGTTACGATGTTCAAGGGCGGTATTTACCCCCTGTGCTATATCCGGTGACTGCTGATCCAGCGAAACAAGTACGGCACTGTGCTCTGCATCCAGACCGAGTTCGGCACTGGTGTAGCCAACGTCAGCGATGGTATCACGGGCAATACGTACGGCATTTATCTGGGCCTTGGAGGATGTTTCACCAATAATGACGACAAGCCCCGTGGTTACGGCGGTTTCACACGCGACTCGTGCAAGTGGGTCTTTCGCTAACAGAGCATCAAGCACCGAATCAGAAATCTGATCCGCCAGTTTATCGGGATGACCTTCGGTCACCGATTCGGAGGTAAAGAGATGTGTCTTTGCAGCCATAAATATTCTCCTTGATTTCACATATAAAAAGGCCGAGGGAATTTTTCCCCTCGGCCTCCAGTTTTTCTGGTCAGCACATAATCAATTTTCAGGCGTACAGACTCTAAATGCCACTGCCATAAATATGTCCGGTTCTGTCAATGCGGATTTTCTCGTTCTTGTCAACCTGGATTACTCTCCCATCCTGTACCACGAGTGTGACCGTTCCGAAGCGGACAGACTTGAGAGCGTCCTTAATGATTTTTTCCAACTCACGGTTCCAGGGATCTGGCTGAATGACCGCCATATCAAATACCCTCAAAGAGTGCAGTCGACAAATAACGTTCGGCTCCATCGGGGAGAATGACGACTATTGTTTTACCTGCAAATTCATCCAGCTGCCCAAGCCGAACCGCCGCTGCGACCGCTGCACCACTGGAAATCCCGACCAGCAGACCTTCTTCCTTTGCCAAACGCTTGGCAAATTCGATAGCGTCCTCACTGGTTACCTGCTCTACCCTGTCAATAATTGAAAGATCAAGTGTATCGGGAATAAATCCGGCACCAATCCCCTGTATTTTATGCGGGGCTGGCTTTATCTCCTGACCGGCCAGTTTTTGTGTGATAACGGGGCTCTCTTTCGGCTCAACAGCTACCGAAATAATCTTCTTGCCCTTACTGTTTTTAATAAAGCGTGAGATTCCGGTGATGGTACCGCCGGTGCCGACTCCGGACACCAGTACATCAATGGCTCCATCCGTATCATCCCATATTTCCGGTCCGGTAGTTTTTTCATGGATCTGCGGGTTTGCCTGGTTCTTGAATTGCTGAGGAAGGAAGTATTTTTCCGGCTCAGCAGCGGCAATTTCCTCAGCCCGATTGATGGCACCTTTCATTCCTTCAGCACCGGGAGTCAGGATCAAATGGGCACCTAAGGCTGCAAGCACCCGGCGACGCTCAATACTCATGGTTTCGGGCATGGTCAGTGTCAGTTTATAACCGCGCGCAGCGGCAACATATGCCAGAGCGATACCCGTATTACCGGAAGTTGGCTCAATAATCTCAACACCCGGTTTTAAAACGCCACGCTGTTCTGCATCCCAGATCAGGTTAGCACCAATGCGGCATTTAACCGAATAGGCCGGATTTCGACCTTCGACTTTGGCCAGGATTATCGCTTTTGAGTTACCAACGATGTGGTTCAGCTTTACCAGTGGCGTGTTACCAATCGACTGCGAGTTATCTGCATAAATTTTACTCATGTTATCTCCTTTCGTAATGACCCTCAAATAGTGTAGTCCAGAATGTTCAGCTTAAGCAAATTGGCCGTTGCCTTCTTATTAATAATATCTGCAAGAGTAGTTTCATCAAGCACGGAATTAATGGAGTTTTTCAGATCTGTCATCACCAGATGAATCCCACAACATGACGGATCATTGCCATCCTCGCACAGCTTCACCCCATCTCCATTAACGCATTGAACCAACGAGAGGCCACCCTCAAGTATTCTGATTATGCTCCCGAGTGTTATTTCCGAAGGATCACGAGCCAGATTATACCCTCCTCCTTTACCGATTCGACTCGTCAGCAGATTAGCTTTTCGCAATGTCAACAGAATAAACTCCAGAAATTTTCTGGGTATCTTTTCTTCTGCAGCAAGTTCGGAGATCAGAACTGGCCTGCCATTTGAATGCTGGGCCAGATACTCCATAGCTTTGAGCGCATATTTTGTTTTTTTAGAGATCATAGATGCACCAAATAAAAAGAGGTCAAGGGTACTCTCCCTTGACCTCTGGTTTTTCCAGTCAGTCATTTGTATATAAAATGTATAGGTCTTATATAATATTAAAACAGATGGTGTCAATACTTTTTTTGAGCATGATACATGTGTAGTTATTACTCTGTAGTAATTAATAATGGACAGAGGTGCCAATACAGTGTAAAATATTGCCGTAATTTCTGCAATATGCCTGATTTATAAGAGTAATATTTTTCAATTCAAGAGGAGATTTTAATGAGTACTACGACGCTACCACTTGTGGACCACCTCCGATCGGTTACCTGGCATCGTCATGAGACCTTCGAGAAACTTCCGTTTGTTGTCGCCATGACCAATGGTACACTTCCACTTGAAAGTTATATTGGCCAGTTGCGTGGATTGGCAGCAATACTTTCAACCGTGGAACATGCCGTGGCAGAATCTCAATCTCCCGTAATTGAACGCCTGAAACCGATTTTAAAATCAAGATTTAAAATGCTCTGTGCTGATCTTGAGTTTTTTGCAGCCACATCGGTACCGGATGTTGTCCCTGCAATCAGATTGGCACTGGATTTTGCACGACAGATACGCACAGAGGCCACCACTGATCCTGACAGGCTTCTCGGCTATTTGTATGTTCTGGAGGGAACCACTCGGGGTAATCAAGTACATCTGCCCGACATAGTTCGTTGCTTCAACCTTGAAGATGAGCAGGGAGTTTCCTTTTACCGTGGCTACGGTGATGCTACCGAATCACATTGGGAAGAGTTCCGTGCCGTAATGAATGATGCTGATAGTTCAGCGAGAGGTGCTGCAGAACAGGGTACCGTTGACATCTATAAAGCTTTAGAGCTATTTCATGAAGCACTCTACCCCTTTTCATCCGAACACATTGGAATTACCGCATCTTCCCTGAACCCGGAAGCGGGCGACCATCCCGTTCCACAAAGCAGAGATGAGCTGAATGCTGCCATAAAAGCTGGGCAACAGTGTCGTGATGAATTTTCCTATTATGGAAAGCACTATGGCGAACGGGGACAGAAATTTACGAACAGCGATGTTGCATGGCTTGCGGCACTGTCGGGACAATCCGTAGAGATTGTTTCGAATCAAGTGTTGTGGCTCGGCAGGGTACTCTCAAGCCGCGGTATGCCGCTGTTGTTACTGGAACGTCAGGTACAGCTGCTTGTCGAAAACCTGCAACAGTTAAAAGGCACCGTGTCAGTCGAGGCACTCCAGGCAGTTGCTACGGAGATGTACAATCAACGATGCAGTATCATCACTCAAGATAATTTCGACAAACTCTGCGCAGTGCTGTCTCATGCCATACCTTCTGCAACCGGTATTGAATTCCCTGACCTGCCGCACATACTGGTTGGAAGCCAGATCGATCGTATCGCTGGTATGCCTGAGTGTAGAGCGTTGTTGATGAGTTGGCTGGAAGAAACATCCGTTTTGACAAAAGATGAGCTGAACAGGGTACTTGCACTACTGGACAGTTCACTATTATTCGACAGATCTTGATTCACACATTCATCTTGAGGTAGAGCCCCCCCCAGACGGCACAATATCTTCGCTTCTAATGGAGAAGGAGAGTGAAATGACCAATCAGGAAATATGTGCCCATGGGGCGATCCAGCTTCCAAAACTTGCGAGCGACTATCTGGAGTTTCTTCTGACAGGTGAGCGACAAAAAGCGTATCAGAAAATCCGGGATGCTCTGAAGGACGGCCTGTCCATTCGGGATCTATATATCGACATCTTCCAGCAGGTGCAGTACGAAGTGGGGCGTCTCTGGCTTATTAACAAGATCAGCGTTGCTGAAGAGCATTTTTGTACGGCGGCCACTCAGTCTCTCATGCTGGAGCTCTACCCGGAGATCATATCATCCAATGGTTCGGGGGCAAAACTGATTGCAGCTTGTGTCGGCCCCGAACTACACGAAATGGGTGTACGCATGGTAACCGATTTCTTTGAAATGGATGGCTGGGATACCTGGTATCTAGGGTCCGGTGTTTCCGATGATCAGCTCATCTATGCCATCAAGGAGAAAAGACCCAATCTGGTAGCCCTTTCAGCAACCATGTCCTACCATGTACCAAAAGTTACCGAACTCATCACCTCCATAAGAAGTGCCTTTCCCAAGGACACCCCCCTGTTAATGGTAGGTGGAGTGCCATTCAACGCATCACCGGAGCTGTGGCGTACCGTTGGTGCTGATCTGTGGGCCGATAATGCGGAACATGCAGTCAAAGTTGCGAGAGAATCGATCTGTGAGACAGGAGTCTGTTAACACCATCTATTCGGCCACAATGGCTTTTTGTATCATCAATGCTGTTGGGCGATAAATCTGATAATGGCCGCCGGTTATGGTGCCAAGATTCATTTTTTCCGTGATGACGCTGCGGTTACCGCCAACATTTTGCTGGGCCAGCGTGTAGTGTAGTTTACCCACTACGTTATATATAACGGCGGTATGATCCGGAGCTCCTACGGTACTCACACGTCTGCCTCCATGAGGCAGCTCTTCAGTAAGTATAACGGAGCGAAATTGAATTATATCGCCAGCTTTGATGGTATCAACGGCAGGATTCAACGGGATACCAAAACTGGTGGGACGGGACCAGTCTGCGAGGTTGGCATCGAGTGCCTGCTGTGCCAGATCCCAGCATTCTCCACGACCAACGGTTTTTCCAAGCACTTTGTTGACAAAGGAAATGATACGAGGGTTTAATTCAAGGGTCCGATCATGGGGAGCAAGAGGCTCTGCAACGATCATTGTGAAAGCCCCCAACCCCTGATAGCTAAGAGCATGGGGGGCATCGCTGCCGAACAAGGTAACGGTATATGTTCCCGGACCATCTTTCAGCAAGTAACGAACATTGAAAGAACCGTTCGTATCGAGAGGTATGGGATTACTTCGGGGGGCACCACCGCTCTTGGTCACCTTAATGATCAATGTCTTTCCCGACGTAACCCCGGCTAAATCAATCCAGGGATCCTTACCAGCCTCAAGCTGTTTGAGGTCAAGTTTTCCTTTGCCGCCGGTATACCAGGTAATTTTCGGCATTGCCTGCTGCGGAAGAGGATGTGCGTATATTTCAGCGCAACCTGCGCTGAGCGTGAAGAAGAAAGCCACCAAGATACAGATAAACGTATTCACGTTTCCTCCAAAGAGATCTGCTGAGCCAATAACACCTTTCCAATTCCATTCGATCATGCTTTTTTCCAGAGCGCGTTTTCCAACCCTGATTTCCGGTCGATTTTCCGCGAAACCGCAGCAACAAAAACGTCCTTGTGTGCCCACACTTCGATGTCATTCCTAGCCCGTGTTATGCCGGTATATATAAGCTCACGTGCCAATGCTTCCGAATCATTTTCAGGCAAAAGCAAGAGAACCCGTTCAAACTCTGACCCCTGACTTTTATGTACGGTCATTGCGTAGACAGTCTCATGGGCTGGCAGTCTCACGGGAGCCACATTTCGGAGGCCACCATCGGAAGCAGGAAACCATACGCGCGGGTTCCCCTCATTTTCAGAATCGGGAAGTACTATTCCAATGTCACCATTGAAAAGCTTCAGATGGTAGTCATTCACGGTAATCATCACCGGACGCCCGGAATACCAGCGGTTATTTTGCTCAATCAGCCCTTTCTCAGTAAGGATTTCCTCTACCATGGTGTTTATTCCCATTACCCCATAGGGCCCCTTGCGCAGGGCACAGAGAATTCTGAAATTGTCGAAAAGCTTCAGTGCTTCAGATGGTGTTTCAGCCGCAAGATAACTGCGGTACTGCGTGGTAACTATATGTTCCATGGCCTTTTTAAGCTTCTCGTGGTGAGGCACATCGTGCCAACGGCTGCCAGCTCGGCTTTCATCTTTCAGCACTGAAAGTGCCCCCCTGCCATTGCCACTATTTACCGCTTGTGAAACAGCACCGATACTACTATCGGCTCCAAAGCGGTAATTTTTTTTGAGTACCACCAATGAGTCCACGAGGACACCTTGGTCACGGACCATCGGTTGATCCACAATAGTTTCACCACTGATGGTATGTATAAAATCCACAAAACGGACAGAATACGCTTCCTGACGACCACCTCCGCAGATATCGCCAAGGACAGCACCCGCTTCAACGGACGCAAGCTGGTCCCTATCCCCGAGAAGTATGAGGCGTGCGTCTGTTCGGAGAGCGGTTACAAGTTTTGCCATCAGCGGAAGCGCAACCATTGAAGCTTCGTCTACGATTACCACGTCATGTGGCAACCGGTTACCCTCCGAATGCCGAAAGCGCGCCGAGCCAGGTTGAACACCCAGAAGACGATGAATCGTTGTTACTTCTTCCGGGATCTGATCTTTAATGGCAACGGTACAATCAAGCCGATCCTTCATACCTCGAATGGACTCTTTCAACCGCGCGGCAGCCTTTCCGGTCGGTGCCGCAAGGGCAATGCGCAGGGTACCTCCGTGAGCCTGTTCCAGGAGCATGGCAAGAATTTTCACGACGGTCGAAGTTTTGCCCGTTCCCGGCCCTCCCGATATAACGCAAAACCTTTTTTGTACGGCAGCCAAGGCGGCGATTTTTTGCCAGTCGGTCCCCTCTCCTGCTCCACAAGGGAAAAATCGCTGGATACCGTCACGTAACAGGAGCTCATCCAGAGGGATATCCTGCGCCGCACCCTTCTCCGCAATAATCCGTGCCAGATCGCACTCGTATTTCCAGTACCGGTAGAGGTACAGTCTGCCAGCCCCATCGAGAACGAGTGGCTTAAACTCTCCCGGAATACCAACTATCGTAGTTGTAACTATTTCCTGCTGAATAACCTTGAGTGGAGGCACCCGGCGTTCAAAACCATCCACCATAACATCTGTATCTGCGATGTCCGCCAGATTAAGACAGATATTGCCGCTACCAACAGAATTACTCGCAAGTTCCGCCAGCAGTTCCAACCATGGTGGGGGTTCTATCGCCTTATTTTGTATAAATGCGGCAAAATGCCGGTCGGTAGCAGTTAGTTCAAAAAGGAGTTTCACGTTCTATCCTCCGGCCTGAATCAGGCAATTTGTTAAGTCGTTGATCATGGCCAGGGGGGGAATGTCTCTAAAAACCCCATAGTTCTCGCCACATTTATTGTCAACTCCACGGAGAAACAGATACAGCACTCCACCAAAATGAGTGGCATAATCATAATTTTTGATCCGAAATGAGAGGTAACGATTGAGAGCAACCGTGTAAAGAAGATACTGAAGTGGGTAAAGATTCTTCTCCATTGCCGCTTTTATCGCTTCTTTTCCGTACTCTTCAAGCTGATTGCCGAGATGATTTGATTTCCAATCCACTATATAGAATCGCCCCTTGTGTTCGAAGATCATGTCAATAAAGCCCCTGACCATCCCCTCCGCCGGCTTGAAGTTTAATGCGCCGCTACAGACAGCCAAATCCACCGGAGCATCGTCGTTGCTCCATTTTTTTAGCGTGTCCCGCAAGATGGCAGAGGTTACAAACTTGAGCGGAAAGAAAAATTCAAATTCGGCAAGCCAGCTCCCTTTCTGTAATTCGGAGAGTGAAAAATGGCCATCCGGCGATGCGAGGCGCGTTGTAAGGACATTGGTGACCATCGTACTAATGGAGGGCAACCACTCTTCCTTAAAGCCGTGCTTCGAAAGGGAGGTTACGACTAATTCTCTGTTTTTTTCAGAATCACTGTCGGAGAAATCGTATTTTTCAAATATTTCATGGAGGAAAATACCAACCTGGGCACCACGCTCGAAGGTGAAGATGCTCTTTTCCTGCGAGTTATACCCGGAGGATGCTGCCCCCGGAGTTTCGTCACGAGAACCGGTGCCATCACGGTCGGGCAGCTCTAATGGCGTTTTTTCATGGGCGGCAAACGAGGTAAAACTCGATACCCGCCAACTGCGCTCAATAACCGCTGTAAAGGTTCTGCATTGAAACGAAGTGGAGCCATGGGAAGGTGGCACATACGGCTGTGCATCGATATGTGAAGGTAACGGAGAAATGGTCATAATGCCATTCATCTCTGCCGCAACCTCTTCCAACTGCGCGACCATTTTTTCCCCGGAAAGTTTTTTTACCTCCTGGGCCAATGTTCCAACCAGATCAGCGGCTTCCCTGGTATCTTCCGAGGAGTGAAACAGATAAGAGAGCGGTGAGGTTTCCGGTCTGTTGCGGCCGGTACCGTCAACTATTTTCCCGGCCACCAGATAACAGCGGAATTTTGCCCGTGTGAGGGCAACATACAGAAGCCGCACATTCTCAGCCAGCGATTCCTTTTGGGCAATAACCTTATGTTTACTCTTATCAGCAGAACCAAAATCCTTCACGATGGTGAAGTCACGGTGGAACGTAATTATTTCGTCATTGGATCTGGTACCACTCCACATAAAGGGACAAAAGACGATGGGAAATTCCAGACCTTTACTGACATGCACGGTGAGAATTTTCACCGCTTTTTCATCGGTTTCCAGACGTATCTGATATTCATCGGCTTCTTCCTCGCCACTCACTCGTTCACTAAACCAGCTGCTGAGTCCCGCAACTCCCAGGTTCTTCCCGTGGCACGCAGAATGAATAAGTTCAAAACAATGAAGAACATTGGTAAGGGCACGCTCTCCATTGGGTAACGGGAGCAACCGCCCCCGCACCCCCTCGTGGGTCATGACTTTTTGAATCATGACCATGAAACCACGTTCCAACCACATCTGGTGGTAATCCCGGAACTTCGCCAACCATTCCTCCCAGAGGGCTTCATCCTCAAGTAGAATGGCAATATCATCCCCGGAAAGTCCAAGAATGCCGGTAACAAGGGCCGCCCGCACTTTTGACTCACTCCCCGGATTTGCGAGAGCTGAAAGGAGAGTACAAACCTCCTGCGCTTCAGCTGTCGTAAAGATACTTTTGTTACTTCTCAGTACGCTGGGGATACTGAGTTTTCCCAGGGCCTCCTGAATGAGAGCCGCCTGTCGATGGCTCCGCACAATCACCGCCATATCTTCGGGAGCAATGGCATGACCATCAATAAAGGCCCTCCCCTCTTGACCATCCTTCAGCAGGCGAGCTATTTCCGTGGCAACTGCGGGAGGAATTTCCTTTGTAGCCCTGCCAACGCTGCTATCCTTGCCATCCAAACCCTGGGGCAGATACCATACCTGTAAAGGGGCAGCGTCCGTTCCGTGCAGAGTTAACGGATCATAATTCTCTCCTTTTCCGGAATTGACATCATAGTAGGTGATCTGGTCAAAAACAAACGGCTTCACGCCATTTTTGAACACCGCATTGAAACCGGTAAGGAGCCGTTGCGTGGACCGATAGTTGTGAGTGAGCGTGAAGCTTCTGGTTGGTTCAACACCGGTTGCAGCGTGCAGATAGGCAAAAATATCGGCTCCCCGAAAGCTGTAAATAGCCTGTTTGGGATCACCAATCAAAAACAGTGGCGAAGAAGAATCAGCATATATTTTTTGAAAGATATCGTACTGAACCGGATCGGTATCCTGAAATTCGTCGATCAGTGCTGCCCGATACTTCTGGCTGAGATTGGCAGCACATTCATCACCTCTGGCACCATACAGTGCGTGAGAGAGGTCGGTCAGCAGGTCATCAAAGAAACGGATATTGAGCTCACGCTTGCGGGCGGGTAAACGTTCATGGGCAAAGGCAATGAGTTCTGATCGAAAAGCCAGATATCGTTGGGCAACTTGTGTCCGTAAATCTTCACAAAGATCAAAGAACGGATGGCTGATAGGTGCCCCTGTGGGTTTTTTGTGTTTTAAAATTCCAGAGGTGCAGAACTTTCCGAAGTCCGCGAAAATGTCACAGGAGGTGCCGTTTGCAGTAAAGGTGTCCATTGCCGTGAAGAGTGCGGGTAAGAGAGCTTTGTGATAAGCTGCCTGGGCCCGTGACAACCCGCTATCGTTGGTGATAAGAGCTTTGATTTCGTCATTACTCTTCATCCACATGGCACAAATTGCTTCAAACGGTTGCTGGCATTGCTCCTCAAGGGAAGATATGTTATCCAGATCAAAGTCAGGAAGGATGTGCAGCTTCGGATTCCCCAGCATACCTTTAAGAAAGTCCATCAAATAGTCGGGAGTAAAGCCATTTCGCAGGGCATAACCAAGTAAGGGAGCAGACTCCGCAAAAAAATATTTTCTCCAGAAATCATCCACGACCTCCTGAAGCAGATCAGACTGATCCGTGACCAGCGTGGTATCGTACAGAGAGCCACTTTCAAAAGCGTTATCTTGTAAAGCCCGCAGACAGAATCCGTGAATAGTAAAGATTGATGCCATATCGAACGTCTTGAGTGCCCGGTCAAGCCGTTCCCGCGCTTCTGTTCTCACCGGGCCTTTACCGTTGCTATTGGTAAACAGCCCCGTAAGAAAATCATCTGCCGTCTCCGCACCTTCAAAAACATCCAACGCCTCACGAATTCGGTTCCTGATCCGGCCGCGCAACTCCTCTGTGGCAGCCTCGGTATAGGTAACCACAAGAATCTGTTCTGGCAGGAGATTACTTTCTACCAGCAGGCGCAGATACAGGCAGGCAATTGCATAGGTTTTACCTGTGCCGGCACTTGCTTCAATCAGGTTTCTCCCCGTAAGTTCGACGCTCAGATGGTTTAGTTCGACATACAGATGGCTTCGCTCTTTCATACTCATTCCTTTACTCTGTGGGCAAGCAGAGGTGAAAGCAATTCATCGGCCAGCTGGCTAAAATCACCGGTGAGCGGATCATCTTCCTGGCCGAAGCAGAGCCGGTAATACGGGTCGTCTTCCTCACCGGTGAACATAAAGCCACTTTGCCATTTTTTCCGTGCTTTCTCCAGATTACCGCCCGTCGATACAAACTCCAGGGAGGTTGCAGGAAAAAAACGGAGTGGCGTTTTCAGCCCGTGCCAGTACCAGGCGAGCAGCGTGCCGAGCAACTCTTTTGCATCACTCACCGGTGTATACGTTACGGAAGCATCTTTCATGAGCAGCAGGCTCTCCCGTGGATAATCATCGGGAGTAAAGGCATTAAGCAGCAGATGTTCAATCCATGTACGGATCTCGTCCTTGGCCTTCAGCTTGGCGCAGCGATAACTGATTTTTTCCTCCGGCCAGATGCCACCAAGCCTGCCAAACAATTTAAAATCGCCGACCATCTCTTCAAAGTGGAACGGTTCAAACTGCAGTACCTCAGCTGTCTTGTCCTTAATTTTTATGAGTAACTCATCGACTTCAGCTGCTGCCGCCGCAAACACAGCCTCACCATGCCGGACAGGTGGTAAAAAGCCACGGCAGGTGGCTACGGCAAGGAAATTCTCGTCTGTTCCCCCCTTCAAACGCCTTTCCAGCAGCTCTTGGTGCAAATTATAGGCGTCAAGGCCACCAACGGCAAAGGTTTCCCGTTCTTCAAGCGGGGTGGCTATTTCTTCCAGCCTGATCTGAAGTCTATTGACGAGAAGATGCTTTGTCGGGTTTGTATAAAAGCGCAGAAGCTGTTCAAGGGAGACTTCTTTCATCTCAACCGGTGGCTCCTTCAGTGGAGTTGCCATAAAAACGGTTTTTTTTCGAGTGCTGCAGGTGGCTTCGATCAAGGCAGCACAGTTATCACTTGAATAACTAAAAAGTGCTGAATCGTTGTCAAAATAGCTCTTACTGAACGCCTGGAGGCGATGTGTGGTAACAAGTCGCTGCTCCATGTTCACTTTTTCCGCACAATAACTTTGACCAATGGAATCTATAAATTCACTCACCAGTACGGACGGAGGGATTGAACTGTTATCCTTGATACTCTGGCCAATATAGCTGATGTACAGATAGTCTCTGGCCGACAGGATGGCTTCCAGGAACAGATAACGGTCCTCATCGCGCAGTGAGCGGTCCCCCGGTCGCGGACTATCAGCCATAAGGTCAAATCCGGGTGTACGGCTCTGTCGCGGAAAAGCGTTGTCACTCATCCCCACAAGAGCTACGACACGGAACGGAATACTGCGCATCGGCAGCATTGCGCAGAAAGTAACCCCTCCGTTGATAAAGCCAACGCTTTTCTGCTCAGCGGCAAGACGGGACGTAAACCACGAGCGAACAAGTACCAGTTCAACTTTTTCAGCAAACCCCGCTTTCTCACCAAACCCCGCAAGGTCGTCCACCACGGCGGTCACCGATGCAAATTCAAATGCGCTCTCGTTATCTGTTGCGATGAAATCTGTGAGCAGTGCGCGGATTGTTGTACGCCACTCACCAAGAGTTCGCCCATACGCAAGTTCATTTTTCAGAGTAACAACTCTCTGGATAAAATCGGCGAATTTACCAAGTGTCCCGGTAACGGAACCTTCCATTTCGTCAAACGGCAGGATGCCATTAAAGAGCATATCTCCTTCTTCTGACATCGCATACCCCAGTATGAGCCGCTCAAGACCGGCAGCCCAGCTGTTATCACGGTACGGGGGTAAGCCAAAACTTTCCCTATGTACTTCATCATACCCCCAGCGGATGCGGGTATCCTCTATCCAGCCACGTATAAGCTCAATATCATTCGAATCAAAACCAAAACGATTACTCACCGGTTCTGCTTCAAGGAGATCAAATACGCTGGTGGCCGTCAGACGGCTTCCCGGAAGCCCGAGCAGTTTTAACAGCACATCGGCAACGGTCCCCTCACTGGCAGGGTTACGGTCCGCGATTGAGTAAGGAATCTTTTGTGCCGGATCTTGACATGCTTCAAAAACCATCGATATGTAAGGTGCATATATTTCAATGTCAGGGGTCATCACAACTATATCGCGGAACGTAATACCCTCAACCCGTTCCAGCAGTGCAAGCAGGTTATCGTACAGCACTTCAATTTCTCGCATGGGGCTATGGCATGAGTGGATCTGTATTGACGTATCTTCGGAAGAGACCAACTGTTTTTCTTGTAGTTCCCCGGTTTTTCGCAGGTTGAGTATGTCCGACTGAATTGAGGTCAACAGAGTGCCTTCACCCGGATTCGCGTAGAGATCATGGTCTGAAACCGCAACAGTGGCGCAGTTGATAACCATATTCGAAAAATCGCGGGCAAGCTTGCCAAGTGAGGCTAACAACGGATTTCCCTCCTCAAGGTAGCTGCGATCTGCGGGGTTTCTGCGGGCTTTAGCGCGCGCGCTGACGATATCCCCCCAATACTCCCGGCAGGGACTCACGAGAAATAAGTTAACGTCCGTATAGCTTGACAGTTCGACGAGCATATCAAGATGAAACGGAGGAAGGTAGGATATACCAAAGAGGGTTATCCTCTCGGGAAGTTTTTCTTTGTTTGAAGGATGTTGGGCAAGAAGCTGCGTATACTCAGATTTCAGTCTGGCCCGATGTTTCCCCGATCCACATGATACCAACTCATTCCAGAGGATTTCCTGCCACGTTGTTCCGTCACCACGCTCCCATTCGATAACCATCTCGGGGCGAAAAAGCGTGTACTGGTCAAAAACATCCGCAATCTTGCCCGCAAGCTGGAATCGTTTGAGTCCATCGCTATCCCCATTGAGATAGTATCTCAGGGGTGCAAATTCTTCCCGTTCAAGATACGTTGGCAGGACCTCCATAATTTTCCAGGTCATAACCTCCGGTGAGAAAAATGAAATGTCAGGAATTTTGGGGAGAGTACAACAAAAAAGATCCCAGACCATTTTGTTCGGAAAAGGGTAGCAACAGTTAGCCCAGATACCGAGCTTTTTCGCCAGTTCCATGGCCAACCATCGCTGCATTCCCTTGCTCTGTACCACAATCACTTCCGGAGTAAGAGGAGATAAAAGAGGTTCCGTAAGGCTATCGGCAAGTGCCTCAACAAGTTTTTCCATCTGGTTGCTGGTGTAGATGCGAAGGGACATGGGTAGTTCCTGACTATGTGGGATCGGCTCAGAGTATCATGGTAGCAAACTCACAACCCTTTAGCTACGCATATGGGCATTCTTCGTACATACACAGTTTTTTGATTTGTCGAGCGAGCAGCATTTTCACACAACTTACGCCACTTTCCGGTCTTTTTAACAATCATCGCTACCACCGGTTCACACTCAATCCAAAATCCAAATATGACAATTACCAGTCCACACAGTGTAATCGGTTCCATGAGACTCCTCCTGTTATTCGTTAAGATAGGTTCCAACCGGAAACTCCGAGAGGAAACAAGATCGTATTTTTCCCAGATGCTACAGTTGCCGGTAAATGCCTATTACCCTGCCGACCACCCTCATCTCACCATCTTCAGGATAAATGAGGATTGGTTTCATGGTGGGATTTTCCGGTTGGAGACGAATATGGTCATGTTCCTTGAAAAACCGTTTGACGGTTGCCTCCCCGTCAAGCATGGCAACCACTATATCCTTGTTCTCTGCGGTGACCTGGGGGCGGACCAGTGCCAGATCTCCGTCCAGAATGCCCGCAGTAATCATGGAGTCACCACTCACCTTCAGAAAGAAACAATCGTTTCCCTTGACCGCCATCTGATCGACAGAAAAATACCCCTGAACGTCTTCAATTGCGGTGGAGAGTTGTCCGGCGCGAACGGTTCCAACTATCGGCAATGACAGGTGACGACTCCCCTGCACTTTGAGTGTGATCCCGCGGTTCAAGCTGTCTCGTTTCAGATATCCCTTCCGCTCCAGGGCGTCAAGATGCTTCATAACGGGCAAGGTGCCGGACACATTCAAGTGTGCGGCAATTTCCCGCTGACTGGGAGGATAACCGTTGCTGTCCGCGAATGTCGTGATGAACTGCAGTACCTGCCGTTGGCGCTGAGTGAGTTCATCCTGATTTTTTCTTTCGTAGGTAGTCATATGACTACCATATGCATTTTTATTCTGTCTGTCAAGAGTTTTTGAGCTACTACTACTCAAATTCAGCGTTGTTCAGATTTTCCGTGGGGCCACTGTTCGCCCTCATCGGCCCTGACGGGCACCTTCTCCCAGAGGGAGAAGGAAAAAAACGCAACCCTTCTCCCCCCGGGAGAAAGTGTCCGAAGGCCCGATGAGGGGATAAGGCAGATTTTTTCGCCGTGCAATTTTCTAACCGGACACAACTGAATAAAATTTGAACTTTACAAAAATGCTTTCTTTACCTACAATGGTGTATACAATATAAATTTAATTAAATAAATTTAAATAAAGCAAACAAAGGAGAATGCTATGATTCGTACAACAATGATAACTCTGTTGGTCGGTGCAATGTCCGCCACGGCTCTGTTTGGAGCCGATGAAGTCAGGGTTGGCGGTGGCGGTGCTTCCATGGCTACGGTTTTCAGACCGGTTAAAGCCCATTTTGAAAAGGATACCGGGGGAATCATGGTTATTGCACAAAGTACCCCCAAGAACGGCTTGATCGATCTTCTCAATGGTACGGTGGATATTGCTACGGCAGCAGTCCCCTTCGACTCAATGGTGAAGGGTGCAGAAAAAGAAGGGGTAAAAGTCGATACCGCATTGCTGGAGAGCAGGGTCGTGGCTAAAAATCGTACGGTTTTGCTGGTTCACCCCTCAAACCCTGTGCAAGCGTTGACAAAGGAGCAGGTGAAGGGGATTTTCACCGGAAAAATAGTGAGCTGGAAAGAGGTTGGCGGCTCTGACACACCGATTCTCGTTGCGTGGGGCAAGCTTACTCCGGGTCAAAATGCCCAGTTCAGCAAGATAATTCTTGATGGTGAACCGGTTTTGAAAGACATTATTGATACGACCGATTATTTTGGCATTAAGGACACGGTGGCGGCAACCCCCGAGGCAATCGGCATTGACCCGTTTGCGCTGGGCGTCGATGGTACGGTGAAAACGATTGCCACTGAACCGCCGTTAAGTTCCGATGTTATCGTCGTCACCAAGGGTAAACCGACCGCTAAAGTTCAAAAGCTCCTCTCATATGTCAGTGGTGCCGGCACTAAATACATCATCAAATAGTCCGTATGAAGCACAATGACGTGTTGCACGGTATATGATTTAAGGAGAACTACCATTGAGAATACGGACTAAACTTCATCTGAACCTGCTTATGATTTCCGTGGTCATCACCGCCGTGGTAGCATCAAGTGTGGTCGGCATGTCCTTTGTGAGGAGCAAGCTTACCTATCTTACCCAGCAGAGTGCCCCTTATCAGACGCGGACTGCAGAGTTCCAGCGAGCACTCCAGAGAGTGGGCGGTGAACTGGTAGAGACTTCGATCACCCGCAGCAATAAGGAATACCAGGAAGCACGGGTACAGGCAGACAAGGCTTTGAATGAGCTAAAGACGAGTAATGAACAGTTGCAGGCACTCAAGAGTGACGACAATACCGCGTACAATGAGATGGAGAAGAGTGCCCGCGAATTATTCAGCGTAACTGAAAGCCGCCTTAAGGCGGAAGCGGATTCTTCCGATGCGGATACCAAACTCTATGAGGTGCTTGATAAGGTAGAAACCAACATTAAGGAACTTGACGGCCGTATCAAAAAACTTCAGGAAGACCGAAGTTCGGTCTACTCCGGCTCACTGAAGGAGAGCAAGATTTCCGTCACCCATCTGCGTGATGTTGAAACGTTTAAGATATATCTCAACGAACTTCTCCATACCATAGCCGATGTCCAGAAGGCGGCAGACCGTAAAGGAGTATTGCTTGCGCGGAGCCGTTACAGCGTTGCTCTCTCAAAAGCCTATCAATGCAGTTATCCGAAAAACTCCCGTAAACTTACAGACGAATTAAAGAAAATGGCCGAGCTTGTTGACGAACTGATCAAACTCAAAAATGCCGCGACGGGTGATGTGACTGCAAAGTCCCGTATCGATGTTATTAATGCAGAACTCGGAGAAAAAAACTCTCTTATTCAAGTTGAAATTGATCAGACCACAACGGCCTTTACCGACAAAAACAAACGGGAAGATGATCAATTGGGCATGAGCTATGGTGCTGCCAATACGGCAACAAATATCCGCCTGGGTATGGCTGAATTTCTTTCCCTCAGCATTACGCTGGCCCATATGGCAGATCATCTGGCACTGGCAAAAGGGAGTAATGATGTGGATTCGGCTCAAAATGAGCTGAATATTGCTTTTGCACGGGCCGATGTCCTTCGTAAAAACATGGAGCAGCTCCTTGGCCGTCTTTCCGCACAGAAAGAGGTCGGGCTTTTGAGAAATGCCGTCGCATCGTTTCAGACCGCCCGGCAGAACATCAGTGGTGAAGAGGGCTATATTGTAAAAGTTCGAAAAAGAATTGCCATGACCGAGGAGGCGGTGCGACTCAATACCAGGGTACGACAGCAGATTGATGCTCAGGCAGCAAAAGGTCGTTTAACTATTTCTGCTGCACTTGGCGATCAGGAAAAGGCCATTGCGTCGGTAAACGATATGAGTCGCAACTCAATAATTCTTGTTATCGTGATAGGGATCGGCTCACTGCTCACCGGAGTTTTCTTCGCCATATTGCTCAACCGCACCCTGTTTCGCCCCATTGACGAGCTTACTGTTCTCGCCGGTGAATTTGGCGATGGTAACTTTACCAAACTGCTCGATGAGAGCCGGAAAGATGAGTTTGGTGAGTTGGGAATACACTTTAATCAGGCAAGCAAACGGCTTCTTGAAATGGCAAATAAACTAACCATTACTATTTCTAATCTTGCCTCAAACTCATCACAACTGACCAGTACAGCACGGGAACTGTCTTCGGGGGCCCAGGAGCAGAGTCGTCAGACGACAAACTCAGCAACGGCGCTCACCGATATGAGCCATACAATCGCAGAGGTTGCCGACCATGCAGTTGGTGCCGCCGACGCTTCACGACTAGCCCTGGACAAGGCGGCAAACGGTAGTCATGTGGTGGGTAGAGCCGTTCAGGGAATGGAGCAGATAGCTGCCGCTGTTGAAGAGGCGGCCGGTCATATCAAGGCACTTGGATCAAGCTCTGAGCAGATTGGTTCTATCATTGGAGTTATCAACGACATTGCTGACCAGACGAATCTGCTCGCCCTGAATGCTGCAATCGAAGCGGCCCGTGCCGGAGAGGTCGGCAAGGGATTCTCCGTCGTTGCCGATGAGGTACGCAAGCTCGCCACCAGAACTACGGAGGCTACCGCCCAAATATCCAACATGATATTGGACATTCAGGCGGTAACCAACAAATCGGTTGTGGCTATGGAAATCGGCAATGGTCGCGTTGTGGATGGGGTCAAGCTTGCAAATGAAGCACGTCAGTCCCTTGATGACATCGTGGAAGCGTCTGGCCGTGGCGCAGCAATGGTCAACCGGATAGCCACTGCCACCGAGGAAGAATCGGTCACGGCCCAACAGGTTGCTTCCAGTATGGTAGACATTGCCGGCATTACCCACAAAGCGGAACAATCGATGCACGAGATAAACCATGCATCAGATGAACTTGGCAAGATTGCAGCCGAGTTATCCCACATGGCATCGTGGTTTAAAACGAGTCACGTTGTGACGGCATTCTAGGAGTCATTCATGTCATATCGTAAAATCAAGGAGGCATTGCAGAGCATCCCCACCATGGAAGGGGCCGGTGTTCGCCTCAAACGTGGCTTTGGCCATGGGCAGGCTCCCCGCTTCGACCCGTTTCTGATGCTTGATGATTTCCACTCGTCTGACCCGGCTGATTACCTGGCCGGCTTTCCGTGGCATCCCCATCGGGGGATCGAGACCATCACCTATCTGTTGGAGGGAATGGTTGAACATGGTGACAGCATGGGCAATACGGGGACTATCGGGGCCGGTGACGTCCAGTGGATGACCGCCGGCAGCGGTGTCATCCACCAGGAAATGCCCCAGGAGAGCCCCACCGGCACGATGTGGGGATTACAGTTCTGGGCCAACCTGCCTGCCGACCGCAAGATGATGCCGCCGCGGTATCAGGATGTGAAAGCGGCCGATATCCCGGAAGTGACCCTGACGGGAGGCGTAACGGTAAAGATCATCGCAGGATCGGTTAATGGCGTTGAAGGACCGGTGAAGGACATCATCATCGAACCGGAGATGCTGGATATTACCATTCCTGCCGGTACGCTGTACGAGCATCCCCTGCCGGCAGGTCACACGGTATTCGTCTATCTGCTTTCGGGGGGGGCTTTATTCGACGAATCGGGAAAAGAATACCACCAGGAGACCGTACTGCTGTTCGGAAGCGAAGGTGATGCTGTCAAAGTCGAGACGGGAAATGGCATTGTCCGTTTCGTACTGGTCTCCGGAAAACCACTTGGCGAACCGGTCGCCTGGGGCGGACCGATCGTTATGAACAGCCGCGAAGAGTTACAACTGGCCTTTAAAGAGTACGAAAAAGGGACCTTTATCAAACAGTGACGTAAGTATCATACCACATACATATAATCCATTCCCCCTGTCATAAACCTCTCGCACTCCTGAATTCACCAGAAACATAATGAGTATTCCTTTAAATTATTTATTCTCAAGACCTTTATTTTGTGGTTTTTATGGTGTAATTAAACAGTCAATTTATAAAAAATAACATTATTTTATTATTAATATCTATAATGTCATCATATTATAATACAATAATGAAATATAAATATTTATTTTAGATATATTTATTACGTTGTTTATGTTGACATTTACGTTAATGAAAATATACAGTGCCAGTCACCTTCACTAAACCACACTCTGGCGAAGAAGGTTACCAGACACCGTGTGAACTCAAAACGATGTCATTCCGGCAGGCTTTAAGATCCTACCTGTCTGAAAAACCTGGATCCCCGATAACGGCATTCGGGGATGACAATTTATTTGCAACTGGCTCTACAATCAATGGAATAAAAGGGAGGGATGATCAATGGTAACACACCATGAAATGATGGAAAGAATAGCAACCATACAGGCGCAGCTGCAGGGTAAAGGGGTTGATGGTGCGCTGTTTATTTTCCCGATTGACGTCTATTATTTTTCCGGAACACGTCAAAACGGAACTCTCTGGATACCGGCAGATGGAGAGCCGGTTCTGATGGTACGCAAGTCATTGCTCCGCGCCAAAGAAGAAAGTCCTCTGACTGACATTCGCCCTTTTCCCTCAAGCAAAGATTTTCCCGCACTGTTCAGTGAGGATGTGCTGAAAATAGGCTTTACCTTTGATGTGGCCCCGGTTCAGCAGCTGAATTATTACTCAAAACTGTTGCCGGGACGTGAATTCATCGATATATCGGCGGAAAATCGCCAGGTTCGCTCCGTTAAGTCCGCATTCGAACTCGACCAGCTCCGTCTCTCCGGTACGAGTCTCAGCTCAGTTTTTACAATGGTACCGGAGTTCCTCAAGACCGGCATGCGTGAGCTTGACCTAGCTGCTGAATTTGAGTATCGGTTGCGCAAAATCGGCAATGAGGGATATGTTCGAATGAGAGCATTTAATCAGGAAATTTATGGAGGTCTGGCTGTCTCTTCCGGGGGAACAAGCTATGGTTTCTTTGACGGTGCGGTAACCGGCAAGGGGCTTTCCAACGCTTCCCCACATGGTGCATCCCGCGAAATTCTCTGTGAGAACAGTCCCATCATGATTGATTTTACCGGCGTGTTCAATGGCTACATTACCGACATGACGCGAATATTTGTCATCGGAACACTCGATCCGGAGCTGCAACAGGCATTTGATCTGGCTTTGCAGATTCAAGACCACCTCCAGAGGAACCTGAAACCGGGTGCTATCTGTGAAGAACTGTTTGCACAGGCCGGAGAAATTGCAAACAGCGGTGGCCTTGGTGCATATTTCATGGGGATGCCGGGAGAACAGGCAAAGTTCGTTGGCCATGGTGTCGGTCTGGAGCTCGATGAATTTCCCGTGCTTGCCCAGGGTTTCAAAGTGCCGCTACAGGAGGGGCACGTAATCGCCATCGAACCCAAGTTTGTCTTTCCCGGCAGAGGTGTCATCGGAATTGAGAACACCTTTGCAGTAACAGACAACGGAGGCGAAAAACTGACAGACATAGACGATCGGATACAGTTCATCCGATAGCGAGGAAAATTGATCGAACTCCACTGAGATCAGTCATGGGCACATCTGCCTCTCTTCAGCCACTTATCAAGCATTGCCGCGATAACTTCCTTTTTTACCGGTTTGGTCAAAAAGTCATCCATCCCGGCTTTCAAACACTCATCACGATCTTCACTCATGGCGTTTGCCGTCATGGCAATAATCGGGATAGTGGGATCAAGGATTTTCCACTGGGAATCACGGATGGTGGCCGTTGCCTCAAACCCATCCATCTCGGGCATCTGACAATCCATCAGTACGAGATCATACGGTATGGTTTCAAGGGCCTGTAATGCCTCATAGCCATTTGCGACCACATCAACTTTGTCATACCCGATACTGCGTAACATACCTTTAGCCACCTTCTGGTTAATAATATTATCTTCGGCCAAAAGGATTCGAACCTTCTCTTTGGCAACTGAAGGAGAGGTTTCGCTACATTCCACTGCCACCTCAGGTCCATGTAACGCTGCGATTTCTTCAGGGGTACAGCGCCTGAAACGGGTGGTAAACCAAAACGTGGACCCCTCGCCCCGTTTACTTTTCACCCCAATGGTGCCCCCCATCAATTCGGCAAGTTGCCTGCATATTGCCAATCCCAGGCCGGTCCCCCCATAAGTAGTTGATGTGGCGCTGTTCTCCTGGGTAAAAGGTTCAAAAATGGCCGCCAGTCTCGACTCCGGAATGCCAATCCCGCTATCTTTAACCTCAAACAGAAGGTACGTATCACCCCCCTCCTCACGGTCGATGGACACCGTAAGGGAAACCTCACCCTCCTTTGTAAACTTCAGAGCATTACCGGTCAGGTTTGTCACAATCTGCCTGACCCTGCTTGGATCACCATGGAGATAGGCTGGTACTTCCAAAGCAATCGAGCTGGATAATCTGATATTTTTTTTCTTTGCCAAAGTGGAAAGCGGCACCAGAGTATCGTCAACCACAAGTTTCAAGTTAAAATCAACCAGTTCCAACTCCATCTTTCCCGATTCAGTCTTGGAAAAATCAAGAATGTCATTAATCAACTCCAACAAATGATGACCACTTCGGCTTACCGATTCGGCATAGTCACGTTGTTCGGCAGACAATTCGGTATCGAGCAGCAGACTTGTGAGGCCAATTACGCCATTCATCGGAGTCCGTATCTCATGGCTGACGGTGGATAAAAAATAACTCTTGGCCCTGGTGGCTTCCTCGGCTTTTTGCAACGAGACCGCCAGTTCGATATTAATATGGTCGAGTTCGGTCGCCAAGGTAAGCAGGCTGTTCTCCGCCTCGGTGAATACCGTACAATCCCAGCAGGTTCCTATCACTCTCGCGGGAGCACCGTCTTCATCATATTTTACGTCGGCAACCGCTTTCAGCGTGTGGGGGGAACCATTGGTCCAGTTAGCAGTAAAAACCGAATTGAAAGCAGCTTCACCTTTCAGTGCACGCTCAAACTCATCGTTCAAACGCAGAAGATCTTCCGGCTGAACCATCCCCTGCAATACGTGACAGACCTCTTCCGAAAAAGCACGTTCCAGACCAAAAAGTAAGTACATCTGCCGATCCCAGCTCATATAACCGGTTGACACATCATATTCCCAGATACCGCATTTGGCAGCTTCAGTGGCAAAGGCAAAACGTTCAGAGAGTTGTTGGTATTGGAGGGCCTTTTCCGCAACCTCTTTATGGGCCAGCGCATTCTCTGCTTCAAGCCGCTTCTGGGCGGAAATATCACGTACCGTGGCAGACAGAACCATCTGTTGTTCCAACTCCATGGGCAGAAGGTGTACTTCTGCCATGAATGTACCCCCGGTATCAAGTCGGGTGTGAAGCCACTCAAAGTGCTGGAGCCCTTCTGAAAACGCACCGGCAAGCAGGCGTTCCGCCTTACTCAATGAGTCTTCACCATCAAACTGCAGCTCGGGGGAAAGATCACTTGGACGCCGACCGATGATATCTTCACGGCAACATGCACCAAAGAGCCGAACCGCCGCCGGATTGCAATTAAGAATTTTCTCTGAATCGATAATGAGTATCGCGTCGAGCGTTGATTCAAACAGGTCACGAAGTCGTTTTCGCGAATCTTGCAACTTCTCTTCCAGATTCTTGCGGACCGACAAATCGGTAATGGCACCAAACATCCACAACGGCTTTCCGTCTTCTTTCCAAGAGGCTATTTTCCCCCGGGACAGTACCCACACCCAATGGCCATCCCTGTGGCGCATTCTCATTTCGCATTCGTAGTAATCCACTTCGTCTTGTACATGGGCTTCCAGTTGTGCGTTACTGCGTTGAGCATCGTCGGGATGGCAGAGTAATTGCCATTTCCCAAAGGTAAGGGGAGATAACTCCTTTTGTGTATAGCCGATTAACTGGGCCCACCTGGCGTTGACAATAACCTCCCCCGTTTCCAGGTTCCACTCCCATGAGCCGGCACGGGTTCCCTCAATCACATACGACAGTCGCTGCCGTTCATTCCTCAACTCATCTTTATCAAGAAGTATCTGTTCTTTCTGCCGTTTCAGCAGCATCTGGTTGCGTATCCGCATACGAACCAGCCCCATGTTGTAGGGTTTGGAAATAAAATCGATCGCACCAAGTTCCAACCCGCGGATTTCGTCATCTATATGATCCAGTGCTGAAATCATGATTACCGGAATATCCGCCAGATCGGCATGCTGTTTCAGACGACGGCAGACTTCATATCCGTCCATCTCAGGCATGATAATATCGAGGAGAATAAGATCGGGGCGTTTGGCAGCAGCCAGGCGAAGTGCCACTTCACCACTTGTCGCAAGGTACACGGTATACTCATCGGAAAGAGCACCACTCAACGTCTGTAACCCGATAACAGAGTCATCAACAAGCAATATTTTTTCAGTCACTTCTGGCATTGGTAGCCTTACCCCGCATTTTCAAGAGATATCGAATCAAGTGTCACTAACGCACCGTCAAAATCAATGGCATTAACCTGACGGAGGAGCCTGGCAAGCTCGGTGGAAGCAGATAACTGACCAGCAAGGGATTGGGCCAATTGCAAGGCTTTTGAATCCATATCCTCCAGCGCAGTACGAAGTGCTGCAACCGTTTCCGTCACTGTACCATCAGCACCGTGCTCCACTGCTGTCCCCCCATTCATGGTGGAAGCAGCTTTAATTACGTCCATTATCCGCGCCATCTCCTCCCGTATCGTTCCTTCAAAATCATGGAGTTCTTCGCAAGTCCCCCCACTCTGAAGCCGGGCCTCCAGCTCTTTACACAACGAATTCAGCGGGAAAGCCCCGATATTCCCGGAAAGCCCCTTTAATGTGTGGCCATGTATTTTGATCTCATCCCGCTTCTCCCGTTCCAGTGCGACAAGCAAATCATCGACAGTTTTCTGCCCCCCCTCTGAAAAGCTGGTCAGCGTTCTCATCATGAGATATGTTTCCCCCATACACCGTTTCAGCACATCGTCAAAATCAACCACCGGCAGTGTGGTTAGTGAAGATGGTGGCACTGAAGAGCGGCACACCGATTCTGGCAGAGGGTGACGTTCCGTCATCAGGGCAACCATTTTGAACAGACTATCCGGGTTGACCGGTTTCGTAAGCAGATCATTCATGCCGGAGTCAAGACACCGTTCACGTTCTTCCGACATGGCATGTGCTGTCATGGCAACTATGGGCAACCGGGAAGCACTCCATCGTTCCCTGATCTGTCGTGCGGCCGTATAGCCATCCATCACCGGCATTTGCACGTCCATCAGTACCAGATCAAATGCCCCCTCCCCTTCGGTTACTTTTGCCACAGCTTCACGTCCGTTGGCAGCCGTGGTAACGGTAACACCGACCCGCTCAAGCAGTTCCGATGCCAACTGGGTATTGATGGCATTGTCATCAACCAGCAGCACACGCACACCGGCAAATTTATCCCGTTGGGGATAGGCCTGTTTCATCCGATGGGGGGAATGTGTGGGTGCGACATCACCAACGGGGAGCACACTGCTATTCTGTATGGCGGTACATTTTTTTTCTGACAGAGTGTCACCCTCAATGGTAACCTGACCGGAACGACGACCACACCAGACCGAAAAACTGAAGCTGCTTCCTGCTCCGGGAACACTTGATACGGTGAGCTCACCCCCCATCAGATGAACCAGACTTTGGCAAATGGAGAGTCCGAGGCCCGTACCGCCAAACTCGCGGGTAGTAGACGTATCAGACTGAGTAAAGGGGAGAAATAGTAACTCCTGCTGTTCAGGGGAAATGCCCATACCGGTGTCCCGTACGGTAAACGCAATTTTCAGACGATCAGCACCGCCATTCTCCTCGTTAACCGCTGCTGTCAAGGTTACCGACCCTGCAGAAGTGAACTTGATTGCGTTATTGATCAGATTGTTGATGATCTGCTGCACGCGTAAGGGATCACCAATCAGAAGAGCGGGGAGAGATTCCGGGTGTGGAAGAATCAACTCAAGCCCCTTGTTCTCGGCAGCAATTCTGTGCAACGTGCTTATATTTTCGAGCAATTTGACTGTGGAGAATTCTACTTCTTCAATGGCAAGCATATTGGCCTCGATTTTAGAAAAATCGAGTATATCATTCAAAATGCCCATGAGTGACACGGCGGAGTAGGTTATTTTGTTCAAGTAGTCATATGCCTTATCGGATAAATCCTCTTCCAGTGCCAGATATCCCATGCCGATAATGCCATTCATGGGAGTACGGATTTCATGGCTCATATTGGCAAGAAAGCGGCTTTTGGCCTGATTGGCAATATCGGCGGTCGAACGAGCCCGTTCGAGCTCCAGCTCATTGCGTTTCCGCTCGCTGACATCCCGGGAGAGTACGATGAAATAGGGGGCTTCATTGGCTATTTTATTGTTAAACGCCACCGATAGTTCGAACCAGTATTCCCCCTGCTCCAAAGGAAGCATCATGATACGACCGTAGTCCGTGCCCCTTTCCTCGGCCTGCTTCAGGGCGGCAGATATTGTTGCCACCGCCTCGGGAGGTAACAGATTTTTAAGTTTTTTACCCAGCAGTTCTGTTTTGGGGATCAGTAGCATACTCTCATTGGCTGCATGTACTTGTAAAAAAGTACCCTCCCTGTCTACCTTAAACAGCAAATCAGGAATAGTATCAAGTGTGGCAGCAAGTTCATTGTGGCTGCGCTGCAGCTCCCTGGCCATCCGTCTGTTCTCGGTAATATCCTGCCCCACACCCCGATAACCGCACAAATTTCCCGACTCGTCACATACGGGAACGGCATTGGTATTCAGCAATACCTGGTGCCCATCCTTATGGGTACTCCACTTTTCCAGATTACGGACATTCTCTTTCCCCTGAACCACCCGGTCTATGATCCAGCCAAGCCGTTCAGCCTCCTCCGGCACCATGAAATCATGATATTTTTTACCGATAAGCTCCTCAGGTTTATACCCCAAAACCGCTTCAACATGGGGAGACGAATAGGTATAAACACCTTCACTGTTCAATTCCCAGACCCAGTCTGACATGGTGAATATAATGGCGTTCAGCGTTTCATTGATGGCAGTGGTCTTGGCGTTTGCCTGCAAAAGGGCCGATTCTGCCTGTTTGAGATTAGTAATATCGTAGTTGACGCCGATCATGCGCAGGGGTGCTCCCTGTACATCCCTCTCAACAAGACCAAACGCCTTTATATGCCGCACGGTACCATTGGGCCACACGACGCGAAATTCAATATGGTATTCATTTTCCCCGACCAGGGCCTCTCTGATTCCCGCCTCACACCGCTCAACATCATCGGGATGAAGTCCCTTCACCCAGGCCTCATAGGCCCCGGAAAAATCCTCCTCCTTCACACCATAAAGACGGTACATCCACTCATCCCAGATCAGCACATTTTCCGGGACAAGCCAGTCCCAGACACCAATTTCGGCAGCAGATGTGGCAAGAGAGAGACGTTGCTCCAGTTTGCTTGTGTATGTGCGGGTGTTCAAGAGTAGTTGTACAGACCGTTTGCGCCAGATCAAAAAGGCGGTTGTCAGAACAACCAACAGCCCGACAATCAACACGGCCATGCGCGTGCCGTTCCAATACTGGGACGGCTTACCATACCATTTAACATAGAGTTTTTGATATTCAGGCGAATCAACAAATACATCGATTTCACTGTTTAACCGGTTAAGCAGCTCGGTCTCTTCTTTTCTGGTTGCAACGGCACGCTTTGCCTCTATGACCGGTTCGCCGACAATCTTGAGCTTTTCGTCAATGCCTGCATCCATTGCCAGTTTCATGATAGAGTTTGTCAGTGAAACGATACCGTCCACATGGCCGGCGAGGAGACCAAAGATCATGGAATTGAGATCATTATAGGTTTCAAGAGTAATAGAACTGTTTTTCTTAAGAAAATTATGGGGAGTACTCCCGTTGAGCACCCCGATGGTAAGCCCCGGGGTGATCCCCTGCACCCCGGTGTTTCCACTGGTCACAACCAGACTGATTACCAGTGAATCAATCGTTTTGGTAAAAGCAAGGATCTTCGTGCGTTGTTCATTGATGGTCAGACTCGGAATAATATCCGCCTTCCCATCCAGCACGAGCTGAATAGCTTCATCCCACCCCTTGGTAACTATATATTCAATGGTCAGGCCGCTTCTCTGCCCCAGTTCGTTCATAACATCGATGGCAAAACCTGCCGGTCTGCCACTTTTATCCAGAAAATAGGTTGGAGGCAAATCTGCGGGGATTACTGCCACAACTTTACGCGCAATGCCCTCCGTCACGGTCTCTGTGGCGCGGGAATCCGCTACTGCGATAATAAAAAACAGGCAGAACAGGAACACGACGTTACTGAATAACGCCACCCGGTGCGGGCGTGCAATGGTTTTCATGTTTGGCTGCTCCGCTCAGTAAAATAAAAAACCCTTCTAAATACATCTTAAGAAGGGTCAGAGATAACCCTCTTTCCAGACAGCCCGACTATCCGTTTACCGGACTCGTGGCTTTGCGTCCCCAGGTTACCCTGAGTTTGCCATTTACAAAGAGAGACAATGTTTTATTATTTTCACATTAGCTGTGATCGGCAATAAATGTCAAGGGCTAGAATAACGGTCGCACCGCTTGATAGCAACAATAACGTTTAATAGCGTCCCATGGGGTAAATTTTTATCATAATCGTAACTTTTATATGTTCAAGCGCGGCGTAATACGGTAAAGTTCACCCATATGTTTTGAGTTACCTATTTGGGAGGTGTGCCATGTATTCCTTGGACAATGTGGGCAGAAATACCATCGCCATGGTTCTGGCAGGGGGAAAAGGGGAGCGTCTCAGTCCTTTGACCCTGCGTCGCGCCAAACCGAGCGTCGCCTTTGGCGGCAAGTACAAGATCATTGACTTCGTTCTGAGTAATCTTTTCAACTCCGGCATCAAAAAGGTCTATATCCTGACCCAGTACCGTGCCTACTCGCTGAACAAGCACATTCGTGAATCATGGGGAAAATGGACCGGCCTGGGGGAGTTCTATGTGGCTATTTCCCCCGAAACGAGCAGTGAAAGTGAAGAATGGTTCAAAGGAACCGCCGACGCCATTCTCCAGTACCTCCGTTTCGTTGAATCATCCGATGCCGACTACGTGGCCATCTTCGGGGGAGATCATATTTACAAGATGGATATCACCCAGATGATCAACGCCCACCGCATGAACCGGGCCGACATTACCATCGCCGCCCTTGAGGTTCCCAAGGATGAAGCAAGCCGTTTCGGGGTATTTTCGGTCGATGACGATGCCCGGGTTATCGCTTTTACGGAAAAGCCGGACAATCCGGAGACCATTCCGGGGCGTGAAACCTGCTTGGCCTCCATGGGAAATTACATCTTTTCAACCAAGAAATTGATTGATGTGTTGTTGGAAGGAAAAAAACACCATGAGGACCTTGACTTTGGCAAGCATGTCATTCCGATGATGCTGCAGGCCAATGACCGGGTGTTTGCCTATAACTTCAATGACAACCTGATTCCCGGCATGAAGGCCGGTGAACGGGGGTACTGGAAGGATGTGGGCACCATCGAGTCTTATTATGAAGCCAACATGGACCTGATCAATGTGTCCCCCCAGTTGAACCTTTATAACTACAAATGGCCCATTTTGACCAACCAGGGGAATCTGCCCCCCGCAAAAACCGTCTTTGATGACAGTGACCGCCGGGGTGTGAACATCGACTCGTACGTTTGTGCCGGCTGCATCACCAGCGGCAGTACGGTCAGGCGCTCGATCCTCGGACCGCTCTGCAAGATAAACAGCTACAGTCTGGTGGAAGAGTGCATCCTCTTTGAAAATGTCACCGTCGGGCGCCATGTCAAGATGAGACGTGCCATTATTGACAAGGGAGTCGTCATAGCGGATAACTCAACCATCGGTTATGACATTGAGGAAGACCTGAAAAATGGCTATACGGTCACTGAATCAGGCATCGTGGTGGTACCCCGAAAGGACAAGTAGTTTCTGTCCGCAAACTCCGTTCAAAAACTGTTGGTATCCCCCCGTGAGCATCGTCCCCCCCTTTTCGAAGGGGGGGATTTGTAGTTACAAAAACAAGCGATAGTCGCAATGAAGAGCGATAGTAATACTTCCCGCGCCTCCTTCCTCGGGTTCAATCTGTGCAACGTACTTTTTATGCGGTCTACGTATTGTGTCAACTTCGTATCTCACACGGAGCCACGGCGGCACGGGGAGCGTCAAAAGCTGAAAGACTTTACCCCTGCTTCCAACTATGGACTTTCAACACGAATCGACAGCCCAACCCAGATGACACCTGGTTTTCCTCCTTGAAATTCTTTCTGCGTTCACCTGCGCGTATCTTTGAACTTTTATTTTCCGTCGCACTGCTTGACTCACCGATATATCGGTAGTATTTTAGTTTAAACTTTTTATATATCGGTGGAACATGATGCAATCGTCTAAAATTTTCGAAATCATTTCTTCCTACAATCACTACTGGACTACGGGAGCCATTGAAGCCGGTATAAAAAGAGACATTCTCCCTACCTGTCTCAGGCAACTTGATTCTAAAGAAGTGGTTGTCCTCAAAGGAGTCCGCCGATGTGGGAAGTCAACCATTATGGCACAAGTGATTCGAGAGCTTCTGTCCCGCAATGTGCAGCCGACCTCTCTACTACGCGTCAACCTGGAGGAGCCGCTCTTTTCGTCGGAATACTCGGTAGAACTGCTTGAGCATATATACCGTACCTATCGTGAACGTGTTCAACCAGAAGGCAAATGTTGGCTTTTCATTGATGAAGTTCAAAATATTCCAGGTTGGGAGAGCTGGGTACGGGGGCGCAGTGAAACAGAGGAGATTAAGATATTCGTCACCGGTTCATCATCACAGATGCTCTCCCGCGAGATTGGCACTAAACTGACCGGCAGACATGTGTCTTTTGAAATATTCCCACTCTCATTTCAGGAGTATCTGCGCTTCAACAACCTGGAAATCAATACCGAGCTTGACTATACGACTCGGAGAGCGACCATCAGAAAATCATTTAACGAATACTTAATGTACGGTGGATTCCCGGAAGTTGTCCTCAGAACCGCAGCTGAGGATAAAGAGCTCCTCCTTAAAAGCTATTTCGAGGATATCCTTTATCGTGACATCGTTACCCGCTACGAAATCAGAGATGTCTCAAACCTGCGTAATCTGGCTGTATATCTGTTGACCAACGTCGCAAAACTAACCAGTATCACTAAGTTGAAGAACAATTTCACCATCTCCCAGGATAAAACCGAGAATTATGTTTCGGCTATCATGGAGAGTTATCTGCTGTTTCAGCTGCAGATGTTTTCCTATTCGCTCAAGAATACCATGCGAGCCGGGTTCAAACCGTACGCCATTGACACCGGACTGCGTAACCGGGTTGCCTTTGCTTTTTCCGAAGATATGGGCTGGTTAGTAGAGAATGTAGTCTTTTGCCACCTGAAACGACACCATGAAGAGGTCTATTATCACACCAACGGGAATGATACTGACTTTCTGGTAAAGGAAGGAATGAGGATCAGCAAGCGAATCCAGGTCTGGTATGAAGACGTTTCAGTAACCAGTATTCCAGAACGCGAAATGGCCTGCTTCAATAAATTGACAGAAGAGTATGAATCAGCGGAATTAATACTTGTGACCAATGATTATGAAGATGTAATCAAGACAGTCAGTGGCAAAGTTCAGTGCATCCCGGTAGCAAAGTTTTTACTGGGCCTTGCAATTGGCCATTAATCACATCAGCTATTTGCCTCAGTACACTTGACAGGATCCTGATATGTACTGAATGCAAATTGGAAGTTTACTTTTGATTTACACAGAATAGATAGCGTCTGAGGTATCCATGAAAGTTACAAATTCCTCGCATCGAACTATATGGGCTTTAGTGCTCTCAGTTATGGCAACCATAGCACTGCTACTGGTGGTACGCTCCATTGCTGATTACCGTTGGGAAGTTCACCAGCTCGAAGAACGTCTGATGGCTCAGGCACGAGTTGTTGATGAAAACCTCACTTCAAATCTGTTAACCTCCAGATTGGCCCTCGAATATATTACGCACGAGTTAAACGATATTCCCTCCAACAAGTTTGACAGCTTTCTGAAAACCCAATGCAACCGAATGCCTGGTGTACGTTCACTTCTCGTTATCGATGAGTGGGGGAGCGTCATCCACTCTAACCGGGAAGAGCTTGTGGGATTAGACTTCAGTAATCGTGACTACTTCGTCGCAACGCGAAACGCTCCAGACAAAAATATGCTCTTTCTGTCGCCACCGTTCAAATCCGTTCTTGGCCCTTATATAATGAATATTACAAGGCCAATCGAAGGAACACAGGGTGAATTCAAAGGGGTCATTACTGTTTCTCTCTCTCAGGACTATTTTCAGACTCTGCTTAAATCAACCATTTTTGCCCCGGACAACCGGATTGCGCTGATCCATTCCGAAGGCACTATTTTTACTGCAATACCGGACGATAATAATTCCGTTGTCGGTAAAAATCTTATGAAGCCAGGTTCTCTCATGTATCGGCACGTACAAGAGGGCAAATCGGCTTCCATCCAGAGTGGCCAGAGTGCTACGACCGGCGATTACCGTGTTTTTGCCTATATTACCAACTCTTCAAAGGACCTTCGCGTCGATAAACATTTTATCGTTGGTGCCAGTCGTAATCTGAATGAAGTGCTTGTACGCTGGAAAATCAACTATGCTATACAGCTGTCGCTGTACCTGCTCCTCTCTTCATCAGGCATATTCATCACCAGAAGAATGCTGCAACGTAGCACCGAGTTAGCCAGAACTGCCGAATATAACCGGGCATTACTTGATTCAATTAATTCGCCCGTAGCAATACTTGATAAGAGCGGAGTTATTGTATCCGTCAATGATGCATGGACCAACTTTGCCGAGACCAATCGCACGGCAGATGGCAATCTTCCCCGTCATTACAGAGAGGGAACCAGTTACCTCGATGTATGCCGTGGGAGTTACGGTGATTATTCTGATCAAGCGCTGGAAGCACTGGATGGTATCAGTTCGGTGCTTGCCGGTAAGGCGGATTCATTTTCGCTGGAATACCCGTGTCATTCTCCAGCTGTAAAGCGCTGGTTCTTGATGAAGGTTGAACCACTTCGATCGGAAAACGGAGGTGCTGTTATCACCCACATTGATATTTCCAATCTCAAACAGACGTATCAAAAGCTTGAGCAGCGCGAGCGGGATATGAAGTTAATACTCAACAATATGCCAGCCATGATCGGTTACTGGAACCACGACCTTCGGTGCCGCTTCGGCAACCACGCATACCGTGAATGGTTTGGCATTGATCCGGACTCCATGCCTGGTATGCATATCCGGGAAGTGATTGGCGAAGAGCGCTATCAGCTTAACCTGGCATATATTGAGGGGGCATTGCGTGGTGAGATTCAGCACTTCGAGCGCGCCATACCAGTTCCCGATGGCGGTGGTATTCGCCACTCCCAGTCCAGCTATATCCCAGACCTGTATAACGGCCAAATTGTCGGATTTTATGTATTGGTAACCGATGTTACCGAGATAAAACAGGTGCAGCAAGAGCTTGAACACTTGAATACGGAGTTAGGAGAGGCAAACAGCAGACTTGTTTCGCTGAGCACAACTGATGGTTTGACCGGCATAGCTAATCGTCGTCAGTTTGATGATGTTCTGCTCAGAGAATATTCTCGACTTGCTCGTACCGAATCAGAATTATCACTCATAATGCTTGATATTGATTGTTTCAAGCTTTTCAACGACAACTATGGCCATGTGAGTGGCGATAAGTGTCTGCAACAGCTTGCTGGAGTGATTGATAAGAGTGCTGTTCGGCCCGGTGATCTGGCCGCCCGGTATGGCGGTGAAGAGTTCGCGTGTATCCTTCCTGATACTGACCAGCACGGGGCCCTGCTTATCGCTGAAAGGATTCGTCAAGGCATCATTAATCTTGCTATACCCCATGAATGGTCTGATACAGCGAATTGTGTAACAGCCAGTTTGGGGGTTGTTACAATAGTATGCCATAATGAAGAATCAGCTTCAGAAATTGTAGCCCGTGCAGACGAACTGCTTTATAAAGCCAAAGCTCTTGGGCGTAACCGTATAGAGTACAATGATGTTTACCCTGAGCAGTTAGACGATAATTTCGTGCAACTTGTCTGGCAGGAGTCATTTACTCTGGGGAATGAGTTGATTGATGACCAGCATAAGACTCTGTTTCTTAATTCAAACAAGCTATTACATGTAATTATTAAATCCAGCACGAAGGAAGAAATTTCAAATATTATTTCTCAACTGCTTGATGATATTACGAAACACTTTATTGATGAGGAACATATTCTCGAATCAATAGGGTATCCTTTCGTGAAGCAACATGCCATCGAACATGAAAAACTCAAAAAAAGAGCTCTTGATCTGGCCGAAGATTTCAACTCAAATGAAATTCATGTTGGAGACGTTTTTGAGTTTCTTGTTTACGAAGTTATAAAAAAACATATGTTGGAGTATGATCGCGAGTATTCTGCCTACATATCCGTTGCAGTCTGAACCGTGGCACACGTCCTCAATAATATCGTCGGCTATCATGTAAACCCTCTTGTTTCGTGTACGTTGGAGATTTGATTGATGAAATTACGAAATACAACTTATTTAATGTCTACCAAGACATTTCTCTCACGCTTAGCCGGGGCAGTACTATTGGTCGACCTGTTTGTTATCCTGATAGTGTGTCACTCTGCGTACGAATCCAAGACCAACTATGAGGAGCAGGCTCAGATTTCCACAAAAAATGTTTCAAATGCCATTGAGCAGATTCTTATAAATAAATTCGAAAAAATTGATATTGCGCTTCGTTGGGCGGTAGATGAAATTTACGAAAGACAAACGGCCACTGGAATTGATGAGCATTCAACCATTGTTCATCTGAAACAAATCCATGAACAAATTCCTTTTGTTGACATTATAAGACTAGCTGACTGTCGGGGTAACATGTTGTTTGACGAGGGGGCCGGCCCACCTATAAACATTGGTGATCGCGACTATTTCATTCGTCAGCATGATGATCCGAACGCACAGCTGGTCATTTCAAAACCCCTCATTGGACGTACAACAGGAAAGTGGACCATATTTCTGTCCCGTCGCTTTAGTTTACCTGATGGTTCATTTGGTGGAATAGTTGCAGCCGGAATTTATCTGGACTCCTTTTATGAACTTTTTTCAACCATTAAACTGGGTAAAAATGGTGTAATTTCCTTACGGGGCGAAGATCTTGGTATTGTTACACACTATCCTGTTCTGCCTGGAGGAGCGAGTGCCGTAGGGAAAAAGGATTTATCGGACAGCTTGAAGCGTATTTTGGCATCTGGACGGGACGACGTTTATTACACTGCCATTCCCCTTACAGACCACGTCGAGCGAACATACTATTACAATAAACTATCTAAGTTTCCTTTTCACCTTATAGTTGGACTCTCAAAGAAAGAATATCTATCAGCCTGGTGCCGTGACCAGATCAAAAACATCTTGCTCGTAACAATATTCTGCTTCAGTACGCTCTATGCTGCACGTTGGATATATTGCGACTGGAAAAATGGAATACACAATATGTCTGTTTTAGCGGCTTCAAATCAGGCACTGATTGACCAGCAAGCTGAGCTGGATCTTGCGGCGCAGGTTTTTGAACAGAGCAGGCAATCCATGTTGGTAACAGATCCTCAAGGCATCATTCTTCGGGTCAACAAATATTTTACCGATGCGACTGGCTACTCTCCTGAGGAGGCAATCGGCAAAACGCCGCGTATTCTTAGATCAAACAAACAGGAAACAGAATTTTATAAAACGCTTTGGGAAAACTTAATAAATAATGGTGAATGGTTGGGTGAAATATGGAATCGGAAAAAGAACGGCGATGGATTTGCGTGCCTTCTACATATATCCTCCGTTTGCAATAATTCCGGCGAAGTCCTCTATTATATAGGGACAAACGAGGATATTACCGAGCAGAAAGAGTCTTCGGAGCGGATCTACCATCTTGCGCATTATGACTTTTTAACCGGACTCCCTAATCGCCAGCTGTTTAATGATCGCTTTTCTCATGCAATACTGAATGCAGAACGCAATGGCAGACAATTGGCAGTCCTGCTCGTTGATCTTGATGATTTTAAAAAAGTAAATGACACACTTGGGCATCATGCGGGCGATGAACTTCTTCAAATAGTCTCCAAGCGGCTGGTCAGTTGCCTACGCAGTACTGATACCGTTGCGCGTTTGGGTGGAGACGAGTTTATTATCCTCCTCGAAGAAATTTCTGACACTATCACGGTTAAACGAATAGCTCGGGCGATAATTGATGCTGTGTCAGCACCTATCATGATAGAGGGATCTCGAGTACATGTTGGAGCGAGCGTCGGTGTATGTATCTATCCTGATGATGGCAATGAGGCCGCTGTTCTGTTTCAGAATGCCGATGTGGCCATGTATCGCGCTAAGGCCGCCGGAAAAAACAACTGTCAGTATTTTGATGCCCATATTGCCCAGCAGACGCAGGAACGCTTTACCTTTGAGGCAGACTTGCGTATTGCCATCCCTGACGAGCTGTTCCTCTTATATCAACCGCAAGCAGAGTTCAGCAGCGATAGAATCATCGGTGTTGAAGCTCTGGTCAGATGGCGTCATCCACAAAAGGGGGTTGTAGGTCCGAATGAATTTATCTCTATTGCGGAAGAGGTAGGGCTGATCAACAAATTGGGATACTGGGTACTTAAAACCGCCTGTTGTCAGGCAGCCAAATGGTACCATGAAGATGGTTTATCATTACGTGTTGCCGTTAATGTCTCCGCAAAACAGTTTGCGCAAAGCAATTTTGTAGAGACTGTTGAAAACATTATCAGTGAGAGCAACATCCCCCCAGGTCTACTAGAACTGGAGCTGACTGAATCCGTATTAATGTCACATGTTGAAGAAACCATCTCAGTGCTCCAGCAGTTTAAAAACGTGGGGATAGGCATTGCTCTGGATGATTTTGGCACCGGTTACTCCTCGCTGGAATATCTAAAACGGTTGCCTATTGATCGTCTCAAAATTGATCGTTCATTTGTAAAAGATATCATGGTTAACAAAGATGATGCTGCTATTACCAGAACGATTATTGCAATGGCTCGCAACCTCAATCTGAGAGTAATCGCAGAAGGAGCTGAGGATGTTGACCAGTTTAATTTCCTTAAGAGTGAAGGATGCCATGAGTTTCAAGGCTATGCTCTTGCTAAGCCGATTTCACCAGAGGAAGTCATACGCATGGTTAAACAGGCCCAAATTATTGGTGTGAAAGGCATAATTGCCGGGTAGGAAGTGACGGTGAATCATTGCCAACTCAATCTGGCAATGTTATATGACTGAACCAACCAAGCGTCAGCGACAGATTCTCAGCAACCTTGAGGTACACATCCACCGGCGTGGCATAGGTATGTTTTTTCGGGAATTTAGGCCATTAACCAAACCGCCTCCAGACATTCCAGTAACCGCCGATTTTCCTCACCCGTCCGTACCGCTACCCGAAAGAAATAGTCCGAAAGCCCCTCAAAATTGGAGCAGTCCCGTATCAAAATCAAGTGGGAAAGCAGTCGTTCCTTGAGCAGTCGGGCCGGCATACCTCCGACTATTTCCACCAGAAGGTAATTTGTCGTGGAGCGGTACGGTCTGAGCCAGGAAAACCGGGACAGCCCCCTGAACAACTGCTCCCGTTCTCGTTCAACATATGCCAGGGTTTCCCGATTATGCTGCAGATCTTCAAGAGCCGCCACACCGGCCTCCAGAGCCAGGGTATTGACCCGCCAAGGACCGCCGGGCAGATCGAGACGCCCGGCAAGAGCTGCATTGGAGATGGCATACCCGAGACGCAGACCGGGAATACCGAAAAATTTTGTCATGGAACGGAGAATGATCGCCCGGTCATACCCCACCAGCAGATGTTTGGCCGAGGCAGGTTCACTGAAATCCATGAACGCTTCATCAAGCAGCAGAAAGGTACCAGCAACTCGGCATAGTTCGGCAATCTGGCCGATGACCTCTGGTGGATGCAACCGGCCGGACGGACTGCCAGGATTGCAGAGAATCAGCAGCTCCACACCGGTAGCCAGACGCCGTTCCAGCTCTTCCAGATCAATCGTAAAGTTTCGCTGGGGTTCCAGTATGAGCCGCCCCACCTGCCAGCCATGGAGCGCAAGGGAACTGGCATATTCACTGAACGAGGGGGAAATCAACAGGGCGGTTCCGGCGGTAAGCAGCAGGGGGATATGGTAAATCAGCTCCGTAGAACCATTGCCAATGGTGAAATGGTCAGGGGATAATCGATGATATGTCGCCAACGCATGTTTCAACCGATCGTGGCTCGAATCGGGGTAATGGACCAATCGGTTCAGGGAGCCGATGATGGCCTCCCGCACGGAAGACGAGAGGCCGAGAGGGTTGATACTGGCAGAGAAATCGGTGATCTGCTCCGGCGCAACGCCGAGGGATCGGGCTACGGCAAAAACATTACCACCATGATCATAGATACGGGACATGGAATCCTCTCAGACAAACTGCAACGGTGAGGCAAATGGCCGCCATCAGCAGTGTCGAAATATACATGAGCTTGATCAGGGTGCGATAGGCCCGCTCATCGTGGGGGTAAAGGGGATCGCCGATGTATTCCTTCCATGACGGAACCCCTCCGTAACAGGCTTCACCACCGAGACGTACCCCCAACGCTCCGGCCGCTGCCGCTTCCGGGTGGCCGCTGTTGGGGGAGGGGTGATTATGCCGATCCCTGAGAACGATCTTGAGGCCTGCAGCAGGGGAACAGCCGGCAAATGGTGCCGCAAGAATCAACAGCAGTGCCGTAAGACGGGCCGGGATAAAATTAAGCAGGTCATCCATGCGGGCCGAGGCCCACCCGATCTGAAGATAGCGGGGATTGCGGTACCCTACCATGGAATCAAGGGTACTGACCCCTTTGTAGACCATGGCCCCCACCGGTCCCCCGATTGTCAACCAGAACAGGGGTGCCATGATGCCGTCACAACTGTTTTCGGCCACCGTTTCGATTACTCCCCGCCAGATTTCATCCTCCCCCAGATGTCCCGTATCACGACCGACGATGTAGGAGAGGTATTTCCGCGCCTCCGGAAGATTGCCTGCCACCAGTGCATCGGCCACCCGGCCAGACTCCCGATGCAGGGAACGGGTGGCAAGGCAGGTGGCGGAAATCATACTGGCAACCAGCCAGCCTGCGACAGACGACCAGTCTGAAACGAAGTGAAGTATGGCCCACACGGTGCCACCGGCAGCGGAAGTAACCAGAAGCAGCATCAGCACACCGGCCAGTCGCTCGTTGAGCCACGTTTGCCGCAGGCCGGAATCAAGCTGAGTGATCAGTCGTCCAATACCCACCACCGGATGGGGAAGCCAGGCCGGATCTCCCAGAATCAGATCGAGGCAGAGTGCGAGTACTATGAGTGACGGATCAGCGACCGTCACTATCCAGTCCACAGATGTTCAAAAGGGCAGCCATGTTGAGATGTTCCTCCAATTGACGCGCCAGTTGATCGAAGGGATCGGAAACCGCCACCACCGGGCCACTGGAAAGCGGCATTCCCTTGCCACGGCGGATTTCATTGAGATAACTCCTCCGGAAACCATCGTTATCACAGAGACCATGGAGGTAACTGCCAAAAATCCGCCCGTCGGAGGTGATGGCACCTTCTTCAATGGACACCGGAGTGTCGCCACGGCGTGTTACCCGTGAAAAGGGTGCCGTTCCCCCAGCCAGAGTAGTCACACCCATATGAATTTCATACCCGACAAGCTCCCCTTCCCCCTCGGGAGCGACTATCCGCCCTGCCTCGGTAAGACGAGCGCGAACCTGATGGGTGGCTTTCTCCGGCAAGAGCTCAGTCGTGGACGGAAGGAGGTCAAGACCCCGGGCTTCTGCCACGGAGGATTCCACTCCGTGGGGATCAAGCAGGGTGGTGCCAAGCATCTGGAATCCACCGCAAATGCCGATAATTTTCCCAGGAAAAGTACGAATCGCCTCAAACAGTCCCCGCTCCCGCAAGAAAGCAAGATCGGCGATGGTTGACTTGCTTCCCGGTATTATTAACACATCAAGACCAGCCACTTCCGACGGCTGTTCGATGTAGGAAAGCTGGACATCGTCTTCCCGCTGTAACGGCTCAAAATCGGTAAAATTGGAGATCCTCGGCAGCCTGATGACGCCGATTCGTATCCTGCCATCACTCGATTCTGCGCTGCGGCTGCTCCGTTGACGGACAAGTGCCACGCTGTCTTCGTCAGGAAGACGGATATCCTTAAGCCAGGGAAGTATGCCAAGAACCGGCACACCGGTCCGTTGTTCGATAAACTCGATACCGGGTGTCAAAATAGTAACATCACCACGGAATTTGTTAATGATGACCCCCTTGACCCGTGCCCGTTCTTCCGGCTCCAGCAGGTCAATGGTACCGACAATCTGGGCAAAGACCCCACCCCGATCAATGTCGGCCACCAGAATCACCGGACAGTCGGCCAGCTCTGCAATCTTCATATTGGCAATATCTTTGCTGCGAAGATTGATTTCCGAAATACTCCCCGCCCCTTCGATAACAACAAACGAGTACCCGGAACGGAGACGCTCGAAACTTTCCCGAATTTTTTCAAAGGCAACCGGCTTATAGCGGTCATACTCGGTTACGGACATATTGGCAACCGGTCGTCCCTGCAGCACGATCTGGCTGCCGGTATCGGAGTTGGGCTTAAGGAGAACCGGATTCATATCGGTATGGGGCGGGATAAGGCACGCTTCGGCCTGAACCGCCTGGGCTCGTCCTATTTCTCCCCCCTCCGGGGTCACAAAGGAATTTAACGACATATTCTGGGATTTAAAAGGAGCTACGGTCATGCCCTGCCTCACCAGATAACGGCAGAACCCGGCGGTGAGAATGGATTTCCCCACGTCTGAAGCGGTACCGCAGAACATGACAGCTCCCGGCTTTCGGGGGACCACTTCACCATCCGCACCAGCGGACGCTTCAGAAACGGCAGCGTATTTTGCAGCATAGCCCCGGGGGGTAACCATACGCCCCTCCCCGTCAATGCGGGTGCTGGCGTTGCCCACCAGGACAATACTGGTCATGTCGATTTCATGGTCAAGCAGCTCGCCCAAGGTGGTCACCACAACGACCTGTCCCTCACGGCAGGCATTGCGGACAATCCCCGCAGGCGTCAGGGGTGAACGGTGGGCCAGAATGATCCGGCGCGCCTCCTCTATTTGAGTCCTGCGGGTTTTACTGCGGGGGTTATAGATGGCAATGACAAAATCGGCCCGCGCCGCCGCCTCCAGCCTGGTTTGTATCAACGGCCAGGGGGTCAGCAGATCGGAAAGAGAGATGACAGCAAAGTCATGCATCAGGGGAGCACCCAGTTGTGATGCCGCCGCCTGAACTGCGGAAATACCCGGAATGATCCTTACATCAACGGTCGGTTCGGCCGGATTCTGACATCTGTCAGTTTCCACCAGTTCAAGCACCAGTCCGGCCATTCCGTATATACCCGAGTCTCCGCCGGAAATGAGGGCAACCGCTTCGCCGGAACGGGCCAGCCGAATCGCTTCCCGACAGCGCTGCACCTCCTGCATCATACCGGTGGCGATGATCTGCTTCCCCTCCAAGAGGGGACGTACCTGCTCGACGTAGCTGCCGTAACCGACGATAACATCCGATGCCGCAATGGCATCCTTGGCGGCATCAGTCAGGTGACAGGGGGCACCGGGTCCGGTACCGACAATAAAGAGTGGGGCCATAGAGTCCTCAAGACGGGGTGGTTAGTGGGTATTACATTTAATTACGGAGCTGACGGAGGTGAGATTCAGCCGGTATACGAAGCGTACAAACTCTTGACACGGGCCAGATAGTCACGGGTTTCACGGGGCAGACTGTCGGGACGTCTGTCCACATTGCCCGGTCCCCAGTTATAGGCAGCCAGTGCAGAGTCAACGTTTCCATCGTAACGATGCAACATATTCTTCAGAAAACGGGTACCGGCCATAACATTCTGTTCGGGATCAAAGGAATTGTCAACACCAAGTGAGCGCGCCGTGGCCGGCATCAACTGCATCAAGCCACGGGCTCCGGCGTGGGAAACCGCCTGGGGATTAAAATTACTCTCCGCCTTGATTACCGCCTTGATCAACCCCACGTCAACCCCGTATTTTTGTGAGGCACGGGCAATAATTGGCTCAAGCCAGCTGGTATCGCGCCCCGACTCCGAACGGGATATCACAAGAGCGGCGGCACCGTCAGGTTGGGAAGCGGAAACGGTCTGGAGCGGGGAATCGGCAGAGGGGGAAGACGTTGCCTTCCCCTCTTCGGCAAGATTAGAGCGATAAGCCTGCATCAGAGCGTTAACTGACGACATCAGTGATGTCGTGGGTGAGCCTGTTGCTTCGGATGTTTGCTCTCCGGACAAAGAAATTGAGCTTTGCAGCATCTGCAGGGTAAGTGATTCAGCCAGTTCTTTCGCCTTGCTGTTAACCGTTTCAGAGTGATATTCCGGCAGGGTGGACGCCTGTTCAAGGTGCTCGGCGAACGTGGTATCCGGTGAAGATATATTTTTATCAGCTTTCACACGGAGTGGTGAAAGGGAGCCGAGCAGTGACAGCTTGTCCAGCGAAATTGACATAAGTGCCTAATCCTCTCCGAAAGCAAGATTTTTTTTCTTCAGCTTCTCGATGAGCGTCGTACGTTTCAAATTCAGCAGCAGGGCCGCTTCCTTCTTGTTTCCGCCGGAACGGGTAAGAGCCTGCAAAATGAGGTTGTTTTCAAATTCATCGACCGCCGAATTAAGACATATCCCCCCGGTGGGAAGAATATTTTCGGACGGAGCTACGGCCGGTTGCAGGGGTGGTACCGACACCTGCCTCCCCGTACCCTTTCCCGAAAGATATTTTTCCGGCAGGTCGTCAGGAACAATCAAACCACTCCCTTTTAATATTACCAGTCTTTCTACCAGATTTTCAAGTTCTCTTACGTTGCCGGGCCATTCATATTCACAGAGAATTTCCAGGGCGTCCCGGGATATCCCCTTGACGGCATGACGCTTGTCATTATTGAAGCGTGTCAGAAAAGCATGAATCATGGGGGGAATATCCTCCCGCCGATCGCGAAGCGGTGGAATAATAATCGGTATTACCGACAACCGATAGTAAAGATCCTCTCGAAAATCCCGATTTATTACCATTTCCTCAAGATTTTTGTTGGTTGCAGCAACGATCCTCACATCAACTTTCTGGGACTTTGAAGCACCTACCGGTTCAAACTCCCTGTTCTGCAGCACTCGCAACAATTTCACCTGCAAGTTTGCCTTCATATCCCCTATTTCGTCAAGAAACAACGTACCCTTGTCTGCCATTTCAAAGCGCCCTGCCCTGTTGGCGTAGGCACCGGTAAAGGAACCCTTTACATGACCAAACAGCTCACTTTCCAGCAGGTCATCGGGAATGGCGGCACAGTTCACCGGCACAAAGTTCCTCGCATGCCGATCACTCAGATTATGTATGGCCCGGGCGGCAAGTTCCTTACCGGTTCCCGATTCGCCCTGAATAAGTACGGTCGCGTTTGAGGCGGCCACTTTGGTAAGCATGTCAAAGAGTGCCCGCATGGGCGGACTGGTGCCAATCATCGTGGTAGAAAGGAACCGGTGGGGAGATGACTCTCCAACCATCTGATCATACATTTTTATGGATTGATATTCCCGTGCCCGCATGACCAGACTCTCAAGTTCATCAAGATTCAGGGGCTTGGGCAGGGTAAAAATGTTGTCCGAAAGGGGCTTTTTCAATTCAAACGGGGTGCTGTCCCCATAGCCTATCAACACCATCAACGGATTAATGAGTAAAGCTTGTTCGACAATATCAGGAGTGATGGTATGCAGGTAGTGGAGATCGGCAACAATAATATTTACAGAATGCTTCCGTATAGTGTCAAAAAAAGTTACACCTGTTTCGGCAGGAGCGATGTTATACCCCTGGTATGTCAAAAAAGCCGACACCAGATCCCGTGTTTTCCCGTCAGTATCAGCAATAATTATTGAGCCGTTTTCATACATAAACAGGAATAACCCCCTAAAGATTGAAGCGTGTTAAACCTATTACATAAATTGGCATAAATGTCAATAAAATGACGTATCGATAAAACTACAAGATACTTTGGAAAATTCGTGACAAGCCAACATTTTTAACATTTTATTCTATGTTACTTGATATAGATTGTTATGCATGTTAGATTGTCGCAATATGCCTGATCGTCTGCAAATTCGGGCCGAAGCTTACATTTGCTTTCATCACGGAGAAGAAACGTCCACTCCGGTTAGTATATACCCATCTTTGTTCAAGGAGATTAACAATGCAGAATGCACTGGTGCCGGTGAAGACGACAGAGAGCACTCACAATGAACTCATCCAATTGGTAAGTTTCAACCTTGATCAGGAAGAGTATGGCGTAGATGTATTGAAAGTTCGTGAAATTATTCGTATGCCAATTGTCACCCGTGTCCCCAATACCCCCCACTACGTTGAAGGGGTTATAAATCTTCGTGGAAAAGTGGTGCCGATTATCTGTATGAGAAAAAAATTCGGCCTGTTTCAAGTGGAAAATGACAAGCAGACACGGATAATGGTTATGGATATGGAAGGTGAGCTGATGGGGTTCATCGTTGACGCAGTTTCGGAAGTCATCAGAATTTCAGGAAGCGAAATTCAGCCTTCACCGGCAATGGTGGCGGGTGGCATTGATCAGGAGTGTATTGCCGGGGTTATCAACCAGGCCGAACGCCTTCTCGTACTGCTTAATCTTGAAAAAATGTTTTCCCGTGACGAGAGAAATCTCTTTACCGGAATGTAGTCGTGTCGTTGCTTCTTTTAAATATATCAGGAGTTGTGCACCATGCCCCCTATTGATTGCGAAGATCAGGAACTTCTTGACGGTTTTCTAACCGAAACAACCGAGTTACTTGAAAAACTTGATGATGATCTTGTCGCACTTGAAAAATCATCGGACGATACCGATCTAATGAACCGGATTTTCCGGTCTATTCATACCATTAAAGGTGCTTCCAGTTTCTTGGGTTTTGATCTTCTGGTCAAGGTTGCCCACAAGACTGAAGATGTACTGAACCGGCTGCGTAAAAAAGAGTTGTTTGTAACGTCCGAAATCATGGATGTGATTCTGGAAGCAACGGATTTGGTTAAACTACTGGTGGCCGATATAAAAGCGGGAGACATTCAGGAGCGGGAAACCGAGGGTACCATTGCGAAACTTCTGCCGCTTCTCACGGAAGCCCCCCCTCCACCGCCGGTAACGGTCAAGGAACCGGAAGTCGCCCCGGAGGCGGCAGCTGTCGCTGCCAGCGAATCTTCCCCTGTGGAACCGATATCTCCAGAACAACCGTCGGTGACCGGAACAGCGACCCCGACACCATCACCTGCAGCTCCGGTCGCCAGCCAGATGCCGGTTGCCAAACCGGCAGCACCGGCTGTTTCCAAAAAAACCGCACCACCGAAATCGGTGGAAAGTAAAGGGGGAGAAGATCTTTCTGACAACTCCACCGTCAGGGTCGATGTAAAACGGCTTGACGACCTGATGAATCAGGTTGGGGAGCTGGTGCTTGAGCGTAACCGGATGATCCAGATTAATCAGGATCTCCAGCAAAACAATGTTAACAGAAATGACTTTAATGAAGAGTTTGGCAAACTCACCAAGCGCATGAGTTTCGTTACCTCGGAACTGCAAATGCAGGTACTGAAAATGCGTATGATTCCGGTGGAGAAGGTCTTCAAAAAATTCCCCCGAATCGTGCGAAGTATGTCCCGTGATCTTGGTAAAGAGGTCGATCTTCAGATCATTGGTGAAGAGACCGAACTTGACCGGTCCGTTGTTGATGAAATCGGCGATCCGTTGATACATCTCATCCGTAACGCCATGGATCACGGCCTTGAATCACCTGAGGAGCGTCTGGCTGCAGGAAAATCGCGCTGCGGGACTCTGGTACTGGCTGCCGTCCATGAGGGAAACCAGATCATCATCAGCATCAAGGATGATGGCCGGGGCATTGACACCGAACGGGTTGGCAGAAAGGCCATTGAAAAAGGGCTCATCAGCGAGGAACAGTTCGCCTCCATGGGGCAGCGGGAGGTCTTTGACCTGCTGTTTCTTCCCGGCTTCTCAACCAAGGACAAAACGACCGACCTTTCCGGGCGTGGCGTCGGCATGGATGTGGTCAAGACCAACATCAAGAAGCTCAACGGGCTTATTGAAATCAAAAGTGTCAAAGATATGGGCTCGGAATTCATTCTGCGACTGCCACTTACCCTGGCTATCATCCAATCGCTGCTTGTTGAAGTGGAGGGAGAAGTTTACTCCATTCCACTCTCATCGGTCCTTGAAACCCTTCGGGTGGATCAGCGCAAGTTCCATCTGATTGGCGGTCAGGAGGTGTTAAAACTCCGTGACATTGTGCTGCCGCTGGTCCGCCTGCAAAAAGTATTCAACGTCCAACCACGGGGTGACGCTGACCATTTCTGCTACGTGGTTGTCGTCGGTGCCGCCGAAAAAAGAATGGGACTGGTAGTAACCCGTCTGGTCGGACAGCAGGAGGTCGCCATCAAGTCCCTCGGTAACTACCTGGCCAACATTCCGGGCATCGCCGGCTCCACCATCCTCGGTGACGGGCGGGTAGCACTGATTATTGATCCGGTAGCCATGTCCGAGTCCTGTGAATAGACAGACATTACGAAATTAACGTACACTGAAGTGCCAGGAATCTACACCCAAGGAGTGAAACGTGGCTATTAGCGATAAAGATTTTGAACAGCTCCGCGATTTTATTTACAACATTTGCGGAATGTATTTCCATACGACAAAAAAGTACTTCCTCGAAAGCCGGCTTACGCGACGCATGGAAGCGACCGGATCGAAGACCTATCAGGATTATTATCTGCTGATCAAATCGCCTCGCGGTTCGGTTGAATTGAAGTTTCTCATGGATGAAATTACTACCAATGAGACCTATTTTTTCCGCAATGTTCCCCAGCTTGCAGCCTTGGAAAACAAGCTGCTGCCTGAAATTGTCGAGATAAAAAACAAAATGGGCTTCCGCAAGTTGCGTATCTGGAGCGCGGCTTCCTCTTCGGGTGAAGAAGCATATACCATGGCCATGATACTGCTTGAAAAGCGGGCAACCCTTCTTAAGGACTGGATCATTGAAATAGTCGGCACCGACATTAATGAAACGGTTATTGCTCAGGCGAAGGAGGGGATCTACAACGCATACTCCGTAAGAAACATCCCGGACGTATACAAGCGCAAGTATATCAGAGAGGACAACGGAAAGTTTATCCTGTCACCCGAAGTGAAAAAGTTTGTAACATTCAACAAACTCAACCTCTACGAAGATTCAAAGATGATTTTCATGAAGAGTTTTGACTTCATCTTCTGCGCCAACGTGTTAATCTATTTTGACACCGCTTCAAAATCAAAGGTCGTCCAGCATTTCTATAACAACCTGCAGCCGTACGGTTACTTCTTTGTCGGACAGTCTGAATCCCTTCATGGCGTTAATGACAAATTTAAAACAGTCCACTTTCCCGGTGGATTTGGCTACAAAAAATAGCCTGAGAGGTTTACTGAGCATGGACAAAAAACAGCTGATAGAACGAGCAGAAGCACTGGTAGGAGCAGTTGATGACCTGCCAACCATCCCCGCTGTTGCAACCAAAGTACTGCAAATGGTTGACGATCCTGATGTGAGTGTGGAGGAGATTGCCGACCTCATGTTGACCGATCAGGTCATGACGGCCCGGATAATGAAACTGATTAACTCACCGGTCTACAAACCTGCCCAGGAGATCACCTCCCTGAAGCGCGCGCTTGTCTACCTGGGCCTGCGTCACGTCCGTGAAATAGCCCTGACAACATCGGTAATAAGTGCCTTTGATGGCACGGCAGGCGCGCTTGATCTCAATGCGTTCTGGGAACATTCCTTTGGTGTGGGAATGGTATCCAAGATCATTGCAAAAAAAGTTGGCTATCAGGATCTTGAGAAGGCATATATCGCTGGTATCATTCACGATCTTGGTGAAGTATTCCTGAGTAATTTTCTCCGGGAACAGTTCATGGAAGTATTGAACTACATAAAAGTACATCCGGTTACCCTGGGGGATGCCGAGAAGCTGCTCCTGGGCACCACCCACTGCGAAATTGGCCTTTGTATGGCCCGCAAATGGAATTTTCCCGATGCCTACTGTGACATTATCGCCAACCATCACGATCCGGCTGCTGCGACGGTTGATCCGATTCTGTGTGCCATCGTCAACCTGTCCGATCTATTTTGCACCGTACGGGAGCTCAATTACGGTGGGATCGAATGGGTCAGTTTCAACCTGAACGAACAGGTTGCCTGGGCCATACTGAAAACAAAATCACCCGAACTGGAGCATCTTGATGTGGAGCGCTTCTGCTATGAACTTGACGACGCAATTCCCGATGTAAAAGCACTGGTTTCATCAATTTTCAGCACCACCTGAGTTACCATACTATGTTAAAAAAGGCGACGACCTGATGATACTTCCGCAGCAAGGCAAAACCAGAATTTTGATTGTTGACGACTCTTCGTTCATGAGAATGGCCATTCGAAGCGTCCTGTCGAAAGATCCGTCCATTGATATAGTCGGGACCGCAGTTGACGGCGTTGAAGGGGTTGAAAAGGCCATTGCACTCAAGCCGGACCTTATCACCATGGATATAGAAATGCCACGTCTTGACGGCATTTCCGCCCTCAAACAGATAATGGCCAAAGCCCCCACCAAGGTCATCATGGTATCAACACTGACCAATGAGGGGGCAAAGGCAACCTTTGAGGCCCTTGATGCCGGAGCCATTGATTATATCCCAAAGAATGTTACCGATTCGGCAGATGCCCAAAACCATTTCCGACAGGAGTTGATGCGTAAAATCAAGGAAGCGGTGGCTTCGCGCATACGGAGACCCCTCTCCCCATCTCCGGTGGCTCGGGTCACCTCCCCTGTGGCACCCCCAACCCATAGACCAACAACCTCGAAGTTTGTCGGAAAAAAGATCCAGTACGTGGCCATCGGTGCTTCCACCGGCGGGCCGGTTGCACTTCAGGAAGTCCTCTCCCGCATACCGGTCAACTTCCCGTACGGCATCATGGTTGGGATTCATATGCCCAAAGCGTTTACCGGCCCCTATGCGGATCGGCTCAACGCAAAATGCTCCATGACGATCCGTGAAGCGGTCGATGGTGATGTTCTCAAGCCAGGGGTTGCCCTCATCGCACCGGGGGGAATGCATACCACCCTGGTCCGCCAGGGAAGCCACATAGTTGTCAAGGTCAAACCGACCAGTGACTACCCACAATACGTATACATACCCTCGGTGGACCTGTTGATTTCAACCATGTCGGAGGCTACCGGCGGAGCAATGCTGGGGGTTATTCTCACCGGCATGGGAAATGACGGCTACAAGGGAATGCAGCTGCTCAAGCAGCGGGGAGGACTGACCATCGCTCAGGATGAAGCCACTTCGACGATCTATGGTATGCCGAAAGCCTGTGTTGATGGCGGTGTGGCCGATGAAGTTCTGCCCCTGGGGCAGATCGGCTTTGAGATTTCCAAGTTTATGTAGCAACTGCCCCCCCTCCGGCAAGACACACCGGAGGGGGGGCAGTACCACTACCGATCAGCGTACACCACAAGACCACCGCCGGAAACCTCCACCCGACAGTTTGAATATCCTCGCCGTTTGAGCCGAAACATGATGAGCGGTGCCACCAGAGGGTGGACTCCGGGAAGAATCAGTGGAAAATGCTGGTAGGACATACCGGACAGGGCACGCACGGTAGCCACAAAAGTATACCGTTTTTTTGCGGTGCGTTGTCTGGAGAAAACCATATATCAGCTATGCTCGCTGGTTTCATGGAATTCCAGCATCTTCCAGCTTTCAATGGTATTGTCCAGTCGCCATTGACTACCCGCCATATACGTCAGTTTTCCTTCACCATCGATATATACATGCATGGCCTCTTTCCGCTCAAAATCCTCAACTGACTTCCTCTCGCCGGTCACCCAGCGGGCGGTCACATAACTGACCGGTTCAAAGGCAACCTTCACGCTGTATTCATGCTCAAGGCGATGCATGACCACTTCAAACTGGAGTAGACCGACCGCACCAATGACCCAGTCAGAACCCATGAGTGGTTTGAACACCTGGGTTGCCCCCTCTTCGGCCAACTGCACCAGTCCCTTTTCCAATGCCTTTGACTTCATCGGATTTAACAACCGTACCTTGCGAAAATGTTCGGGGGCAAAGCTGGGGATTCCGGTAAACTTGAGATCCTCACCCATGGTAAACGTGTCGCCGATCTTGATGGTGCCATGGTTATGGATGCCGATGATATCACCGGGCCACGCCTCTTCAACATTGGTCCGGTCCTGGGCCATAAAGATAGTGGCATTGGCAATCTGTACTTCTCGTCCGAGACGCACATGGCGTACCTTCATGCCACGGGTAAATTTACCGGAGCAGATACGGAAAAAGGCGATCCGATCCCGGTGGGCCGGATCCATATTAGCCTGAATTTTAAAGGCAAACCCACTGAATGGTTCTTCAAAGGGGGAAACGGAGCGGGTGGTGGCTTCACGGGGAAGTGGATGTGGTGCATACTGGACAAAGGCATCAAGCAACTGCTGAACCCCAAAGGTATTGATGGCACTGCCAAAGAATACCGGCGTCTGGGTCCCTGCCAGATAGGCCGTCATGTCAAAGGGGTGGGCGGCCCCCTCCAGCAGTTCAATGTCGTTACGCAGCTCCGCAACCTGGCTCCCCAGCAGTTCATCAAGGCGCGGGTCGTCAAGCCCGGTGACGGTAATTATCTCACCGGTGCCATTGTCGGCATCGGCATCAAAAAAAGTCAATTCCTTGGTATAGAGGTGATAGGTTCCCCGAAAACGTTTCCCCATACCGATGGGCCAGGTGATGGGCGCCGTTTGTATATGAAGATTTTTTTCGATGTCATCAAGCAGATCGAAGGGTTCCTGCCCTTCCCGGTCAAGTTTATTAATGAAAGTCATAATGGGGGTATGGCGAAGACGGCAGACTTCCAGGAGTTTTTTCGTCTGGCTCTCCACCCCTTTGACCGAGTCAATGACCATCAATACCGAGTCAACGGCGGTCAGAACCCGGTAGGTATCTTCAGAAAAATCGTTATGGCCCGGAGTATCCAGCAGGTTTATTTCGCACCCATCGTAGGTAAATTTCATAACGGAGGATGTCACGGAGATGCCCCGCTGCTTCTCAAGGTCCATCCAGTCCGAGGTGGCATGGCGGGAACTCTTCCGGGCACGAACTTCCCCCGCCTGCTGGATGGCACCGCCAAAGAGCAGCAGTTTTTCGGTAATGGTGGTCTTGCCGGCATCGGGATGGCTGATGATGGCAAAGGTACGGCGTTTTTCAACTTCACTCTGATTGAACTGTTCCACAGGGTGTAACTCCTTTTAAGTGCAATAACGGTACAACTGACTGCTTTTTTATAAGCACGGGACTCTGATACAATATGCTGGTTCTGCTCTCTACAGGGCTAAGGTTGAAGGACGAAACCAAGCGTGTACCACGTAGCGACCACATCTGCCACTATGACACTCTTTACCTGCGTCATCAGCTTCAACGGAATACCAGCCGGTCAAGACACCATCTCCCGCCACCGGCGATCAACAGGTAGAGTGCCATTCCAAGCAGGGCCATATCATACTCAATACCATTGCCCCGCCCGGCAACGGAAGCCACATTAAGAAAAAAACCATGGGCCCAGTGTACCTTGTAAATACCCGCCAGCATTACCGAAGCAATTCCGGCGGCGGAAAGGCGAATAAGAAAACCGCTCAACACCCCGAAACCACCGCCAAATTCGGCAATAATTGCCAACAGGGTAAAGATGGGGGGAATACCCAACTTGTCCTCAAAGGTCTTGAAGGTGGCGGTTAAACCCTCTCCTCCGAACAGGCCAAACAATTTTTGAGAGCCATGGGCCATGAAGATCAACCCAAGGGGAATTCGCACCATCAGGGGCGCAAAGAGCCCCGCCGAATCAAAATTTCCTTTTGCCATATGAACTGCCCCCACTGTCCCGTGCGTACGGCATAACCACCGTAGATTACCCGCGTCTTTCTAACACAATCCGCCTGATAATTGCCATATTATTCTCTAAACGTCGGGAAATGCCCCCCCATCAGTGCCGCATGATTTGAACCAAACTGGGGTGGATCGTTCCTGATAATGGCAGCTATGGCAGGGTGTCGTTTGAAATCACGTTCAATAAACGTGCGTACCTGGGCGCGATCCCAACCAGATGGATGGCGGAACCGGGTATAGAGTGACAGGTCGCCTTCGTAAAACGGATCATTGCCATAGTGGCTTGCCTCCGTACCAAACAGTGGCATATTGAACAGCGCCAGATTGAGACAGGTTATGGCCCCTGCATGGCGCACCACAAAATCACGGGTTCGCAGCGCGGCATCGCAATTTTCCCCCGGAGTACCGAACAGCAGATAGCAGTACACCGCAATACCGGCGGCAGCCAGATTATTGAGGACCCGCGAAGCCATGCCGACGGTGATTCCCTTGTTCATCCGGTCCAACACCTGCTGATCACCCGACTCAAGCCCCAGCTTGAGCATCACGCATCCTGATCGATGTAGTGCCTGGCAGAAGGCCCCATCGGCCAACTGTTCATCAATTCGGGCAAACCCGTACCAGGGAATACCGGGAGGCTCCCGGATCAACGCCTGCAGCAACGCCGGACTGACGGCATTGTCGAGCAGATGTATCAGTGTGGTATTCGTCTGACGGCCCATCAGCCGAAGGTCCGCCACGACCTGGGACACCGGCAGCGGATGATAGGCGTTACCCTCGGCAGATTCAGGGCAAAAGGAACAATGATTCCAGTAGCACCCATTGGCGGCACTGTAAGGCAGAATGGTTCCGGGAGAGAAATAATCCCCCAGTGGCAACGATCCGTAATCGGGTGGAGTATACAAAGGAGTGGCAGGAGCCCCCCCCAGCAGGGTCAGCAGCGGGGATTCCCCCGGTCCGGCGATAAGCTCATCCACCAGAGAACCAAAGGGGGAGCACCAATCGGGCCGACTCATCCAGGATGTCACCAGCCCCCCTCCGAGAATGATCCTTTTGGCCGGATAGCGGGTCTTGATAAAGCCGACCATGGCAAAGGTACAGAGGGCCTGGCTGAGATAATTGAGAGAAAACCCGACGGTGTCATCGCCTTCAAGCAGTGGGGGAAGACGTTGACTGAAATAGCCATAAAACGGGTTCAACTCCGGCTGCCGTGCGGCGGTCAGTAAATCCGCACTCCGCACCGGTGACAGGCTATCATGGTGATAGTCGGCAAGCCCGAGAGTAACGCCGTTACCGGCAGCCGCCTGGGCCATGGCACGGCCCAGGTCGCTAACAACCCTGCTGTATCTATCGTAATTCTGGTAAGTTACACGGTTTCTCAGGGCAGCAAGGTTGGCCGAACGCCCTTTAAAGGCCCGGCGACTCCAGGTATCGGTAGCCGTTGGTGGTCGATCAAGCAACCAGAGTTGCCCTTCAAGATTGGCGTCAAGCAGGTGGCAGTGAATATCGTGAAATGCCAGTGAAGCCGCCAGCCGGGCAATGCCGGCCGGCGGTTCACATGCTTTAGCCAGGGGGGGGAATATGAGCAGCATGGCAGCTACTGATACTGGATATAGAGCGGCTTCGGATTCAGCTTGAGAACTTCCCGTGGTGTCAAGAGCGGGTCCCCTTTTTTGGTATCATTATGGTAGAAAAGTTTGAATCCGGTATACTGCACCGGTTCTGCCACCACATAATCCTTATAGGAATCCCGCTTCAACCAGGGTGCCCCCCACCCATCCATATGCATGACCATCTGGACTTCGGGGCGCAGTGTAATCTGCTTTGAGTTGGTGACGCCGTTACGGGTAAACCGGTGTACGGTGAACACCTTGGGGGGAAGGTTATATTTTTTTACCAGGTCCTTCAGGAAGCCGGATGCGTAGTTAATATCGACGGCATCGTAGGTACCGATCTTTGTCCCCGGTTTTTTTCCGCTCTTGATCAGATTAAATTCGGGATCAATGCCGAGATGAACATCCGGGTTTTTCAAAATCCATTCAAAGCGGGGGAGCAGGGAGCGGATATCGTCATGGCCGGTCTGAATATCAATAAACATGACCGCCCCCGCCTCCTTGGCCCAGCCATAGACCTGATTGACAATCTTGTCCGGCATGATCATCCGGTACTTTCCATCCCGCCCGGGCGCACCCTGTGCCACCACGGCAATAAGATGGAGTGCCGGTTGCACCGGAACAGCCGGATCGGCTGCCTGCCACCGGGCAACTTCACTTTTAAGACGTCTCAGCATGTCATCTTTAGCAGTCTCCCCCAGGGCACCCATCTTCTTGGAAAGCGGGTTGCCGTAATAGGCCACAATTCGCTTGGCCGGCAGCAACGAACCGGGAAGCGGCGGCGGGCATTTTACCGGCCAGCCATGCTGGAGGGCAAATTCGGGACTTTCACCGGAGTTGTATTTTATTTTTGGACCAGCAGCGCGGACTGCGGTGGTGTGGGCTGCAAAGGTAGCCGCTTTTCTGGTCGCAGCGGTGGTTGCCGCAAAAACTGCGGCCTTACGTGTTGCAGCAGTGGTGGCGGCAAAGGCGACATCGGCGGCTTTACGCCCGGCAGCACCAGGTGCTTCTCCTTTACTATCCCTGCATCCGGTAACTATGCCAATCAACAGACAAAGCAATGAAGTAATCAACATTTTTTTTCGATAATTCAATGAAACATCTCCTTAGGAGCTTCTCCGTCACCCATGGGGTGATTTATTATGGATTCCTCGTTTTCCTGCAAAAAATCTTCCACATCGATGGCGTCCTTGACTTTCAGAATCAAGGCATCGGGCCACTCATGAATAGAGAGCCTGGTCAGTATTTTCAATTCTTCAAATGTCAGGTCAACCTCATCCGGCAAGTTGTCGGCAAGATTGCTCCCCCATTTCATCTCATCGGCTGTCAACGGAGCCGTGAGCAGGTCACTACGGGAAATTTTCATCGTCTCCCTCCCCTTGAGTTCATCTTATTGATAATTTTTTAAAATACATAAAAATAGCATCTCAAACAAGCTCTATTTTGAAGCGTCTTTTGAGATAACATTTGACAAGTGGGCTGAAAATATGTCACGAAACCACATACCATATCGAATAAGGAGTATCACCAATGACACTTTGTCCCTGTGGGAGCGGCAATTCCTACCAGCAATGCTGTGAAGAAATCATCACCGGAAATCGATCTGCCCAGACAGCCGAACAACTGATGCGAGCCCGCTACTCGGCATACGTTTTTGCCGAGATGGATTTCATTTTTGAAAGTACCCACCCCGAACACCGTGAAGGGTACGACCATGCCGGCACCAAGACCTGGGCGGAAACCGCCGAATGGTTGGGGCTTGAGATTATCAGCACCCGAAGGGGTGGGCCTGACGAATCAATCGGTGAAGTTGAATTTATCGCCCGTTTCAATGAAAAGGGGGAACTTGTCGAGCATCACGAAGCGGGGCAGTTCAAGCGGAAAGAGGGAAAATGGTTTTTCACCGACGGGACCATGGTCAAACAGAAACCATTAACCGTAACCAAAATTGGCCGCAATGACCCCTGCAGCTGTGGCAGCGGCGTTAAATACAAAAAGTGTTGTGGTAAATAAAGATGGATGAGCGCATCACCGAACTGGAGTTCTGCTTCATGCAGCAGGAGCGCACCATTCAGGAACTTAATGAAATTGTCTGTCGGCAGGAAGTCACCATAGAGGCACTCAAGCGTGATTTCACACTGCTGAAAGAGCAGTTTCTCGCCGTGTCACCCTCGGTGTCACGGGACCCGGACCAGGAAGAGCCACCTCCCCACTATTGACCGTCAGGGAAAATGAGCGGCTTTTCCCTGGATTTAGTACATTAATAGACCGGTCCGGTATATCAGCTTTCAAACCACCACACCCTGTTGCCGGTATCGGCCATAATAGTCTTACAAAGTTCTGTAGGAATTTTTGTGACTAGCTCGATCCCACGTTTCACCCTATAGTTATGCGCATGTGATTCTATCTGTCAGGAGTAGAAGATGACTTCGGATAAAACATTTCATGTTGTAGCACTGGGTGCATCAGCCGGGGGGCTGAATGCCCTGGAACAGTTTTTTGCCGCCATGCCAGCCGATAGTGGCATGGCGTTTGTGGTCATTCAGCATCTGTCTCCTGATTTTAAGAGCCTTATGGATGACTTGCTGGCTCGACATACCAGAATGACCATCCTCCAGGCCACAGAGGGTGCAGAACTTCTGCCGAACACCATCTATCTTTCCACACCACGCTTTCAGATGAAGCTGGTGTCGGGCCGGATCGTTCTGCGGGATAAACCGATCGGCACGCCGGTGGAACTTGGCATAGATACTTTTTTCCGTTCAATGGCAGAAGACGTTGGCAAACGTTCCATCGGCATCGTTCTGTCCGGCACCGGTTCGGACGGCTCACGGGGCATAGTTGCGATCAAGGAAGCCGGTGGATTGGTTATTATCCAGACACCTGATTCGGCACAATTTGACGGTATGCCGCGCAACGCAATAGCCAGCGGCAACTACGATTTCCAGCTTAACCCGGACCAGATACCTGCCTTGCTCATGGAATATGTCACAAATCCGGAAGAAATCCGCTCAAAAGTATCTCACTCGGTAGATGTGTTTCCCGAAGATGGTGAATATGCCCAGATATTTGCATTACTCAGGCGTAGTTTTAATATAGATTTCTCCAAATACCGAACCGGCACAGTAACAAGGCGTATCCTGAGACGTTTTGAGATGAAAGGCGTCCACTCCATAGACGATTATGTGCCGATCATTACTTCCGACGCGGATGAACTGGAGGCCCTTTACCACGATCTGCTGATCGGAGTTACGGAGTTTTTTCGTGATCCGGCGGCATTTGACTATCTTGAAAAAGTTGTGGTTCCGGAGCTGATCTCCCTGACCAGGGACACCGATGAAATACGGGTGTGGTCCGCCTGCTGTGCCACCGGAGAGGAGGCCTATTCACTGGCTATTACCTTTAAGGAAGTAGCTGACGCCTGTAACTATCAGGGAAAGATCACCATATTTGCTACGGATGTTCATAAACGCTCACTGGAATCGGCATCCATCGGTGTCTACGGCAGTGATCGACTGGCTAATGTTTCTCCCGAACGTCTGGCCCGCTATTTCCGTCAGGATATGGGTGATAGCTGGCGAATCAGTCCCGAAATTCGTAAGCTGGTGGTATTTGCCCCCCATAATGTCATCAGCGACCCCCCTTTTACCAAAACCGATCTGGTCTGTTGCCGTAACATGCTGATCTATTTACAGCAAGAGGCACAAGAACGGGTACTTACCACATTTCACTACGCCTTGAAAGTATCAGGAGTGATGTTTCTGGGCAGCAGTGAAGGGCTCGGCTCCCTCGCTTCGGAGTTTGATACAATCGAGGCCACATTCCGTTTCTACCGTAAAAAACGAGAGTTGCGGCTTCCACTTGACTTTAGAACCTCCACGTCGGCAACACGCTTTAATATCATTTCCAAACCGGTCCAGTCCCAGTCACGTATGATCACCATAGACCGCCACCTGCTCTCGGACTATGACCTTCTCTTAAACGCCCATATTCCTTCCGGAATCCTGGTTGATGAGAGCCATAATATCCTGCACTCTTTTGGCCAGCTGCACCCCTACATCATACCGGTAACGGGGCGTACTGATACCAACATGCTGGCGATGCTTGCCGAAGATCTCCACGTGGCCGTGAGTACGACGCTCCAGCGGGCAGCACGTGATAAGGCACAGGCCATGTTGAGCGGTGTACAGCTTTTTCAGAAAGATGGTCCGGCACTCAAGGTTGAAGTCACCGTTAAGCCACTCCCCGAACCGCGATCAAAAGTAGTACATTTTTTCATCAGCTTTCGTTCGGAAGAAATCCAGTCGATCCCCCTGATTTTTCTTGAACAGGATGATTCAACTCAAACCTTTGAAGAACGATCACTTTTTCGGCAACACATCAATGATCTTGAACAGGATTTGCAACTAACCAAGGAAAATCTGCAGGCAGCAAATGAAGAGCTGCAGGCGAGCAATGAGGAACTTCAGGCCACGAACGAGGAGCTGCTTGCCTCAAACGAAGAGCTCCAGAGCACCAATGAAGAGCTGCATTCGGTAAATGAGGAACTCTTTACCGTGAACTCAGAATTTGAGCGAAAAAACACCGAATTAAGCAGCCTGAATCTCGATTTGGAAAACCTCCTGACCAGCATCGACATTGGCACCGTTTTTGTCGACAAACGCCTCTGCATCCGAAAATTCAACACAGCTATCTCAGGGTACTTCAACCTGCTTCCCCATGACATCGGACGTCCCATTGACCATATTTCCTATCGACTGACAGACCAAAAACGGCTTATGGATGATATTCGCACCGTGCTTGCCAACGGCATCTTCATTGAGGAAGAGGATTCTGATCCGTCGGTGAGCCGACACATCCTTATCCGTATTCTCCCCTTCATGTCAACGGCCGGCAAGGTTGACGGAGTCGTCATCCTGTTTGCTGATGTTAGCCGTATCAAGGAGGCTGAATTGAAAGTGCTTCAGATGAATGAAGTGCTGGAGAAAACAGTTCTTGAGAGGACTCAGGTATTACAGGACACTGAGGACAAGCTCCGGCTCTTGCTTGATTCCACCTTTGAGGCCATCTACGGTACCGATCTGGACGGCAACTGTACCTTCTGTAATAGCTCGTGCTTGGGCCTGCTTGGTTATACACACACCGACGAGCTGGTGGGAAAAAACATGAATGAGCTGATTCACCGCAAACCGCGGAATGGCTTCTCCTCACCCACTGGCGATGAGTGGCCCCTTTCCCGGGTAATCCGTACGGGAGAGGGTGTTCATTCAACCAGCGAAACAGCATGGCGAGCTGATGGCAGCTGGTTTCCGATGGAATGCTGGTCCTACCCTCAATACAGTAACGGGCAGATAAGCGGCACGGTTGTAACTTTTATCGATATCACGGGACAGAAACAGCTGGAAGAGGAGAGGCATAAGGCAGGCATGTTCATCCGGGCCACAATCGACGGTCTGGGTGCCCACATTTGCGTGATCGACGTCAATGGACTAATTGTCATGACGAATCTTGCGTGGGACAACTTTGCCCGCGAGAATAATGCCCCTGACGGTACCTGCGGTATCGGTTCCAACTATCTTGAAGCGTGCTTCTGCCGGGATTATGCCGCCTGTGAAGAGAGAAAGGTGTTTACCGACGCTGTCAGAGAGTTTATGGGTGGAACTCTGAAGCAATTCAACCGGGAGTACCCCTGTTACTCAGGCGAACAAAGCCGATGGTTTACTTGCAGGATCAACTCGTTTTCACTGAATGGCGACGACTATGCGGTTGTTTCCTACGAAAATATAACAGACCTCAAGCTGGCTCTTAATGAATTGCAATTGGAAAAGGACCGAGCCATTGCCGCCACAGAGTCAAAAAGCATTTTTCTCTCCACCATGAGCCACGAAATCCGTACTCCCATGAACGGTGTCATCGGCATGACCGGCATCTTGCTTGAAACCGACCTGTTACCTGAACAACGGGAGTATGCCGAAATCGTCAGGAAGAGTGGAGAAAATTTACTTGAGATAATAAACGAAATCCTCGATTTTTCTAAAATTGAGTCCGGTAAAATTGATGTGGAACATATTGACTTTGATCTGGAACTGTTATTGGATGACGTTACCCGATTATTGGCATATAAGGCCGATGATGCGGGAGTTGAGCTGGAGTACCATATTGACGCGGTTGTACCGCTATCTCTCAAGGGTGATCCCGGCAAGGTGCGACAGATTATCACCAATCTGGTCAGTAATGCCCTTAAATTCACCAGCAAAGGCTCTGTGACTGTTAACGCATCGCTCGTATCCGATCAGAATGGCATGGCAACGGTGAAGATTTCAGTTCGTGACACCGGCATTGGCATACCGGAATCGCGCCTTTCAGCAATTTTTTCACCATTTACCCAGGTTGACGCAACGACCACCCGTAAGTACGGTGGCACGGGACTGGGACTGGCCATCTGTACGCAACTGGTCGAGCTGATGGGAGGCGAGATAGCTGTTTCCAGCGAGGTGGGAACAGGCTCCACGTTCTGGTTTACACTCCGGTTTGAGAAACAGGATTCCAAAATTTTTAACGCCAAACAAAGCGGCACCTGTCAACAGCAAAGTAGCACACTGCATGCCGCAGAAAAACTGGATGACCTCACGGCACATATCCTTTTGGTTGAAGACAATGTCATTAACCAGAAAGTCGCGTTACATATGCTGAAAGCTCTCGGATACACCGTTGATGCCGTTGCTGACGGTCTGCAGGCGATTGATGCGCTTTCCAAGATCGAATATGATCTGGTGATGATGGATTGTATGATGCCGGTTATGGACGGCTTTGAAGCAACGGAAATAATCAGATCCGACCGTTCTGATATACTTAATCATAATGTGCCGATAATTGCCATGACCGCCAATGCAATGAAAGAGGATCGCGATAGGTGTCTCAATGCCGGAATGAATGATTACATCGCAAAGCCGGTCAAAAAGAATATGGTAGCCACCATTCTTGAGAAATGGCTTTCTCCGGTACACCCCTTGCGGAGAAGAACTATTGACGTCGGCTTGGGTGATCTGGAACAGCTAAAAAGCCTTACCGTGCTCTACGTTGAGGATGATAACGAAACACGTGAGCAGTACAGCCAGTTTCTGTCCCGTATGGTCGGCACATTAATAACGGCCAAAGATGGGGCAGAAGGTCTTGCTGCGTACCATACACACAGCCCGGATATTATCATTACCGACATTAAGATGCCGGTGATGGATGGGCTTGCCATGATGAAACAGGTACGTAGCCATAATAAATCGCTGCCGGCAATCGTCCTTTCAGCCTTTGAGATTTCCGAAGACCAGAAACAATCGGGAGAGATCGGAGAGCTGAGGCATGAAATGAAGCCTGTTTCGGGAACCAAGCTAAAACTGGCATTGCTGGAGTGTGCAAATGGATTGCCGGAGTAGGTGGGAGAGTCTGCAGGAACTTGGGTATACTTCTCTCGGAGATAAATTCCCTTCGACTCCGCTCAGTCAGTGCTCGTTCCCTGAGCGGGGTCGAAGCCAGAAGGGTAACTTGAAGCGTCGTTAGACCCGGGTTATGGTTCCATTAAAAATATTTTGCAGCAATTCATTCATCAAATCACGGGATGTGGGCTTTCTAAACAGACCATTGACCAACCCTTCAATATCACCAAGCATTTCACTGGCTGAAATCATGACAATCGGCTTGGCTTCCAGACCGTTGGCCGACTCATAGTCCCGAATTTTCCGAACAGCCTCCTTGCCATCCATTTCCGGCATGACGATATCCATAAAGATAATATCGTAGGGGGTTCCGTTTTCAACGGCCTTCCGGTGCATTGCCACACCATCCCTGCCATTCACGGCTTCATCGTACGAAAACACCTTGCCGATAATGGTGCCGGTCATACACCTGCTCAACTCGGAATCATCAACAATCAGTGCTTTTAGTCTGGGTTCCATGGGGGTGTTCCTTGATGGTATAAATACATAAAACGTATCTTCTGACAAACAATGTGCCGAGTATACAAAATCTCTGACGGTTCATCAACTGAAAATGTATACAATGTTGTCAGTAAAGAGAATGCACCCCCTTTAATTAGTTACAAAAGTGGGATTTCAAAACGTCACCTCCCTGTTTCGATAAATCTGCCCCATAATCCTTTTGCCATCTTCTCGGGGGTACCGCACCATTTTTCCATCCATGGTAATTTCAATTTTTGATACCATTACCAGGTAAAAGGCTCCGTCCGGTTCGACAACAAACTTGACCTCCACCCGCTCACAGAAAATCCCTTTATTAATCGATAATCAGAGTGATTCCAAACTATTCCGGTCATACCAACCCGATTACTTCCGATCAGAAACGCTGAACTACGTAAACAACCTGTCCGAGATAACAACCGGATTATTCTTGTTTGCCTCGTACTCCCTGATTATTTCATCTTCAGTAACATCATGATATTGATAACTAAAATTGTTTTTCAGGTTATTCTTTGACTGCCTGAGTTTACGATCCGTAATTCTCCTTTTGATAGTTCTCTCAAGGCCGACAAGTTTCCAGTGGGATCCCTGAAGCGTGTCAACCGGCCTGACCGTCACATTCTTACGGATCATCTCCTGGGTGTTGCGGCCAAAAATGCTAATCCGAACGTCATCATACTGAAGCTGGTGGTTGCCGACGTCAAAAACGATATTCAGCCCCCCCTTCACTATGCATGGTTTTACATAGGACAGGTTTGTTGCGTTGTTCCTGATGTTGGGGTCACCATGCCGGCGTTGCAGCGGCACGCTTACGGAGGGATCCGGCGGCAGATCGGACTCATGGTCGTAGATCTGCCATAAATGGACAAAATAGACATCCTTCAGGGTCTCTCCGATGTGGGTTTTTACCGGTTTTTCAATCTGGTTACAGAAGACAAATTCGTCCGAGTCAACGACAATGACATAGTCAGCACCGACAATTGAGCGATATACCGAATTGAACTGATTCGCTTTCAGCTGATCATCCATCATGTCGGGAAACTCAACATAGGTTATCTCTACATTTGGGTAACGCCCTGCAATTTCGGCAGTCCCATCATTTGTATCCGCATCAATAAGCAGGTGGATCTTATCAACCCAGGAGTAGTGGTTCAGAAAGAAGGGGGCCAGAAATTCCTCGTTGTACCAGATGGTAATCAGTTCGACCGTGAGATCACTCAGACATTCACATTCCAGTGTTTTGGTAAACCCTCTCCCTTCAGGTGCTATCTCGTCCTCTCTCAGGTCGCCCCGATAATTACCCGGAGTCCATGTCGGAATATTCTTTATGATTTCGTCCGTGGTAATGCTGCGACTAAAGAGCTCAACATCCGAATCTGCTACTTTTTTCAGCCCCTGCTGCCTGAAGCGCTGCAAGAGAGCCGGCGAAAATTTCTCTGTTTTATTGAGGATTAATTCTCTCTCCATAGGTATCGCCATGCCACAGTTGTCACAGAAGGTCTCGACCTGGCCGGCAAACTCCCCCGGATACTTTCGCCACCACATCGGCTCAACGGGCCAGGCATTCTCCCCGTCATTCAGAAGGACATCCTGCGCTGCAGCCACTTCGCAGAAGTAGGCACCGTAGTGGTTAATCGTCGGACACCATGTCCTCTGCACCCAGCAATCATTAATGAGACTTTTGCGAAGTTTTTCATCGGTGATAACCTCCTTGATCGCAACGGTGAGCGGTTGGTGCTTGCAACTCTTTAACTGTTCGGGGTTATGCTCATTGTACGCGAGATAATCGAACGTGCTTTGTATATCAGGCAGTAGTGTGCGGTAGTTTTTCCCCCCAGATGTCCAGAGCCCCATTTTTTCAGCGGGGAACCGCTCTCTGATTAACTCCATGACCCGGACAAAATCGGTATGCAGCAGCGGTTCACCGCCGATTATGCCTATCTTCCCCGGCCAGTACAAAAGAGAGTCAAGAGCAGCGGCAATCTGTTCAAGCGACATCTGCGTTCTCTGATCTGGCCGGAGGTGCCTGTTGTATCGGGAGCAGTAGAGACATGAGAGAAAGCAGTGGTTGGTTATATCTATTTGACAACACCAGGCGTTCAGTATCGGTTGCAAGAATGTATCCCCCTTATTTTTTGAGTACGTTTCGACCGAACTGCCACAGGTAACGAGCTGATATTATGCCTTATTTAACACTTACCCACTCGGCTTTTCCGACTTCAATCCGGCCGGATGATCACCCAACTGTTGCCGTTCTGCTGCCGTCTTATACCAGTCAAGTGGTCTGTCAGTCTGGTTTCTGAAGGCATCAAGGGAAGCATCGCGCAATCTGGCAGCTTCCTTGTCTGCCTGGGCCACCAATAGTTCATCAACGATCTGGGGGCACGATGCCACCGAACCGGGACGGGCTTCGATCTCTTCACGGATGCCAGGAACCTCTTTCCTGGGGTCCTTGGCCAGACGCATCTTCAAATCTATCGAAAAATTGGTATAGGTTTCAAGCATCCGAAAGATGGCCGAATCCCCCAGAGGGCCCATGGAACGTTCCTCATCGGGTAACGGTGATACCTTTCCCTGCTCAATCTTGGCACGACCAACCATCTCGCAGGCCGTACCACCGTAGACCGTGTACCCCAGATTATCTGTAATAACCGAAAGCACCGTTGGTATGTTGGCCAGGTCCCAGTGGGCCAGCAGGCCGACTTCACCATCGGGCAATGGTGTCATATCGTCAATGTTCATGGCCACCACCCGCGACCAAGGGGGAACCGGCCTGGTACGGGCGCGGGGCAGTAATCCTACTGCCTGGCGGCGCAACTGGTCATCAAATAAATTGGTGGCGGTTTCCACCTCACCGAGCACATTCACACAGTGTGATTCCGGAATGTCGAGGATTTCCTTAACCATGGCATAATAGTCATTCCGGGTAACGACTCCGAAACGCCCCCGATACCCGCCACCATCGCAGATACGGCTTCCCGGCGGGAGATGGAAGGTCATTTTTTTCCGCCGGCAGGACTGAAAAAAATAGACGTACGCTGCCGTTGCGCCGATAAGCGCAACCGGAGCCCCACTGGCTTCCGACTCTCGAAGTGCTTTGAGAAGACTGGTCACATCGATGCCGCTTTTTCCCAGTAAAAACAGACTGTCATCCGTACCAAAATGGCGACGGGTCTGGTCCATGCCGATTGCCATCCCCATGGATGGTGCCAGTTGGGGACTGGGGGCAAGGATCAGAATACGACAGCGATGATTCTCCGTGAAATCGGGAAACAAGTATGCCCCGGTCATCATTTTATTGGCATTAAACACCAGTTTCTGGCCATCTTCATCACGAAAGATCCTCCCCCGTTGGGTCAGGCTGGTGGTTCCGCCGGTCAAACAGGCCATGACTGACTGTTCCAGGGGGAATGATGCAACCAGATGGGTCTTGAAAACGTCATTGTAAACCATGGGTATATCCTGCCAACGCCCCACATCCCCCGGTCTGACCATCTTGGCATCACAGAATTCACGGAAAATTTTGTTGGTTTCATACTGCAAGGCAAAAAGCTCCAGTGAATATCGGTTGAATTCGGCATCGGACAGTGGAGTATCAACACCGGCTTCAATAATGGCAAGCACTTCGGTAGTCAGGCGTTGCCTGGCGATTTCAGACTGGGACATGGGTATTCCTCCCCTGAAGCTTTATAGATTTAAAGTATTTTTAAACTTGCTACTTCAGATAATTTATTGAACAGGTAAGAGACACGATCAATGGTGCGCCATTGATTATATGACTGCAATATTTTGTCAACCGTGAAGATGCGAGGAATGACTATTATAATTCAGTGCTGGATATACGAGGTATTATAACAGGTTATATTCATTAAATTGGGTCGGTTTCAGGAAGGTGCCTTCGCGCAGATGTACATTTTGACTATCTTTATAGTCATTTTAACCACCTATTTTCAGAAATGGTTTTAAATCCGTGACAGTGCAGTATGCTGGCGGGGTCGTTCGGGCTAACGTATACAACAGGACAGTGAGCTATCGCCCACCTCCCCTCAATTCAAATATTCTATTTTTCCGTCAATCGCAGGGGTTCCTCAGTGGGGCATTCCGTAAACTCACCACCGCTTGACTTCGTACTCCGCACCCCATAGACACTGACCGGTTGGTCTTTGCCCTTCACTATTACCCGTTGCATGCCGCAGATACTGACATTGGCCATTTTCCCCCCATTCAGTATCGGCCTGAGGGATGCCAGGGTATTTTCAGTAATTAAAATATCCGTATCGAAGCGTCTTGTCAGGGATTCAACCCGGGCACCCAGATTCACCTCATCACCGATGACCGTGTAATCCATCTTTTTTCCCTCTGCCCCGATGTTACCCACGACGGCCTCGCCGGTATTGATACCGATACCACAGGAGAGAACAGGTTTCCCCTCCCGTTTCCATTTGACATGAAGCTCCTCCAGATGTTGCATCATGTCAAGGGCACAGCGTACCGCCAATTCAGCATGGTTTTCCCTCAGTACCGGTGCTCCCCAAAAAACCACAATGGCATCTCCGATAAACTTGTCAAGGGTCCCCTCCCACCGAAGAATGACGTCGGTCATGGTTCCCAGATATTCATTAAGGAGGGCAACGACCTGTTCAGGAGAGTTTTTCTCTGAAAAGGTAGTAAACCCTTTCACGTCCGAGAAAAGCACGGTAATCTCCCGCCGTTCTCCTCCCAAACGGGCCTTGTCAGGGTTGTTGATCAACTCGTTCACGATTGTCTGGGTGACGTAACTGGTAAACATTGCCTTAATGCGGCGGGCATACCGTTCCTCAACGGCATAATTCCACGCAGTGACCGAGATAAATATACAAAACACATTAATTAAAGGGCACGCCATATGTATCCACAAACCGAACCTGGCAAAAAGGAGATAGCCAACAACGCCCACCAGCACTACCCCGACCAATAACGTAACAGCTCCCCACACAAGCCGCAGCCTGCTTAAGGCGACCACCATGACAAAACCGGAAATAATGAGGAAAAGCAAATCCTGAAATGGGGATGCCCTTCTGATAAAACGATTTTCAAGGATAGAGGCCGCGACCGATGCATGTTTTTCCACTCCCGGCATGGCCGTCGAAAGTGGCGTAACCCTGAGATCGTAAATACCGATGGCCGTTGCCCCGATAAGGACAATACGGTTTTCCAGTTCAGCCCGCCCCACGGTGCCATCCATGATATCTGCAATGGATATATGCCGAAACGTCTGTCCAGGCCCGTAGTAGTTGATCGGCATCCGTCCATAGTGATCCGTAGGTATGAAAGTTTTGCCAACCCGTATGCCTTGAGTTGCCGTAACGGTTAGTTTCTCAGCCGGAATCCCCAGAAAATGAGCAGCACAACGCAACCCCAGGGATGGGTATAGCGCGTTGTCGTACCCCAGAAGAAGATGTTCCCAACGGAGTGTACCGTCGAAATCGTCGGGGAACATATTTATATGTCCCAGTGAGACAGCACTCACCTTAAGGTTTTGTACCGGAAGAGTGAGCACCCCTCCCGACATGATAGGAGCGTATTTTTTAAACAGTACCGCATCTTCTACGGAGGCGATGGCAGAGTTCTCAAGAATCTGATCGGGGACAGGTGGTGCCTGTTTTTCAAAATCGAGGGCCATGGGGAGCACCACATTTCCGGCCTCCCTGATGGCACGGGCAAACATAGAATCATTTTTGTCAGCCTCGGGGAAAATAACATCATAGCCTATGACCGCAGCGTCTGCCTGAACAAGCTTATTCACCAACCTGGCATGCACATCCCTTCCCCACGGCCAATGCCCGAATGTTGCCAGACTTTTTTCGTCAATGGCGGCAATCACCACCGAGGAAGGGGGCTTAATCGTTCCCCTGATTTTGAACCGGATATCAAGAAGTTTTGCTTCCAGCATTTCATAGGTTGCTGGAGCGGAGACAAGGATAAAGGAGAAGAGGGCCGTTATCCCCACACCAATCATAAACTGCTTGATATTATGAGAAGCTTTCATTCTTCATCCAATCTAAAAGAGACTGTCAGACAGGCTACAGCGATACTGTTGCCGTCGCACCGCTACTGGAGGTAATGTCGTTGCCATCGGCGTCCCATATCTTTAACCCGCTGAAGCTAAAGGCACTGGAGGACGGAACCGCCTGCCCCGCAGCAACCACACATACCACACTGAAAAAATCCCCGGCCGTAAACGGCTTAGATGTATCACCTCTGATTATTGCAATTTTTACCTGTCCGGGAGTCGTCCCGTCTGCATGAACATATTCCGCATCCAGCAAACCACCAGATGTAGCAACATCATTCGGTGCGAGTGCTGTCACCAATGGCTTTCCGGTGACCGGGTCGATCTCTACGGTAACTCCGTCCGGTAGAATGAGTGTAATTTGCACTCCCAGGACAAGCGGGCTTACTGTACCCGACAAGACGCTTTTGGAGACAAAGGTGCCCGGCGTACTGTTTTCCACGCTGCCACAGCCGGAGATAGTCAGCAGTAAGAAGGCCAGTATTGTGATGACACATAGCTTTTTTTTCATAGGAATCCCCATATCAGACAAGTCAATATTGAATATGCCCTAATTAAAATGTATGCCCACATTCACATTGACCTTGGTTGCGGTTGGTCTCGGTGGCGGTGCAATGGTCGCAGAAACCGGCGTCGTCGATGCCGAATGTGTGCTCTGAGGAGTTATGGTTGCCTGGCTTAAAACCTGACCAGCTCCCTGTGCCAGGGTATTTACACTGATAGCGGCACCGGTGCTGCTGAAGTCATTACTTGTCCTGGCCATTTCGCTGGCAGCAGTTTTTCCAGGTGTTCCCCCCCCTGTTGTTCCGCCTGTTTCACCGCTTTTTTCTCCCGCGCTGCCCGATCCTCCACCGGAAGAAGCTCCTGACGATGGCGGGGCAGTTATCCCCTGCTCCATTTTCTGGATCTCCTGCATAAGTGCCGGGCGGGGCGGAGTGGGAGTCCCCCGTCCGGTGACCGTGGTTATTGTCCCGGCGGTCAACGTAACCAATCGGCTCGGGAACTGGGGGTTAAAACTGTACACTGACCCGGATCTGACAAAAACACCGGTTGTACTCTGTTCATGGGAAACAACAAAGTCGGTGCCGCGCACTCCGGCAATGGCGTTCGGGGTACGCACCTCAAATTTCTTTGGGCCGGGACCCGATGCTTTAGCATTTTTCAGATCAACAATAGCCTGCACTTTGCCCCTGACCAGGTGCACCTCACTACCGTTTGCATTCTTACCTGAAAAGTGTTCACCAATATCCACCCGGCTGCGCGGGGAGATATGCAGCACTGTTCCGTCATTATAGACCACCTCTGCAAATCCGCCGGTCTTGGTCCTGATCATGTCACCACTGGCAAGCTTTCCATCATTTTTGGCCGGCGACGCGGGCAGCGCACCACCAATCAGCAGGTCAACCGGCCCAACCACGTTCCGTAGAGTGGCAATAGCCGCTGCATGGAGCACCGTAACAGAGAGCAGCAGGACTATTACCACGGCAACGCAAAGTGCCAAATTAAAACTGCCGTATAATTTTGATACTTTCACGGGTATCTCCTTAATACCGGTATTCGATGCCGGTCGTAATCACATTACGTTGGTAGTCATACGCTTCAACAGTGGACCTGGCACCGGTATAGGAATACTGAAGGTTGAGATACAGAGCACTGGCAACTTTCTGGTTGATCATGGCCGAACCGACAAAGATCCCGTCACTGCGTCCGGCGGCACTGTCGTAGTAATTCTGCCACGTTTCTTCCGCAGACAGAATCAGCTTGGTTCCACTGAAGAGCGGTACCAGAGCATCCACACCGATACGACCGCCCCTGTTACGATACTCGGAGCCATCAGTATCTTCATACAGCAGTTCACCCCGCAGGTTGAGCATCCCCTGCCCCTCCGCAAAAAGAAAAATAAAGGCAAGCTGGCCATTATAGAGATTTCCATCCCTGCCAAGTTCACTACTCACGGGACTCCGGGCCATCTCGCGGCGGGTGTACCCCACTGATACCTGCCCCATATGTTCAGGTGAAAAGATGATAGTTTCGGTCGGCTTTATGGCAAATTGCAGCGAGTAGTTAGTGTAGTCCAACGTGGCATGGGAAATATTCAACGGAATGGAGGTCATCAGAACGTCAGTGCGATGAATGGCATTCAGAGTCAATCCATGCACCAAGCTGTTGTAATCGTGCATCCGGGTGTAGTTACTGTTTTGAAGTGCATACTGCACATTGCCCGTCCAGTTCCCTCCCAACGCTGCGTCATACTCAACGCGCATGTTTTGACTAATGCCGCTGCTCCTTTCATGGAGGCTGTCAGTCGATACATTGTCATCATAAAGGTAATTGATACCGGCATAGAGGCTCCACCGCTTGGCAGCGGCGATCGCATTAATGCGCTGATCATACTCTGCGGCAAACTCGGCAGCGTCCGTACCGGGATAGCGGGTGACAATGGCCTTGAGGCTCTTGCTGGCTTCATCAATTTTCCCTGTCACCGCAGAGATGATGGCGATCTGCAGGTCTATCTGCTGATAATTCGCTCCGTCCACGGCACGTGCCACATGAAAGGCGGTCAGCGCCTCCTGGTAACGTTTTTTGCCAACGAGTATTTGACCTTTAAGAAAGGCAATTTCTCCGGGATGTATGTTCTCCTTTTCAGCCCAGGCCACCCATTGCAACGCTTCGTCTGAACGCTCCAGGTTTACCAAAGCAGAAATAAGTTCCCGTACGGCATCTTTTTCCGACGGTTCCCCTTGGATGGCACTGGTGAAATTTTCAACGGCACCGTTGTAATCACCGGTCTCCTTCTGACATAACCCGGTGTAATAATCGCTCAGTGGGGTTCTTTCCC
>CAIUSO010000141.1 GCA_903901875.1 uncultured Geobacteraceae bacterium | reverse complement strand
TGTCCGCACAAAAAGAAGATCAAGCAGATCGAGGCCCATGCCGTGGGCGTTGCAGTGCGACGGAATCTGGCCTGGCCGGTCACTGATAAAAATGGAAAGCCTCTGTTCGATACCGACGGCAATCCAGTCACCGAGAACAAGCTGGGCATCGAACAATTCACCCCGCACGACCTGCGCCTCACGGCGGCAACCTTCCTTGCCAAAATGGGGAACATGGACGAGGTGATCGATGCGGTTCTCAACCATGCCAAGCAAGGCGTGATCAAGGTTTACAACCAGTATCGTTACGACACGGAAAAACAGAAGGCGCTTGAAGCCTGGGAGCGAAAACTGAACAGCATCATATCCGGGACCAAGAGCAATGTAGTTTCCATTGCCAAACGAAAAAAATCGGCGTAAACCATCTTGTAAATTTGTAGCTTATAGGCTAATATATGACCACACAAGTATTTCCACACGAGATTGACTATTACAAGACCGAAAACGGCACTGCGCCTTTTAAGGAATGGCTTGAGGCACTTCGGGACGTAAACGGACGGGCAAAGATTCGTATCCGGATCGACCGTGCTCGCCTGGGAAACTTTGGCGACCACAAACATCTTGAGGAAGGCGTCTGGGAGTTACGGATCGACTACGGGCCGGGGTATCGCGTTTATTTCGCCAAAGAAGAGAACCGGCTTATCCTGCTCCTTATAGGCGGCGACAAGGACAGCCAGAAACGGGACATCGCGCAGGCCACCAGCCACCTGCAAGACCACAGAAGGAGACACTAGCATGGCAAACGTGACTGAGTACCAAAAAGACCTGATCGAGGCGCTGAAAGACCCCGCTGAAGCGGCGGCATATCTGAACGCAGCGCTTGAAGAGGGAGACCGTGAGACCTTCCTGCTGGCGTTACGCAATGTTGCCGAGGCTAATGGTGGCATGGCAGCGGTAGCGGACAAAGCCCATCTTAATCGCGAAAGCCTATATCGCACCTTGTCACGCCGGGGAAACCCGGAAATTCGCACTCTGTTCAACCTATTGCATGGGGTCGGGCTGCGACTGAATATTACTCCAGAACCGGCGACAGCATAGGGTGGTGACAGCAATGGAAGAGTCAGTAAGAAATACCGGCTTATTCGAGGAACTGATGGAAGCCGCTGAAGATATCAACCAGTGGCGGGAAGGCAAGATCAGCTTGAACACGTATACAGCAGAGCAGCAGTCCAAGCCGAGACCTTATACTACCCTGCGGGCAAAGATGACTCCTGAGTCCCGTGCCGTATCTGCAGCACAGACTCAGGCAATCTTACAGGAAATGCAGGCCGGGAAATCTGTCGGTAAAGGACAATAAACCAGAATGAGCAGGTAATGGAGAAAGCGACCTGAACTGATCGTCTTACTGTTTTCCGTCAATTCCCTTCCAGCAGCCGCTTGATCTGTTTATCAAAGTCCGATTCAAACAGCCTATCCTGCACAACCCGGTACTTTTCAAACTCGCTTTCCGCAAAGGCTTTGGCTATTTCCTGGGTAACTTTTCCTGGGTTGTCGAGGATCTCCCGTTCGTTGAACTGTAAAAAGGCATTCAGCTTGCCGGCCCAATCCTCCATGGTCATGGGGATGTTCCGCTCTGCCTGGTCTTCGGCATAGTCAAGATACATGGTGACGAAGCGATCCAGCGACTTCAGCTCTTTTTCAGTCAGGTAATTCTTGGCAACCACCACATCGGTCTTGATGATCTTGCCATCCGGGGCGTTCTTCCAGGTGGTCAACCCCATCCGCTCTTTTTTATGGTCGGCGCGCTGCACGATAAGTTCTGAAATGTTTGTGCCGTATATGCCACCTCTTCAGTGCAACCTATGCGCAACCTACAAAGAAAAAAACCACCTACAACTTAATGTAAGTGGCAATTTTTATTGGCGTCCCCGAGTCGATTCGAACGACCGGCCCCTTCCTTAGGAGTGGGTTTTTCGCAGAAAATCTGGCATATCTCCACATACATCAGAAGACAACTAAATCAATTAATT
>CAIUSO010000140.1 GCA_903901875.1 uncultured Geobacteraceae bacterium | reverse complement strand
GAGCTGGAGCGTTGTTTCACCCCCGGTTTTGACTATCCGGATTATGAGGAACAGCTGGGCCTGCCGGGGGAATACCCCTACACCCGTGGTGTGCAGCCGACCATGTACCGGGGACGTTTCTGGACCATGCGCCAGTATGCCGGATTCGGTACCGCACGGGAATCCAACGAGCGGTACAAATACCTGCTCTCGGCCGGCCAGACCGGGCTCTCCATCGCCTTTGACCTGCCGACCCAGATGGGGTATGACTCCGATGCCGGCATGAGCCTGGGGGAAGTGGGGAAAGTCGGCGTGGCCATCGATTCCCTGGCCGACATGGAAATTCTCTTCGACGGCATTCCGCTGGACAAGGTTTCCACCTCCATGACCATCAACTCCACCGCCGCCATCCTGCTCTGCATGTATATTGCCGTGGCAGAAAAACAGGGGGTATCTGCCGCACAGATTTCCGGTACCATCCAGAATGACATCCTCAAGGAGTACATGGCCCGGGGCACCTACATCTACCCTCCCAAGGAATCCATGCGGATTATCACCGACATCTTCGCCTACTGTAAGGACAACGTGCCCAAGTGGAACACCATCTCCATCTCCGGTTACCATATCCGTGAAGCCGGTTCCAGTGCGGTGCAGGAGGTGGCTTTCACCCTGGCAGACGGTATCGCCTATGTGGATGCGGCCATCAAGGTAGGCCTGGCCGTGGATGAATTTGCCCCTCGTCTGGCCTTCTTCTTCAACGCCCACAACAACCTGTTTGAAGAGGTGGCCAAATTTCGCGCCGCCCGCCGTATCTGGGCAAAAATCATGAAAGAGCGTTTCGGTGCCAAGGATCCGAAATCCCAGATGCTCCGTTTCCACACCCAGACCGCCGGCTGCACCCTGACGGCCCAGCAACCGGACAACAACATCATGCGGGTCACCATCCAGGCCCTGTCCGCCGTGTTGGGGGGGACCCAGTCCCTCCATACCAACTCCCGCGATGAAGCGTTGGCCCTGCCGACGGAAGATTCGGTGCGTATCGCCCTCCGTACCCAGCAGGTAATCGCCTATGAATCCGGTGCGGCGGACAGCATCGACCCCCTGGCAGGTTCGTTCCTGGTGGAATCGTTGACCGACCAGATTGAGGCGGCAGCCCTTGAGTACATCGACAAGATTGATAAGCTGGGCGGGGCCGTTGAGGCCATTTCACGGGGTTTCCAGCAGAAGGAAATACAGGATTCCGCCTACGCCTACCAGAAGTCCATCGAGAAAAATGAACTGATCATCGTCGGTGTCAACAAGTTCCCGGTCCAGGAGCCACCCCCCACCGGCCTGCTCAGGGTCAAGGAAGAGGTGGAGATTTCCCAGAAACAGTCACTGGCTGAAGTCAAGCAGAAGCGGGACAACGGTGCCGTTGCCGCCGCACTGGTACAGCTTGAAAGTGCGGCCCGCAGCAGCGACAACCTGATGCCCCACATTCTGACGGCGGTGAAAACCTATGCAACGTTGGGAGAAATTGCCGATGTGTTCAGGGTCGTGTTCGGTAAACATACGGAAACGGTGGTGTTGTAGGAAGGGTACAAGGGGCAACCCAAAATCTCCATAATACACAGAAAGGTTCTCGCTCATGCTGACTAAAATAAATCACATTGGAATTGCCGTCTCCTCACTGGATGAAACCATACCCTTTTACCGGGATAATCTCCGGATGGTCTGTACCGGAACCGAAGAGGTCGTGGAACAAAAGGTGCGGGTGGCCATGCTGCAGATTGGCGAATCCCTGATAGAACTGCTGGAACCAACATCGCCGGACAGCCCGGTGGCAAAATTCATTGAGAAGAATGGTGCAGGCATCCATCATATTGCCTATGAAGTGGCCGATGTTGAGGCCGCCATTGCCACGCTGGTGGCAGACGGTGCCCGGATGGTCGACGCAGTGCCCCGAAACGGTGCCCATGGAACGCGCATCGCTTTTATCCATCCCAAAAGCAGTGGGGGCGTTTTAACGGAACTGTGCCAATCGTGGCATTAAGGTTAGAAATATCTAAGCTTAGTATTATTCTTTGTATACAAAAGGTTAGCGTTTTAATGTGAAATTTTCTGTTGACAATTGTTTATTTGTTGTATATTTTTAGTATGTAAATAGAACGGAGTTTTGAATAATTGTGTCCTTTGTGAGCTAAAAGGTTGTTGTGCTTAAGGAACTATTTCTCCACATGGTAGTGATTAATTGATTGAAGGAGCCAAATAGACACGAAAGGTGGTGGGTGCCGGCATCGTTTAACTTACAAGCACTATTTTAATCCGCAGTAGTACGAGCAACTATCATACAAATAATGGGAGGAACACACATGAGTATCAAAAAAACAGTAGCAATTCTGGCAGCAGCAGGCGCACTTTCCGCAGTAGCACTTCCGGCACTGGCTGATACCAGCTTGTACGGTGTTGCTAAAATCTCCACGTTCTATAACGTTTCTATGATTCCTGATAATGGTGCTGTCTCTGGTGGTACCTCGGCGGGTGTTGATGAACACCTCATGGTCACCAGTAATTTTGGTGCCAATTACACAAACGGCAATGTCGGTGGGAAATTTGAAATTGGCGCTAACATGGGACTTCGACTGCTGTACGGAACGTATAATTTTGGTTCTGGTACCCTGATAATCGGCCAGGATTATAATAGCTACTACTTCAGATCAGCCCAGACAGCTTTTGATGATGCGGGTCAGAACGGTTACGGTGCTTTGTGGGATGGTCGGCAAGCGCAAATCAAGGTTAAATTTACGAACGGATTTTACGCAGCAGCCATTGCTCCCAGCGTGGCCGATACGGTGACCATTGCATCGAATGCTCCGACTTATGGCACTAATGCCACTGGTACTGCCATTGGTGATGCCGGTGGTGTCATTGTTAACCATGAAAAAGCTGACAGCATCCAGGTTTATCTTCCTAAAGTGAACGTTGGTTATGCCGGTAAGGCTGGTATCTTAAGTTACAATATTGGCGTGGTCGGTCAGACATTTAAGTATGTGCCAAGTACCGCCAATAAAAGCAGTAACAGTACCGTTACTTCTGTGATGGGTTATACCAGTGCCACCGCTGATCTTGGTGCCACCAAACTGTCATATAACCTGAGTATTGCCCAGAATGCCGGAAACATGGGCCTCATGGGACGTCAATCTGCGAAAATCCTTGCAAACGGTAATGCCCAGGATTCAATCGGTTTTGAAGGATTTGGCCAGATTTCCCAGAAAATCAGTGATACAGCAACATTCAATGCAGGCTTTGGCTATGCAACCGACAAGACTCCTGGTGATACCTATTCAGATGACAAAATGCTGTTCTTTGTCAACGCACCGATTACACTTGCAAAAAATGTTACTGTTACCCCCGAATTCGATTATGTTGATGACCTGAAAGCAAGCGATGGCACAACACAGTCAAAAGGGTATCTGGTTGGCGCAAAATGGCAGATAGCGTTTTAATTGAACGCTCGACAGCTTAGCGTCGTCCTCAGAGGGCAGGAGAAATCCTGCCCTCTTTTTATTGGAAGAGCCGGATGATTGTATGGTATGGTTAACCACATTTCAGTGGGATGGAGATAGGTATGAAAAGATATCTGCAACTGGTCATGTTACTCATGTTAGTGATTGTGGCAAGCGGAGTGTCGGCGGCACCCCTTAAAGTTACCGTTTCCGAGGTGCGGACTCTGGGGGGGGCGAACCGCGACGAGATGGCGACAATTCTCAAAACTCTGATTGCGTCACGGCTTAGCAGGGACGGTGTCATGGCGGTTGGTACGGTTGCCGAGGCCGATGTGGCTATTATGGTCAGTTACATTGCTGCGGGGAAACTATTCAGCCTGGATGCCCAGGCGTTGCAGGGGGGTAAAACCGTCGCACGGGCTTTTGAGCAGGGAGAGGGTGAAGACGATCTTATTCCGGCAACCGGGAGGCTGGCAGACCGGTTGCTGGCTGATCTGACCAAGAACAGAGCATCCGCAGCGGCACCGCAGCAGCAGGTCGGTGTCCAGGGTGCTCAAAACGGAGAACTGGTCAAGATCGACGATAAAACCATGGGTACCAACGGCAGTTGGCGTAGTCCGGAGATTCCAACAGCCATTGGTCTGATTGCGGCGGGAAGCGTGGGGACCGATGGCGGTCGTGATATTTTTCTGGCAGATAACCGGCGTTTGTTCCATTACCGAAAGGGCACAGCATTCAAACTCATTGCTGAGAAAACCCTGCTGGTCTATGAAAAAATACTCTCCCTTGACGTACTCGAAACAGGGAACAACACCCTTGATCTGTATGTCACCGTTGTTCGTAATGACCAACCGGCCTCTCAGATCTGGCACTTGAAAGGGGATTCACTGGAGCGGGTAGCCCAGGAACTCCCCTATTTCATGCGGGTCCTGAAATTGCCGGGGCAACCTGGCAGGCTGTATGTTCAGAAAAACGGAGGCAGACAACTCTTTGGCGGTGCCATTTCCGAAGCAGAACTGGTGGGAGGCCAGTTGCGGACAAAGCAGGAACTGCCGGTTCCTCCCGGTACGTCACTGTATGCCTTCAACCAGCTTACGGACCAAAATGGTGCCCTGCTGACGGTGGTTCTTTCGCCTGAAAACAAACTGGTTGTGTATAATCGGGAGCAGAAAGAGATCTGGCGGAGTAGCGAAGAGTACGGCGGCTCCGAGCTGTTCGTTGAAAAACGGGAGGCACTGGCGGGACAGGACGCAGCTGATGCAGAGCTGTATCTGAATCAGAAAATTCGAACTTCAGCGTCCGGCCAGCTCTTCATCGGTAAAAACGTGGCACCGCTCCTGTTTGGAAAACGGGGCAATTATAAAAACGGTGCCGTCTATTGTCTCGCATGGAGTGGGGATGGACTGGAAGGGAAATGGCATACCCGAATTACTGACTATTATCTGCCGGACTTCTTTTACGACGACAGCAGTAAGGATCTGTTACAGATTGAGGTAACCGGCCGTCCCACTATCCTGTCCAAGGGGAGCAGTGCCCTGATTATCAGAAAAATCGAATAAAAATAGTGATTTACCATTCAACCTATCCATGATGACGGTCTTTTCTTTGACGATTGGTGCGAGCTGTGCTACATTCACGCCTCGTTGGGCTGGCTCCGGGTGAAATGGGGCTGTTTATCGAAGTAGTATCAGCATGATATGAAGTAAAAGAAAAGAGTGACGGACCCGTGATGCCAACCTCAAAAATTATCTGTATTGCCAATCAGAAGGGTGGAGTGGGGAAAACTACCACCGCCGTCAATCTGGCAGCCTCCCTGGCCGCCACTGAACGGCCGACGCTGCTGGTGGATATTGATCCCCAGGGGAATGCGTCCAGTGGCGTCGGGATTGACAAGGGGGCCCTGCGCCGCTCGGTGTACGACCTTATCATTAATGATGGTGATCCCCGGGAGATGATAGCGGATACGGGGCAGCCCTTTCTTCATGTCATTCCGGCGAATTCCGACCTGACGGGAGCCGAGCTTGAACTGGCAACCATGACCGGGCGGGAGCAGAAACTGAAATTCAAGCTGGCATCACTGTCCGAGCAGTACCGGTATATTATTCTTGACTGTCCCCCTTCGCTCAACCTGCTGACAATCAACGCCATGACGGCAGCCGACTCGGTGCTGATTCCGCTCCAGTGCGAATTTTACGCCATGGAAGGGCTTTCCCAGATACTTCAGACGATTCGGCTGATTCAGAAGAATCTCAATCCGTTGTTAAAAATTGAAGGGATTCTGCTGACTATGTTTGATGCACGCAGTAATCTGGCCAAGGAAGTAGCCACCGAGATACGGGAGCACTTTGCCGGCCAGGTGTTTGACACCGTCATACCGCGCAATATACGCCTTGCCGAGGCACCGAGCCATGGCAAACCGGTGATTTATTATGATATAACCTCCCGTGGTGCCGTCAGCTATTTACAGTTGGCCCGGGAAATTATCCAAAGGGAGAAGGTTGATGGCTAAAATTGGCGGCCTGGGCAAGGGTATGGCTGCGTTACTGCAGGTAACCGACACGGTGGATGAATCAAAAAACTATTTTATCTGCCCGATTGAGAAAATACGACCGAATCGCGACCAGCCACGCAAACATTTTTCACCGGAGAAACTGGAAGAGTTAGCCGCCTCAATCAGGGAGCAGGGGATCATTCAGCCGCTGGTGGTAACTCGAAAAGATGGCTATTATGAAATCATTGCCGGTGAGCGACGCTGGAGGGCGGCACAAAAGGCAGGTCTCCACGAAATCCCCCTCGTTATCCGCGAGGCTTCCTCATCAACAGTCATGGAGCTGGCACTGATAGAAAATATCCAGCGCCAGGACCTGAACGCCATTGAAGAAGCACAGGCATACCGCTCACTGGTCGAAACCTTTGGTATTTCCCAGGAGGATGTGGCTCGCAGAGTAGGAAAGAGCCGGACCGCGGTGACCAATGCACTGCGGCTTCTCAAACTGCCAGACGCCATCCAGCAGGATATTGTGGAAGAACGGCTGAGTATGGGGCACGCCCGGGCACTTATCTCCCTCGAAAGTAGTGAGCTGACGGAGCGGGCCCGCCATGAAATACTCCACCGGCAGCTGAGTGTTCGGGCCACCGAAGAGTTAATTCGCAAGCTGAAAATCAACCCGGCACTCAAGCCGGCCAAGCGACTCCAACAGCCGGACCTGCTGCTGACTTCACTGGAGGAACAGCTTCAGAAACGCTTCCAATCCCGGGTGACAATTCGTACGGCAGGGTCAAAGGGAGCGGGGCGATTGGAAATACAATTCAGTGATTCTGACGAGCTTACCCGCATTATCGATCTGCTGGATGTGTGAAGATGAAAAATAAAATGGCCCAGTTGGAGCAATTTTCTTGACATCAGCGCAAAAAATATGATAGCTAACCTCTGTTTACACCCATATCTGTGGATACAGAATACAACTCAGCATACCTGCAAGGGGTAGGTCGTGATTGAATTAAATTTATCATTCGTAATCCAGCTGATCAATTTCGGCATCCTCGTTCTCGTTCTCAACGTGTTCCTCTACAAGCCTTTGCGTAAAGTGCTTGCAGACCGTCGACAGGTAATTGATTCGGCCCGTGAAAAGGCAGTGTCGGTTGATGTTGAAGTTCAGAACAAAATGGCTCAGTACGAAGCCCGTCTCCACGCTGCCAAGGCAGAAGCGGGAACACGCCGCGCCGATGCACTGAAGCAGGCACAGGCTGAAGAAACCGCTGTTCTTGAAAAAGCACGGGCACAGGCGACGGAGTCCCTTCTGTCAATACGTCAGAAAGTTGCCAAGGAAGCCGGTGAGGCACGTGAACTGCTGAAGAAGCAGGCAGAGATTCTGTCCGGTGATATCTGTGAGAAAATCCTCGGGAGGAACCTGTAAGATGCAAATGGTATCCGATCGCACCAAGAAGATAATGTTAACTGCTGCCTCTGTTTCGGCACTGCTGCTGATCGCCTCACTTGGCTTTGCCAATGAAGGTGGTGAAGCTGCCCACCATGCAGACCATGCAGCCGGTCAGATGAAGGACTTCGGCTGGAGGGTGCTCAACTTTGCAGTCCTTGTCGGAATAATTATCTGGGCATTGAAAAAAGCTGACGTCAAGGGTACTCTGGCAGCCCGTCAGGCTGACATCGCAAAAAGCCTCAAAGACGCTGAAGCCGGTCGTGACGCTGCCGAGGCAAAGCTTCGTGAGTACAGTGTCAAACTTGACCAGGCTTCCAAAGAAATTGATGAACTTCATGCTGCCATTGTTCGTGAAGGGGAGCAGGAAAAAAATCGTATCATTGCTGAAGCCAACATCGCAGCCCAGAAGATAGTTGCACAGGCTGCATTGTCAGCCGAACAGGAAACGGTGAAGGCTCGTAACGAATTGCGGGCTGAGGCGGCAAAGCTGGCTGTTGAAATTGCAACGGGAAAATTAGCCGGTGCAGTTCAAAAAGCAGACCATGACCGATTTGTCGGTGAATATCTTGACAAGGTGGTACAGATCCAGTGATCAATAACGCACTTGCGAAACGATATGCCAAAGCACTTGTCCAGCTCGGTTCAGAGCAGGGGGTTATCGACAGTTTCCGCGTCGAATTGGCCAATATAAGTACAATATTCTCTACCAACAGCGACCTGCGCGCCGCCTTTGCCAACCCGGCACTGACACAAGTCCAGAAAAAGTCGATTATGGCCGAGCTTGTCAGTAAATCGGCCTGTTCAGAATTAGTTGGCAATTTTCTGATGTTGCTGGTGGATAAAAACCGTGTGGCTTTCCTTGGGCAGATTGTACAGACCTACGAAAAACTTGCCGATGAGTTTACCGGTGTGATCCGCCCGGTTATTACCACTGCATTTCCGCTGGATGAGGCACAGGTTGCTTCAATTCAGGGAGCCCTTGAAAAGAAAACCGGCAAAAAGATCATACCGCAGCTTGTTGTTGATAGTAAATTGCTGGGGGGAGTTGTGACCCAGATTGGCGATATTGCATACGATAACAGTGTCAGGACTCAGCTTAATCAGATTAAAGATATATTACAGAAGGGGTAGGAGCATCCATGGAAATCAGAGCCGAAGAGATCAGCGAGATCATTAAAAAACAGATCAAAGAGTATGGCAAAGAGGTTGAAGTGTCTGAAACCGGCACCATCATCTCCATCGGCGACGGTATTGCCCGTATTCACGGACTGGCAGGCGCCATGGCCGGTGAGTTGCTGGAGTTCCCCGGCGGCGTGAGCGGCATGGTCCTCAACCTTGAAGAG
>CAIUSO010000139.1 GCA_903901875.1 uncultured Geobacteraceae bacterium | reverse complement strand
TACTCATATAACAACGTATCTATGGATGTGTGAATAACAACAACATAGTACATGCAATAATAATAACCTTCAACTTTTTCATAAGGTCACCTTCATGGCAATGGTATCGGGCTTGTTTTGATCAAATATTTCGTTGGCCCAGATCAGCACCATCATCTCATCTTCGCCAATATTGGTGATATCGTCGTGCGCCCACCCTGGTACAGTCTCAACCACCTGGGGTAGTGTAGGCGGAAATTTGATTTCCGCCTACAAACGGGCATAGATCTGGCTATAGGCATGGTGCACCGAGCCTTCAACCGATGGCTTATCCTTCGGTCTGACGATCCTGGTCGCCTGCATGTTGGTCTGGTAGTGCAAGGCCCACTGCTCCATCAACTCATTGAAAATTGGCTCATAGCGTGATGCTTTTGTTACCACCTGCTTCATGTTGTCGCTCAGGATATTCTTCGGGACACCGCCAAGATAGGCTAGCGCCCGGTTGAGTGCCGGGATCATATGCTCCTGCCTAGCTGATGAAAGCGGTTCAACGTAAAAAAAGCTGCTGCAAGGAAGGGTGCAGACCAGAACGGGGCACTCGATACGCTCTCTGCTGAGTGGTTCGATAATCCAGAGTGGATCGCCAGCAAAGTCAATCTGCAGCCGGTACCCTGGCTGGTGCTGCTGCGGCATGGTAGCATCATGTTGCTGGATATGTTGATCCAGATAATAGCAGAACTGTGAATACTGATACCCGGTTGGGTGATCCCGAAGATACTCTTCCCAGAGTACTTGCTTGGTGACGTGGAAGTGCTTCTTACCGAGTTCTTCAGCAAGGCGTTGAAGCTGGGGATAGAGATCCGCATACCGCTCGTCAGTTGTCTTGGTGGAACGGGGCGGATGAACCAGAACCGAAAGATCGTAATCAGGCAAGGTAAACAGCTCTGAAAACGTTTTATCGCTACTCTGAAAACGATGCTGATAGTTCTTTATGGTCAGGCGGTGAATACCTGTGCTACGATGGATTTCCCGCAGGGAGCAACCTTCCATCAAGAGTTTGAGAATACGTCGCGTTTGTAACATAGTCAAGGCTTTGTTTGCCATTGTATACCTCCGGGTTTTTACACCAAAGGTACTGCTTATGATGTTACAAATCTGACCTGATGGGGTGGTACACTTTAGTCCGGTGTGCTCAATGAGTGAGGAAACTGCAATGGTGATGAAAATTTGGTTTGGAGTGGGGTTGTTTGGGTGGGGGACGATAACCTTTATGGGGGTTGAAATGGGGAGGGTTGGTTGTGAAGTAAGTGAAGTTTCTTCACTTACTTCACAACGTCCCCAACTTTTCTGGTAAAAATCGGCGCCACACCAATTCTTGTTGGGTGTTTATTCTCTATTACTGTTTTGGATAGTAGCCACCGGTTTTTGGTGAGCCTACGAACTCTACCCTGCCTTCTTCTCGCAGTTGTTTAAGCCAGCGTTCTATGGTCCTCTGTGTTACCTTGAAAGATGCTGCCATTTCGCCTGCCCTATGACCAGGATTAGCCTGAATGTATGGGAATAGAGCATTTACTACGACATTTACTCCGACATTTACTCCGACATTTACTCCACCGCGCTGCTCTGGCAGTTTAAAAGTCATTACCACGCTGCCAGAATTTTCATGCAACGTAGGCACTGGCAAGCCAGCCGACTGCATTAAACTGGCAATTCTGAGTGTGCCCCGCCCCCAGGTTTCGATCAGCCCACGACGGTAAAACACCTTGGCAATCCAAGGGTTCCAAGGTTTTGATTCATGGGTCTGGTAAAGCATGCTGTTGACTTTTTGAGTTCCAACGTCAGAGATTCGCCTGCTGCAATACTTTTTAATTCAAAAGATGTTATGGTCAACTTTTCTCTG
>CAIUSO010000138.1 GCA_903901875.1 uncultured Geobacteraceae bacterium | reverse complement strand
GTAAGTCAGTGCCTGCTGCCAATTATAATTACTGTTGCCGCCAAGGTTACTCCAGGCAAGATTTGTCAGGTTATCCGTAACCGTCAGAGAACTGTTTTTTGTAAATCTTGAACTGAGTAAAGAAACTCCCGTTTGGAGTTCACCATCCTGCCCGGTACCACCGCAGGTTATGATTGCGCCGGTAGCGTTGTAGCAGGCTGTTTGTCCACTCTTTGCGAGCTTCAAAGTGCCAGACTGCCCGGTCCGTACGGGCCAGACATAATAATTGAACGTTGCTTTATCATCGCAATCAGTAGTGCCGCTGATCAAATCTACGTACCAAGCTTCATTTGTTCTCCAACTTACTGCAGTAGTTGACGACCAGTAATTGTTATTCTGAACGTTGTAAAAACCTTGTGTATCTAGCCACGTGGCAGTCGATAATTGTTGACTATTAACTTGGCTCATTAGTTCATTCACATTTGGCAAACGCCAATCGTTATGGCCAAGAAAGGTGCTGCTGTTAAGGCTCTTAATGTAATCAAGTGCATTCACCCAGGTTTTTAATCCGTCAAGATTGGCATTCTTGCTCCATATTAAGCCTGTTAATGTGTCGGTTACCGTTTGGTCACTGTTATCAACATAGCGTGAAATGGGCCACTTAATGCCTGCTTGCACATCACCATCTTGCAGAGTTCCGGCACAGGAAATTGCAGCGCCAGAGGCAGTGAAGCATGTGGTCTGACCTGTTTGAGACAGTGGTGCGGGGGGGGTGGAGGCACGGGCATTTGAAAATTGAACCGTGAGAATGGAGAGGACAAAAAGAGTGATACCCAGGCGGGACATGTGTCGACCTCAACGCTTAAATTATTAAATGCTATAAATTAGAATTTATTTACACTTAATATTCAATGATGGCAAGATAATTGGGGAGGTGGGTTCACCACTTATTACAGAAGATAAAAGTACTTTTCACGAGAATAGTTCAAATTATCCTGCTGAAAGGTATATATACGTGCAATTATCCTCTCTGCCAAAGTGACTTTTGAAAGTTCTGGCCGGTTTTAACATACGTGATACGGTGATCCTATCGCCCAATGGAAAACGAAATTGGCATATCCTCCAGCTTCGTAGATCCTGCCTGAAGTGCCATCAGTTGGCTTACCAGGCTGAAGGTGGATTTCGCCTCCAGATCGTTATCGGCAATGTAAAACCAAGCATCTTTATAGTGTATTGCAACACTGGCATTTTCAGGTTCTGAAGTCGATGATGAAACCTTAAACAACTCCCCCATCACCAGTTGCCAATCGAAGCTTTCTCCGTTAGCCAGTGTCGTCCGTGTCACACGGCCAAGCTCAACGTCTTTCAGAGGGGGAACGACCCCTTGAGATAGATAGTTCAATATACCGATCATTGAACGGGGTACAACATTTATCGTATCGGCATTTCCTCGGCCGAGTCCTGTAATTACCCTGAAATTGTTACTTGTAGATGACAGCCCCAACAGATGTTTAAATTCAGCAGTATCCGGGTCATTAGAAGCACTGGGGAGAAATCGCAACTCAAGCTGTGCTTTGCCGCCGTCAGTTATCAGACCGACGTCAATCAGCTTTCTGACCTGAAGGGAACGGAGAATCCTGACCGCCTTTTGGAAATCCTTATAATCCGGTTCATACTCCGGCGTGGGGCCTGTTGCAGTGGGGGCATTCTTCAAGCCGTTTACCTCCTGAAATATGAGGGCCATCAGCCGTTCCAATGACCAGCCCGAGTTGGCGAGAAGCACCATAATTTCTGGATGAAGAACGGACATCATCTGTCGCGTAAACCGTTCACCGTCAAGAGGAGAATAAAAGATTGTCGGTTTTTCGATGAGCCCCACCTTGCCCGCCCCAATCGTATACGTGCTAAAGCCCCTTTCCGGAACTGATGCAGAAGCACTCATTTCACGGTTAAACTCCAAAGAAGCAGCGATTCTTTCAACATTAAGGAAGTAGATCGAGTCCCGATATTTGAGACGGACCAGATTGAGCAGCAGTTCCTGCTCGTTGGTCTGCTGGATTGCCATGTTATAGTCAGCCCTGGAGGTATGGATCGAACTCGGCCCCATGGACGTGCAGCCGGTAATTAATAGAATGGTAATTAGCACTAAGCTTCTAAAAAGTGTATTCATGC
>CAIUSO010000137.1 GCA_903901875.1 uncultured Geobacteraceae bacterium | reverse complement strand
TGACCAGCGCGAAGTGGTAGGCGATATACAGGAGGCGCTCTGATGGCCGACCTGCAAGTCGCAAATACCATACTTGCCCAGCTGGGTGGCAGGCGTTTCATTGCCATGACCGGCGCCAGGGATTTCATCGGCGGCGACAACCACCTCATGTTCAGCCTGCCGAAAGGGTTTGCCAAGGAGGGTATCAACAAGATCAGGATCACCCTGGACTGGACCGACACCTACATCTTTGAAGCCCTGAAGTTCTATCGAGGACCTGAACTGAAATTCGACACCATCAAGAAAATGGATCTTGTTTATGCCGATGACCTGGAAGACATTTTCACCAGCATCACCGGCCTGGACACACACCTCTAAACAGATTCAATCCCAACGGGGAGACCAACTCCCCGACAAGGGGTCCGTCTCCCCCTAAAACAAAGGAGACCGACCAATGACAGACTACCTGAGCCAATCAATTTTCCAACCATCCATACCTACCCACTTGATAACCGACGAGGACCGGCGCTTCTTTGAGGCTTTCAGCATCAGCATCGACCCCGATGGAGACGACAAGGTTTATCTCTATGCTGAAGACTGGTGTACTGCCGGTGTTCTCCCTGGCGAAAATCCCAAGGATGACATCGAACTCAGTGAGGATGATCTTTACGACAGGTTCCAGGAAATTATCCGCCGTTCCAACGGCGAACTTTTCTGGATTCTCAAGGAAAGCTCCTATTCGTGTTCCAGAATGCGGTCTGACGGTTACGGCGGCAGTGCGGTTTTCATTACCGTAGATGACGTGCAATTTTGCAGTACGTCGTCCTGGCTGGAACAAAGGAAACATGAGGCTGAAACCGGAGATATCAGTCCGGAAACGGATGACTCGTACCTTCCTCTGCTTAAGGAGGTATTCCAGGCGCTCACGACTGACGACGCCGGAAATATTCTCGACATTGAAACCCTGCGCCGCTGTGCGGGCGACACCACACCTTCCGGAAAGCTCGCCCGCATTGCCTGGAAGATCCATCGGGTAATCGGCTCAAACTCGATCAAAGAGCAGGACGGGCCGCATTGCCGGGCATGTGACGGCAATCTGGAACTGACCCGCACCGACACACTGTTCGGCATCGACAGGGAAATCTATCAGTGCCCGGAGTGTGAAGAAAACTACATCCGGGAACTGACGGAAGCGGACAGCCCAATCGAGCGAGCAGTCAAATGCGTCGGTTGCGGTAACCTGATTATCCAAAGCAACGCCCGCATCTTTTATCAGAGCGACGACCTCGCTCATTTCATCGGTGAGTGCTGCTGGGATGAGCGCCTGCGAGCCTGATATCAAACTCACAAAGGAGTCAGAACATGGCAAGAGAACTACTTCTGGAAATAATCGAAACCTTTCCCCAAGCCGATCCCGCAAGCGAATTCTACAACGAGGAAATCAACGGCTGCGAGGCCGTGAACTTCCTCTCCCAGTTCATTCCCCAGATACGCGAATATCTCGACTCACCGCCACCCAAGGTGGCAGTCGTTCTGGATGGCGGTCTGGTGCAGTGCTTGACCTCTGATCGTCCAAGCGATGTCTCGCCGATTACCTTCATGGTTATCGACTATGACACTGACGGTACAACACCGGAAGAAACGGTCAAGGTACCGCAAGGGAATGGAAAAATATCGGAAGCTTTTGCACGGGTAGAGGAACTTGGCCAGGCAGAAATCGACCTTGACGCTGTTCTCGAACAGCTCAAGGAGGAATAGCCCGGATGATCGTCATACGGGGAGAGACAACTGCGCTCCCCGTATGGGGAACGCGTCCATCAAAAGGAGGACAACTATGAGCCCGAAAACACAACGCCCGGCCACCGCGCCGGGTTACACCATTCAACGACGGTCACACTGCGGCAAGATATTCGTGACCGTCACCACCCAGGAAGGGAAACCCTTCGAGGTCTTCATCCGTTTCGGCAAGGCTGGCGGTTGCGGGTCGGCAATGGCCGACGGCATCGCCCGATTGGTTTCCTATGGACTTCGATCCGGACTGGAGGCAGCGGATGCGGTCAAGGCAATGTCCGGCATTTCCTGCCACCTGGGGCCGAGGACCTGTCTCAACGAGGTAGCATCGGCGATAAGGCTGGTAATGAAGCATCTGGAAACGGGTTTCGACTTGAACAGCCTGATCGAGGATGAGGAGTTTACCACCGCAAACTCATTGGAGGTAGGTTTCCCATGAAAATGATACCTGACCGGATCAAGAAGGAGATCCTTTCCTATGGAGCGGACAATATTGTCTCCATTATTGGAGAATACGTCCCCCTCAGGAAAACCGCACGGTCTTATACGGCATGCTGCCCCTTTCACCAGGAAAAGACTCCGTCTTTCACCGTGGACCCGGGCAGACAGACCTGGCGCTGTTTCGGCGCCTGCTCTGAAGGTGGAGATGTCGCCACGTTTCTGATGAAAATTGACGGCATCTCGTTCCCGGCCGCTCTTGAAATACTCGCCAGGAAGGGAGGAATCAACATCCCCAGTGACGGTTCCAAAGAGGAGAGCGAACGAAGAAACATGCTGAATGTCCTGAGAAGGGCTCAGCAGTTCTACCACAACAGCCTGATGCAAAATCAGAACGGCGCAAAAGCATACGTCGGCTCCCGGATGACCGATGCAATGGTCAGACAGTTCGGGATCGGCTTCGCACCGCTCGGTGGGAAAACCCTTGTGGAGTATCTCGACAAGGAGAGGCTCCCGCTTGATGTCGCGGAAAAGGCCGGTCTGATAAAGAAAGAAGATGCAGGCGGCTACCGGGATATTTTCCGGGGGCGCGTGATGTTTCCCATCAGGGATAAAGCGGGATACATCATCGCCTTTGCCGGTCGAACAATCAGTTCAACATCCACACGATACAAATACATCAACAGCCCGGAGACGCCGCTTTTCAAGAAGTCGGCGACCCTCTTCGGGTTGGACGGCGCCATCGAAGCAATGAAATTAAAAGGCGAGGTCTATGTGGTCGAAGGATACATCGACCTTATGCAGATGTGGGCTGCCGGGATCAACAACGTCGTCGCCACTTGCGGGACGGCGTTCACGAGGGAGCACGCTACGATACTGAAACACTATGTCCGGCGTTTGAATCTGATGTTCGATGGAGATAACGCCGGCAGAAAAGCTCATCAAAAAGCGATTATTTTGGCAGTAAAGGAAGAGATGAAGTCAACAGCATTTATATTTCCGGAAGGCCATGACCCCGATTCTTTCTACAAGAACGGCGGAAAAACGGAAAAGATAACCACCATGTCCGGCTTCGACTTTCTGAAACAGTCTGGCTTTGAAATGAACGCCACGATGCAGAACCTTCACCGTCTTGAACGGTTGGAGAACGGTTTTGTGTATATGGCAAAAACGATTCCCGATGTTGCCAGACTGCTGAC
>CAIUSO010000136.1 GCA_903901875.1 uncultured Geobacteraceae bacterium | reverse complement strand
GTTTATGCAGCTGAAACCGGTTGCTGGAACTGCCCCGTCCGTGCCCCAATAGGCAATCTGGGTCCACCCCTGGTTCAATGACATCTGGTCCGCTGCGACAAGGGCGGAACCGGGGACGGTAATCGTCTTGGCGACCGGTGCATATAACCAATACCCTTTGCCGGGGAGCAGCTTTCTCAAGGTATTGAACGGCGAACCTGGGGTGTAGACGACACCATCCGGGCCGACAGCCACTATGGTTTCGGTTGTGGTAAAGCCCATGGTGCTGAATGCGTTTGAAATCAACTTACTGCCCAGAGCTGTCATGGCACCACTACTAACCAGTTCAGAAGCCGACGGTGCGGCCGTTTCGTAGTACCCTTGCTTTGTAGTCCAGCCCAACATATTCCATCCCGCTTTCAGCGGTATCTGAATGCCGGACGCTGCAACAAGCGGGACATTCACGCTGACAACCCTACCTGCTATTGCAGAGATGGATTGAGTTTGTTGAGCATAGCCGTTTGCTGTAACCGTCAGCGTACAACTTCCGGGTGTGGCACCGATTACATAGAAACCGGTTGAGTAGCTGCTGTAATTGCCTGTGCCGACACTGACCGTTGCACCAGCTATAGGAGCACCACTGACACTGTCGTGAACATAGCCGGTTATAAATCCGGGCATACCGTTGGTAAAGGTGGTCTGGAAACGGTTCAATCCAGCATTCGTTGAAGCACCTTTACTATCAACGGCAAGGACTTCCCACCAGTAGTAGGCTCCTGTCGAAAACAAGGGCGTTATACCATCGGCCCGTTTTTCGACTGTGCCATCCAAAACGAATGCGCCCTGTGGTATCAGTTCGTATCGCTTCAGTTCGCTTCCTTTGGTATTAATGCTATCGTCATAGATTTTCAGGGTATAAGTTACCGGGTCACTATCCGGATCAGTTGTCTCACCCCAGGAGAAGAACATGAGGGAACTGTCGAAGACATCACCGGAAGCAGGGGTTTTAAGTGTGAAAGCCGCTGGCGCGTGATTGGCCGGATTTTCTACATACAGTGTCCCCACAAGGGGAGTAATTATCTCGCCGGTCAAGTCTGTGGCATAGTAGTAAATCGTATAGGTCCCAGCCATGTCCAAACCGGTGAAGCCTTTTGTGAGGTCAGACTGGATATCGTATTCATACCTACCGGCAGACTGATTCGGAGTACCACTTATTACCGGCAGGTTCATCACCACTTGTCCGCTCCCACCGACATCAGGTTCCACATAGTCTGGTCGGCGTATCTCGATCCAGGAGGATCCGGTGTTAGCAAGGTCAATAGTTGCCCATGCGGTAACAGATGAGGTGTTCTGAGCAACTTTTGTGGTTGGTATTACCCCTTGCCACTGGAGTCCGGTGGCGTTTGAGCCAAGACCGAGAACCATCTTGGCAGCAACTATTCCATCCTCTTGCCCGATCACGCTGCCAGTGTTTCCCACGCCGTCTCCGTTGTCATCAAGAAGCGGGTGTTGAGCTGCGCTGTCACCCATACCGATGCCGTTCTGAAAGCATACATTACTGCTGCTGCACGGCCGCATCTGTTGTGTGTATTTTGAAGCGGAGGCAAAGGCGTTGGCCACGGTATCGCCGGAGGCAAGGCTATTGAACAAATAGTAAATAAAGTATTCACCATAGGTTGTCTGATTGAAGCTTGGCCCCTGTACTGACAGTTCCGCCGCCATACTGCTGCTGATAATAACCCGGTTCTGTTTCGACAGTGCCGGTACGAAGCTACCGGAATAACAAGAACCGTTGATGACGATGGTGCTCAGGTCTTTATTAAGGTTTGTTTTTACCGATCCTTCCAGTGTGGTAAGCCAACCATTAAGGTCATCTGGCGTGATATACTGCGGTGATGAAATCGCATCACCCGGTTGCTGGATATAGAATTTGCCACCTTGGCCACCATGGTCCATCATGATGATATACAGTGGCGCAACGCCGTACTGCTGTATTTTATTCAATGCCCAGACCGTGATGGCATTCTGGATGTTAGCCTTGGTGGTCAGAGCATCTACCCCCACATGGCTGGTCCCTTCATAGCTCAGATAGTGGATAGTCTCGTCGGTAAAGGAACGGGACAGCAATTTCTTCCTGATATCATCAAGACTCGCCGTGTAATTCGCTTGGGACTGGCCGTTGTTGCTTCCTTCGATGATAATGGCATACCCTGCTGCGTTGGCAACGGTCACCGGCTTGGGAGACGTTTCACTGCCGGTATAGTTGGTATCGGAGACAACCCGCGCTTTTATCTGCCAGATCCCTTCTTTGGTGAACTGGCTGTACTTGGCACTGTAATGACCAAGGGTATCGGTGATCGCGGCGTTCACCGTGTGGACCACGGAATCAGGATCGATGAAATCTACGGCAATGAAAATATTCTGCATATTTGTCACTGTCGGTGAAGTGGCTTTACCGGTAGCGGTTACCATACCGCTGGTTGAGATACTTGGAGCATCGAGTGTGAGAAGTACGGAAGTATCGGCTTTGGAAACGATAAACGGAGTGCTGGTTGCTACCACATTGTAGCTGTCATTTCCTTTAAATGTTGTGCTGACATTCCAAGTACCAGCTCTATCAATGTCGGTACTGTTTAGCTGGGAATAGTTGCCGTCACTGCCTGTCTGAAAACACTTTTCAAGAGTTTGAGTCTGAGCGGGAGAAGTATATGTGAGGCAGACAGGTATATACGGTAGTGCTGCACCGGTAGAAGAATCTTTGAGTGTGCCTGATACCGTTATCGGTTGGCCATAGGTAGCTGAAGAGACGGCAGCGGTCACCGTGGCCGTTTTCAGGCCCGGTGAGGTGATCGTTATGGTGTGGGTGCCGCTATCCCAAGTGGATGACGAAGTACCTGCTTTTCCCGACGCAGTCAGAGTATAAACCCCGGTATTGCCGTCGATGTAAAATACCTCTGCCAAATTATAGCCTGCCCCGATGGTGAGAGAGTAAGTATTGCCGGCACTTGTGCTAGATCCATCCGAAAATCGTCCACTGATGGAACTGGAGGTTATGTTGACTTTGGTATCTGAAGAGACATTTACGTCGCTGCCATTATCGTCAACCAACTTGACGTAGAGGGAAGGTGTCTGGACATTTTTTTGGATCTGCCAGACAAAGGATTGATCACCGGTGGCAAGGGTCAATTTTCGATAATTCGGATCAATCACCCGCATGGTAAAGTTTTTTGATGCGGTGTGACCTTCACCATCGGTGGCAACGATGGTGAAGGTGGTCAGAGCCACCCGCGCCGTTGGGGTGCCGGACAGGGCTCCTGCCGTCGTGAGACTCAAGCCAGCTGGGAGTGTGCCACTGACCGCACTGTAGCCGATGTTTCCTGCTCCCCCACTGGCGGTAATGGTGGCACTGTAGGCGGTTCCCTTGGTGGCATCGCTTAATGTGATCGTTGAGAATAATATTGGTGGTGAAGTAATGGTAACTGCCGAAGAGAGGCTATTGGATATGTTACCGGTGCCGTCTTTGGCCCAGGCATACAAGGTTTTACTGCCGTCACTGGCGAATGTGTAGCTGGTCGGCTTACTTGATTGCCAAGTGCAGGCACTGCTACTCGTGGTTTCCGTAAGGCACCATGCGGTAACCCCCACATTATCGTTGGCGGTAAGGGTGGTGATGTTTGCGGTCAGACCGGTGGCCGGAGCGGTGACATTAAAGCCAGTCATGAGCGGTTTTTCACTGTCCGGCGGAGTGGTGCCGGTCCCTGTCAGGCTGCTTTGCAGGGTCGGGTTGGTTGCGTCATTACTGGTGAACTGAAGGGTGGCGTTTTTGGTGCCTACGGATGTTGGCACAAAGGTCACGTTGAAGGTACAGCTAGCACCGGTAGCCAATGTTGGTGTCAAGTTGACGCAGGGAGTGGCACCACCGGGGGCGACGGTGAACTGAGTTGCGTCAGCACCAGCAATGGCAGTGGCAGATACGGTCACGCTGGTTGTGCTGCCGTTAGTTAATGTCACCGTCACCGGTGCAGCTTGTGAACCGCTGTAGATTGAAGGAAATGTGGTTGCAACTGATGAAAGTGTCAAAGAACCGAAGGGCCCAAACAGCCCCGAACGCACGGGCCATACAGAATAAGAACTTGTCTTACTGCCGTAGCCAACGCCACCATAGCTCATAAGGATGTACCAAGCACTATTGGTGCTTCCGGAGTTGGTATTGTTAGACCAATAGTAACTGGACTGGACGGAGGTGAAACCTTGCCCGTTCAGCCAAGTGGCTGGTGATGATTGACCCCGATTAACCAAACTTGCTAGCTCGTTACTATTAGGGAGGCGCCAGTCATTATGACCGAGATATTTCTGACTATTGAGGTTTTTGATGTAATCCAGTGCTTCCTGCCAGGTTTTGGTAGTCCCGGCAGGATTGGCATCTTTACCCCACACAAGCCCAGTCAGCGTGTCGATGACAGTCTGGTCACTATTTGTTGCAAAGCGTGGAGTGGGCCAAGCTGCCCCAACTTGTAATTCGCCATCTTCCCCCGTACCGCTACAATCTCTGATAGTTCCACTTGTATCATAGCATCCGATTTGTCCTGTTTTTGGAAGAGACAAAGTTCCAAATGATCCAGGCTGTCCCGAACGCACGGGCCACACAGGATAGGCATACGTTTTATCAGTACCGTACATACCACCGCCACCCATACCGACATACCATGCGTAAGAGGTGTTATCTGCGTTGGTGCTGCCAGACCAATAGTAATTAGACTGGACATTATTAAATCCCTGCTCGTTCAGCCAGGTAGCAGGAGAAGCCTGGCCCTGATTGACCATACTTCTCAATTCGTTGACGTTAGGCAGTCGCCAGTCTCCATGCCCTTGGTAATTGCTACTGTTGAGGATTTTGACATAATCCAGTGCCTGCTGCCAGGTTTTAGCCGTCCCGGCAGGGTTGGCATCCTTGCTCCAGATCAGCCCGGTCAGCTTATCGGTCACGGTCTGATCTCCATTATCCACAAAACGGGGGGTTGGCCAGGTAACTCCCATTTGCAGTTCACCATCCTCGCCGGTGCCAGAACAGCTTATGGCGGTGCCCGTTGCATTGTAGCAGGTAGTTTGCCCGGTCCGGGCCAATGGAGATGGTGGAACAGCAGCATGAACAGACCCCGCAGGCAAAAGCCAAATAAAGGAGAAAAAAAGCAAAGTTGCAAGTCGCATCATAAAGAAAGACCTCCGAAGGGACCGAGTACACAGGATCAATATGGATAAAGTAAAAGGGCTAATTGCAATCTGAGGTTGAAAATGACCTACATAGTGCATTGCTCCTTCTGATTTTGAAAATATAGCAATGGTTGGTAATCATAACAATCATACCTGAATCGTAGCATCAATGATGGTTGGATTATCCATTTAGAGAGAGTCCCGCATATCCTCCGCGATACTTGATACAATAGACACTCCCACCAGCGACCGGTTGCTGAGATTGCTTGTATATACCAAGTGATCATGAATCGGCGTGAATATGGCGTCACTAATCAGTAACACATACGATCCGTGTGACACTCAATAAATGCTCAAAACCTCCAATAGTTCAGTTACTGGTACATTGAAACGTCAACGTCGTCGGTGTGGTGGTATGAATAAAATACCCCTTGTTCTTCTGCATACTCTTCAAGGTATTGAACGGCGAACCTATCACATATACCTTGCCCGCTTCATCAACAATCACATCATATTGACCGTTTATGCAGCTGAAACCGGTTGCTGGAACTGCCCCGTCCGTGCCCCAATAGGCAATCTGGGTCCACCCCTGGTTCAATGACATCTGGTCCGCTGCGACAAGGGCGGAACCGGGGACGGTAATCGTCTTGGCGACCGGTGC
>CAIUSO010000135.1 GCA_903901875.1 uncultured Geobacteraceae bacterium | reverse complement strand
CGGAATCGGTATCCTCGACTCTTCCATTTTGAACTGGCTCAGAGAATCCTCCGTCATCAAACAGATCGATGAGCTGCCTGCCGCACTGATCTGCCTCCTCAAGGAGGCCCTCATCACACAGCGCAAAGTAGCCTGACCTCCGCAGGGTGTTGGAAAACGTCATGAGGAGGGCGGGATGCAAGGCGTACGCGAGGGAGAATGCGAGGCGTACATCAAAGTACGTTGAGCTTTCGAGCGAGCGGCAACGCAGCAGACTGCCCCCGCAATAGTTTTGCAACAGCCTGCTTGTGAGGCCCCGCCCTACCGGGTGTTTAACCGACACTCCCGTAGGGAGGAGTGTCTTCAGGAGGTCACCGTGAAAAAGAACAAAGTCACTATAAACCCCGACTACTTCGGTCCAGGCAACGGTTTGTACGTCATGCATATTGATGAAGGCTGCACCACACTCGGTTTCGACCGGGTGATGGAGCTGGGTAACCTGCTCGCTGCAGAGCTTGACCGCTGGGACCTGACACCCCTGCCGGTAGAACGCGGCACCATGAAAGCCTATGAGAAGTACCGGATGCTGTCGGATCTGGTCTTCCAGAAACATCAACAGAACGGTTACCGCTCCAAGGCTGAACTCACCCCTCAACTCATTGGCCTGGAAGGCAAGCAGGTCGAAGTGGTGGATTGCTACGGCGAGAAACGCCGCTTCGTGGTCGGTAAATCGACCGGTTGGATACCGTGTCATCTGGAGATCGGCTCCAGGAGATCCTCGGGAGGCCTGGCCGTCATGGGCACACCGTTCCAGTCGGTCAGGATCGTTTAGACGCACAACCATCGTACCATTACCCTTCGGGGGGCTTTTGTCCCCCACGGGGGCATTCGCCCTCCCAAAAAAGGAGCGAACAATGTCCCCTTATCTCAAAAATCTTTTCGGCGAAGAAATCCCACCGGAGAACAAGAAAATAACCATCCGTTCAATCGAAGCCAGGTTCCGCAGGGAGGTAATACGTGAAGACGCCCCGAAATGGGTGTCCATGCGTTTCACAGCTCCTCAGCAGATATTCGAGATGTTCCATGACCTCCGCCTGGAAGCAAAGGAGCATTTCATCGCACTGCATCTGGACGGCAAAAACAGGATCTCCTGTTTCGACAGGGTATCGGTGGGTTCCTTGAATCAGTCCATCGTTAGCATGCGCGAACTTTTTAAAACAGCTTGCATATCGAGTGCCGCCTCAATCCTGGTACTCCATAACCACCCCACCGGTGATCCAACACCATCCCGTGAAGATCTGGATATTACCCGGCGTATCAAGGAATCGGGCGATCTCCTCGGCATCAAGCTGCTTGATCACATCATCATCGGTGACAGTTACCTGAGTTTTGTTGAGCGGGGTTTGTTATGACAATAACCCTGCCATTATCTCAATTTGAGCGAAAGCTGGCAGGGCTGTATTCCGCAGACGTAATCCCCAATGGCAAGGTCAGAGGGTTGTTTATGCATGACGGAAAGAATTACGTCATCACCGGTTTATTCTGGTCTGACGGATTGCAGGTTGCCAAAGCCACTGAAGCCGTCCCCTTGAAGCAATGGCCCGGTACTG
>CAIUSO010000134.1 GCA_903901875.1 uncultured Geobacteraceae bacterium | reverse complement strand
GTTTATGCAGCTGAAACCGGTTGCTGGAACTGCCCCGTCCGTGCCCCAATAGGCAATCTGGGTCCACCCCTGGTTCAATGACATCTGGTCCGCTGCGACAAGGGCGGAACCGGGGACGGTAATCGTCTTGGCGACCGGTGCGTATAACCAATACCCTTTGCCCGGCAGCAGTTTTTTCAAGGTATTGAACGGTGAACCGGGGGTATAGACAACACCATCCGGGCCGACAGCAACTATTGATTCCGTCGAGCTAAACCCCATAGTACCAAAGACGTCGGATATTAATTTACTACTCACACTGCTCATAATACCGCCGCTTATCAGATCGCTGACCTGCGGTGCGATAGTTCCTTCGTAGTAGCCATGTTTTGTTGTCCAGCCAAACATATTCCAGCCCGCTTTCAAAGTTATCTGAATGCCGGTTTCGACGGTAACATCCATCTGAACCATGCTGTTGGCAACAAAGTTGAGGGGCCCCTGGTAGTTCGTATGTTCTGCAACAGACAGTTGCGGCGTCAACTGCACAACCGAAGGCGTGGTATATTCCTGCTGTAATGTGCCATCCCAAACCCGAATTGTCAGTTTTTCACCGCCGGTGGCACCCTCGACTACGGTTGCTGTGGAAGAAACGTCACCATTGACGACCATGTCGCCGTATTGCCCACTTGTCTGTACGTAGGAATAGCCGACAACTGTCCCGGTGCTGTCATAGGCGGCTATTTCGTCGCAGGAGTTGGCATCTCTGCCGTTAATGGTCAGGTTGCCGGCAAGGTGCATTATCGTTGGGGAGGTGCCACCGGGAAGCTGTATCCAGTGGCGGGTGCTACAGGTTGAGGTAGGTGTTGTTAATGCTAACGTGCCGGTTGTGCTCCCCTGGTAGTTTGCGTCGGTTATGGTAGCGACGATTGCGTAGCTGCCGACTGCTGAGGGAGCAGTGCTGCTGCCGTTGTAGGTAATGGTTGTCGTGAGGCCGGCAGGAATGGTGATTACCGTTACAGTTTTTGCACTCCCATCAAATGACCGATTGAGGGTGGTGCTATCTAGGTTAACTATTGCGATAGCCTTGTCGACTGTGATGGTTTTTTGTACGTCACTGGCGGCAGCGTAGTTGGAGCTACCGGCCTGACTGGCTTTTACCGTGATGATGCCGGCACCGGTGATTGTGAGGATGCTGTTGTTGGTGCCACTCACACTACCTGGACCGCTGGTTACCGAATATGTGACCGGGTTACCGGAATCACCACCCGTTGCAGTCAGGGTGATAGCAGCATCACCGTAGGTTTTGGTAGATGTAGGTACAAATCCGGTAATTGTCTGAGTTGCTGTACCTGCGATGCTCAATGTTCCCGCTGTGTATGTGATGCTGTAATTGCCTGAAGAACCTACTGAGAATATCGCTGCACTTGGTGTAATGCTGTGCGTAGTGCCCACCGCTGCGGTTGCCGTAGCAGTGGCAGCATAACTATAGCTGACATCGCTAATATTGTCGGTGCCGACCAGACCGGTAGCTTTAAAGCCCGGTGCCGTCGGGTTGGCTGCGCCATAGGCACGGCTGGCATTATTGGCTGTAATGGTTACAGTTTTGGGTGCTACTGTTATATTGGTAGTTAAATCTGGTGCTGCTGAATAACTGGCGTTACCTGCTTGCGAAGCTTTGACGACAATGGTGCCGGCTCCAGTAATAGTAAGGGTGGCGTTGTTGGTGCCACTGACGGTGCCGGGACCGCTTACTACCGAAAAGGTGACTGGATTGCCGGAAGCACCACCGGTCGCCGTTAGGGTAATATCAGCATCACCGTAGGTTTTGCCAGTAGGTGGGCTAAAATTAGTTATTGCCTGACCTAGTGCAAAGGAAGCAGTAATACTCTTAGCTACATCCATAGTTACTTGACAAGTTCCCGTACCGCTACATGCCCCTCCCCATCCACTGAATACAGAACTTGCATCGGGAGTCGCTTTCAGAACAACAGAATTATTGGTTACATAACGAGAAAGGCAAGATTCTAACGAACACGAAATGCCCGTCGGAACGCTTGTTACGGTACCAGTGCCGCTTCCTACCACATTAACGGATAGCGATTTGGAGTTATTGGTAAACGTTGCAACTACCACCAAATCAGAATTGACTGTAACTATACACGTACCTGTTCCACTGCATGCACCTGACCAACCCGTAAAGATTGAATACTGATCTGCTGTCGCGGTTAATGTTAACTGAGTGGCTGCCGAATATGTTGAACTACATACGCTTCCACAGCTAATCCCAGTGGGCGAGCTGTTAACATTTCCTGAACCTGTCCCGTTTCTGCTTATATTCAATGTATATGACGGAGTGTAGTTGATGGCAAAAAGTGGGCTTTGTGATGTGCCCTGATTATTTGCCGCATCAACAGCATAGGCAATGACTTGAACAGTTGTCGATGAAATATTGGGAACAGTCCACTGATATGTTCCTGGTGCCGCAAGATTAGATGCAATTGTGCTAACGGTTGTACCGCCATCAGTTGAATATTTCAAGGTAACAGAGGTGACACCCTTGTCATCGCTCGCTGTCCAAGAAATCGGGACAACTGATCCGGCATTTACAATTTGATCGGCCATTAAACCATTGATCACAATAGTTGGCGGCACAAAGTCCATAGTTAAATCTGCTGCATTTGTGTAAATTTCATTACGTCCTCCGATATAGGAAACATAAGCCAAAATTAGTTTATTCATTGCACTGTTAGTCGCAGAACCTACTTGAGAAACTTGGGCATTTTGTGACGATAATATGGGAGTTGAAAGCTGCGACCAAGTTGCCGATTCTGATCGTTGTGAATACTTAATATTCCCAGAGCTAATCGAATCAGTGAACAACAAATTTGGTTTACCAGTAGAATTTGCGTGTATTTGTATATTGTAAAGATCGTTGCTAACAATTGTTGGGACTATTTCCGGAGCAGACCATACTCCAGCCGAAAATGAAGAATAAAATAGAATCCGCTCATAAGATGGTGCAGGGCCATAAGTTGCCACCCCCAGATGGACAGCGCCCTGAGTATCTGCCGAAAGGCTGACAGCAAAATAATTATCTGCAAACCCCGGCATTAACTCTTGCTGAACACTCCAACCGGAACCATTGTTGCTTGTGTATCCAATATGCTGAAAACTATCAGCATAGGTGTACACAACATGGACTGTCCCGCTAGAAAGAGCTACATCATATTGTCTGCTGATATCAGCTATTATTCCAGCAGTTCCCCATGCATTCGTTGTAAAATTATATTTACGATTAAACAACTTAGGTGAGTTGTTATTACTGTTATCACGCCAAAAAATATTTGCTTCATTGCCATTAATTATTATTTTTGGATTGTATGACGAGCTATTTGATACAAGAGTTGGAGCGTTCCAAGAACTTCCGTTATTGAAACTATAATAGACATTGTTTAATGTATTTGAATGTTCACTCCACGTGATGTGTGGGTGATCATTACTGTCAATTGTAATATGTGGTTCATTGAATAATATAAAACTATCAATTCCTGTGGTGCTAGGCCCGTTAACTAAAGATTTAATGACAACAGGTTGAGACCATGTTGAACCGTTTTTTTTCATATACATCAGATTATTGATGATAACTCTTGAATTACTAACGTTGTCATCCGCGTATAGGTATATTAAATGCTGGTTTCCTTGGCTATCAACAGCTACAGATGGGGACTGATTGTCTTGTGAATGGCCAGCAATAACAGTTTCAGTCGTAACTTTTTCTGGAATACCCCACGGAGGCAAAGGAGGTGCAGCGGCATCAATAACATTAAATAGCTCGCTGTTCACCCACACACTGTTTCCGTTATTGTCAGTTGCATAGACTCTTAAGTATGCGTTATTTCCGGCATAACTAGCGGATGTTGGAAGCGTCCACGTATAACTGCCGGGGTTTGAAGGAATATCAATAATATGTCCACCATTGCTGTAAAAAACTGAAATATTTTTTATACCGTTGGACGAAGTGGCATTCCAAGTGATAGCTCTCGTTTCCCCTAATTTCCAGATATCACCTTTTACTGGAGAGGTTACCGTTACGGTCGGAGTTGACCCATCAATTATCGTATAAGGACCAATTGTCTTAGAAGAACTATTTCCGGACGTATCAAAGGCGGCAATTTTAAGCATGAAAGCATTATTAAGTGGAACACTGCCAGGAATAGTCCAATAGAAACCATTGCCACCACCATTAGTAGTAACCGGTAAATTAGTTACAATAGAATTCCATGTCGAACCATTGTCAGTGGAATAAGCGAGATTAACTCCGGATATTCCAATGTCATCAAACACGGTGTAGGTAATAAAATATTGGTTATAGGTTCGATATTGTCCGTTTGACACTCCCTGAAAAGCAAAGAACGTCGTGTTCGGGGCAGTTGTGTCGGTATAGTTAATTGGATAGCTAATAGTGTTATTGGATAAATCTGATTCTAAGACTTGTACAAATGGCACTACATCGGCAACAATATAGCTTCCACCTGCTTTTAAACCGTCCATCCGCACTGTTGTGGAGACAATAACAGATTGTCCGGGATTTAACTGCGGTACACCAATCATCGCATACTTGAATTCCGCATCTTTCCCGTTTTCATACCCCGAGTAATAAAATTTCACGAATGCACCGTCAGCCGCAAAATCCCCCTGATTCAAAACTGTCACATCGACAGCTAGCGCTGAACCGTTGGCGATACTACCGGTAACATTTATAGCAGTGGGAATAAGATCGGCTGATTGAGTTGAAGTGGTGAAATTCCAGGTTGGACCAATGGCAATGGCACCTTTATCATCCCTGGCGCGGACACGCCAGTAGTAGGTAGTATTTGCGTTAAGTGACCAAGTGATCAGTATGGAATTGTTGTATTTATTTGAAGAATCGAATGCCTGAATAAACCACATATTGTTCGGATCGGTGCCGTATTCCACAGCATAATCGGCGGTTCCATCAGTATCGCCACCCGTCCATGAGAGGAGCGGGGTTCTACTGACACCGGTTGCACTGGCAACCGGCGTCGGAGAAGAAGGTGTATTAGGAGGTGCATTGGCCCGTATTTCATGCACAACCGTATTACTCCAGCCACTACTACCACAGGAATTTTGTGCTTTGACTCGATAGTAATAAATACCATTAGCTCTGTCGTTAAGCGTTGCCCAAGTTGTTGGAGCGCTGTAGGTAAAACTGGTACTTGAAACAAAGTTTGACGTGGTTGATTCCTGAACCACATACTGAGCGGCGTTGGTGCTACTTTGCCAACCAAGGTAAACGGAAGTTATATTGCTCCAGATACCGGGATCGTAGAACATTGGTGTACTTACTGTTGAAGTACAGGCGGTTACAGTATTTCCAACCGAGACGTTTTTCCAGGATGATGCTTCCCTTCCTTTACCGTCACCGACAATGCACTGAATGTGGAAAGTCTGTGGGGCATTAACCTGTGGAGGTACCCAAGTTACCGTCGAGCTGTTCGGGGTACCTTGAAATGTACCTCCATCTGCTTCCCAATAGTAGAAAGGTGTGCATCCGGTACTGCACACGCTGGGAGTTGCTGTAAGAGAAAGTGTTGAATTATTCGCTACAGCAGTTGCACCGTTTATGGTAACCGTAGGTATAAATGTATTTGATTCATCATACACCTGTTCGAAAAGCATGCCCAGATTGCTGGCAAAGATATTTGAGGCTGACATAAGTAAGGCAAGGACAAGTAAAGCGATCAATTTATTGTTGTATGTTTTCATATGATCCCCCATTACTTTGCTGGTTTGGCATTGATAGCTAACGAAATAATGCCGGCGGCTTCTTCACGGGAAATCGGGTCATCTGGTCGGAAATGACCTTTATCATCACCCTTCATAACAGGTACAGAATCCAAGGTGCAGCCGTTACTTCCTTTGTGTGAACGAGCAATAAACGGAGCAGCATTTCTTTCGAGTTGGAAATCACTCCAGTCTGCGAGAGAGACGTCTCTGTACGTCCAATAATCAGAAAAATTTGTATTATTTTTATAGGGAATCCGGTATAGAGCGGTCAGCATGATTGCAGCTTCATATCTGGATATTGGGTCATCCGGCCAGAAGCATTTAATTCCACTCGTTCCATTGAGAAATGCACCCAATGGGTTCAAAGGATCAACACATATCATGTTAGCTTTGCTCTTTTCACTGCCGGTGGTCACACCGTTATCCTTGGCAACTGCGACATACTTTGCATACCATTTATCAGGGGTAACATCTGGAAAAGGTGCCGTAATCACATAGGGAGTTGGCAACTTTGAATTTGCAGCGTATGCCATTGACAGGAATTCTGCCCTTGTCACAAATCCACTTGGTCCCCTTGGCACAAAATTGCCAGAACTATCCCTCCCTTTTACGACATTTTTTTTCCAGAGTTGCTGGATTGCACAAGCAAAGCTTTGATTACTGTCGGAAGGCTTGATATCCTTGAAGGGATAGCTGACGTCACCGGCCTTGGTACCGTCGCTTTTATAGACTGTTATTGTTACGGGAAAATCAAAGTTTGAGCCATCGCTGTTCAAAATATTTTGGAAAATATTGGCATGTATCTCTGTGTCAGACCAAGAATAGGGCGTTATAACGGCATCAAAGGTAGTAGGACTAATCTCTTGTTTAGCCATTTTATTAACAGTGACGGAAACGTGGCCTAAATTCTGGGTTGAACCAAAACCGGAACCAGTTATTGAGATATCACCTGATATTTTGCTCGTTAGGGCTGATATTTTTATTTGAGACGCCCCATAAACAAACCCTCTAACTGGTCGTGGTGGAGCAATACCATTTCGCCTCACTATCATGTTTTTGGGATCAAAAACGTAAAGCACACTACATGTTTCTGTCAAAGGCACTATATTTGATTCGTCAACAAACAAGTTATAAGTACCGTCTACATTTAACAATTGACTAATAACTACTGCAACATGACCAGATGGTAATGCTGAAGTAGTATCAATGACCAATAGCGAATTATCGGCAGGTAAGTTGCCTTTTCCATACCCTAAATCCCAAGAATCATAAATTATCCAAGCACCACAGTCCTTGGCCAACCCACTATATGCTTGAGTACACAGGCCCGGCATGGTTCCCTGAGGTGCAAAATACTCCCTGGCATAATAAGCACATTGGCCTTTTATGTCGTCCCGCTTAACACCATTGTTACAAAACGAGGCCGCACTTGAGTAACTATTCAAACATACATTTATAAGAGAAATCAGCAATATACTTGTGAAACAACGCCTAAATATGATATTAGAACTGACTACTCTGGGAATCAAAAAATAGCCATTCCCTTTCAGCGGTCTTCCCATCCTTATCATCACCTCAATCTTTTGAATTATCCTCATCAAACACTCTCCCTATCTCTTTCCGGCACAAGCCGATTTTGTATTGAATTAAATTCAGATATTTGTCAGGTGGCTTCAAGCTTTGACCATTAGACGGACACCCCGCAGATTCCCAACAAAGTTTTTTTCAAAAAGGCCGCGAAGAAATACTACTCCGTCAAAACACACCCACAACATCCTCAAACGCCCGCCTCATCCCCACAAAATCCTTCTCCGAAAACTCACCCCGCCCCACAACAGCCTCAATCTCCCCAAGTGCATTACCCACCCCAGTCGGCAACTGCATACCCTTGACGCCCTCCTTCACATAACGGAGCGATTGAGCGGTAACATAGTCGCTGTTCCCGGCAATCGCCGCCAAACGTCCCCCCTCAGCCCATACTCCAAAACGGTAGAGGAAGCAGTCGGCAGCCGTAGCAATCACGCTCTCAAGCCCGGCAGTACAACCGGCGAATCCTTGCAGCGCCTCCCCGGCCTCCATCCTACCCAAAACCTCGGTCAAGCGTTTAACCTCGCCGCGACCCTTGTCCGCCTGCCGCAACAGTTCCACCATCTGTTTCAACTGCGCTGTTGCACCGTCCCGATCATTGCCCCTCAACAACAATTCAAGATCGGTCGCATGCACCCCCAGCCGAAACGAAACTTTATCAGGCGTCGTATCACCACTGAAACCATACACTACTGCCGAACTGCTGGAAGAAATTGACTCTTCCAACTGCCGCATATTACTGTCCCGTGCCAACAGGGAGGCACTGTCGGAAGCTGACGGTGGTACATACACTTCCGACTTAGCAACTGAGGGGGGATGTGTCTCTTTCCCAATAGTTGGCAATGAAGCTTGAGTTGTAACTTGGAGTACTGTGCTCTCTTTCACTACGGCAACATCAGTTTTCAGCTGCTTATTACCCTGAAGAGAAATTGTCACAGCTATGACCAGCACAGCTGCAACCGCAATGGCTGAAGCAACTAGGGTAACCTTGCTTTTCTTCGCTAGTTTTTCCTCCACCTCCAAAAGTTCATTGGAATCGGTGAACACCTCATAGCGCTCATTTGCTTTGTCAGTCCCTCGTCTTACTAACTTGACGAAGGGATCGTGGCAACCAACACGCGAGTGTCACCGAAATATTACTTAATGGCCAACGACAATACAAAAAAACCCTTCAACATTTTCGTAGAAGGGCAGTGATACACCCTCTTTTAGGTAGCCCGACTATCCAACGTATTGGACTCGCGGCTTTGCGTCCTCAGGTTGCCCTGAGTTTGCGTTTTACAGAGAGAGAAGAATATTTGAGTGTGATTTATGTTTAAAGCACCCTCTTGTTTTTGTCAAATATTATTGAATCGGCTTAATTTTTTTATTTGACCAATGTTTCGTTCCACGCATTTTTTAACTTCATTTGTCACGATTTACTTGTGTATCTGGCCAACATGATAACCACTGACGGAAAACTTCAACGGATACTAATTCAATTTGGACTCGCATAGATGGATGAGCCACTAATCCAAATCTCCAGCATCTGCCATCTCGACCAAGGTTGGAATGTGTGGTCCATATTCAACCGCCACTGAAGTGCGGATAGTTGCTGTCTGGGTTTTCCTAGGAGTGTGTCGGGCTTTCGCCACCTAATATGACTGGTTCTCTGCAATTGATATAACAGCATGATATTATTTAAATTACTGTTGATTTTTGCTTGATTTTATACTGCTTTTGGTGTACATTTCTCCTGCAATATCGGTTGGTTAGATATCGGAGGCGTACATGGAGCCAAAGTTTTTAGAGGTGGATCGAGAGACGCTGTGTCTTTTGCCACCATCAGTGCAGGACTGGTTGCCCGAAGGGCATCTTGCCCGGTTTGTCGTTGAGATTGTAGAACAGCTCGACCTGCGTTCTTTGAAAGCATCATATGCCGGTCGTGGTTCACAACCTTACAATCCCGCTATGCTGATGGCACTTCTCTTCTACGGTTACTCTACTGGTGTGTTTTCCAGTCGCAAGCTGGAGCGCAGCACATATGACTCAGAGGCATTTCGGTTTATTGCAGCAAACCGTCATCCTGATCACGACACCATTGCCACATTCAGGAAGCGGTTCCTGAAAGAGCTTTCCGGTTTATTCGTTCAGATTTTGATGATCGCCCTCCAGAGGGATATTCTGAAGCTGGGCAGTTTCAGTCTGGATGGCAGCAAGGTAAAAGCAAATGCGTCCAAGCACAAGGCACTGAGTTATGAGCATGCCTGCAAACTTGAAGCACAGCTCAAAGTTGAAGTTGCAGAGATTCTTAAGAAAGCCGAATCCGCCGACAAGGCTGACATTCCGGATGGCATGAGCGTTCCCGAAGAGCTTCAGCGTCGTGAACAGCGTCTTTCCGGTATCGCCGCAGCCAAGGCCGAGATCGAACGTCGCGCCGCTGAGCGTCATACTCGTGAGCAGGCTGCGTACGAGGAGAAGGTCGCTGCACGGGCAAAAAAGGCAGAAGAAACCGGCAAGAAACCGAAAGGCAAACAGCCAAAACCACCAACAGCGGGTCCAAGTGCCAAAGATCAGGTCAACCTGACTGATGAAGAGTCCCGTATCATGCCGATCTCTGGTGGCGGTTTTGAGCAAACCTATAATGCCCAGACTGCCGTCGACACAGAATCAAAGCTGATCGTAACTGCCCATATTACGCAGCAGTCAAACGACAAGCTGGAACTTGAACCAACCCTGAAAAACCTGAATGCCTTACCAAAGCAACTCGGCACAGTCACCGAGCTACTTGCCGACAGCGGCTACTTTAGTGAAACCAACGTCAACGCCTGCGTAGGTAAAGAGATAACACCGTATATTGCTGTTGATCGACAAAGCCACAACCGGTCACTGTGGGAACGCTTCAAGGAACCGCCACCACTGCCCGATGATGCTGATTCAGTAACCACAATGAAGCACCGATTAAAAACCAAGGTTGGAAAAGCAGTATATGCACTTCGCAAGGTAACCTCAGAACCGGTCTTTGGCATAATCAAGGCGGTGATGGGGTTCCGTAGCTTCATGCTACGTGGCAAAGAATCGGTATCAGGAGAATGGAACCTTACCTGCATGGCATACAACATCAAAAGAATGCATAGCTTGAAAATGGCTTGAGAAAGAACAAAAACCGTAAACAAAAGCAGAAAACCCTGTTCACAAAGTACACTTGAACCAATTCTCGTATCGAAACAGAAACTGATGACTGATCATGACTGGCAAGCGGAATCGACTAACGGGTAGAATATTTGGTTAAAATTTCAAGCCCGACACACTCCTAGCCAGCGTTGATCCATTGCCAACTGCATCTGCCATACACACCCCCAACCTTAGTTTGCACATAACGGGTTAAGTTCTTATCCAGAGAAGACCATCGCGTTCAACCCTGTTTTGCAAAATAGCCAAAAAAACAATACCCATCTGCCTATTTTTTAGAATCCTCCCGTTTGCGTCCTTTCATGATTATCTTCGAGTACGCTAAAAATAACCATTGACACGATAAATCAATACGTTACGGATCGTGTTCAAACTCTGTGCAAACCGATAAAATGCTAGTCTTTCCGTTACATTTTTGAAACATATCCACATCGTCCACAGGGTTTTCCACAGTTTTTGTGGATAGAGTTGGCCCGACGGAATAACAGCTACTTAAGTCGTATTTATCGCCTGTACTGCAAATCAAGCAAACAGCCAAAGTACCCGGTCCGTTTTAAGCAACTCACATTGCACTCCAATTTAATTAGCTATTGTATTCTGAAACATACCCCGTTATATTCACAAAATAAAAACTTGCAATTAAATTTTTACTATCAGGGATGATAATGTTGCGTATTCCTTCATTAATACATGCACTTTTGTTATGCGCGTCCATAGCGGTCTTATCGAACTCTGCCACAACTGTCTGGGCAAAAGAAGTCTGTGTTGAGGTCGCCGGAGAGGCGGCCAATGCCACAAAGGATCCTGCCGCCGCAAAAATGGAGGCAATCCTCCGCGCCAAAATGTCTGCAGTCGATCAGGTGGCAGGAGTTGATGTCACATCCAAAACAAAAGTTCTCAATGCCATGCTGCTTGATGACATCATCGTGAAAAAAGCCCACGGCGTTGTTACCGGCTTAACAATACTCACCCAGCAGCAGGCGGGTGATGCCTACGCAGTTAAAGCAAAAGTCTGCGTCGATGACAGTACTCTGACTGATTTTATTTCGGAAGTTTCCCGAAACAGCTCGGTTGTCGTTATCGTAGAACTGGACAACAAAAACAACCTCGCCCCGGCCGATGACATCGTCAAAGAGATGATTAAATCTACCATCGGCAACAACCTGCTGGACAAAGAATTCAACGTTTTTGAGGAGGTAACCAATTCTGCGCTGTCCAAAACGTCAGAAGGCAAAGGATACAATGAAGATCTGGTACGTAAGTATATGCAGCAATACCTGGCTAATGTGATCGTCTTGATAACCGTAACCGGTGATTCACTTTTCAAAAAGGGTGAAGATATCGGCTATGGTGTCAACACACCGTTTAATACGGTCAAATTATGGTTTAATTACCGGGTCTTCAATAAGGACAACCTGACCGGAAAACTCCAGGTTGCACGGAGTGGCAATGAGCATACCACCGAGACCTCTCCGTCTGAAAAGGATGCCTTCATTTCCGGCTTTGAAAAACTTTCGAACCGCATCTCAAACAAAATAGTCACAGTTGTTTCGAACACGGCCAAGAAGTCAGAAAGACGACTGCTGCTGAAACTGAATGGAGTCACAACAACAGATCAGGCTCTTTCTCTCAAGAGCGCAATCCAGAATTATCCGTGGGTTGTGTCAATCGAAGAAGAGAGCATGGGGGCATATTGGGTGGTCTATGGTGAAAAACCGGTGTACCTGGCCAACAGCATGGCCAATGCCGGCATTTTCAAAGTAACCGGTTTTGATGGCAGCAGTATCACGGCGGACTATCTCACCAAATAGCGGCTATGTAAATTACAAGGGGGAATTATAATGGGACAGAACAGAAAGGCCATACTGGCATGTGCGGCCGTAACTCTTATGCTTGCAGCTAGTCAAGCCTCAGCATTTCAATCAGAAATTACATCTTCACTGAATCCGGTCGGTTCAGGAGCACGGGCGACCGGTATGGGGGGGGCTTTTATTGCCGTCGCCGATGACGCCACCGCAGCGTCATGGAACCCGGCAGGCCTGATCCACCTTGAAAAGCCGGAAGTTTCCGCTGTTTTTTCCTACTCAAATCGCGGTCAGTCATACAATTCGACAACGTCTCCCGAACTTACCGGCACAACCCACACGGTGGATAGCGCAGACATTAACTATGCCAGTGCAGCATATCCATTCCAACTTTTTAACCGAAACATGGTCTTCACCCTTAACTACCAAAGAATGTATGACATGAATAAAAAAATTGATAATTCAAAATACAATTTTGGCGGACAATTTACTGACGGTACTTACAACTACAAACAGTCCGGATCTCTCAGCACCATTTCTCCTGCCATTGCAATCCAGGTTTTACCTAACCTTTACTTTGGGGCAACCCTGAATATTTGGGATGATTTTACCGGCATGAACAGCTGGACCGGTAAAGGATCTTTCACAGGAACCGATATGGGAGGAGGTTTCCCTATTCCGCAGAATCGCACCTGGTCACAAAAATATTCATTTAGTGGTTTGAATTCAAATATAGGTTTTATGTACAACTACAACAAGTTCACCATAGGTGTTGTGGGAAAAACTCCGTTTGAAGCAAAAATTGATATGGAAGAGACAACAACCGATATAAACAGAAATCCACAACAATCTGGTCCAACGAAAGAAAGACTTAAAATGGGGATGCCTGCATCCTACGGAGTAGGTGTTGCATATCGTCATTCTGACAATCTCACCGTTGCCATGGATGTTTACCGAACCCAATGGTCTGATTTTTATTTAACTGACTCAGCAGGAAATCAGACCAATCCTCTCACCACTAATCCCCTCGATCAGGGCAAACCAAAAGACACCACCCAAGTGCGTCTGGGTGGAGAATATCTCATTATCGGCAATAAAATGACTATTCCTCTGCGAGCTGGCATCTATTACGATCCGGAACCGGGGATTACAAAAGTTGACGACTACTATGGTTTTTCAATCGGTAGTGGTATTACCTACGATAAATATTCGTTTGATGTTTCCTATCAGTACCGCTGGGGTAACAATGTGAGCGGCGATATTCCGGTTGATGGTGTCACCACGGATGTCCATCAGCATACTCTCATGAGTTCCTTGATTTACCACTTCTAATTTCTACTCAATTACTACTTAAATACTTAAGGGGCGACTTTTTGTCGCCCCTCTGCTTTGTGCAAAAACCGGGCAAGGAGCCAGCCATGAAACAGTTATCCATATACAAGATGATTGCCACTTTCCTCATCATAACTCTACTGGCTCCTCCCCTCACCATTCAGTCTTTTGCAGCAGAAAATTCTGGCACCTGGCGCGGAAAGTGGTGGAACTACTACGACCGTGGGATGCAATATGCCGACAAAGGGGAATGGAACAACGCCCTGAAGGATTTTGCTAGTGCCATCGATATGCGAGATAAGGATCAACGGCGGGCGCGTACCTACGGTATGCATTTCACCGACTACTTTCCGCACCGTGAACTGGGTATCGCCTATTTTCACATGGGGGACCTTTCAAAAGCCCTGAAAGAGCTTGAACTCTCCATCCATTCCGCCGAAACGGCGAAGGCAAATACCTATCTGGATCGGGTGCGCAAAGCACTTTTAAGTGGTGCGCCCGACCATAAGACAGCCCCGCCCCAGATCAACCTGAGCAAACCTGCCAATGGACTTTTAATCAATAGACATTCCATTCGCGTGACCGGCAAAGCGAGCGGAGAAGGCTTTGTTTCCGCCATACTCATTAATGGAGTCCCCTACCCGATCGAAAGAGGCGAGAAAGAGATTGCCTTTTCCCATGATGTTCCACTGGAAGATGGCAGTAATCATATCCGTGTCGTGGTTGAAGATCTGTTGGGCAATCGGAGTGAGGCTTTGGTAACGGTCATCTCAAAACATGACGGGCCGGGCATAACTCTCTCGGAAGTTGTGCCCGAAGAGCATGAAGGCAAGCGCTTTGTCAAAGTTACTGGCGAGATAAACGATAGTGCAGGCATTCGCCGTATCCTGGTCGGCACTCGGGAGGTTACTCCTGACGGCGCAAAGAATTTTCATCTTGATGTTACCGTGGAACGTACTGACAACAACGTGGCCTATGTGGTACGAGCCTTTGACATCCTCGATAACGAAACCATGGCCCCCATTGATCTCAGCCAGATAATCCGGGCCGAGAAGGACGCTGCTGACGCTGTGTCAAAACAGGTCGCCGCGGAACGCGCAGCCGAAGAAAAGGCGACCAGGGAGCGGGAGCAGGCGAGCCGGCAACGGGAATTGGCACGCCTTACCGCCTTGCAGCAGGAATCACTCCGGCTTGCCGCAGTAAAAGAGCTGGCGGACAAGAGAGCACAAGAGAAGGCCGAAGCGGAGCGCATCGCCCGTGACAAAGCCGAGCGGGAAAGAGTCGCAGCCGAAAAACGCCAACAGGAGCAACAGGCAGCAGAACGCGCAGCCGAGGAAAAGCGTGCCGCCGAGGAAGCCCGGGCGGAGCAGGTTGCCCGTCAAAAAGCAGAAGATGAGCAGCGACTCCGGGAAGAGACAGAGCGTATCCGAATAGCCAACGAAAAAGAAGAGCAGGAGCGGATGGCAGCGGAAAAGGCTGCTGCTGAGAAAACGGCCGCCGAGTTGAGTGAGCGTCAACAGCTTGCACTGCAGATAGCCGAACGGGAAGAAGTTGCGCGACTAAAAACTGAGGCGGAGCGGCGGAAACGTGAACGTATCGCACGGGAACAACTGGCTCAAGAACAGGCAGAACAGGAAAGACTGCAACGTGCGCAGGTGACTGCCATACTGGCTGAGCAACTGAAACTGACAGCACTCCTCAATGAACAGATGCGTGCCGATTCTGAACGAGCCGCGCAAGAGCAGGCTGTGAGAGAACAGGAAGTCAAGCGGAAGGAACTGGAACGGCTCACTCGACTGCAACAGGAGTCTGAGCAGCGCATCCGGGAAAAACAGTTGGCTGATAAAATAGCCAGAGAAAAGTTAGAAGCAGAACGTCTTGCCCATGAGGCAACCGAGCAGAAGCGGTTGGCAAAAGAAAAAATCGCACAGGAAAAACTGGCCGCGGAACGAGATGCAGCAGAGCGAATTGCCCGTAAAAAAGCTGACAATGAGCGTTTGGCACTGATCCAGGCGGAAAAACAGCGTGTGGCAAGGGAAGCGGCTGAAGAGATTCGACGTACCAATGAAAAGCGTGAAAGGGAGCGTCTGGCCACAGAACGCGTTGAGCGGGAACGCCTGGTTCGCGGGAAGCTGGAGCAGGAGAAACTGGCTGCCGAACGGGCCGAACAGGAACGAATTGCGCGCCAGAAAGCCGAAGCGGAGCGTTTGGCAAAAGAACGCGCAGAACAGGAAAGAATAGCACAGGAAAAGAAAGAACTGGAAAAACAGCAACGTGAGCAAGTTGCCGCCATCCAGGTTGAACGACAGAAACTCAAGGAGATTCTTGACGAACAAAAACTGAATAAAGCACTTGGCGCGGCATCCGACAAGCAACTGGAGCTGGGTATGATTTCCTCGGGCGAAGGGACCAAAATATATCAACCACCACCCCCCTCCCCCGCTTCTGCCACCACGGCAGCCTCATCGGACAATGGCTGCGGTTTTTTCACGACAGATCGGGAAAGCCCGATTATCACCATCAAAGGTCTGGACGCCATCCCCCACGTTTTTGTCGATGCGTTTCCGCTTGATGGTGAAATTTCCGACAACTGCCGCGTTGATCGACTAAAGATAAACGGTCGCGACATTTCCATTAACAAAGGTAAAAAAATCTATTTCAGCAAAGTCATCCGCATAGTAAATGGAGAAAATATCATTAATATCGAGGCGTTTGACGCCAGCGGCAATAAAGCCGAAGGCACCGTCATAGTCACCAGAAAACTCCCCTCGGTCATGCAGAACGGTTCCCGCATGAGTCTGGTGGTTCTCCCATTCGACTTTAACCGCACGGAAGGCAGTGCAACAACCCTGGCGAGCGACTACTTGACCGGTGCCCTGACCGAGCAGAAGCGTTTTCTGGTTGCGGAGCGGCGCAGATTGAAGAATGTCCTGGAAGAACAGAAATTTTCACAGGCCGTGATTGAAGACTCCGAGCGCACGGCAAAGCTGGGCAAAATCATGGCTGCCGAAGCGATTGTCGCTACCACCGTTCGAGAAACCAATCTTTCGCTGGAGGTGACATCACGGGTGGTTAACACAGAAACAGCTGAAGTCATGGATGTTCTTGATGCCTACACCGAAGACAAAAGTGCCCCGTCGGTCAAGGAATTGATGGCGGTTCTGGCGGCCAAAATTGCCCGTGTCTTCCCCGTCACCGAGGGCATAGTTCTCAGCCGTGACGACGATCAGGTTATGACCGACATGGGCACGGGGAGCCACGTCCGGCAGCGCCACGGGGCCATTTTCTACCGTAAGGGGAAAGAGATCACACATCCAACCACCGGAAAGTCCCTGGGATGGGACAGTATAAAACTAGGTGAAGGATACATCGAAGAGGTACAGGAAGGCTTTTCAAAAATTCGCCTCGCCGATCGGTATCGGGATGGCAAGATCAGCCCCAGTGATCTGGTAGTGACAAAATAGTCAGTGTTGTCCGGTTAGAAAATTGCGTGGCGAAAAACGCTGCCTTATCCCCTCATCCGGCCTTCGGCACCCCTTCTCCCGGGGGGAGAAGGGGTGCGTTTTTTTCCTTCTCCCTCTGGGAGAAGGTGCCCGTCAGGGCGGATGAGGGCGAACCGTTGCCTCATGCAATAAACTAACTGATTGTGCTCTGAAATAACGTTTCCATCAATTCATCGGAAACAATATCCCTGGATTTGATTTGATAGAAATATTGATGCCCTTAAAAATATTTTCTTTAAAAACCAGAGGCAGGGCTAAGTCACTATAGCCGTGTTTTGAAAATTCGTCGGTAGAAATAAGCTGTATTTCATTTCCACTGTATTCTCGCCCGTTTTTGGCACTCCATACTTTAACCGAAAGGGACTGACCTTCCTGGGCACCCTCGTTTTCTCCCGGAGTGTTTGGATCATCACCACTTATCGCCACATCTCCGTAAAGGAATCCCGTCGACCCATCAACCTGATGTAATCCGATAAGGGTTCCGTCTGAACCGAACACCCCCAGCTCATCTCCCGATTGAGGTGCTTTTCCGTCAATCGTCAATCTCCCCGCAATATGCATAAAAATCGTACCGGCTCCAGGCGGCGTCCAGTGACTTGCCTCCGCCACATTGCCACAAAGTACTGCCACTAACAAAATAAGTGGTACAACAGTTTTCCTTTTCATAACTACTCCTCTCTTTTCGGGTAATAAATATCTGAGGCACAATCAAAATCGGGCACCCGCAAGGGGCGCCCCTACACAACCAACATCTTACTGGCACTGATACCGCAACGTCGTCGGTGTGGTTGTATGAATAAAATACCCCTTGTTCTTCTGCATACTCTTCAGGGTATTAAACGGTGAACCGGTGACGTATACCTTACCCGCTTCATCTACGACAACATCATACTGGCCGCTTATACAACCGAAACCGGTTGCCGGAGTTGCACCATCGGTCCCCCAATAGCCTATCTGGGTCCACCCCAGATTCATTGACAGTTGGTCGGTGGCAGCGAGGGGAGAACCGGGTATGGTAATGGTCTTGGCGACCGGCACATAGAGCCAGTACCCTTTGCCGGGCAGCAACTTTTTCAAGGTGTTGAATGGTGATCCGGGAGTATACACAACGCCGTCCGGTCCAACGGCCACTATAGTCTCAGCGGTGGTAAAGCCCATGGTGCCGAAGACGTCGGATATCTGCTTGCTGCTCACACTGCTCATGATACCACCACCAATCAGATCACTGGCCTGCGGTACGGTGCTTCCTTCGTAATACCCCTGCTTCGTGGCCCAGCCAAACATATTCCACCCCGCCTTCAGGGCCATCGGAATGCCGGTTTCCACTGCCACATCCATGAGGACCATACCAGAGGCAATAAAGGTAAGGGGCCCCTGGTAGTTGGTATATGAAGAAAGATTCTGCTGCGGTGTCAGCTGTAATACGGAAGGCATGGCGTATTCCTGCTGTAGTGTGCCATCCCAGACCCGAAGCGTCAGTTTTTCACCGCCGACGGCACCTTCGTCCACGGTAGAGGTGGCAGCGACATCGCCGTTTACGGCCATGTCGCCATATTGTCCATTGTTCTGCACATGGTAATAACCAACGACTGTTCCGGTGCTGTCATAGACTGCTATCTCATCGCAACTGTTGGCAGCTCTGCCATTGATGGTCAGGTTACCGGCCAGGTGCATTATCGATGGGGATGTGCCACCGGGGAGCTGGGTCCAATGGTGGGCACCGCAGGAAGAGGTTTGTGATGCGATGACCAACGTGCCGGTCACGCTCCCCTGGAAGTTACCGTCAGTTATGGTAACGACGACCGCGTAGCTGCCAACTGCTGATGGAGGGATTGTGTTGCCGTTGTAGGTAATGGTTGTAGTGAGACCGGTAGGAGTCGTGGTTGCTGTTACCGACTTACGACTATCGTCAAAGGTCTGGTTGAGGGAACTGCTGTCCAGGTTAATTGTGGCAGACCCCTTGTTGACAACAATGGTTTGTTGCACATCGCTTGCCGCGGCAAAGCTACTATTGCCGGCTTGCGACGCTTTTACGGTTATGGTGCCTGCTCCGGTTATGGTCAGGACGTTGTTGACAAGGGAGCCCGGACCGTTGACCAGAGTAAGAGATACCGGCAGTGCCGAGGTGGAACTGGCTGAAAGCGTGAGGGCACCGTCTCCATAGGTGGCTGTTGCCGGTGGTGCAAAGGTGATGCTCTGGCTGGCGGTCCCGGCGATGGTGAGGGTGCCGGGGGCATAGGTTATGGTGTAGTTGGCTGCCGAGCCGGAGGTGAACTGGGCGGCACTCGGGGTGATGGCGTGG
>CAIUSO010000133.1 GCA_903901875.1 uncultured Geobacteraceae bacterium | reverse complement strand
TGGTTGAAAAAGAGCGCCCGGAAGTATGGGATGTGCTCGAAGAGGTCATCAAGGAACACCCGGTCATGCTCAACCGTGCTCCGACCCTGCACAGACTTGGTATCCAGGCCTTTGAACCGGTGCTGATCGAAGGCAAGGCCATCCAGCTCCATCCGCTGGTTTGTACCGCCTTCAACGCCGACTTTGACGGTGACCAGATGGCCGTCCATCTCCCCCTCTCCATTGAGAGCCAGGTGGAAGCCCGTGTTCTGATGATGTCCACCAACAACATCTTGTCACCGGCCAACGGCAAGCCGATCATCGTTCCGTCACAGGATATGGTTCTCGGTGCCTATTACATGACCCGTGACCGGATCAACGCCAAAGGGGAGTACTACCGCCCCACCGAGCAGGAACTGCTTGAAGGTAAAAACGCATCGGGCTGTTTCTCTTCACCTGAAGAGGTACGTATTGCTTTTGATGCCGGCGAAATTGACATGCAGGCCCTCATCAAGGTCCGCATGAAGAATCTTGAGACCGACGAAAAAGCCCAGATGATTGACACCACTGCAGGGCGTATCCTGCTCCGTGATGTGCTTCCCCCGGCGGTGCCGTATTCAACTATCAACAAGGTTATGACCAAGAAGGAACTGTCTAACCTGGTTGACACCTGCTATCGTCTCTCGGACAGCAAGGAAACCGTTCTGTTGGCTGACCGTCTGAAAGAAATCGGTTTCAAATACGCCAACCTGGCCGGCATCTCCATCTGCCTCGATGACATGGTTATTCCGGAAGGAAAGCCGGCCATCATCGAAAAAGCACATGAAGAGGTCACCGAGATTCAGAACCAGTACACCGAAGGTCTTATCACCGACGGCGAACGTTACAACAAGGTTATCGATATCTGGGCAAAAGCGACCGAAGAAATCGCCACCGAGATGCTTGACAACTTGTCCAAAGAGATCGTCACCGCCCGTGACGGCAGCAAGATTGAAACCTCGTCCTTCAACGCCATCCATATGATGGCCGACTCCGGTGCCCGTGGTTCCGCACAGCAGATCCGTCAGCTGGCCGGTATGCGTGGTTTGATGGCAAAACCATCCGGCGAAATCATCGAGACCCCCATCACGGCCAACTTCCGTGAAGGATTGACCGTGCTCCAGTACTTTATCTCCACCCACGGTGCCCGTAAAGGTCTTGCGGATACGGCTCTTAAAACAGCAAACTCCGGTTACTTGACCCGTCGTCTGGTTGACGTTGCCCAGGATGCCATCATTACCGAAATCGACTGCGGTACTCTGGACGGTCTGGTTGTTTCCTCACTGACCGAGGGGGGCGAAATCATCGAGCCGATCGGCGACCGTATCCTTGGCCGTGTTGCCCTGGAAGACATCCACGATCCGCTAACCGATGAAATCCTGGTCGAAATGAATCAGGAAATTGACGAATATCTGGTAAAACGTGTTGAGGACGCCGGTATTGAAAAAGTCAAGATCCGTTCCGTTCTTACCTGCCAGAGCAAGCGCGGCATCTGCGGCAAATGCTATGGTCGTGACCTTGCCCGTGGCCACAGCGTCAATATGGGTGAAGCGGTCGGCGTCATCGCCGCACAGTCCATCGGCGAACCTGGTACCCAGTTGACCATGCGTACCTTCCACATCGGTGGTACCGCATCCCGTCACGCCGAGCAGACTTCACTTGAAGCCCGCGCCGAAGGTGTGATCACCTATATCAACGTCAACACCGTCGTGAACAATGACGGACACCATATCGTCATGAACCGTAACGGTGAGATAGCCGTTATTGATGATACCGGTCGTGAACGTGAAAAATATATCGTTGTCTACGGTGCCAAGATCAAAATTGCACCGGGTGGTGCCGTCAAGCAGGGTGATACCCTTGCCGAATGGGACCCCTACACCATGCCGATTCTCACCGAGGTTGCCGGTCGCGTTAAGTTTGCCGACATCCTTGAAGGGGTCACCATGGAAGAGCAGCTCGATGATGTTACCGGTCTCTCCCGTAAAGTTATCATTGAGACCAAGGACACCGACAAACGTCCACGTATCGCCATCAAGGATGCATCGGGAGAAGGGGGAGGAGGCACCATCGGCCGCTATTTCCTCCCGGCAGGTGCCAATATTTCGGTTATTGATGATACCATCATCAGTGCCGGTGATATCATCGCCAAAATACCCCGTGAAACCACGAAAACCAAGGATATTACCGGGGGTCTGCCCCGTGTTGCCGAGCTGTTTGAGGCACGTAAACCGAAGGACTTTGCCGTCATCACCGAAATCGATGGCCGCGTTTCCTACGGTAAAGATGCCAAAGGGAAGCGTAAAGTCATCGTAACCCCCGAACTGGGCGAGCCGAAAGAGTATCTGATTCCGAAAGGGAAGCATATCAGCGTACACGAAGGGGACCACGTCCGCGCCGGCGAACCGCTCATGGACGGTTCATCAAACCCCCACGATATTCTGCGGGTCCTTGGTGTCAAGGAACTTGCCAAGTATCTGGTTGATGAGGTCCAGGAGGTGTATCGTCTCCAGGGCGTTAAGATCAACGACAAGCATATCGAGGTTATCGTTCGCCAGATGCTTCGTCGGGTACGTATCAAGGATACCGGCGACACCAATCTGCTCGTTGATGATCAGATCGAACGGTGGGTATTCGAGCAGGAAAATGACAAGGCGTTCCGTGACGGCAACCGTCCGGCAGTTGCCGAACCGCTGCTGCTCGGTATCACCAAGGCGTCTCTCTCCACCGAGTCATTCATTTCGGCCGCTTCCTTCCAGGAAACGACCAAGGTATTGACCCAGGCGGCCATCGAAGGCAAGATCGATTATCTGCGCGGTCTGAAAGAGAACGTCATCATGGGTCGTCTGATCCCGGCCGGTACCGGTATAGCCCGTTACCGCAGTCTGCGACTGGTGGCCGAATCAAACGCTCCCAAAGAAGAGGGAGCAAAAGAGGAAGAAGCTGCAGGAAGCCAGGAAGATACCGGTCTGGAAGCAGCATAAGATACTGCATTTATGGTAGAACATGAAGGGGCGGGAGATTTTTTCTCCCGCCTCTTCACGTTTTTGATCTTTATACAGAGAGGTACTCTTGGTGGCAATGGCAACATTGTTCGGGGAATAAGGGGTCACGGGGAATAAGGGGTCAACGGGGAATAAGGGGTCAGGCACCAAATAGAAACGCATCACGGGGAATAAGGGGTCAGGCACCAAATAGAAACGCATCAGGTTAACATGAACAAGTAAGCAATTTGAAGAGTCGATTGATGGTGAAAAAAAACCTCAAGGAATGACTGATGTAAATTCAGGTGGATTTGGCTATGTCAATTGAGGTCTGACCTCTTGTTGCTTCGCACCGTATCAGCAAATAGTACGACAAATTCTTTGAGACCTTAAGAAAATCTGGGACTACCTTTGTTCGTTTTTGGATCAGGATCTTATACCATCCGCTACAGGTTGGATTTTGACACTATCATCATTGTGGGAATAAAGCATAGTAAGGAGAAAGCTCTCTATACGTTTTAAACGGGAATAAAACTCTGCTTTATCCCTTTCTCCTGCCCTCCTTTCGTTTACGCCATTACCTTCCTCGTCAATTTTTTCCAACTGTTCCCCGCCAGTTCCACCAGACCATTCATGGTACGGGTATAGAAGCGGGTAACCGGAATGCTGTTCACCAACAATGCCCCATCAACCGACTCAATAGAGATGGCATCACCGGCGGCACAGGCGGAAATGGCGGCATAATATTCCCCTGACACCCCGAAGAGGAATTTGTAGGTTGCCCCCTCGAAACGGCAGGCAACCACCATGATGACGATTTCCGGCTCTCCGCTACGATAGTTAAAACGGGCTGTCGAGGTCACAAACGAACCGACTGTGGCGGTTCCGGCGGCCAGCACCGCCTCCAGGTTGACTTTCTTCGGCTTGAGTTTGCCAAGGGAGGGAAGGCCCCACGGTTTGAACGGTACCGGCTGACGCTGCTCGTAATGATCACTCCGCTCCAGCAGGGTCACTACGTTATTATTGATTGGCCCACCGATGGAGTGGGACAGACCGGCAATAAAGCGTCCATCCCGTATGAAACGGTGGTTCTCAACAATCTGCACCATGCCGGTTGCCCCCAAGGGGTGCCCCCTCCCCTTCAGACCGCCGGTAATGTTGGTCGGGAACAGGCCGTTGACACCGGTCAGTGAATCATCCAGCAGGGCATCCATCAGACGTTTTCTGCCGACAATACCCAGGTCAACCATGTTGATCGGGCCAAAGCCATTGAACGGATCATGCATATTGACGTGGAGTTTACCGGCAAAGCTGCGAATATCCTTGATGCCGGCCATGCCGTAGGCATAGGCGGCGGCAATGACCGTGGCCGGGAATGAATGGAAATAGTTACGGTCCGCAATGGTCGGAATATCGGTTGCGCTCCCCACCCCACTGACCCGCACCGGCTGTGGGCGGGAAGTGAGCAGCACCGCCGCCACACCGTCTGACATTGGGCAGAAATCGTGGTAGCGGAGCGGATACCAGTAGGGATAGTTTCGTCCATCGGCAATCTGGCGATAATACTCTGCCAGTTCCACCTCTGCATTCAAGTGGGCTTCCGGATTCTGGGCGGCAAAGCGCTGGCTCCGCTGGGTCAGCAGGGCCGAGTAAGCGGTCCACTCTTCGTCGGAAAGCCCCAGTCGTTCCTTGAGAGCACGGGCCACCAGGGCACCGCAGGCCGGCATGGTCAAACCGAACTCCGCTTCGTCACGGTCAATCACACCAGCAATAATACGGGTCGAATCGGCCGTGGAAGCATCGCTCATTTTCTGGACACCGATGGCCAGCACGGCGTCGAACCTGCCGGAGGCAATTTCCAGATAGGCACTTTCAAAGGCAGAAGCACCGGAAGAGGATGCCGTATCGATCAGCACCGAACGGGCCCCCGAAATACCGAGGATACCTGCAATCTTGGCGGCAGTATTATCAACCCCGGAGAAGGCGGCCGGGTTCTGGCTCCCCACAATCACCGCCTCAATATCACGGCGTCTGACCGAATTCCCCTCAAACACCGCACCGCTTAATTCGGCCAGTTCAAGAAAGGAGAGCTTCTCTTTTTCCTTGCCGTTGTAGCGGCCCACCGGAGCCATCCAGGATGCAGCAACATAGACCGGACGAGGTTTAAATTCCATGGGTATTCCTTTCAAGTCAGATCGTTATGGATCGTGGAGGAAATGTCTTAAAACGTTACACAATGTATGCAATTGCCGTATAACACAAAGCCCCCCCGATGTATATATATTCCAGTGGATAAATTCCCGAAGACGAGGAAAAAACACCACGTCCGAAAAAGAACGTGACTCCTGAATTCTATTTTTTTCCGCTTGTAGCATTCCAGCGACATACAATTAACATATTTTAGTATATTTATCTGGTTGTGAAGAATTTGGCGTGGCCTGATGGTCAGTGTCAATGAGATTTGGCATCGACTCTTTGTATTTGATCGTAATGAGGTTACAAGCGATGATAACTGATGTCACTGAACTAAAAGTGTACGCCGATAGACTCCAAGAAAGAGAGGAAAAGTACCGAAATCTTTTTAACAATTCCGGCGTCGGTATGTTCAGGACAAGGCTCGACGGGTCAGAGATTCTGGATGTGAACCAGAAGTGTCTCGATATCTTCGGACGGAGTCGGGAGGAAGTGATAGGAAAACCCTCCGTAAAACTCTGGGTCGACCCCCAGGAAAGAGAAGACATGGTCAAAATGCTTCTTTCTGCAGACCATGTATCAGAGTTGGAAATTAAGGTGCTCCATACGAAAAATGGTGTTCGTAACTGTGTTATCTCAATTGTATTCTATCGAGAACAGGGTTTCTTTGAAGGGACCTTAATTGATATCACTGACCGTAAGCGGGCAGAAGAAACGTTACGTAGTTCCGAACAAAAACTTTCCGCAATTTTCAGGACATCTCCTGATTCGATCAATATTAACAGACTTGACAATGCTACTTTTGTTGAAGTGAACGAAGGCTTTACGAATATGTTGGGGTACACAAGAGAAGACGTAATCGGCAAACCATCCGTAGAGACAGGAGTCTGGGACGACCCTGAAGATAGGTCTCGGCTTGCGAGGCAAATCAGGGAAAAGGGCTTTGTCAAAAACCTGGAAGCGTGTTTGAGGCGGAAAGACGGCTCTCTCATAACGGTAATTGTGTCATCACGCCTTATTGAATTGGATGGTTCACTCTGCACGTTGAACATTGCGAGAGACATCACCGAGCGAAAAAACCTGGAAGATGAACTACGTAAATCCAAACGGGAATCCGAAGCAGCCAATAATGCCAAGAGTAGGTTTTTAGCCAACATGAGCCATGAGATTAGAACTCCGATGAATGGCGTTATCGGCATGATTGAGCTGCTGCAACATTCAAACCTCACCCCCGAGCAATATCAATATGCTGAGGAAGCGAAACAGTCCGGCCTTGAACTGGTCAATTTACTTAATGGCATTTTGGACCTGTCAAAAATTGAAGCTGACAAAATGGAACTTGAGCTAGCTGACTTCAACCTTAAATCGGTCGTTGTGGATGCGTTTAAACTCCTGTCACTCACAGCTAATGAAAAGGCACTGAAGCTTGAGCATACCATAGATGTCGATGTGCCCATGTCCCTCACAGGTGATGCAGGCAGACTCCGTCAAATAATTACCAATATTGTCGCCAATGCTCTCAAGTTCACCTCAAAGGGTTCTGTTACCCTCTTCATCAAAAAAGAATTTGAAACCGAATTATCCGTCACACTACGCTTTGTAATCAAGGACACCGGTATTGGCATTTCCGCTCACAGTCTGGAGCATATTTTCGATTCGTTTACTCAGGCCAACATTTCAATAACTCGAACACATGGCGGATCTGGCCTTGGTTTGGCAATATGCAAAAAACTAGTTGAACTTATGAAGGGGAGCATTGGCGTTGACAGCACGTTAGGTCAAGGATCTGCTTTTTGGTTTACTTCCGTGTTTGATAAACAAATTAAAGCAGACGCTGACAAGATCAAAACACCGGCTTCAGTAGCCCAGTTGGCACTGCACCTTCCAGACACGACACAGGACAAGCGGTTCCGTATTCTATTGGCGGAAGATGATCCTAACACACAGAAAATACTCCCAAAGCTTCTGAAACATTACGGTTATCAGGTAGATGTATCCTGCAATGGCAAAGAGGCTCTGTTGGCCTTGCAAAATAATGATTACGATCTCGTGCTCATGGACTGCATGATGCCGGAAATGAGCGGATACGAAGTGACCACCATTGTTCGTGATCAAACGTCATCTGTTCTCCGGCACGATATTCCGATAATTGCACTCACCGGCAACGCCATGAAGCACGATATTGAACTATGCACTGCATCCGGAATGAATGATCATTTATCAAAACCACTGATACTGGGAGATTTACTTACAAAATTGGATAACTGGTTAACCCGATAGATGGTCGCCAGTTCATTGTGCCGCCTTCAACCGGAAAATATGATCCTCTGCACTACCCTTCGTAAACCGCCCTGTGGCAAGTTCAGAGTGAGTTTGTGCCAAGGCTGCTTCAAGCTCACATTTCCGTAAATAATGATAATGACCAATACCCATAACAACAAACCGCTCTTTTCCACGGACTGATATTGTTGCTTCGGCCTGATTTACAAGCATTGCCTCGATAGCGAAAATGCCCTTAATCTTCAGATCGTTTGCTGATATGCTTGGCATAGTAGTCTCCTTCCCTTCACTAATAGCACCTTCCATCACATTGTCAATAACGTTGAAAATGATAGAGTCTACTACCAGTACAGATACTGTGACCTGTAAAGACTGTTTTCATACATGAAATGAGTTTCAACAGTGAGGGCCGGTCGCACAACTGTTGACAACCCAACTCTCCCTATTATGAGCGTTCTGTATATAAAACATATTTAGATTGACTCGCCTTATAGTTTTACATACAATACATATATGCTATTCGAAATCGGCAAACAGATAAGATCAGAGCGCAAGCAACGGAAAATTACTCAGCAGCTGATTGCGAAAGAGCTGGGTATGAGCAGGAGCACTGTCAGCCAGATCGAAGGCGGCATTGTCCAAGACATCGGCGTCCGCAAATTGATCCGGATACTTGATTTTCTCGGGTTGGAACTCCGGGTACGGCGGGCTGGAACGCCACCTACGCTGGATGAACTCCGCGAACGGGGGGGATAACTGTGCCATTGGCCGAGCCAAATGCGCTGTGCGCCTGGGCAGGAAACCATCGCGCCGGACTTCTCAGGAAAGCGACGACGCGAAATCAACATCTTTTCCACTATGATCAATCCGCAGAATCGCCGATTGATCAGGTATCCCTCACTATGCCGGTGCGATTCGAGGGATGGGAGAGTGGTAGCAGAGACCTTCATCCAATTTTCCAGATGAACCTCCCCGAAGGAGCCTTGCTCGAAGCTATCCGTCGATCTATCACGAAGCTGGTCGGAGAGGATGATGTAACTATTTTGCGTGTTACCGGCGGTAACCAGATAGGACGCAACCGTTTTTCACTTGTAGACGACCACACCTCCGGCGTGGTGGAGACCCAGGAATCACTGGCCGATCTCCTGTCCTACCCTGACACGGAGGAGTTGTTTCGAGATTTAGTATCAAAGTACGCACTTAGTTCGGGAGTGTCCGGGATTCAGCCAAAGGTAATCTTGGAAGCCAGCGAGCGCGGTACCGCTTCCATAGGCAGGTACATCGTGAAATCGTGGGGTGGTGAGTATCCCCAACTGGCAGCCAACGAATTTTTCTGTATGACGGCAGCCATGAGAGCTGGCCTGCCGGTACCGGAGTTTCATCTTTCGGAAAACGGCGGTTTGTTTGTAATGAAGCGGTTTGACATTGCAGAGGACGGGCAGTCGATGGGCTTTGAGGATCTCTGCTCGCTACAGGCATTGGGTACGGCACAGAAGTACAGCAGCACCTATGAGAGGGTCGCACGAAGTATCAAAGACTTTGTGTCACCGGAGTATGTTCAAAAGGCCCGTGAACAGTTTTTTGCCTCTTTGGTGCTGTCCTGCATTGTGAGGAATGGCGATGCCCACCTAAAGAACTACGGGGTTCTTTACGAGCACGCGGGTTCTCTTGTCTCCCTTGCTCCCATCTATGATGTGGTGACGACGACAGCTTATATTCCAAAAGACGTACCTGCTCTGTCTCTCGCTGGCTCAAAGAAGTGGTGGCCACCAAAGAGGCTGGAACAGTTTGCCATGGCGCATTTAGCTCTGCCTGTCGGACGGATCACACAAATCAGAGAAGAAGTGGTAGAGGCCGTTGCCGACACGAGGAAGATGCTTGCGGTGTACGCTGGTGAAACACCTGATTTTCGTAACGTGGGGGGGGCAATGCTGGCAGCGTGGGAAGATGGCTTGAGACAGTATAGTTGCCCACCTGACCGGTCAAGCTAAAAGCCGCAGCCACCACGGTGCTTCTGCAGATACTTCTGATGGTAGGCTTCCGCCTCCCAGAATGGTGCCGCCGGCACAATTTCCGTAACTATTGGCTTGCGAAACACCCGTTTCTTTTCCAGTTCGTCCAGCAATGCCTCCGCCGCTTGCCGTTGGACTTCGGAATGGTAAAAAATAACCGAGCGGTACTGGTCACCAACATCCGGTCCCTGCCGGTTCAACTGGGTCGGGTCATGGCTCTCCCAGAACAGTGCCAGCAGATTTTCGTAACTGATCCGGAGCGGATCAAAGGTAATTTCCACCACCTCGGCATGGCCCGTACCATGACTACATACGTCCTGATAGGACGGATTGTCGGTACGCCCCCCCGAGTAGCCAACCCGGGTGGCGAGCACACCGGGTAACTCTGTGAATTCCGCCTCAACACCCCAAAAACAGCCCGCACCAAAGGTTGCAATTTCAACCATACCGCCTCCCTCCTTGTCCAACTCTCCGACGTAGTAACAAAAAGGGCCCCGAAGGGCCCCAGTATCTCTCACATCAGTTTTTCCATCTCATCTTCGGATATATCGAAGTTGGCATAGACGTTCTGTACGTCATCATTATCCTCCAGCTTGTCCATAAGTTTGAGCATACTCTCGGCCTGCTTCCCTTCAAGCTCAACCTGGGTCTGTGGAACCATGGTAATCTCGGCATTGGTATGTTTGAACCCCTTGACAGCCAGTGCCTCCCGCACTTCGATAAAAGTAGCTGGCTCGGTGGTTACTTCAAAGCAGTCATCCTGCTCGGCCACATCCTCCGCACCCGCTTCCAGTGCCGCTTCAAAGAGTTCGTCAAAGTTAACCCCTTTGTCGTAGCCGATAAGTCCCTTCTTGCTGAAGATCCAGGCCACACAGCCCGCTTCACCCATATTGCCGTTACTCTTGGAAAAGATACTCCGGATGTCAGACACGGAACGATTACGGTTATCTGTCAGGACCTCCACTAACACAGCGGCACCACCCGGTCCATACCCCTCATAGATGATCTCTTCGTAGGTGACCCCTTCCATCCCCCCCGCACCTTTTTTAATGGCACGTTCGATATTGTCTTTCGGCATATTTTCAGCTTTTGCCTTGTCGATGGCGGTCCTCAGGCGAGGATTGGCTGCCGGGTCTCCCCCTCCGAGTTTTGCTGCAACGGAGAGTTCTTTAATGATTTTAGTAAAGACCTTGCCACGTTTGGCATCGGCTGCCCCTTTTTTATGCTTGATGGTGCTCCATTTATTATGACCCGACATCGTTCCAACTCCTTTACGTAAATGTCCCTGCAAGATTTTTATTGCCTTATAAATTTTTAGACACTACCATGTAACACACTATCTGTCCAGATAGAATTTCGTCTACAAAGGGGCATCTCACCCATGAAAAGGCTGACCAACATCATGGTATTACTGTTGTTATGCCTTCCAGTCCTGCTCCAGATCGGGGGGTGTGCAACACCACTGTTTAATACACCAACCGGAGAGGGGATTCCCCTGCTCTCCCAGGATGAGATACTACGTCCCTATGCAAAGCTGGGCAAAATCCAGGTAACCCGGGAGAGCTTTGGGCCGGACTATTCTCTCACGCCGGACATCAAGGCATGGGGGTTTGCCGCAATCCGCCAGGAAGCGGAGAAATTAGGTGCCGATGCGGTCATATATCCGGAAATCAGCGGCCATACCACCACCAGCGGCCTCTTTCCTTCCACAGAATACCGGGCAACCGGAATAGCCATAAAATTCAGATAGATCTGAAATAATTATGCTAAATCGAGAAATAGTGATTGACACCTGAGCAGAAAGTTAGCTATAAGGGTTACTTGTTTGGTTAATGGCGCGTTATCCAAGAGGCTAGGAGCCGGTCTGCAAAACCGTTAACGTCGGTTCGAATCCGACACGCGCCTCCATAAACCAGTAGATACCAATAGATATAAGAAGATAAGCCCCTGAATTTCAGGGGCTTTTTTTGTTGGTGTTGTAGATATTAATAGATAGTGGTAGATATAAGTAGATGACTTTTGACAGTGGAGATAGCAGCAACTTGGTATACCACCAAAACGGATACTGTCAAACAGGAGGAAACCCAATGCCAAAGCGTATTCTACCACTATCGGACAAGCAGATTTCAAAGGCGAAATCATCAGGTAAGGACTACGCACTCCGTGACGGTGGCGGATTGTATCTGGTGGTTACGCCCACTGGAGGTAAGCTATGGAGACTCGATTACCGTTTTGCCGGAAAGCGGCTTACGCTATCAATGGGGGCATACCCTACCCTATCATTGGCGGAGGCAAGAGAGAAACGGGGAACGGCAAAGAAACAAATACTGTCAAACATAGATCCTAATACTGTCAAAAAAGCTGAACGCATGGCAACCACTGTCAAAAACACTTTTGAAGCAGTTGCCCGTGAATGGCATTTAAAGTTTTGTGGCACATGGACGGAAGACCACGCAGAGAGAAAACTCACCAGGCTGACAAAATACATCTTCACTCAAGTTGGCTGTATGGATGTCAACGGTATAACCGCACAGGAGTTGTTGGCCGCATTGAGCAAAATATCCTCTCCCGATATCATGCACCGGGTAAGGTACGATTGCGTGCAGGTAATGAGATATGCGATAGCCACCGGCCGCGCATCGCGTAATATTGCCGAAGATCTACGTGGCACCCTCCCACCGGTAAAAGGCGGACACCACGCGGCGATAACTGACCCCACAGAACTCGGCGTGCTTTATTCTGCTATCAACGAATATACGGGCTCTGTCCTCACAAAATGTGCTCTTAAATTGCAAGTCCTTCTTTTCGTTCGACCGACAGAACTCAGAATGATGAAGTGGTCAGAAATTGACGGACATTTGTGGAGTATCCCCGCTGATAGAATGAAGATGAAATTGCCACACGTTGTCCCGCTCTGTTCGCAGGCTATGGCTTGCTTGGATGAGTTGAGGCATATCACCGGCAAGGGTAAATTAGTTTTCCCCTCACAACTCACAGCAGGGCGTCCAATGAGTGAGAACACGGTGAATACAGCTTTGCGCAGAATGGGATATAGCAAGGAGGAAGTGACGGGGCATGGCTTCCGTGCGACGGCTCGTACCATACTGGATGAGGTGTTGCATGTAAGAGTGGACCTGATAGAGCATCAATTAGCACATTCGGTCAGGGACACCAATGGTCGTGCCTACAATCGTACCTCGTTTATTCCGGAAAGAATTCTTATGATGCAGCAATGGGGCGACTACCTGGATGAACTCGCAGCGTACCCTATTTGCACCGTTCAGCCTGCTCCAGTATCCGAGCTAACCCGGACGCCGAAATCAGCCAGCCGTCGAACGATGCCGGATTCCCCTTCTTGATCGGTTCCGCTTTTGACTCCGGCATCACATACGGAGGATCTGGCTTGATCGGCCAGCAACCGGTCAATACGTTCAGTAACAGCAGCAGCGTCACCAGATACAAGAGAGGTCCTTCCTGCTTGTTTCGATTCATTGATTGCCTCCGCTTTACGGGCCGGTGCATTCTCCTGCCAAAACTTCAGCAGAGCCAATAACACCGACCCGATGATGACTACGACTGACCCAACGTCCACCGTCAAGCTCCGACGTTGATCGTTTGGATATTAGCAGCAGTATCGATGACGACCTGCTCCAGGGGATTGACCGCCTGAGGCGCAGTCATGACTTCGGGGATCTTGTCGCCTGCAACGGAATTGACCGTGTTGGTGATTGTAGCCGTCAGTGCCGCCTGTTCCTCGGGAGTAAGTGGGGCCGGAATGAAGTAGCACATCACCGCTACCAGAACAGCCACGGCCACGCCTTCAAGGGTGAAAGTACCTGATGCGATATACGCTTTCAGCAGGATTCCAACTGCTGCAATTATCCCGAGAAGAGTAGTCTTCCAGTCTTTCGGTACGTTTGGAACTGTGACTGTTACCTGTGCCATGATGATTCTCCTTTTCTATTTAACATCGAAGTGAGCATCTACTGACGCCCCTGTATAAATTGTTCGTTTACCTGTGTCCAGGTCTGCAGTCTGCCCGATTGTCGGCTTTATGTTGTAGCCGGTAAGATGGTGACCGCTGCACCCTGCCAGGAACGCAACGGCCAGGATAAAGATGTATTTCATGCTCGACTCACCATCCTTTCCGGATACTTCACTGGATCCTTCTGGTGGAGCTCCTGATAAAATGCCACTGCCTGTTGTTTGGCGTTTGCAAGCAATACAGCCGGCGACGCCCCGTTGATTTCCGCCAAAGTCTTGGGGCCAAAGTTGCCATCGTCATGCACCCCTGCCGCTCTCTGGATCAACTTGACGGCCTGAATCATACCTGCCTGTACTGCCTTATCGAATACCCAATTGGCTACGCCCTGATCATTGATCTGCGCTATCATTGGAGTCCAGAAATTAGCCTGGTAGAATGCTTCTACCAATGCTCTGAAAGTGGGATCTTTTGCCAGTTCTGTGTTGGTGGTCTTTTTATCCCGTATTGATTTCAGCACATCGATTTTGTCCCAGCCGGACCACCCCGGCCAGTAATGCCGATTGATACCGGCGCAGACTTCCGCTCCGTTGTTGTCGATGCTGTAGCCCGGGAAACCTTCGTTTTTTAAAGTTGCTGTAATTGCTGGTTTAAATTCTGACATATTTTAATGTCTCCTGTTAATTATGGTGCTGTTATAGATGAGAACTTGGAAGCACCACGGTGAGATCCAACAAACGACCATGAAAACAACTGACCTGCCACGTCTGGACGATTGTTAGTGTTGCTTACTGTCATCACCCCCGCCGCCCAAGTTATAGCGGGTACATTGGTTGTGACTACGCTGTCTACGTCCGAGTATTCAGTTATTTCTGTTATTTTAGACGTTGCCAGCCCTATTGAGTTTGTTGTTGCCGAAATAGCATACGCTTTAATCGTTCGTTGTGTTGATACTCCCCCCAAAGCTATATGATAGTTGATGTACAGAGTCCCCTGTATGAAATTACCATCGGCAGGGAAGCTGCAGGTAAAGAGTCGATACGTAGTATTATTGGTCACAGTGCCAGTACCAGTGGAACCACCATAAAACCCGTCTACCATGACCTGAGTGCTGATGTAATTCGCACCTCCTTGTTGCGACGATGGATATGGTGTCACTCGCAGTTCACCGGACAATTGTGCTTTTTTGGGTGACAATGAGATGGTATATATTCCTGCTTCCGTGTTGGTGGACTCACTTTCCAGAAAGAACATATTTGATGTCCCTCGGTTCCAAAGCTGTCCTGATACATTTGTTTCTGTGTTATCACCACCAACGAAATAGTTATTGCGTGACTCTGGATCGGCTTGGACCCCCCATGCTCCATTGCCTTCGACAACAATGGCCGTAAATGTGTTTTGGTAGCAGTTTCCCAACTGTACGCCGTTCTTAGTATTGTTAGTTGTCAACAATCCAGTGATTGAACAAGCGTTGGCGTTAGGGAGGCTTCCGTTTCCATCATGTATATAAAGTCCATTCGCGGCGTTATAGGAAGTATCAACCCTGTTCAGAATACAAGAGTTTGCGTTTGTGCCTGTAGAGTAACTGCCTATTCTGATGCCGTCGTTCCCCATTCCTGCGACTTTTATGCTGTCTAGTGATATTCCATTCGCATTTAAATGGATGCCATCCCCGGCATTGCCAGAAATCCCCACAACTCCGAAAGATTTCATTGTCACTCTGTCAGTATCAGCAGACAGTGCAGGTCCAGATATAGTGGAGTCTTTCAGTATAATAGTCCCATAGGGGTAGTCTGTAGCGGTGCGTATGGTGGGGCTCACACCTGCAATTGTGACTGCCCAAACAATATTTATAGTTGATTTAATCAAATATTTCCCTGTTTGTAATCGCACTTGACCGCCCGAAGGGCCAACAGAACTAATTGCCGCTCTTATAGCAGATGCGCAGTCGATAGATCCACCAACCGCCGCCCCAAACCATTCCGGGTACGCTTCGTTAACGCTGGCCGGGCCAAAAGTCACGGCACCGGGCCCAGAAAAAGCTTGATATAAACCAGCCTCAAATGGTGCATTGATAGTGAAAGCCGTGGTATTTGCTATTGACCCGCCTTTTTCTATTTTAATACGCCTATCAATGGGCCATGACGCTGTTATGTTGCTTTGTGCAGCAGATAAGACTGATGTGACTACGACCGTTTTACCTGATACGTCCGATGCTGTACGGGCAACCTCCATGGTAGGTTTCGTTACATACGTTCCATTTTGGTTAAACACCAAAATGGCCGTGTGTCCTGGATGGGCGCAAGCAATAGTGAATAAAATGGTAAATACAATACGTTTCATAATTTCCCCTTTAATTTAGTTACAGGTACATGACCCGTCAGAAGCCACTACCGATGAACAATATCCGAGAACTCCACCTGCTTTCCAACAAACAGTATGGTTCGTTGAACCTCCTGCCGCCGCAACTGTCCCGCTGAAAGTTGTAGCACCATCCCCTGATATAGTCTGTCGCGCCGTTCCGCTTGTGTATATAATATAATTCTGATTACCGTAAACATACGTGCCGATATCTCCAGAAGCACCCCCTGTAATAGCTCCTAAAGACCCGAAAATACCTATAGGTGTTGTGGTATTCCATAGTTGCAAATAGGTGGTGCCACCGGTGACTGATCCTGTCAGTTTCAATGTAGACGTGTTTGTCGTTCCTGTTGCTAATAGTGCCGAAACAGGGGGCAATGATATGGATGAACCGGTTATAGTTATAGCACCGTTCCCAGGCGTCCCTGTGCCACCAGAGGCCAATATACGGGCGTCATAATCAATATTGTTACCTGACGAGTGAAAGTCGATGTAGGGTGTGTTAGGTGTAGCACCGCTCCCTAACTCCACACCCACACTTGCACCTGTCAGGCTGATAGAAGTCCCGGTTGCGGTTAATGCACCAACAACGATATTTGGAGTGCCCGTCAACCCACCTGCATTACCCGTTGCCGTTGTGACCGTCTGAGAAGCAATGTTGCCGGTCGTAATAGCGGTAGATGCTGCCTGATAGTAAGCCGGTATTTGGCCTCCTAACTTTGAAGAATCGGAGGAACTCCCAGCGTTGCCAGTAATAGAGGTTACTGTGACATTCCCGCTCAATGGCTGACCGTTGACCGTAGTGGTCTTATCTACTTTCCCGTTAAGCTTGCTTTGCGTGGCGGAGGAAAGAGTTGTAAACCTTACAACTGAGACCTTTCCATTCAACTTCAACTGAGTCTTGGAAGAG
>CAIUSO010000132.1 GCA_903901875.1 uncultured Geobacteraceae bacterium | reverse complement strand
GTTACGGACGCCGATGGCCGTTCGGCTACCCGGGATTACTCGTTCACCATATTTACTCCCGTGGGGATTTCCACCGCGAGCCTTTTGAACTGGACGGTAAATTCAACGGCAGCGTACAACCAGACAGTTGCCGCGACGGGTGGTGCCGGTGCTTACAGCTGGTCAATAAGCTCCGGTAGCGGTTCCGGTACCCTGTCGCCCATACCTGGCGTGACACTCAATGGGGCGACCGGTGACGTGACCGGCACACCAACGGCCTCCGGCACCTTTACCTTTACCGTAACGGCCACCGACGGCAATGGGCTGACCGGCAGCAAGCCGTTTACGGTCGTTATCAATCCGCCGCTGGTGATTTCAACGAGCTCTCTGATAAATGGTGCGGTCAACACCGTTTATAGCCAGACGCTCCTTTCAGTTGGCGGTACCGGATCTGTTGTGTGGGCACTCTCCTCGGGAACGCTCCCCACCGGACTGTATCTGGATGCCATTTCTGGTGTGATCAGTGGCGTACCGACTGTAATAGGCGGCCCTACAAACTTTACCGTATCTGCAACAGACACGGGCGGCAGGACGGTAACTCAGCCGTTGAGCGTATCTATTACTACCAGTGCTTCCAATTCTCTTTCATTCACGAATACCGCTACACCAGCTGCCGGTATAACTAAGCTGTTGTATGGAAGTGTATTAAGAGCTACTCAAAGCTCTCTGCAGGTAAGGCTTGTTAACGGCTCAGCTGCAGCTGTCACAATAACAGCAGCATCGTTGTCGAATACGGCTTTCAGCGGACCGTTACCGTTGAATGCGGTAATTCAGGCAAATCAGTCGGTACCTATAACAGTGTCGTTTACTCCAACGGCTTTGCAGCCATACACCTGTACTCTGTCGATAACTGATTCTACCGGTGCCGTGGCAACGCTGGCTCTTTCCGGTACCGGAACAAGTGCCGTTGTCACGCTACCCGGACTTCCCTCCGGCAGCTCTACGACGGTAACGTCGAGTCCGCTGGCAACGTCTTCGCCTTCTCTTAATAATAATCCGGGCGTTACCGTCGTCAGTGCGACTCAGATGCAGATCAATAATGTAACGGGTGGCTCCGTTACGGTGACCGTAAACTATGACACCACACTACCGACCGGTGCCCTGTTTTATAAGGTTGTAAACCTGGTGTGGACCGATATTACGTCTCTCGTCACCGTCAGTGCGGATCGTAAGTCTATTACCTACTCGATACCGGATAACAACCCGCTTTATGATGCCGATCCAGCCGTCGGAACGATTGTCGATCCTCTCGTGGTTGCCACTGCTACCTCCAACGGCGGTGGAAGCAACACGGTCATTAACAATCCCCCGCCTGCAACCGGTGGTAGCGGTGGTGGCAGCGGCTGTTTTATTGCGACGGCAGCCTATGGCAGTTACCTTGATCCCCATGTTATGGTGTTGCGGCACTTCAGGGATGAAGTGCTGCTGCAATCAAAGGCAGGAAGCGCATTCGTCAGGTTCTACTACCGGTATAGTCCGCCGATCGCTCATTACATTGCGCAGCATGATTTATTGCGTGTGCTGACCCGCTTTGCGTTGACACCGTTGATTATTATCGTCAAGCTTGGTTGGATTGGTTTGACAGCAGGACTTTTGATGGCAGTACTTGGCGGTGGTCTTCTGTATAGGCGTAAAACGGACCATGCAGGCGGATGTTATTAAATCACAAGGAGAATGTTTGTAATGATGAAGTCATGGAATGTTGCAGGAGCGGTTATTGTTGCCGGGATGTTGGCCGGATGCGGTTCCGCACCGTCAAAGGAGAAAGTGGCCGAAGCCCTGAAGCCGATCATGCCACCAAGCTTTACCATCAACTCGGTAGAAAAAGTCAATGCTTTCAAGGATGTCTACGAGGTGGTCGTTGCCATCGACAAGCAGCCGACGGTACTCTATGTTGACAGCACGTTGAAGTACGTACTGTCAGGCAGTGTTGTGGAAATAGCCACAAAGAAGAATCTTACCTACGAAACCCAGATGAAGAACAGGTCCACAGTGTCTCAGCAGCCGATTGTTCAATTGCCTGCAGCCACTCCGCAAAAATCCAAATAGGTTATGAGTGAAATTTTTCAACCGGAAGATGGCGCAGTAACATGCGCCATCTTCCGGTTGATGCTGTGAAGTAACATCAGAAGCTTATGGCAGCCTTCAACGAGTAAATGGGACGTACCGCATATTCAACCTCTGCCGTGATGCCGACAAGGGGGAATGGAGATACTTTCAATCCGAAGAAGTAGCGGGGAAGCGTCTGCTCATTTTTAAGCGAGACAGAGCTGTTTGCGGCAAGTGTACCCTTTGCTTCGCTGCTTACCCAGAGCAAGCCTGCTCCAGCATAGGGGGTCAGGAACAGGAGGCCTTTGCTGATAGATGCGTCGATACCATAGGTCTGCAGGGAAAGGTCGTCAACCCCTGCCAGTTTCGTGTAGGTGGCACGGACACCGACGGCGGGAGAGACAATGCCGCCATCAAGGATGGATTTACTTATTTCACCGCCATACAGTTTAACGTTGCTGTCCGGCACGTATGAGTACATCGCGCCAATATCAATGCCAAACGGCAAACCTTTACGCGCCCGAAGCTTGGGAAAGGCCAGGAACGAAGGGGCACTGTTATTAAAGGCACTGTTCCAGTAACTGCCGTTTTTGTCGATGCCGACACCGGATACCTCCAAGCCAACATCGAAACCGGTCAATCCGAGCGGTTCTGCCGGGGCCATGTTTTTGAAACCGATCAGTGCTCCTAATTCTTTGCTCAAGGTTTTGAAATCATCCTGTCCGATTGTTGGTTGGCCTGTTGGAAATTTGATATCCGAGGCCAGTGCCGGCGACACAGCCAGTGCCAGTGCAACAAGAACACCCGCCAATAATGTTTTTTTCATAGACACCTCCCTGTAATGTAATTGCTTGCAGTGTAGCAAAGTGCCTGTCGGTGGTCAATCTCCCTTTGTTATTCAGGTGAAGTTCCTCCCGATGAGTGCCCCATCAAACGTTTTTTCGATAATAACTCTGTAGAAACCTGCTGTTTTGCCGATGGATAGAGAACGCCAGTTGTTAAATGTTCAGGCAGAAACTGAAGCGGAACCAATCTGTTCGATTTTTTTTCATCAAGGGTAACGTGTGGCAAAAGCGGCTGAAATAAAAATAGCGGATGATATCGAATATCGGGTAATCGGTAACGCGGTGGGACTCCTGATTTCGTCGGCCGGACTGCTGGCGGGCGAGATGGTGCGCCAGCGGAGCACCGATTACTGGATGGAAGATATTGTCCCGTTGGTGTTGTGCCTCTGGCTGGCATACCGACTTTTCAGAAACTTTTTGTCTACCATGCTCCTGTACCAGAATATGGCACCTCCCGTCCAGCATGCCAGATCAGCGGCCTCTTCAATTCAGGGAGAACGGGTGGTTGCCGGCCAACTGCCTCATAAACCGCTCATGTCGTCTGAAAAGGTTGTGGAGCAGGTTGCCAAAAGGATTGAAGCACAGAAGAATGAGAAGATTAAGAAGAATGCTGCCAACAATTGAGGGTGATTAAATCCTCCTCGGTCCCCCTTTGAAAAAGGGGGAAGCAATCTTTGAGCGGGGTTTAACGATGATCGGCTTTTACTTTGGCCGGCTTTTCCGGAGCAATAGCCGGAGGAGCCGGCTTTTTCAATTGTACCAGAGAGTTGGCAACAAAAATGAATTCATCCAGATAATTGCGGATGCCATCGCCATTAAAGTCATGGAGTGGTGACTGGGGGGTGCCGACCTCCCGTTGGAACGTTTCCCATCCCTGTTCGTTTAACGGCAGTTTTGTTGTGATGACAGGAGCTACGGTCAGAGGGAATTCGAAATCCTCGGCACCGGCGACCACCGTTACGGAAACTGAAGGTGTACCCGCTTCCGGGAGAACCACCGCAATCCATCTCCCTTTTTTCAGCTTGTCCTGTCGGAAGGAAACCAGGGTGCCACTGGAAACCGAGAAGTTGGGTGAGGTGGTGAGCCGTTCCGGCAAATCAATGGTCAGGGTGGCACTTTCTTTGCCGTCACTCAGTATAACGGCCGGTTCCTGGCGGATGTTGTGACCCAAACCGGCGGTAAAGAGGGCTGCCAGCGATTCAAGGGTTTTCTTTCCTTTTGGTAACTTGAACTTGTCGACGATCCCGGTGTAGATCACCGATTGGCGCGCTTCTTCGGCTTTTGCCTCACCGGTTGTCTGCTCGGGTGGAGTTGCTGAGTCGGCTCCCCGTGACGGAATAATTTCACTTCTGGTTGGTTCAATTTTAGGCGTTTGATCAGACCGTGGCGGTGGAGAATCGCTTCGTTGTAGATCGGTGGGGAGCGTAATAGTGCCGGCTGCGTAGATCTGAGTGATGGTTCCTCCGGTGGTCGCAGGATTTGTGGTTCCGTTGTTTCCCCCCGTGGTCTGATTTGTTTTGCCATCTCCGGTTAGAGTGGTTGAACTGTCGCTACTGCTACTGTCGCTGCTTTTTGTTGCCGCTATGTCTGTACCATTTACATCAATAACCTTGGCTGAAATAATAACAGGGAGTGCGCTGTCGACTGTTTTTGTGGCGAACGTGATAGTCGCAACGATACCACTACCCGAAAATGGGGTGGCATTGATTATCGCTATGCGTACAATGCCTGGAGCGATATACGGTTGAAACAATGCGCCGGCAACTGCGTTTCCCGGTGATGCCGTCGGTTGAGTAAGTCCTTTTGTGTCATATTTAACAATGAAATCAATGCCGGCAACTCCATCTAGTGTGCCCATGACATTATATTTTGTGCCACCGGCGGAAACCACGGAAAGAGTGTACGCAAAGGCCGAGCCGGTAGTAGCCAACACTCCGAGGAAACAGTAGCTGAGTACCCGGCACATAAACGATTTTAACATGGTAACTCCTTACTTTTTTCGCCCAGTATAGTTGAGAAGCAGCTCCGGTACAAGAGCCTTTATTCATTCCGCTTTAGCCTGTTTTTGCTTGTAAACTATTATTTAACGGCTTGGTTGACAATGGCCGTAAGATATGATATCGACAGCGCACGGGGGAAATTATGACACAACGAACATTTATTCTGGATACGGCTGAGCGGGTACTGGCGGGAGAAGTACTGGGAGTCGATGAAGCATTGAAGTTGTCAGCGGTGACCGGCAGTGACCGGTATCTGCTGTTTGCCGAGGCATCACGGATACGGGAGCGGTTTGTCGGTAATGTGGTACACCTCTGCTCGATTATTAACGCTAAATCGGGCCGTTGCGCAGAAAACTGCGCTTTTTGCGCCCAGTCGGCCCACCATGACACCGGCGTTCCGGTGTATGCACTGGTCGATGAGGATGAAATTGTCCGCTCTGCCGCCCTGGCGGAAGAAAATGGAGCCGGTTGCTATGGCATCGTCACCAGTGGTACCCGGATCAACAAAGGGGAGGAACTGGACAAGGTCTGTAAGGCCATCGGTCGTATCAAGGCTGAAACCAGCATATCTCCTTCCTGTTCACTGGGAATTCTCGACGATGAGACGGCCCTGCGCTTGAAGAATGCCGGCATGGAAACCTATCATCACAATCTTGAAACCGCCCGCAGCTTCTTTCCACAGATCTGCACGACCCATGATTATGAGGACGACGTTGCAACGATTCGTGCCGCGAAAAAGGTCGGATTACGGGTCTGCTGCGGCGGTATTTTCGGCCTGGGGGAATCCTTTGCCCAGCGGATCGAGATGGCGTTAACGCTCCGTGAACTGGAGGTTGATTCTATCCCCCTTAATTTCCTCAATCCGGTGGCTGGTACGCGGCTCGAACATGCTGACAATCTGACCCCGCTGGAGTCCTTAACGATCATTGCCGTCTATCGGTTTCTCCTTCCGGGTACGCGATTGTCGGTCTGTGGCGGACGAGAGAAAAATCTTCGGGAACTGCAATCGTGGATGTTCCTCGCCGGTGCCGATGGTACCATGACCGGTAATTACCTGACTACCCCCGGACGCCCCCCCGAGTTGGACAAGCAGATGCTCAAGGACTTGGAAATGCCGGTTGAAGGGTGCTGCGGAGCTGACCAATGACGGCACCTCGCGGTATATTTATTACCGGGACCGATACCGGTGTGGGGAAAACCATCGTTGCAGCGACCCTGGCCCGCCTGCTCCGCATGAATGGCGTGTCGGTGGGGGTCATGAAGCCGGTCACCAGCGGCTGTCGCCAGGAGGACGACCGGCTGATACCAGAAGATGCCAACCTGCTCTGTCAGGCTGCCGGTCTGGAATTGACCGATGACATAGCACCGTACCGCCTGCGGGAGCCGTTGGCCCCGGCCGACGCAGCCCGGATTGACGGAATCAGGATTGACTTCTCCCTGATCAAGGAGGCCTTTGAGCGTCTCCAGTCCACCTATCAGTATGTGATTGTGGAGGGTGCCGGTGGGTTGATGGTGCCGTTGTCGGGGGGGCTGCTGGTGGCCGATCTGGCCCGTGAACTGGAACTGCCCCTGCTGGTGGTTGCCCGTCCTGGATTGGGTACCATTAATCACACCGTATTGACCTGTTTTGCCGCACAGCAGATGGGGCTTCAGGTGGCAGGTGTCATTATCAATGGTATGCCGGAGCAGCCGGGGCTTGCTGAGAAAAATGCTCCCCATCAGATCGGTTCGCTTTGCGGGGCACCGGTATTGGGAATATGGCCCCACTATGCTGAAAGCGATGAAATGGAAATGGTGGATGAACTGTCGGCATGGCTTGATGGCCAGGCGGAAACCAGCATTGTGTTACGGGAACTGGGTGTGTAACTTTCTCAAACTAATGACGACCGGCATCGGCGTGATGCCGGTCACGCTCAAAGTCTTCCACAATATCTGCAAGTGACGTATATCTGCTTACCCCTCCCAGGGATTCACTGATGCCGGTGGCCCGGAGAATCTCCCGAACTTCCGCATGGGCTTCGGCAACTCTGAAATGAATTCCCTCCAGACGCAATTCTTCAACCAGTTGTTGCAGCATTTTTGCACCTGCGGCATCGATGTAGGGTGAGGTTGACAGGTCACATACCGCCATCTGTACCGGACTGCTTTCGGCATGTAACGCCTCCAGCACCTGGGTATTGACGGCGTTTACGTTGAAATAGAGCAGGGGGGCCTCGACCCGGAACAAAAACAGTCCGGGGAAGAGTTCATTACTTGGATGACGGACCGAATCGCTGAAGCGGGTACTGCCATGGATTCTGCCAAGCACGGAGACGTGGGGTTTGGCCAGCATCCTGAGCAGGAAGAGGATTGAGGTGATTGCCGAAACCGTAACCCCCTTCAGAATTCCGAACAACAGCACTCCCGTAAAAGCTACCAGGGCAACGTTGAACTCATTTCGGCTGATGTGGCGAAGCTGCTTGAAATCGGCAATCCTGATAAAGCCGGATACCGCAGCCAGGATGATTGCGGCAAGAACGGTTTCCGGAAGATTGTGAAGCAGTCCGGTCATGAAGGTGGTCACCAGTATCAGGGTACATGACGCAAAGATGAGAGAAAGGGGGGTTCGGGCACCGGCCTTTTCGTTAACAGCCGACTGTGATAATCCACCGGCCACCGGGTATCCGTAGCTGACGGAGGCAATCAGGTTGGCTGCACCCAGTGCCAGAAATTCCTGGCGGGGATTGACCGGGTAGCGATGGAGGGAGGCAAAGGCCCGTGCCGCTGCAATGCTTTCCACATAGGAAAGCAGGAAACAGGCGAATGCAAGTTCCAGCAACCCTTCGATCTGATCGCTGCGAAAGGTGGGAAATTGGAATGACGGTAATCCGGCCGGGATGTGACCGACAACGTGTACTCCCTGGCGGTCTAATCCGAACATGGTTACCACGCCGATGGAACCGAGTACCACCAGTAAGGCAACCGGCCGGCCGGGCAGCAGCCGGTTTCCTGCGAAAATCAACAGCAAGGAGCCGACGCCGAGGGCGGTGACCATGGGGTTAACGGTGCCAAGTTGATGAAACAGCGTGAGCATGCGGTCCGGAAAATTTTCACCTCCTCCCGCTATGCCAAGGAGTTTGGGAAGCTGCATGGTGGCAATACTGACGGCAGCACCGGCTTTGAAGCCGAGCAGGATCGACTCGGAAATGAAATTAACAAAGGAGCCAAGTCGGAGCAGCCAGGCAAGGAGGCAGAGACAGCCGACCATGCCGGCGGTCATGGCTGCGATGGCAGAATAGCTGGAGAGGTTTCCCGCCGCCATGGAACCGCCCACACTGGCTACCATGACCGATATGGCGGCGGTCGGTCCGATGGACAGATGGCGTGAGGTGGTAAACAGCGCAAAGGCGATACCGCCAAAAATATAGCAGTAGAGGCCGGTTTGGGGAGCCAGGCCGGCCAGGGTGGCGTACGCCATGGCCACTGGTACGGCATAGGCAGCCAGGGTGATGCCGGCGATGAGGTCCGGCAGCAGCCAGGCAACCTGGTAGCGGGGGAGCCAGGTTATAATAGGAATCAACTGTAATGCCTGCTGGATCAGATTACGCATATCCCTGTCCTGACTGTCATGCCGGTGGTGTGTGTCGATGTGGTGTTACTGTACACCAAAAAGACAAACTATCGGGTATAATGTCTCCGCTATCCGATATACATGACGTGAGGGTGGCCGTCAACAGTCCACGCGTTCATTCCCCTCCCTGCGACAAATGTTGCCTGTCAAAAAAATCCTATCTAGCCGTTATCCATCAGTTGTATCACATCTGGTTATGTGGTCTGTCAACTTTTGTCGCAGGGGTCTGTTTTGATATTGTTGCGTAAATGTACTCAATCATTATGAAATTTATCTCACGACTCATGGCATATAATCTGCAATTAGTAACCCCAGAGTTTTTCTACTGTGAATCTACCATTCCACAAGGGGGCACTTCAAATGCGTGGTATTCAGGCCGTTGGCAAGAGTGAGATCGTCATGTCTCTGATTCGATCAATTGTTGAGGTGAAAAGTGAACCGGAGGTGTCTTATCCGTATCGTCAGACCAAAAGTGAAGTGAGGCAGATCATCATCGGGGTGGCCCGGTCATTGGCTGTGGTAAAGGGGTAGCGGGCAGGGGGGGATTAGCAAAATATGGTGTTATTAATGTGATGTGTGTGATCTGTGTAATAATTGAACTTGACTCTTTTAGGCGGAAATTGTACTGTCTATAGATAATGAATAGTACACTGCCCGGGAGGATTTATGACGGATACGAAACAATCATTTGAGACACTGACACTTCATGCAGGCCAGACCCCAGACCCGACGACACTTTCCCGTGCGGTGCCTCTCTACCAGACCACCTCATATGTTTTTAAGAGTTCCGAACATGCGGCCAATCTTTTTGGTCTCAAGGAATTCGGTAATATCTATACCAGGCTGATGAATCCGACGACCGATGTTCTTGAACAGCGCCTGGCTGCCCTGGATGGTGGTGTTGCTGCACTGGCGGTCGCTTCCGGACAGGCCGCAATTACCTATGCGGTCCTCAATATTGCCAAGGCGGGGGATAACATCATTTCCACCAACTATCTGTATGGTGGTACCTATAATCTGTTCCATTATACGCTGCCAAAACTTGGAATTACGGTGAAGTTTGTTGATACCTCCAATCCCGAGAATGTCCGTGCAGCCATTGATGAAAACACCCGGTTGGTATACAGCGAATCGGTCGGTAACCCGAAGAATAACGTCGATGATTTTGAGGCCATTGCAGCAATTGCCCATCAGGCCGGTATCCCCTATGTGGTTGACAATACGGTGACCACCCCGTTCCTCTTCAAGCCCCTTGAACATGGTGCCGATATCGTCGTCTATTCATTGACCAAATTTATTGGCGGCCATGGTACCAGCATTGGGGGTGCGGTTGTTGATGGGGGAAAATTCCCCTGGAATAATGGCAAGTTTCCCGAGTTCACCGAGCCCGATCCCTCCTATCACGGTCTGAAATACTGGGATGCCCTTGGCGCAATTTCGTATATTATCAAGATGCGGGTTTCGCTGCTCCGTGACATGGGTGCCTGCATTTCTCCCTATAACTCATTGCAGATAATTCAAGGGTTGGAAACACTCCACGTCCGAATGGCGCGCCACGTTGAAAATGCCCGTACCGTTGCGTGCTGGCTGGAATCCCATCCGAGTGTTGTCTGGGTTAATTACCCCGGTCTTGCCAGCCACAAGGACCATGAACGGGCCCTCAAGTACCTTCCAAAAGGGGAGGGGGCAATCATCGGTTTCGGCATCAAGGGGGGGATGGAAGCGGGGAAAAAGTTCATCGACAATGTCAAATTGCTGTCGCACCTGGCCAATATTGGCGATGCAAAATCCCTGGTCATTCATCCCGCTTCGACGACCCACCAGCAGTTGACCCCCGAAGAGCAGGTCGCCTCCGGGGTAACGGCCGACTTCATCAGGCTTTCCATCGGTATTGAAGGTGTGGATGATATCATCGCCGACATCGAACAGGCTTTGGTGGCTTCCCAAAGCTGATAGCCAGCTCTTTTTTACGAATAATCAGGGCAACCCTTGTGGTTGCCCTTTTTTTTGTGTAGTATCTGCCGGTATCTGAAATTACTTTCTGCCAATCAGAGGAGTCGTTCATTATGTTTTTGCTGACCATCCGGAGCAGTTTTGCCGCAGCACATAATCTGAGAAATTATCAGGGGGATTGTGAAAATCTCCATGGCCATAATTGGAAAGTTGAAGTGGCGGTTACCGCTCGGGAACTGGATAAAGCGGGCCTTGGTATTGACTTCAAGATTCTTAAACGTGAAGCATGTGCCATAATTAATGAACTGGATCATAAGTATCTCAATGAGAACGAAGCGTTTCTCGAATTGTCTCCTTCTTCGGAGCATATTGCCAAATATCTGTACGGACGTATTTCTGAACGGATGAACAACGATAATGTTACCGTTGATTCCATTACTGTCTGGGAGTCGGACAACGCTTCTGCCCGCTATTATGAGTAAAACCGCTTTCATCAGTGAGCTGTTTTCCTCCGTACAGGGGGAGGGGCTTTTTGCCGGTCGGCGACAGATATTTCTTCGCCTGATGGAGTGCAATCTGGACTGTCGTTACTGCGACACCGATTTCGCCTTGTCACCCGGAGGAAAGTGTGAAACCGCACCCGGTTCCGGGGTTTACCGCGATTTTCCTCAGCCCGTAACCCTGCCGGTAATTACGTCGCTTATGAATGAGTGGGTGACCCGGTTGCCCGGAGCGCATCACTCCATTAGTCTTACCGGCGGGGAACCGCTGGTTTCGGTGGATACGCTGATTGAATGGCTCCCGGAGTTGGGGCGATTATTGCCGGTCCACCTGGAAACAAACGGTACGCTCCACCGGGCCCTGCAACAGGTAAAACCGCTGGTACGCCACATCAGCATGGACATTAAACTCCCTTCCACCTCCGGCATCGACCGGTCGTTATGGGAGGAACACGCCCTGTTCCTCAGGGAAGCCTATGGCACGTCCCTGGCGGTAAAAATAGTGGTCAGCGGCCTGACCACCCCGGAGGAGGTCCGGCAGGTTGCAGATGTGATCTCTGCGGTGGACGCGGCCATTCCTCTTTTTATCCAGCCACTCTCACTGCCTGATGGTTCGGTCGGCATCGGTGCCGGTGCGCTATTGCTGTTACAGGAATTGGTCTCCACCAGACTCTCCGATGTGCGGGTGATTCCCCAGATGCATCGAATGCTGGGGGCACTGTGATTATTGAAACTATTTTGCTGGATGGTGCCCATACGGTCACGCTTGTTGATCAGACACAGCATTATTTTGGTGGTTATTTTCATGTGAAGGTACTGGTTTGGTGCGAAATGCCGGTGCTCAAATCCTATTTTGAAACCGCTGCCGAATGGGAAGCGGTGGTGGCGAAAGTCGGTGCATCGGTCCGCTTTGAGCGGATTCTGGAGAAAATGGCTGTACCGGAGTCGGATGTTGCTGCGGTGCGCAGTCAGCTGATAGAGACGTTCCGTGAAACGTCTGTCCGGTACCTGACGGTCCCCGGTTTTGCTCCCCGTTTTGTGCAGAGCGAATACCGGAAACGTATGAAGAAGCCGGTCCATGGCAGGAGGTAAGGTGGCACTTCCGGTTGCAACCATTGAGAGACTTGCCTTTGGCGGTAACGGTGTCTGTCGTATTGATGGCAAGGTCTGCTTCGTGCCGTACAGTTGCCCCGGTGATCGGGTATCGCTGCGGATTACCTCTGAAAAAAAATCCTACTCCACCGCTTCTCTGGCAGAAATACGGGAAGCCTCCCCCTCCCGGGTGACGCCGGTGTGTGCCCTGTTCGGTGAGTGTGGCGGCTGTAACTGGCAGCATATCAACTATGGTGTTCAGCTTGAGCAGAAACGGAATATTCTGGCCGAATGTCTCCGAAAGGGGGCCCGTGTACCGGCTGATTGTGTGGAAGAAACCGTTGCCGCCCCCCGGCAGTACGGGTATCGTTCGCGGGTGCAGTTCAAGGTTGCGGTGGTACAGGGCCGGTTTCTGATCGGTTTTTTTCGACACGGTTCCCACGGGGTAGTGGATGCCGTCGCCGGCTGTCCGGTTGCCATTCCGGAGGTGAATCAGCTGCTGGAACGGTGCCGAAGCGAGTTACCGAACTGCCCCGATTATGAAGCGTTTACCCAGTTAACCATCGATGCCGGGGAAAACGGTGTCGTTCTGATTATTCATGACCGGGGAAAGGTGACGGCGGGGAAACGGCGGTATCTTGCGGACCCGGCCCGCAATTTCGGACCCTGTACCGGGCTGTATCTGGCTGCCGGTGATGGCTCAGGCTCCCTAAAAATAGGGGGAAATGGCGATGTCTGTTACTCCCTTGATTCTCCTGGTCAGGCGGGTACCTCGGTGTCACTTACCTATCCCTCCGGTGGTTTTGCCCAGGTAAACCGCCTGCAAAACAGTGCCATGGTGTCCCTCGTCAGTAAACTTGCTGTGTTCCGCCCCTCTGAAACTCTTTTGGACCTCTATTGCGGCAACGGGAATTTTTCCCTCCCCCTTGCAGCAGAAGTTGCGTCAGTTACCGGTGTGGAGAGTAATGCAGAGGCCTGTAACGCAGCAAAGTACAATTGTGACATCAACAAGGTTGCAAATGTTGAATTTTTTTGTGATGATGCAGCCGCCGGGGTGGCACGCCTCATTGGCCGTGGGAGAACATTTAATGTCGTGCTGCTGGACCCGCCACGGGCCGGTGCCGGAGATGTGCTTTCCGGGATTCTGACCCTTCAGCCCGATCGAATCATCTACGTGTCCTGCGATCCGAGCACGCTGGCGCGGGACTGTGAGCGGCTCATGGCGGGTGGTTACCGGGTTGTGACCTCTGTGCCGCTGGATATGTTTCCCCAGACATACCATATTGAAAGTATAACAGTACTCGGTAAAGCCGGGAAAGGTGATGTAACGTGAATTTTATCAGCCGCTGGTTTTCCAAGTCCCCCTCGGATCTGTTGGCAAAGGGTGACAAGTATATGGCGTCGGAGAGCTATTTCGATGCCAGAGTTTGCTACGAGGATGGTCTGAAACTCTGTACCACTGATCCGGTGGATGACACCGTGCGTACTTCCCTGCTGAAAGGCAGAGAAGCTGCCAACAACGGTCTTGCCGAACGGAACATCTCGGAGGCTGAATGTGCCCTGGGGCGGGGGGACGCCGTAAAAGCGGTGGACCATCTTGAGCTGGCATTGACCCAGACTACCAGTCAGGCCATCAGGCATAAGGCGGACACGTTGCTGAAAAACATCTCACTTGAAGAGAGCGAACCGGCCCCATCCCGTGGGACGTCCTCCTCCTGTGCCTCCTGTTCCGGTTCCTCAGGGGGGGAGCTGTCCGACAGCTCATATCTTGATGACTCTCTCCCGCTCCTCGAATATTATGAGCTGCTTATCCACCAGCTGCCGGAAGAACTGCATCAGCGTTATGCCGGACTTGGAGAAGACTTTGCCGGTGCCTACATTGCTGCCAGTCGGGACCACCATGGAGAGGCCCTTTCCGGATTTGACGGCTGTGTTGCTACCTTGCCACCGGATATCTATCATTTCGAAAAAGGAAAAGTACTCCATCGACTGGGTCGCGACCGGGAAGCGGAACAGCACCTTCGCAGTGCAATTCAGAGTAATGAAGGCAATTCACTGGCCTGGGTTACCCTGGCCATGATGCTGAGGGAAACGGGAAAATTCGCCGAAGCCATGGCGACGGTTGATACCATGGTGGCCGCCCACATACTCCCCGAACAGGCTTTGCTGTTACGTGCCGATATCCTTGAGTGTACCGGCCACCATGAAAGTGCCATCAATCTGTATGTCGAGCTGCTGGCGTCTCCCCTGGCACGGGCTGCCGCAGAACGGCTCCATACGCTGCTGCAAGAAGTTGGTCGCCACGACGATGCGGCGGTTATTTTCAAAAAGTATTTGAAAAAATCCTGTCATTAGTTGTAAGTTTCACGCTTCACATAATTCAGGTTGCAATTCGGCCGGTACGGCTCTGATCACGGGGGGGGTATGAATAAGTCGGAATTGATTGAGCAGGTGGCGTTACGCAGGGATTTACCGGTGAAACGGGCAGAGGAGCTGGTGAACCTGATCTTCACGTCGATGGGTGATGCCATGGTACAGGGGGAGCGCATCGAAATCCGTGGTCTGGGAAGCTTTGTGGTCAAGGAATACGGCACCTATACCGGGCGTAATCCCAAGACGGGAGAACCGATCGAAGTGAGTCCCAAAAAGCTTCCTTTTTTCAAAGTGGGTAAAGAGCTGAAGGAAATGGTGCTCGGCTGAACGGCGAGAAAAATGTGATGAGTGACTTATGCGCCGCACTGGATTTTGGAACCAATACCGCCCGTCTGCTCATAGTCCGGCGTGAGGGGGGCGGGATCACCCCGATTCATGTTGAACGTGAGATTGTACGGCTTGGTGGCGGTTTTACCGATGAAAAAGGGATTTCTGGCGAAGCCTGGTCACGAGGTCAGGCCTGTCTGAAGCGATTTTCCCTTCTGCTTTCACGGTACGGTGTTACCGAGGTCAATGCTTCGGCAACCAGTGCGGTTCGGGATGCGGTGAACGGTGCTGCCTTCGTTGCGGAAGCTCTGGCGGAAAGTGGGATCAAGCTGGCAGTTATCGATGGTGAACGGGAGGCGCGACTGACCTTGGCCGGTGTGCTCTCCTGTCTTGACAGTCAACCGGAGTCACTTGTTATTCTGGATGTGGGAGGGGGGAGTACGGAGTTTACCCTTTCCCGCGGTGGTGTTCCGGTATTTATCAGGAGCATGCCGATCGGTGTGGTCCGTCTGATTGAAGGCTTTCCGACCCATGGCGGGATGGTTGAGCGGGTTGAATCCGTGATCGATCAGCTGGTGAATGATCTACAGACTGCTGGCATATCGGTGCCGCCCGATGCCGAGTTGGTGGGGACGGCCGGTACCGCAACGACCATTGCTGCGGTACATCTGGAAATGGAAGATTACGATTACCGTAAGGTAAATAATGCGACGGTGAGCAGGCTCGCCATAGGTGATATTTTTACGCGACTCTCCGGGTTGACCCTGCAGGAACGGCTGGCGGTCAAGGGACTTGAAAAGGGTCGGGAAGATCTGATCATAGCCGGAATGCTCATACTGATGGCTGTCATGGACCGCTTTTCTTTCGTACGGATGAAGGTGAGCGATTTTGGGTTGCTTGAAGGTTTGGCTTTGTCAGGAGGAGAATGTGATGGGAAATAACACCGGTTCATCTACATCGGCGGATGCTCTGCTTCAGAGACGTTCATGCGGTGTCCTGCTGCACCCCACGTCATTGCCGGGGGCGGGGGGGATCGGTTGCTTCGGAAAGGATGCTTTCCGGTTCGTCGATCTGCTGGCCTCCATGGGCATGACCTACTGGCAGGTATTGCCACTTACTCCGCCGGCCTGTGGTAACTCTCCCTATTCCGCTTTTTCGGCCTTTGCGGGCAATCCCCTGCTGATTGATCTGGAACAGATCCGCAGTGAAAGTTCCTCGTCCACTGCTATTCCCGGTAAGGGGCCGACCGATTCCTGCTCGGTGGATTTTGAGCGGGTTGCCAAATCCAAGATGAAGTGGCTTGAGCGGGAAGCTGCCGTTTTTCTCGCCACCGCTGACGCACCGGGGAAACAGGAATTCTGGGATTTTTGCAACCAGACCCCGTGGCTCCACCGGTATGCGCTGTTTATGGCCCTGAAACGCCGCTATAAGGGACGCTCCTGGGATACATGGCCCGCCTCATATGCACTACTGACACCGGAAAGGTATGAGAAAGCTTCCGTGGATCTCGGCCCGGAAATTGGGATACAGAAATACCTGCAGTGGCAGTTTTTCAGACAGTGGCGCAATGTGCGGTCATACGCTGCCGATAGAGGTATTGCCATCATTGGAGATATCCCCATCTTCGTGGGGTATGATTCGGCGGACGTCTGGGGCAACCGGGAACTGTTTTTACTTGATGCCAAAGGAAAACCGACGGTAGTAGCTGGTGTCCCTCCTGATTATTTCAGTGAAACCGGACAGTTGTGGGGCAATCCCCTCTACAGCTGGGAGGCGATGGCACAGAATAATTTCGGCTGGTGGATCGAGCGGTTCCGCTCCATGTTTGAGCTGTTTGATGTCGTCAGGGTTGATCATTTCCGGGGATTTGAGGCCGCGTGGCATGTGCCGGTCAGCGAATCAACGGCAATTAACGGCAGGTGGGTCACGGCACCCGGGGTAAAATTATTCGATGCACTGGAACAGGCGTTGGGTACAATGCCGCTCATTGCCGAAGACCTTGGCGTGATTACAGCCGAAGTTGAAGAACTGCGGGATCGTTATGACTTTCCCGGCATGAAAATACTCCAGTTTGCCTTTGATTCCGGACCGACAAATCCCTATCTTCCCCATAACTACCAGCGTAACTGTGTGGTCTATGCCGGCACCCATGATAATGACACCACCGTTGGATGGTATGATGCGCTTTCTGATCGGCAACGTGAGCGGGTTGACTATTATGTGGGGGGAGGTGACGATACCGTTGGAGCGATTCAGGCGTTACTGCTCCGTTCCGTTGCCACTACCGCACTAATTCCTTTCCAGGATCTGCTCCGGTTGGGGAGTGCCGCACGTATGAATATTCCCGGTACAGCCTATGGTAACTGGGGGTGGCGATTTGAGTGGGAGATGGTTCCCGCCGATCTTGCGGAGCGGGTTAGAATCCAGCTTGAATGCTTTGGCCGGCTGAATCCTCGGGGCTGAAAAAAACAGTCAGTAAATGTCTTGACAAAACAGGTAGATTCTCTATACTAGGTTGCTTTAAATAATAATGGCTCTGATCCGCCGGATGGTGCATGTGAAACTGGTAATTGATCATATAAAGGATATACCTGTCCCGCTCCATTTTGAAGAGCCTGCGGAGGCGTTTCCGTTGCTGGACGCCATGCAGAAGGATCAAAGCTGCCGAATAACCGGAAACGTGGTCGGCGATCTGGTCGCCACCAAGGAGTACGACACAATCCGGGTGACCGGTAGGGTTTCGGTGCCGCTTGCTCTTTCGTGTTCCCGTTGTCTCGTTGATTATGGCTCCTTTGTGGATACCAGTTTCACCATATTTTTTCGCAAGGAAAGCCCCGATGCCTTGACAGCTGAAGATGAGCTTGAGCTTGGCGAGCTGGACCTGTTGTCATCGACCTACAGTGGTGATGAGATAGAACTGACCCATGAGATTGAAGAACAGATTGCCATGGAGATCCCGTTGAAACCGCTCTGTGACGAAGAGTGTAAAGGGCTCTGCCACGGATGTGGGACCGATTTGAATGTCACTTCCTGCTCATGCAGCAACGAGCCGGTACATATGACCTTTAGTGCGCTGAAAAATTTTAAGGTAAATCAGTAATAGAGCGGTGGCACGTGTACGTGTAACACCAGAAAAAGGAGAAATACCATGGCTGTACCCAAGAAAAAAACGTCCAAATCCCGTAAGAATATGAGAAGGGCCCATGACTTTTTAACGACTCCGTCCCTGTCAATCTGCCCCCAGTGCAAAGCTGCCAAATTGCCCCATCGTGCCTGCCTGACCTGTGGTACGTACAAAGGTAAAGAGGTTAGCACCCTTACTGTAGCTCAAGCCTAGAGAATTATTCCGTGCTGCAGCCACTACAGATGAGGGTCGCCGTTGACGCAATGGGGGGGGATAATGCGCCCGCCGTTGAAGTTGAAGGTGCCATTGCCGCCTGCCGGGAATTCGGACTGTCGGTAACCCTGGTCGGCAACCGTGAACGTCTGGAAGCCGAGCTTGCCAAGCATTCGGTCAATGGGCTCGATATCGATATCTTTCATGCCAGTGAAGTTGTTGGCATGCATGACTCCGCTTCCGATGCGATTCGCAAAAAGCGGGACTCTTCGGTGCGGCGTTCATTTGAGCTTGTTAAGGACGGCAAGGCGTGCGCCGCGGTAAGTGCCGGTAATTCCGGGGCAACCATGGCTGCGGGGATGTTCGTACTGAAACGGATCGAGGGGATCGAGCGACCGGCCATAGCCCAGCTGTTTCCAACTCTGAAAGGGCAGACTCTGGTTCTCGACGTCGGTGGTAATGTAGACTGTAAACCGCTCCATCTGGTGCAGTTTGCCATTATGGGCGAGGTGTATGCCCGTTATGCAATGGGTATCGCCTCTCCCAAGGTCGGTCTGCTCTCCAATGGTGAGGAAGATTCAAAAGGGAATGAACTTACCCGTGAAACCAACGGTTCCCTTCGCACGTCATCCCTCAATTATTGCGGCTACATCGAAGGGCGGGATATTTTTGCCGGCGCGGTCGATGTGGTAGTCTGTGACGGCTTTGTCGGTAATATCGTTCTGAAGCTTTCCGAAGGATTGGCCGACGCTGCCGGCAAGATGCTGAAACGGGAAATAGTCAAGAGCTGGATTTCCAAGATCGGCTACCTCTTTGTTGCCGGTGCCTTTGGGCGTTTCAAAAAAATAGTTGATTATGCCGAGTATGGTGGTGCGCCATTACTGGGAATAAATGGCGTCGGAATGATCTGCCATGGCGGTTCCAACGTCAAGGCTATCAAAAATGCCATCCGTTTTGCCCATGAGTATGCCAAAAATGGTGTTTCAGAGCATGTGGCCGAGAAGTTATCGGAAAATCGTCTGGTCTCGATACGAGGGGATGTGGCACCTGCGCCCTCGGCAGAATAGTGGAGCTTCTATCGTGAATATCAGAATAACCGGAACCGGTTCAGCTTTGCCAGGCAGAATTCTCACCAACGCCGAACTTGAAACGTTGGTTGACACCAGTGATGAATGGATTACCACCAGAACAGGGATTAAAGAGCGCCGCATTGCAGGCGAGGGGGAGTATACGTCCACCTTTGCGGCCGAAGCGGGGCGCAATGCCCTGGCCATGGCCGGTGTGGACCCACGGGAACTTGATCTTATCATCCTGAGCACGGTAACCCCCGATTTTCCCTTTCCTTCGACAGCCTGTATCGTTCAGGATATGCTTGGTGCGGTCAACGCCACCGCCTTCGATATTTCTGCTGCCTGTTCCGGGTTCATCTACGGTCTCTCGGTCGCAGAAAAATATCTCCGTTCCGGTTCAGCCAAGAAAATCCTCATTATCGGTTCAGAAGTGCTGTCCCGTATTGTCAACTGGAAGGACCGCAATACCTGCGTACTTTTCGGTGATGGTGCCGGTGCCGTGGTACTGGAGGCGTCGGAAGGGAATCACCAGCTCTGTTCGACCCACACCTTCAGCAACGGTGCCCACTGGAATCTGCTCTATCAGCCGGGGAGCGGCAGCCGCCATCCGGCAACGGACAGCCGCACCATTGATGGCGAGATGCTCCATATAACCATGGAGGGAAATGAGGTCTTCAAACACGCGGTCCGTGCCATGGAGGAAGCTTCTCTCAAAGCCCTTGAGGCCAATGGACTTGTGGCCGACGACATTTCTCTTCTGATACCCCACCAGGCCAACCGGCGAATCATCGATGCCACGGCAAAACGGCTTGGCATTGAAGCGGACCGGCAGTATACCAACCTCCACCGTTACGGCAACACCTCTTCGGCTTCAATTCCGATTGCTCTTGATGAGGCGAATCGTCTGAACGTCATCAAACCTGGCGGCAAGGTCCTGCTGGTTGCCTTTGGTGGCGGTTTTGCCTACGGTTCCGCCCTCATTACCTGGTAGTTGCAGTACAATCCACTTCGACAAGGATTAATGTATATGTCTAAAACTGCATTTATTTTTCCCGGTCAAGGTTCCCAGTATTCGGGAATGGGAAAGGAACTGGCCGATGCCTATCCTGTTGCCCGTCAATTGTTTGAAGAGGCGGACGATGCCCTCGGTTTCAAACTTTCCGAGCTCTGTTTCAGTGGCAGCGAGGCCGATCTTAAGCTGACGGCCAACACCCAGCCGGCCATTCTGGCCGCCAGCATTGCCGTGTTACGGGTTGTTGCCCAGGAAACCGACTTGAAGGCCGATTACGTGGCCGGACACTCGCTGGGTGAATATTCGGCACTGGTGTGCGCCGGGGCCTTGTCCTTTGCCGATGCGGTTCGTACGGTGCGTGCCCGGGGAACCTTCATGCAGGAAGCCGTACCGGTTGGCACCGGCACCATGGCTGCCATGCTCGGTATTGAAATCGACATCCTCGAAGATATCTGCCGCTGCGCAGCTGAAGGGGAGGTTGTGTCACCTGCAAACTTCAATTCACCGGGGCAGATTGTTATTGCCGGTACCGTTGGGGCAGTTGCCCGTGCCATTGAAATCGCCAAGGGGCGTGGCTTCAGGAAGGCGATGCAGCTTCCGGTCAGTGCTCCGTTCCATTGTGCGCTGATGCAGCCTGCGGCTGATCGCCTGGCCGTCGTACTCGATGCTCTCACGTCATCTGATCTGTCAATTCCGGTTATTGCCAATGCCGATGCCGCCCCCAACAGTGATAAAGAACGGGTCAAACAGCTGCTGGTTACCCAGGTATGCTCTCCGGTGTTGTGGGAACAGTCGGTACACGCCATGGGGACATTGGGGGTCACTACGTTTGTGGAAATCGGCCCAGGTAAGGTTCTGAGCGGGCTCGTCAAGCGGATCAACAAAGAGGCAAAGCTGGCAAATATTGAAGATTGTGCCGGAGTGAAGGGCGCGGGAGGTACACAATGATGACGGAACAGGTCGCTCTGGTAACCGGAGCATCACGGGGTATCGGTCAGGCTATTGCGCTGCAGCTTGCGGCAGAGGGGGTGTTTGTTGTGGCAACGGCCACCAGTGAAACCGGTGCCGCCGGGACGGTTGCCGCCATCGAAGCCGCGGGGGGTAAAGCCTGTGCCGTGAAACTGGACGTTACCAATTCGGCAGAGGTGGAAGCCCTGTTTAAAAAAATAGTTGCCGAGCAGGGGCGACTTGATATTCTGGTGAACAATGCCGGCATTACCAAGGATGGCCTGATGATGCGGATGAAGGACGCCGATTGGGATACAGTGCTTGACACCAATCTGAAAGGTGCATTCAACTGCATGCGGGAAGCGTCTAAAATTATGACCAAGGCCCGTTACGGGCGGATAATCAATATCAGCTCCGTTGTGGGAGAAATGGGCAATGCCGGGCAGGTTAACTACTGTGCCAGCAAGGCGGGTCTCTTCGGTATGACTAAATCTGCCGCGCGGGAACTGGCTAAGCGGAATATTACCGTGAATGCCGTTGCCCCCGGTTTTATTGAAACCGATATGACCGCCGTACTACCGGAAAAAGGGCGTGAAGCGTTGCTGCAGAGCATTCCGATGGAACGCCTTGGCTCGGTCGAAGACGTTGCCCATGGGGTTAAATTTCTCGCGTCACCGGAGTCTGGATATATTACGGGACAGGTACTTTCGGTGAATGGCGGCATGTACATGTAGAAAACAAGAAATATCGGTTGACATTTGAATGTTTCATGCTTAATTAAGCACGAAGCTTTATACACGAAACCTGAAAAGGTTTAAAATCACATGGAGGTGGAGAATGTCTGATATCGCAAAACGGGTTAAAGAAATTGTAGCTGAGCAGCTTGGCGTTGAAGAATCCCAGGTACAAACGGAATCATCCTTTATGGACGACCTCGGGGCCGACTCCCTCGATACGGTTGAGTTGGTAATGGCACTGGAAGAAGAATTCGATATTGAAATTCCTGACGAAGATGCCGAGAAAATCCAGACGGTGAATGATGCCATCGAATACATCACAGACCATAGCTGATGTGATACCGGGGAGGGGCGCAGGCCCCTCTCTTTTTATTCCGACAATTTGAAAAAGACTTCTAATACGGAGCATTTATTATGAGAAGAGTCGTAGTTACTGGTGTTGGAGCTGTTTCTCCCCTCGGATGCGGTAATGCTAAAAACTGGGATGGAGTAACGTCTGGAAAATCGGGCATTGGCCTGATTACCCGTTTTGATACGAGCGACATGCCGGTTAAAATTGCCGGGGAAGTCACTGATTTTAATGCAGAGGAGTTCATTGACAAGAAAGAGATCAAGAAAATGGATCTCTTTATTCAGTACGCTCTGGCGGCAGCTCATTACGCAATGGAAGACTCCGGACTGGTGATCAATGAAGAAAATGCCGAACGGGTCGGAGTGCTGGTGGGAGCCGGTCTGGGAGGCTTGCCGACGATCGAGAAGTACCATACCATCCTTCACGAGAGCGGTCCTAAAAAAATATCCCCCTTCTTTATTCCGATGCTGATTATCAATCTGGCTCCCGGCCATATTTCAATCAAGTACGGAGCCAAGGGGCCCAATCTTTCTTCCGTGTCGGCCTGTGCAACCAGTACCCACTCCATTGGTGACGCCTACCATGTCATCAAACGGGGCGATGCGGATGCCATGATTGCCGGTGGAACCGAATCGGTCATCACACCGCTGGGAATTGGCGGCTTTGCCGCAATGAAGGCCCTTTCCGACAGAAATGATGATCCTCAAACCGCTTCCCGCCCCTTTGACAAGAACCGTGACGGTTTTATCATGGGAGAGGGGGCCGGTATCGTTGTCCTCGAAGAGTATGAGTCTGCCAAGGCCCGTGGCGCCAAGATCTATGCGGAAGTTGTGGGCTATGGCCTGACCGGTGACGCCTATCATCTAACCTCTCCGGCACCGGGGGGAGAAGGTGGGGCCCGCAGTATGAAAATGGCCCTTAAAAATGCCGGAATCACCCCTGAACAGGTGAACTACATCAATGCACATGGTACTTCGACGCCCATCGGTGATATGTATGAGACCATGGCTATCAAGAGTATTTTTGGCGATCATGCCTATAAACTGATGGTCTCTTCCACAAAATCAATGACCGGACATCTGCTCGGTGCTGCTGGCGGGATCGAGACGGTGTTCACCCTCATGGCGATGGATAAGAGTGTTGTTCCGCCGACCATCAATTATTCGGAGCCGGATCCCGAGTGTGATCTTGATTATGTGCCGAACAGCGCACGGGATGCCAAACTTGAGTATGCCATGAGCAACAACTTCGGTTTTGGTGGTACCAACGCCACTCTGCTGTTTAAAAAACTGTAGGTCGGGACGGTACAGATGATAATACTCGGAAGTGACCATGGTGGTCTTCAGCTGAAAGGGGACCTGAAGAGTTATCTGGAGCGGAGAGGCTTCGCCGTAAGCGATGCAGGGACGGACAATGATTCGTCTGTTGACTATCCGGATTTCGGCCTGAAAGTGGCGGAAGCGGTTGCCTGCGGTGAGGCAGAACGGGGAATACTGGTCTGTGGAACCGGCATTGGCATGTCCATCGCCGCCAACAAAGTCCCCGGCATTCGTGCTGCCCTCGTGACGGATTCATTCATGGCTCGCATGGCTAAGGAACATAACAATGCCAACGTCCTGGTGCTTGGTGGTCGTATCATGGACGGGCAGAAGGGGTGTGAACTGGTCGGTGCCTGGCTGGATGCAGAGTTTGAGGCGGGAAGGCACCAGTCCCGCCTTGATAAAATAACTGAAATTGAAAAGAAATATTCATAGCCACAAGGAGAACCCAATGTCTGTCCTTTCCAACTTCGATCCCCAGGTTTTCGATGCCATTCGCCATGAAACCGAACGGCAGGAATTCAATCTTGAACTGATTGCCTCCGAAAACTTTGTTTCCGCTGCCGTTATGGAAGCTCAGGGCTCGATCATGACCAACAAGTATGCTGAGGGGTACCCCGGCAAGCGATATTATGGTGGCTGTGAGCATGTTGATGTGGTGGAGCAGCTGGCAATTGACCGGGCCAGGGAGCTTTTCGGTGCCGAACATGCCAACGTCCAGCCCCATTCCGGTTCACAGGCCAACATGGCTGTCTATTTTGCCGCTTGTAAGCCGGGCGATACCATTTTAGGGATGAATCTTTCCCATGGTGGTCATCTGACCCACGGCAGTCCGGTGAATTTTTCCGGGCGCTTTTTTAACATTGTTCCCTACGGTGTATCCCCGGAAACGGAGACGATTGATTATGCCGAGGTTGAGCGTTTGGCCGAGGAACATCGACCAACAATGATTGTTGTCGGTGCCAGTGCCTATCCCCGCATTATCGATTTCCCCGCGTTCCGTGCCATAGCCGATAAGGTGGGTGCCAAGGTAATGGTTGATATGGCCCATATCGCCGGTCTGGTTGCCGCTGGCGTCCATCCAAGCCCGGTTCCCTATGCGGAGTATGTCACAACTACCACCCATAAGACCTTGCGGGGACCACGGGGCGGCATGATTCTCTGCCGTGAAGAGTTCGCCAAGGGGATCAACTCCCAGATTTTCCCCGGTATTCAGGGCGGGCCGCTCATGCATGTCATTGCAGCCAAGGCGGTGGCATTCAAAGAGGCTCTTCTTCCTGAATTCAAAACGTATCAGGAGCAGATTGTCAAAAACGCCAAAGCACTCTCCGCAGGGCTGATCACGCGCGGCTTTACCCTGACCAGCGGCGGCACGGACAATCACCTCATGCTGATCAATTTCTCCGGTTCGGACATTACCGGAAAGGCAGCCGAAGAGGCTCTTGACAAGGCCGGTATCACCGTCAACAAGAACACCGTTCCGTTTGAAACCCGTTCCCCTTTTGTAACATCGGGTGTACGGGTCGGTACTCCTGCCTGTACGTCCCACGGACTCAAAGAGGCTGAGATGGAGCAGGTGGCCGGATTTATCGCCGATGCGGTGGCCAATATCGGCAATGATGCCGAACTTGCAGCCATCAAAACCAGGGTGAATGGATTGATGAAAAACTTTCCCCTGTACGCTGACAGGCTTGCCTGAACAAGAGAACGCCCGCACATAGAGACCCACCGGACCCGTTTCGGTGGGTCTTTTTGCATGAAATACGTGTCAATCAGAGGTGACGCACCATGTCCGACAGCAGTGCCATTACAACCGAACAGTTACGTCAGTGGGATAAACGCCATGTGTGGCATCCCTTTACCCAGATGCAGGATTGGCAGCGTGATGAACAGATCGTCATCGTCAAGGGGGAGGGGTGCTGGCTGATTGACAGTGAAGGGAACCGCTATCTGGATGGTGTTGCCTCCATGTGGACCAATGTCCATGGCCATTGTCGCCGGGAGCTGAATGAAGCACTCACGGCACAGGTGGAGCGGCTTGAACATTCAACGCTGCTTGGACTTGCCAGTGAACAGAGCATCATTCTGGCAGCACGTCTTGCCGAAATTACTCCCGCCGGTCTGGACCGGTTTTTTTATTCCGATAACGGTTCAACGGCCATGGAAGTTGCCGTCAAGATGGCCTTCCAGTACCAGATACACCGGGGACGCCCCGAGCGAAGCCGCTTTATCACCTTCCATCATGCCTACCATGGCGATACGCTGGGGGCGGTCAGTGTGGGGGGGATTGAAATATACCATGCCACATTCAAGCCGCTCATGTTTGAGACCATTCAGGCACCGGCACCGTACTGCTACCGCTGTGAACTGGGATGCAGTCTCCACACGTGTGGCGTGGCCTGCCTGGATACGCTGGAGAACCTGATGATACAGCACGCCGGTACCGTAGCCGGCCTTGTCATTGAACCACTCCTGCAAGGGGCGGGAGGAATGCTGGTTCAGCCGGACGGTTTTCTTCGCCGGGTCCGGGAATTGTGCGACCGGTACGATATTTTGATGATAACCGACGAAGTCGCCACCGGTTTTGGCAGAACCGGAACTATGTTCGCCTGCCAGCACGAAGAGGTGATTCCGGACATTATGGCCATATCCAAAGGGATCGCCGCCGGCTATCTGCCTCTGGCCGCGACGGTGACCACGGAGAACGTCTATTCGGCGTTTTTGGGCCCCTATGCCGAATTGAAAACTTTTTTCCATGGCCATACCTTTACCGGCAATCCATTAGCGTGTGCCGTTGCACTGAGAAGCCTGGAGCTGTTCGAGGAAGACGATCTACTGACGTCGCTGGCACCAAAAATAGCCCGCCTGGGCCAGCGCCTGACCGAGTTTGCCGCTATGCCTTTCGTGGGAGATGTTCGCCACTGTGGTTTGGCGGCCGGCATCGAACTGGTGGCCGACAAAAAAAATGGTACTCCTTTCCCCTGGCAGGATAAAATCGGCATCAGGGTGTGTCAGGAGGCACGTGCCAGGGGGGTGTTTTCCCGCCCCCTCGGAAACACCCTTGTGATTTATCCCCCACTGGTTATTACCGATGCCGAACTGGAATTTCTGTTGGATGTGTTGCGGGATTCAATTAGTGCCGTATTAGAGAGGTAACCGTTTGAGGACCCATCAGAGCTTCTTGAATTGGTTACGACAGCCAGAATGAATCTCTTCAAAGCGGTAAAAGAGGAAGCTGGATCTATTGCCGAGATAGCTCGCCTTCTCCACCGGGATCGGAGTGCGGTAAAGCGTGATATTGACAAGCTCACTGAGGCTGGACTTTTCAGTGTTGAAGAGAAACCATTCAGCGATCATGGCAGGATGGAATTCATAATAGCTGCCGCTGATACGTTTAGATTGATGGCGCAGGTCGGGTGAATGGTACGTTCGTCCATGATGCGCAATCGATGAACCAGTCCATATCAGGATCATTGTTTTCCATTGTGTTGCTATTCCCGCTTGTCTACAAAATAACCAACACGCTATATTCAAAATATATTTTGCGCGATGACCTTACAACTCAGAGGGTCAGCCACCTTGTCCTTGAATTACGAAGCATGCCGGTGAGCTCTCACGCTATTTGCAGGGGCAATACGGACCGGTACACCTCTGGTTGGCAATGTTTCTCGAATTTCCAGTGTACTCCCCAACCCCTGGATTTTACGTGTAATAAACGTACACAGTATCCTGTTGACATGCACAGTCAGAGGATTATACTCCACCGATAATTCTAGGAGCCGACAGGCTCCTCGTCCGACCGGTTTCTGGGGAAGTTGTCCCGGGAGCAGGACTAATACGAGCAGAACAGGGAGGTTGGTAATGAAAAGGGCCCGAAAGTTACTCTGTTGTTTGTGTGTGAGTGGTATGTCACTGTTCTCCGTCAATTGCATGGCCGACGAAATTCGATTGTCAGCCGGTGGTGCTCCGGTGGACAGCATCGTTAAACCGGTAACTCCCCATTTTGAAAAAGCGACCGGTGACCGGATCACGCTGATTTTTGGTGGAGCCACCATTTCGTTCAAAACAATGGATCGGGGTGGGTCCGATGTGGTACTGGCCGGTACTTCTTTTGATGATCTCCTTGCGTCACTGAAAAAAGAGTCCTATGAAATTAAGGACAAGTCCCTGTACCATTCGGAAGTCATCGGCAAGAGCGCCCTCGCTATTGCAGTGAACAAGGACAACCCGGTGGCGAATCTCACGGCAGACCAGGTTAAGGGTATATTTACCGGGAAGGTTCAGAACTGGAAGGAGGTCGGTGGCAACGACGAGCCGATTATGGTTGTTGTGTCAACACAAAACCCTGCCACCATGGGAGCATTCAGAAAACTTGCTCTTAATAATGAGGACTTTCTAAAGGACAGTCTTGATACCCCAACGTTTCCCGAAATGACAAATATGATAGCTTCCAATCCGGGTGCAATCGGTTTTGGCCCTTTCAGTATTGGCGAAGGGAATAAATTACCGAAAATTCCCACCTATGAACGGCCGGTAACTGCCATTACCAAAGGGAAGCCCACAGCCAAAGTTACCAGACTCCTGCAATATATCACGGGAGCCGGTCAGAAATATGTCAAACCGTAATGGTGATGTAAATGGGAGAACTTGGTGAAAATACGATCTAAACTGCTGATAAACACTCTGTTCGTTCTTGTTATTGCGACGGCGGTTGCCGTAACCAGCATTGCCGGGATGGCTAAAGTACGGGCAACCCTGCGGGAGTTGACCCAGAAGAGTACCCCTTTTCAGGTCAAAACCATGGAGTCCCAGCGCACACTCCATGCTGCCCTGTCAGAGCTTGCAACCCTGGCCGGGACCCAGACAAAGGGGGACTATCAGACGGCGAAAACCAGGGCGGACAAGACGGTTGCCGAGTCTTTGAAAGCCGCTGCGGACCTTGCATCCATGGGGAGCGTTGCCTCTGAAACCAGATTAAAGGTACTTGCCGACGAACTGGCGTCACTGACGGGTCAGAGGATTGATGCCGAAGAGGCCGCACAGCAATCATCCCATAAAATTGTGGCGGAAATGGGGGGGATCAAGCAGCGGTTGGCTGCACTGGATAAAAAAGTGAAGATGCTTCAGGCTTCAACCAGTCGCTCCTATTCCCAGTCCGTAACCACCACAGCAAAGGTTTCTACCAATCTACGTACCATAGAACTGTTACGTCTGACCATAAAGGATATGCAACTCGCTTATAACGAACTGCAGCGTGCCAACAGTAAAAAATCCATCATGCTGGCACAGGGGAAGTTCAATGCGGCTCTTAATAAGGCAAAAAACAGCGAGCATACGAAAGGAAATTCTGCCCTTGCAGAAGATTTAAAGTCGGCTCAGGTAAAGATTCAGGAGCTGATAAAGGAATTACAGCTCATTGCAGGGAATAACGGAAAGGGGGATGGTGCGGTTCGGGACCGTTTAAGCTCCGAAGCGGGGGAACGGATTGGTGCTGCCCTCATACTGGTGGAGCAGACGATTAATTCATCACAGCAAAATTATCAAAATGAAACGGGGCGTCAGGATAAATTGTATAAAAATAACGGAAATTCAACTGACGTTCTCGTCGTCAATGCGTCATTTCTTTCCCAGGGGCTTATTCTGGATGGTCTTGCCAGCCGACTCTTTTCCGCAACCAGTCGCAAAGAGGTGGATGATCTCAAAAAACAGATCGATACCGTGAGAAATGAGCTGGGCGTTTCCCGAAAAACCCTCGAAGCCGGTTTGAAAAAAATAAATGCCAAAGATGAGCTGACACTTCTTTCCGCAGCGTCCGCCGCCCTTTCAAACGTGGAGCGGATGATTGTCTCTGAAAGCGGTGTGATTTTTCAGATAACCAGAAGTATTGATTTACGCACAAAATCGGGGGCCGCCGCTGCCGAATTACGGAAGTATGCAGAGGAGCAGGCGGTCATAGGTCTGAAAAATCTTGAAAACGCCCGGGATTCCCAGGAAAAGTCTGTAACATCGCTCAACAAGGTTGTCGGCACCAGTACCATGCTCATCGGTATTATCTGGATCGTTGCGGCTCTTGCCGGCTCATTTTTCGGCGTCTGGATTTACCGGTCCGTGACTTCTCCCCTTAAAAAACTTATTTCCGCCGCCGACACCATCGCATCGGGGGATCTGCGGGTTGATCTGTCCGGGGCGGAAAATGATGAAATGGGCACTGTTCAAACATCGATGTGTACCATGTCTGGCGGATTGCATGGCATGATACACGAACTGAGAAGTGTGGTGTCACTTCTCGATGATAACAGTGGTCGGCTGAACGGTGCGGTTGGTACCGTCAATGAAAGTGTTACAAAACAGAGCAGAACCGTCGCCATGACGAAAGAGGCGATGTCACAGATGGTAATGGTGTCAAACGAGATGGCCCATGATGCCACCGCCGTTTCCGATGCCGCCCATGAAATGAAAAAAATGGCGGTATTCGGTACGACAACGATCACGGAGACCGCCACGGCCCTCGATTCATTTATTTTGGATGTGGAAGTGTCAGGCCAGAAAATTGAGCAACTGGGGGCGAAATCGGAGCAGATAGGTGAAATTCTCAGTCTGATACGTGGTGTGGCGGACCAAACCAATCTGCTTGCCCTCAATGCCGCCATAGAAGCGGCTCGGGCAGGAGAAATGGGACGGGGGTTTGCGGTTGTGGCCGATGAAGTGAGAACCCTTGCTGTCCGTACCACCACTGCTACCAATGATATTGCCGTTATGATCAAGGATATGCAGGAAGGGGTAAGGCAGTCGGTGGCCGGCATGATGGACGAGCGGGCAGGGGTCGGGCGGGTAAAGGAAAAAACCGCTGAGGCGTTGCGGGCAATCGGTTCCATTTCTGCTTCTGTCACGACGGTTGTTGAAATGATTCAGAGGATGGCCACGGCTTCAGAAGAACAGTCTGTTACCGCCGGTTCGGTTTCCCGTGATATGGAAAGTATGTCTTCCCTCTCACACGAGTTTTCCACCGCCGTCACCGGCATTACGACCGCAATTTCCGGCATGAACTCAGTGGTTTCAGATCTCGACAGGATTATTGAAAAATTCAAGGTATAGGTGCTTGTACCCCTCCTCAAGAGGATGCTCTCGCAAAAAGTAATTTCCTCCCCCAAGCGGGGGGAGGTCAGGAGGGGGGATGTTTTGAATCTTGTTGAGATAATCTCAGAAAACGCCCCCTCCCTAACCTTCCCCCTCCTGGGGAGGGGGAAGGTCTGCTTTATTGCGAGTGCATCAAAGATAGGTTCCCTTGATCGTCTCAATGGTTCGGGAGATGGTCTCCATTAGTTCGGGGATCATCTCACGGGCCGTTTCAATGTCATTGGCCTTGGAGGCGGTCTCAAGTCTCAGGCAGACCTCCTGGAGGGCCGGTGCATAAATATTTGCTGCCATACCCTTCATGGTGTGTGACAGAATGCGGATAGCCGCTGCATCATTGGTTTCAACCGCTTCATTCAATTTATCAAGTTCACCGGGTAATGTTGCGGTGGCTTCATCGAGAATCGAACGCATAAACTCCCCGTCATTATCCATAACTTCAAACATTTCATCTTTGTTGAAAAAAACCAGGTCAGAGGTGATGTCGTCGGTTGGCTGTTCAATTGGGTGTGCGGAGTTGAATTTCAACCATTTTTCGATCAATTCTGCCAAGGTTTGTTTTTTAACCGGTTTTGACAGATAGTCATTCATTCCCGCCTCAAGGCATTTTTCACGGTCACCCTGCGTTGCATTGGCGGTCATGGCGATAATTGGCACTTCGGGATTCAGAATTCGTGAACCACCTTTTCGTATGGCACCGGTGGCCTCATAGCCGTTCATGACCGGCATCAGACAATCCATCAGTACCAGACTGTAATCAATCATCTCAAGGGCCCGTACCGCTTCCTGACCATCGGCGGCCACATCGACACGGTACCCAAGTGATTTAAGCATGAACTGGGCAACCTTCTGGTTGATAATATTGTCTTCCACCAGCAGGATGCGCACGCCTGAATGGAGCGATTCCGCAATGATATGTCTGGTTATGATACCGTGGGGGGTGGCGTCATTGCCCAGGGTATTGGATTCAATATCCCGACCGATAATCAATTCGAGGCAATCGTAGAGCTGGCTCTGGCGAACCGGTTTATGGAGATAACCGGCAAAGCCGATACGTTCGAGAATAGTGGCATCGCCGCGAAGCCCGATGGAGGTAAGCATTACCAGCAGGGTTGGGGCCAGAAGCGGGTCCGCTTTGATTCTGGTCCCCATTTCCATGCCGTCCATGTCCGGCATTTCCTGGTCAAGTATGGCGATACGGAAGGGGTCACCTGCGTCCACCGCATCGCGGAGCATCTCAAGTCCTTCTGCTCCATGGGCGGCTACTTCATGGCGGCACCCCCACTGTCTCAGCAGGTTTTTCATAAAAATCCGGTTTGTTGCGTTATCGTCGACAACCAGAATCCGCTCGTGGACCAGTTCTCCCTTACCGGTCAGTTGCAGGGCTTTATAGGCATCACTATTCTGATTAGTCTGCTTTTCCAGACAAAGGGTAAACCAGAAGGTCGATCCGCCCCCCTCTTCACTGGTTACACCTATTTCCCCCTCCATTAATTCGGCCAATTGCTTGCAGATGGCCAAGCCAAGGCCCGTGCCGCCGAATTTGCGGGTGGTACTCCCGTCGGCCTGGGTGAAGGGGTCAAAAATGGAAGAAAGCCGTTCGGGAGGAATTCCGATGCCGGTATCCTGTATTTCAAAAAGAATGACGCAGTCAACGCCTTGCTCGGATTTGAGTGATACCCGGATGACAACTTCACCTTTTCGGGTAAATTTAATGGCATTGCCTACCAGATTGATAATAATTTGTCGGATTCTTCCCGGATCACCCCTCAAGAAGATCGGCACCGCCGGGTCTATCTGGCAGATCAGCTCAAGCTTGGCTTCATTGGCCCGCATGGCGAGCAGTTCTACCGTATCTTCCAGGGTTATGCGCAAATCAAAATCGAGAATTTCCAGATCGAGTTTTCCCGCTTCAATCTTTGAGAAGTCAAGAATCTCATTGATGATGGTGAGGAGATTTTCACCGCTTTTCCGTACTATTTCGGCAAATTCACGCTGTTCGGCGGTGAGTTGGGTCTCAAGCAGCATACTGTTCATGCCAAGTACACCATTCATCGGTGTGCGGATTTCGTGGCTCATGGTTGCCAGGAACGAACTTTTTGCATCCGTTGCCGCCTCAGCCTTTTCTCTGGCAATATTGAGCTGGTCAATGATCTGCTTCTTTTCGGTAATGTCTTCCTTAACGGCAAGATAGTTTGTGATAACGCCCGACTCATCACAGAGTGCTGAAATCAGCGCATGTTCCCAGAAAAGCTCTCCCTGTTTACTCTTGTTGAGCAGATCACCCTCCCATGTTCCTCCCTGGGTAATGATGGCCCAGATATCCTCATAGGTGCCTGGCGGGGTCAGACCGGAATTGAGGATCCGTGGCGACTGACCAATGGCCTCTTCAAAACTGTAACCGGTGACTTCACTGAATTTCGGATTAACGAACTCGATACGGCCATCAAGGTCGGTGATGACAATTGACACGGGACTTTGCCGGACCGCCCGTGACAGTTTGCGCAATTTTGACTCGAAGAGCCGCAGGTCGGTGATATCACGGGCAACTCCCCGATATCCGAGGAGGTTGCCGTCATGATCGCTCATGGGAACTCCATTTGCCACAAACAGACGTCGCTGGCCATCTTTCGCAATACCCCAGAACTCCAGGTTCTGTATCGGCAACATGAATTCACTTATCTCAAGGTAAATGGCCCTCAGCCGTTCAATATCAGCGTCTGGCATCATGTCCAGGGGGGATTTGTCACACATCTCCGCCGGGGTATACCCGAGGGACTGTTCGACCCGGGGGGAACAGTAGGTGTAATGTCCCGTGGGATCCAGTTCCCACACCCAGTCAGCCATGTTTTCCAGGATGGAAGTCAGAATTCTGTTTGACTGTTCTGTCTCCTGGTGTGCCGCTTCAAGTTCTTTTTCCACCTCTTTGCGTACGGAAATGTCACGGAGACCGACGAGCATCACCTGTTTTCCCTGCAGGGTAATCACCTTGGGTGAGATGTCAGCCCAGAATTCTGAACCATCGGGGCGAAGGCAGAACCATTCAAACGTTTCAAGGCCGTGGGAGAAAACGGCAATAAATTGTTCTGCAATTACTTCTGACGAGTCACGACCATCAGGTTGCTGCTGGGGGGAAAAGGAAGCGGGGGACATGCCATGAAGGTTCTGTTTAGAGCAGTGGAGCAGAAGCTCAGCCGTAGTATTGGAGTCGGTGAAAACCCCTTCATGCATAAGCAGATAGGCGTCGGGAGATTCATCGAACAGTTGCCTGAAACGTTCTTCGCTTTCCTGCAGCTCTTCGCTCTGGGAAAGCAGCTCTTCACTCTGCAGTTCCAGTTCCTCGTATTGCAGCTGAAGTTGCTCATTCACTGATTCAAGCTGGTTATAGGCCTCTTTCAATGCCAGTTCCGCAAGCTTCTGTTCGGTGATATTGCGTATTATTTTTGAGGCACCGATAATGGTGCCGGCACAGTCCTTCATCGGTGAAGAGGTGATTGAGACGCTGAGTTCACGCCCCTCTTTGGTCTTACGCACCGTCTCATAGTGATCAACGGGAATACCTGCCTTTAATTGTTCCAGTATACGGGCTTCTTCCGCCTGTTGTTCTGTCGGGATGAGAACTCTGACGGGTTCACCGATGATCTCTTCTGCCGTATAGGAAAAAAGCAGCTCGGCACCTCTGTTCCAACTGAGGATTTTACCGTCCAGATCTTTTGAAATGATGGCATCATCGGAATTTTCGACTATCAGGGCCAGATGGGCCTGCATTGCCGCCATCAGCTTCAGTTTTGCCTGGTGCAACAATATGATTCTGGTGGTAATCAGACTGGCAATGGCAAACAAGAGGTAGATGGACGTTTCAATGGCCCCATCTATGCGCCACTCGTCAAGCAGTTCATCCCGAGTCCGAGGCGCATCAAAGGAGGGCACCAGTGAGAGGGAAAGGTCCTGTTGTGCAGATGTAATTACTTTATCGGCAGGTTGAATCTGATGGGGGGGCAGTTCCACGGAACGTCGTGCTATCCGTTCATGGTCAATGTATATCCTTACGCCGAAGACGATCCCCAGCACGAGCAGGGCGACGAGTACCAGTGCCCATAACGTCCTATCTGAATAAGAAGTACGCTTGTTGTCCGAGTTATCAAGCATTCCCTGGTGAACTCCCTGGCTGTTATTTTCCTTCTAATATCAGTATGCGATGGATCTCGGCAATCAGCCCCACCGATTTGACCGGCTTTGAAATGTATCCGTCAAAGCCGAGAGCCAGTAACCGTTCCTTGTCACCTGGTTGTGCATAGGCGGTGAGGGCAAGCACCGGAGTATGTGTGCGGCTGCCCTGTTCTTTGTTCCTGATGGCCCTCAATGCGTCTTCACCGTTCATTATCGGCATCTGGATATCCATGATGACGATATCAAACGTGGCGTGCTCCAAAACGGAAAGGCACTCAACTCCGTTGGATGCAGTGTCCACAATATAGCCGTTTTTACGGAGTATGGTCGTGACTGCTATAAGGTTAATATGATTGTCCTCGACGACGAGAACCCGCTTACTGGTAAATTCTGATGTTAATCGCCGTAAGGAGTCTTCCTCCTCTTCAACCATAGCCTTGCTGATGCTGATGAAAGGAACTCTCACGGTGAAGCAGCTTCCCGTACCCGGCTCACTTTCTACGGTAATGGTACCGTCCATGATACGGATCAATCGCTTGGCTAAAGCCAAGCCAAGTCCGGTGCCGCCAAATTGTCGGGTTGCGGAACGTTCGACCTGGCTGAAGGTTTCAAAAATATGCTCCAGCGATTCGTGCGCTATGCCGATACCGGTATCCCGCACCACTATCTGCACCACAACAAACGGATCATTGTACTTAATCACCGAAACAGCAATTGACATACCGCCTTTGACGGTAAACTTGATGGCATTTCCCAGCAGATTGAGGAAAATCTGCTTGAAGCGAAATTTGTCTCCCACAATTCCAAAGGGAATATCATTGGAGTAATCTACTCCAATAGTAAGCTGTTTTGAAGTAATAAATGGCATTTGACTCTGGATCACATCGTCAATACATGATTTCAGGTTGAACCGGGTGAGCTTGAGCGAGATATGTCCGGCATCAATATTTGAAAGATCGAGCACATTATTGATGAGGGTTGTAAGGTCATCGCCTGATTTATCAAGCGAATTAAGATATTTGAGTTGCTCTGCTGTCAGTTCGGTCATTTTGAGGAGCTCGACCATTCCGGATATTCCGTTTAAGGGAGTACGAAATTCGTGACTCATATTTTCAAGAAAATCGCTTTTGGTCTGGGTGGCCGCTTCGGCACGTTCACGGGAAAGTTCCGCCTGCTCCTTTGCCGTCTGCAGCTCATTCAGGGAGCGTACCCGCTCCGATATGTCCGAAAAGCTGATTGCCGCCCCGTAAATGCTTCCGTCCACACTGATGGGACATGATGAGTATTCCACCGGGAAAGAGGTTCCGTCGCTTCTCCAGAAAACCTCATCACTGACGTGACACCCCTCTCCATGGTCTTTTGCCCGAAAAATGGGACACGTTTCCTGACGATAGGGAGAACCATCGCCATGACTGTGGTGAACAAGGTGATGCATATTCTTGCCAAGACAATCCGCTAACGTGTAACCGAGAATCTCCAGTCCGGCCCTGTTGATAAATGTGCAGAGACCATTGCGGTCAATGCCATAGATCCCCTGGGCCGTTGCCCCAACCAATTGGGAAATTACCTCAACTCCCCGTTGGGTACCATTTATGTAGCGGTGTGCCGCAATCAGACCAACTGCGCCAAGAAGCCAGGCAATAAAATGAAATCCATACTGGTTACAGGTGTCACGGTCCATTTTTTCCATAAGCGGCGAGATCGGCACCGTGATAGAAATACCGCCACGGATATCCCCCTCCTTGTTTCCCTGCTTTTCGTGGCAATCCAGGCAGGACTGCTCTGTCAGCAATGGTTTTATGAAGCGGACAGTCGGTGGTTCGGTATCTTTAAACAGCTCGCTTACCTCGGTTGCTCCGTTTCCCAATGACGTAAGTGCGCTGCGCTCCCACTCATCGGGCCTGTTTTCAGGGCGAAGCGGATTCAGACTCGTTAAATGACTCTGCGGGGCGTCTTTGTCATCTTTGGTCAATTCGAATATCTGTCGGTGTACTACTGCCGGATTCAGTTGGACAGAGGGATTTTCAGAGGGGGGAATCAGGCTGCTCGTCAAGGGAATGGCGGTGCTGGTACGGTTATGGCCGGGGGCCAATGTGCCATAGGCTGCCGCCCATTTACGGAATGCTACTTCTTTTGAATAGAGTGCCCGGGCGATGGCAACGCTGTTGATTGTCAGGGATTGCTCCGCCTGATCCTGATAAAGTGCCAGGGAGATCAACACAACAAAAGTCCAGCCGACGATCATTAAGGCACTGATGTCGTTGATTCTCTTTTTTCTGGTCGCTGTTCTGATATCCATAGCTGCCTCGGGGCTTTCCCGTCTTACTGGTCGACAATCAACGTGAGTCCGGTGAGATCATAATCGGGAACATATTGTTCCAGGCAGGTAATCCCTCTGTTGTTGAAGGTAAAATGAAACGTGTGAACGTTGACCTCTGAGCCCGGCCTTTTGAGTTGGTCAAACAGTTCCGGGGGGAGTGCCGTGGAGGCACTTGCCCCGATGACGGAGTTTGAGATATTCAGGGCTTTGCCGGCATACTCATTGAAGATGCGAATGTTATTGTTGCTGTTGATGCCGACGAAGCCGACCGGCATTCCCTCGAATAACGATTTGTAAAGCTGAAAATCAGGGGACTGTTGCAGATGGTTGGTTTCCATTGACGAGAGAGCGTCCTGACGTGCTATCTTGGCATTATAGTATTCAACGGCATCCTGAATCGTGGTGTGAAGCTCTTCATCATTCCACGGCTTGGCGATGAACTTGAAAATGCTCCCCTCATTAACGGCGGAAATGATGGCAACCAGATCAGCAAATCCGGACAGGACAATGCGCACCGTATGGGGGCAGAGGTTACGGGCTGATTTCAGAAAATCAACTCCGTTCATTCCGGGCATCCGATAATCAGATATGATCACACTGAAGGGAGGACTCTGGCCAAGTACCTCCAATGCTTTTTCACCTGATAAACAGGTGACAACCTCGTAACCTTTGAACTTGAAAAAACGCTGGAGTGAATTGAGTATGTTCTGCTCGTCATCAACTACCAGTAGCCTTGGTTTCTGGGGCATTTTCTTCTCCCGTATCGTGATAACTTTTTGCCGGTAGAGTAATTGTAAATGTTGTGCCTGAGCCGGGAGTACTTTCCAGAGAGATGATACCACCATGTTTCTTGATAATATCAAAGCAGATGCTGAGACCGAGCCCGGTCCCTTTTCCCACATCCTTGGTCGTGAAAAACGGATCAAATATTTTTGAAATTATTTCCTGAGAAATGCCACATCCGGTGTCCCCAACCGTTATAATCACCGATTCGTATTCATATCGGGAGGTAACGGTGATCTTTCCAAAACCGGTTATTGAGTGGGCGGCATTGACCAGAAGATTGGCAATAACCTGATTTATCTGCTGTGGATTGCAGGAAATCAGCGGTATATCTCCCAATTCAAGGACCAGATCTGCCACGTACTTGATCTCGTTATGGACAATATTAACCGTACTCTGGATACATTTATTGATATCCGTGTCCATGACACCGGTGTTACCCGGACGGGCAAACGCCATTAAATCCATGACAATCTGCTTTACCCGCTCGGCTCCGTCCAGTGATTCGAGGATGAGTTCCGGCATATCTTCCAGTACATAGGGTACGCTCATGCTCTCCCGCAACTCACCAAGACGATTGATGCTTTCTGGAGAACAGGAATGGGAAACCGCTTCATCGGCGGCTTGAACGTAGGATATGATGGTTTGGGAATAGCTGCGAAATGTATTGAGATTACTCATGATGAAGCCGATAGGGTTGTTGACTTCGTGGGCTACCCCTGCGGCCAGTTGGCCGATGGAGGCAAGTTTGTCCTGCTGAAGTAGAATGGCATCCTTGGCCCGGTTAATCTCAAATTCTGTTGCAATCCACTGCTCAAGGTTCTCATTCATCGACTGGAGCTGAATCTGTTTTATCAACAATTCTTCCTGAATATTCTTACGTTCCTGCTGTTCCTGTGCGAGCAGTGTATTTGCCTGTTGAAGGGCTTCCTGGGCATGTGACAGTTCCACCTGATACTGTTCTCTGTTGCCCTCAGCAGTCGCCCGGTGGGTACCGGTTTCAAATGCTTTACGGGCAAAAAGTTCTCGCCGTGCCTGTAATGTGATGCACATGACCGAAAATGCAATAGTCAACAGAATACCAATGGGGGGGATGACAATGCTTCGAATGGAGGCGGTATTGACCAGATACTCCGGGGTTGCCGTCAGGTGCAGATTCCAGCTTCGACCGGCAAATTCAATGGGCCGGTTCTGCTCCAGCACCGGAAAAAGCAGCGAGTGGGTGGAAATGGTTTGGGCAGTCTGAGTGCTCGGTCTTACCTGTTGTGACGCAACATGTTCTTTTCTTGACAGGACAAGGTCATTGAGTTCAGCGTCAAGAACACTATTTCGGGTATGGGAACGAACGCTGGAAAGAAATTCAGTGACAGCAGCTTGTCCCACGACCACACCACGGAAAGTCCCCCCAACGTCATACACCGGAACGATAATCTGGAAACAGAGCTGATGTGACGGAAGTCGGAGAAAATCGGCCTGGGGAAAGCCTCTCCGGATTGCCGCAGTGATTCGATCAAATTGCTGACGGTCAGTGGTCAGGTCCAGTCTAAAAAGATTGTTATCTCCCTGGTGTGGTTCTGCAAAGAGAACCGAGAGAGTGGGGGGAGGAGTCGTTTGGCCATGGGGTGGACGGGGAGTCGTCTCTGCCGGCATCCATGCAACCGCTTGCATGCCGTTCCGTTCCAGCATCGGCTTGACAAATAGCTGGAAGGATCGTTGGTCAACATGGTCAGAGACCGCCAGATACCGTTGTACCGCTTCCAGATCGTGTAAACAGGTACCAAGACCGTTGGTTGCAGCATTGCTGAGGATAGCAGCATCGGAGCTAAAACTGTGCCGGTATTCAGCCACCGAGGTGCGCCAGATGATGGCGAAAAGAGTGCCGGTCATTGCCAAGCCGAAGACGCAGATCATTATTACCGTAACGCGTCGGCTGAGCGGTGTTACCGCCGGTTGCACATCTCTGCCTAATTTTGTAATGGTATCTTTCACGACCATGGGAGGCACCGGTTATGCAAAAAACAGCCCCAGTTGATCATGCCGGGGGAGATGGAAATACGCTAATTGAGCAAAAACACCTATTAAAAAAAACCGGTTCTTCCGTTACCCTTCCGTTTGTTGCGCCTGTACTTCACTCTGAAGAAGGGGAATGACCAGTTCCATTTCCGTGACAAACAGCCGGTATTCTTCCCAGAGCAGGTCCTGCGCTGTCTGTTCTTCAATGGACCGTTCGAGAGTTCGGGCCTGCTGAGCCAGTCTGTCGGCACCGATGGTGGCAGCACTGCTTTTCATCGTATGGGCGGCACGAATAGCTCGTGTGGTATCATTCGCTTGTAACGCCTCTTCAATTTCCAAAAGGGCCGACTCATTTTTTTCAATAAAAGAGCGCAACAGCCAGTGGTACATTTTTATATTTCCATCCAGTCGATCCAGTGCGCTTGCCCTGTCTAACCGGTCATCGTCGGCTTTGTCGTCGGGAGGAGCGATCAATCTCAACGGGGTACCGGCAGGGAGTGCCGATTGCTTGTGTACGTTACCAAGGAAAAGCCCGATGGTTTCCATCATTATTTTCGCGTTAATCGGTTTTGCAATATGGGCATTCATACCTGCCTGAAGCAGCTTCTGCCGCTCTTCCTGCATGGCATGGGCGGTCAAGGCGATGATGGGAAGATCGTTAAAGCGTCCATCTTTTCTGATCAACCGGGTTGCGTCGTATCCATCCATGATCGGCATTTGAACGTCCATCAAAACAAGATCAAAAATGCCCTTGCCGTTGATGACCATCTGAACCGCTTTGGCACCGTTATCAACAATAACCAGTTCGGCACCGGTGCATCTCAATAGCTCCAACGCCAGTTCCTGGTTGATGTCGTTGTCTTCCACCAGCAGAATCCGGTAGGCGGAAAGATCAAGGGGTGTTCCGCTGTCCGGTACCGGTGCCAGGGAGGGGTATAACGGGGTAGCGTCGCTCTCCTTTCCGATGGGGAACCAGACCGTAAAATGAAAGGTGCTCCCTTCGCCGGGCTGGCTTTCAACCAACAGGTCCCCTCCCATCAGATTCACCAAGTGCTTGGAAATCGACAGGCCAAGGCCGGTGCCGCCGTAGCGGCGGGTGGTGCTTTCATCGGCCTGGGTAAAGGGGGCAAACAGCTTGACGATTTGATCCTGGGAAAGTCCTATTCCGGTGTCGGTAATGGAAAATTTGAGCTGCTGACGCCCCTCTTCTTCTTTCAGTAGCAGGGAGGAGAGGGTGATCTCTCCGCTGTCGGTGAATTTGATTGCATTATTAAGCAGGTTCAGCAAAACCTGGGTCAATCGGTGGGGGTCACCCACTATATAAGATGCAATGGCGGGTGATAGTTCGACCTGAAATGTGAGACCCTTCTCCTGAGCTTTGTCTTGCAGGAGCTCTGCCACATTGACGATCAACTCGGATGGTGAGAATGTTATCTCCTCGAAGGTGAGTTTGCCCGCTTCAATTTTTGACGAATCAAGTATGTCATTTACCGTTGTTAACAACAGTTGACCGGCAGAATGTATCTTTCTGATGTATTCCTGATACGTGGGGAGCCACCCGGTATTCAGAATCAAACCGGAAAATCCGATGATGGCGTTAAGCGGAGTGCGAATCTCATGACTCATGTTGGAGAGGAACTGGCTCTTGGCCCGGCTCGCCTCTTCGGCCGTTTCCATGGCACGGAAAAGTTTCTGCTCAATCAACTTGCGATCGGTAATGTCTTGATTAATACCGTACAAACTGACAATGGCACCTGACTCATTCCGGTCAATGGTGATACGGGTCATGACATGGTGTACTTCAGCGTTCCGACCGATGATGCGATGGTCAGTTTCAATGAAGTGAATTTCACTGCCATCGGCAAACACGGCGTTAATCTGCTGCTCGATCAGGTGACTATCTTCGGGGTGAATAAATTCACGGATAAATGTATCGGCGGGGAAGAAATACCCCCCCTCCCGTTCCGCTGTGGTACCGTACAGCTCATAGAATTGATCATTGAGCACAAAACCCTTTTGTTCGGTGTCGAAAGTCCAGGAAACAATCTTTGCCAAACTGGCAGCCAGGGAGAGCTGGGTGTTTTTTTGATTCAGTTCCTCTTCCAGCCTCTTCCGATGGGAAATATCTCGAACGGTGGCAATAATACCCACAATGTGACCTTCACCGTTTCGCAAGGGGGCACTCAGGTCCGATGCCCAGCCGCAGGAGTTCTTGAGGGAATCGGCATAGGGGAAGTCCAGAGACGTCGGGACGCCATTGGCCAGGACGCTTGCCAGGCGTTCCATCATGCCGGTTTCCTGCAGGAAGGGGAACAGTTCCAGGGGGTGCTTCCCGATGACTTCAGTGCTGGTCATGCCGGTTAGGCGTTCCATAAAGGGGTTCCAGCCACGATATAACAGGTCGCGGTCATAGACGATCACCCCCTCCTGGGCACTGCAAATGACCTGCTCGCTGAACTGTTTCGCCTCCAGCAACTGGATTTCGGCATGCTTGCGTGCGGTGATATCGGTGATGATCATTTGTAGTGATACGGAGCCGTTTGAATGGGTAAGTGGTGAGCAATGTGCCTCATCCCAGCCGTCTCCCGATGTTTTTTTGATTTCCCGGCAGACGGCCGCTCCTCCGGTCAGTACCTGCTCCATAACACACCAGCTACAGGGAGCTTTCAGGCCATAGAGTGCTTCATAACAAAATTCGCCGATTGCATCTCTGCCTATGTTCTCAATCAGTCGGTGGTTCATGAATTCAACGCGGTAGTCCGGTGAAGTGACATACATCAGGCCGTCGAAGGCATCAATCATGGCCTGGTATAATTCTTTGCTGGCCCTGAGAGTGGCATCGAGCATTTTGCGTTCCGTGATATCTCTTCCGATGCCAAAGAGGATGTCGGCACCGGTCACCGGATCAACGGCCGGAGACCCATTGGCGGTGTACCATTTATAGTCGCCATCGGTGCATAACAGGCGATATTCGGCTCCCCCCTGTTTGAGCTTGTACATAAAAATCATCTGGATAAAAGTGGTAAAACCGGCAACATCATCGGGGTGGAGAAACGAGAAGAATGAATGACCGATTACTTCACTCAGGTCATGGCCAAAAACCTGTGACCAGAGGGGGGTCGCATATTCTATGGTTCCCTCCGGAGACAGGGTAAAGAGGATGTCGTTGGCATTTTCCACGAAGGAACGGAATTGCAACTCGCTGTTCATCAATTCTTCGGTCCGTGCGGCGATCTGTTCCTCAAGGGTCTCATTAATCTGGAGAATCTGGGCTTCACGGATGAGTAACTTTGTTCCATTATCCTGTACAATGTCGAGCAGGGAATTAAACGAGCGTGCCAGGAAGGAAAGTTCATCGTTGCGGATGGTCTTGAGACGTTGGCCTCTCGTAAAGTTATCGTTTGCCAATCCGTTAAGCTGATCGGTAAACGATGCCAGCGGCTTGGTGATCCAGTACCTGACACTGAGGACGATCGTCAACACCATGATCACAACCAGGAACAGAGCTGCCAGTGCCATGGCATTACGGATACTGTGGGCTTCAGTCAGGTATTCGTCAAGTGAGACCCCGACACAGATAATCCACTCCCACTCCTTGAAGTAGCGGTAGGCGACCAGCTTCTGTATGGGACGATGCTCCCCCAGTTCACTGTTCAGCCAGTGGTAGCGAATGGTGCCGTTCTTTTTGTCCAGGATCTCCCTGATGAATTCCCGTCCATCACTTTCCCGTGAGTCTGCAATATTGCGACCCTCTTTTGCCGGATGGATAACAAGTGTTCCCGCATCTTTCCCCTGTCGGGCATTGAGAACATAGATGTACCCGGCGGGGTAAATGCGGGTGTTTCGGATACGCTCTTTGAGGTCCTTAAGATTATCAGTAAAATCGAGTGATACACTTGATGCTCCGATCACCCTGCCGCCGGAGTCGATTATGGGGAGGTATGCGGTCATGTATTCCCGGCCGAAGAGCTGCGTCCGACCGGTAAAACCTTTACCTCTCAGCAAATTATGCCGGGCCTGCCCCTGTTCCAGCAGGGTACCGGTAAATCTGCTTCCCTGCGTGTCTTTCAGGGACGAGGCGATGGTGACAAAGTCGTCTCCTGAACGGACGAGAATGGTGCAATCAATATGTGTTGTGGAGGTAAACTTGTCAATGGCCTGGAAATTGATGTTCAGGGTGGTTGAACCACTTTTTAGAACAGGTGCCTGATGCGCTCCCGCAGTGATCATGTGTGACAGATCCCGGGAGAAGGGGGAGGAAAAGTTGCTTTGAAATGTTGTCGCCAGTCTGGTTACGTTATCAGACAACGAGTTGTTATATGAAACGAGGGAGTCAGCCAGTAAGGTTCCCTGCTGTGTCAGTTCCGCTTCCGCATGTTTTTCAAAACGAAGCACGATCTCATTCGTCATGAAGCTGAGGAAAAAACCCATGACGATGACGACCAGCACTGTCTGAACAACCGAAAGACGAAGGCCGAGGGGGAATGTAATGGAAGAAGTGCCCATGCCTGCTACGTGGTTAAAACGTCGTGTACCGCTTCTTTCAGCTCTTTGAAGTTTATCGGTTTGGCTATAACCTTATTGGCATGCATGGCTTTGCCCATGGCCATGAGGTATTCTTTGTTAAGTTTTGACGTGCCACCGGTGAGGACAATGATACGAACTTCGGGAGCTCGCTCCCTGATGGCGGAAATAACCTCAATGCCATCCATTTCGGGCATTACCATATCGGTAATAACCAAATCGAACTTCTGCCCGACGACCAGTGCTATGCCGGCCTTGCCGTCGGAAGCGACTGCAACGGTATGATGTTCACCCGTGAGCAATTCAGTCAGGATGTAGAGAATATCCGAATCATCATCAATTACCAGTATATGAGCCATGAGATATTCCCTTGTAATGGTGCCAACGGACTAACGTAAGGCGAAACGTGTGCGCCCAATGAGAGCGAAACCTTATGTACCGGCGGCTGATTTTTATGAAATGAATACGTATCTTGGAAATGTAGAATAGAGGGAACTGTTTTGTCAATAAATAAATTATTCTCATTAACTCATTTGTCGTGTATATTCACTTGACAAAGCTTATAATACATATGAATCTGTACGATGTGACGCCACGCCCGTCGTTGTCTGAAGGGCGAACTACTTACTGGTGCTCACTACCTTAGTAGCAGGCAAATAAGAGTTGACTCATGAGAATAAAGCCTATGAATAGTATGTCAGGAAACGAAAATAGTCGGGATATCGGCGTTGACCCGGTACTGCCTGTGCTGTGCGGCGAGGCCGGTTCACAATCTGCTTGCCGTTTTTTGCCGATAGCTGTTCTGTGTATTTCACTGGGAGCCTCTCTGGTCGCCTGGTGGATGCTCTCCCAAAGTTACCGTGACAAGGCCCAGGCGGTTTATTCTGATATGGTTTCGGATGTCACCGGACATATTGTGCGGCGACTCCATGACCATGAGCAGATACTTCTGGGGGGAGTGGGGTTGTTCAACGCCGGTAACACGGTGACACGCCAAGAGTGGCGCGAGTATGTTTCCACGCTCCAGCTTGATGAAAATCACCCCGGCATCCTTGGTGTTGGTTACAGCATCTGGCTTTCTCCCCAGGAAAAAGTGGCCAACGAAAAGGCTCTTCACCGGGAAGGTTTCCCGGAATATGTCATAAAACCTGAAGGAATCCGCCCCCATTACACTTCAATTATCTATCTTGAACCGTTCAGCTGGAGAAATCAGCGGGCATTCGGTTACGATATGTATACCGAGTCGGTGCGGCATGAAGCCATTGATAAAGCGATTGACAGTGGAAAAACGACGGTTGCCGCCAAAATAATTCTGGTGCAGGAGACCGACAAGGATAAACAGTCGGGCATGCTCATGTACGCACCGGTCTACCGGTTGGGGATGCCGAAAGATTCGGTTGAACAGCGTCGGAGCGCGTTTCGGGGATTGGTATATTCACCGATCAGAATGAATGATTTTGTTCTTGGCACCCTGGAAAAACTTCCCCAGGATGTGGCATTCGAGCTGTATGGCGATGAAACGGGAAGTAAAGATTCCCTGATGTTTTCGAGTACCCAGGTGGCCCCGCAGGTCGTCCCCGCAGGATATACTCCGGTTTTCTCCAGTCAGACCAAAATTAATTTGTACGGGAAAACGTGGTGTATAAATTTTAAAACGCTGCCAGATTTTTCCCGGCGGCTGGAAAAAGGGCATACTCGCTCCGTTCTGGCCATCGGCGTTTTAACATCGCTGCTGCTTACCTGGATTAGTTCTTTGTTACTGAACACCAGAAACAAGGCCATGACCTTTGCCCGTTCGATGTCCCAGGAAGTGGTTGAACAAAAAATGCGGCTGGAAATTTTGCATAACCGTTTCCGGCTCGCGGTCAATTCCGGTGGTATTGGCGTGTGGGACTGGTATCTGCGTGACAATACGTTTATATGGGATGAATGGATGTACCGTCTCTTTGGGACTCCTCCGGTTGAAACGGCAGATGTTACCGCAATCTGGAAAGAGCGTGTGCATCCCGATGATCGGGAACGGGTTGAGGCGGAAATTATTTCTGCATCCCAGGGGGAGAAGGAGGTCAGTTCAGAATTTCGGGTTCAGTGGCCCGATGGTTCGGAGCGCCACCTGAAAGTACATGCCCTGCTGGAACGGGATGATCAGGGAGCACCACTCAGGATGGCGGGGGTGGTGTACGACATTACCGGACTCAAGCTGGCGGACAGTGCCATCAGGGACGCCAACAGTAAGGTAAAGACAGCCTACGAAACCCTCAATGCCATCATTCTCACCTTATCCGACTGGGTGTGGGAAGTGGATGACCAGGGACGCTATATCTACTGTTCCCCCCAGGTGGAAGCGGTGCTTGGTTACTCACCGGAGGAGCTCATCGGTAAAACCCCATTTGATTTCATGCCGCCAGATGAGGTTCAAAAAATCTCCGCCACCTTTGCTGAAGTATGTGGTCGAAGGGACCGTATCATCAATCTGGAAAACTGGAATTTTCATAAAAACGGCACCCTGGTGCTGCTGTTGACCAATGGTGTGCCGGTCAGTGACGAACAGGGAAACTTTACCGGATATCGTGGCGTTGATAGTGACATAACCCACCGTAAGCGGATCGAAGCCGAGCGCGAACAGGCCTATCTGGCAGCCGAGGCAGCCAATACTGCCAAGAGCAGATTTCTTGCCAATATGAGCCACGAAATACGGACACCCTTGAATGCGGTTATTGGCTATTCCTCACTGATGCGGAGTTTTACCCTAACCCCAACCCAGCTTACCTACATCGAGAGAATCCACTCGTCCGGTGAACTGTTGCTTAATACCATAAACGATATTCTTGATTTTTCCAAAATTGAAACCGGCATGCTCTCCTTTGAAGAAATATCGTTCAGCTCGGCCATTGTGATCGATAATGCGCTGGGTATGGTGCATCAGTTGGCCCAGAGAAAAGGGCTGCGTCTCTTGAAGAGTTCTTCCGCTGACATTGCACCGTTTTTGGTGGGGGACCCCTACCGTCTGGTGCAGGTCGTGGTCAACCTGTTGAGTAATGCCGTCAAGTTTACCGCGCAAGGGGAAATAGAGCTTGAGGTGTCGCTGCTCAAGGAGGAATACGGCCGGCAGCAGTTGCTCTTTTCAATTCGTGATACCGGTATCGGCATCTCCTCGGAACAGTTCAACCGGCTCTTCAGCCCCTTTACCCAGGCCGATGCCAGTACTACCCGCCAGTATGGCGGCACCGGCCTGGGACTCTCGATCTCAAAGTTGTTGGTTGAGATGATGGAAGGGAGCATCTGGTGTGAAAGTATCCCGGGAAAGGGGAGTAACTTCTGCTTTACCGCGTGGTTTGGCATCGGCCAGACCGATACCTTGAATACGCGGAGCGTTGACAGCTCCCGTGATACCATGGATTTTCTCACGTCGTTCAATTTTTCCGGGAATCGTATTCTCCTCGTCGAAGATAATGTGATTAATCAGGAGTTGGCCCTGGAACTGCTCAAAAATACCGCTGCCGACATAGATGTGGCTGTCAACGGCAGGGAAGCGGTGTCCATGGTCTGTACCGGCGATATTACGTATCAACTGGTGTTGATGGATATTCAGATGCCGGAGATGGATGGCTTTGAGGCCACACGCCTGATCAGAAGCGACGGACGTTTTGATGAATTGCCGATCATTGCCATGACAGCCCATGCCATGCAGGATGACCATAAACGAATCCTGCAGTCCGGTATGGACGCACATATTACGAAGCCGATCGATTTTCGCATGATGTTGCAGGTTATTAATTCGTTTCTTGACGGCGGGACGCCGGGTGGCAGTCCCGTTGGTGCCGATGATTTCACGGAACCGGATGTTCATCGTGTGGTCGATACATTCCCCGAACCGTCCCGTGGGGTGGTCGCCGGCTTGGAACATGAGAAACAGTTGCCAACGGGCATTGAGGGCCTGGATGTTGCTGCCGCCCTGGAACGTCTTGATGGCAGAACGGAGATATACCTGCGCTTGATGGCCTCCTTTGTGGAGAACCGGGAGGAGTTCGGAAGGATCATTCTGGATGCGTTACGTAAAGGGGATCGGGGAGCTGCCATCCGTCACGCCCATACCGTAAAAAGTACCGCCGGAATCATAGGGGCAGAAAAATTGCAAAGATTGGCGCAGATGGTGGAAACAGCCATTGAAACCGACGAACCGTCTGATTCAATCGAGAGTTCCGTCACTCTGTTTGCCGGTGAACTTGAGCGTCTTGTCACTGCGTTAAAAGATTTTATGCGTCCAGCACACTAAACTGATCCACGAGGGAAATGCGTATGTCACTCCTCCACCGGATGCCGATAAAATATCAGTTGCGGCTCATTGTTATGATCATGGCGCTTCCGGTTGTGGGCTTGATTATTCACTCCGGTATCCGGCAGAGAACGGAGGCGATGAATAGTGCCGCCATGGAGACGCGGAAACTTGCCGACCGGATAGCCTATGAGCAACAAAACAAAATCGCATCGGCCCGCCAGCTGATGATGGCTTTATCCCAACTGTCTGAAGTTAAGCAGCAGGATGCAATAAAAGTAACTCCCCTCCTTGGTGAAATCCTCAAATTAAACCCCGAAGTATCTAATATATTTATTGCGGACCTGTCAGGAACGGTATGGGCCACTGCGGTGCCGGTTAAAGGTCCTTTTATCGTAGCGGATCGGAGATATTTCAAAAACGCCTTGAAAAGCGGTGAATTGTCATCGGGTGAATATGTGGTTTCACGGGCTATTAATCGTCCCACCTTCAATTTCAGTTACCCCATAAAAGACATCAACGGTACGGTTACCGGAGTTATTTCCGTCGGTTTTCTCCTGGAAAAATATGCCCAGATTCTTGAGCGAAGCAGGTTGCCCCATAGCGCCAGTTTTGCGCTGCTCGATCATAAAGGGGTCACACTGTATCGGGGGGTCGAACCGGAAAAATATATTGGCAAGCCGACGGACTCTCAGCTGTTTCAGCTCATCCAGGAAGGACCCGACGAAATGACGGCCCGTGGTGTCAGTGTGGCTTCCGGCGATGAGCGGATTATTACCACCCGTAAATTTCGCCTTGAAAGTGAAGCGACACCGTACATGTATATCAGGGCCGGTATTCCGGTGGAATCGGTTCTGTCCGATGCAAATACTCAACTGCTGAGAAATTTAACTTTTCTCAGCCTTGTTCTGGGAGTTGCCTACTTTTTTTCCAGCTTTATCGGCACCAGTTCGATTGTTTCCCGGATTGAGCTGCTGGAAAAGGCTTCTCTTCGACTTTCCGACGGTGATCACCAGGCACCGGTTGCCACTCTTGTCAAAGGGGGAGAGTTGGGGCGCCTGGCCGTTTCATTTGATTCAATGGCCCAAAAACTCGCGCAGCGGGAAGATGCACTCTTGAAGTCAATGCAGTTCTCTGATTCGGTTATCAACAGTCTTCCCGGTATCTTTTACGTCCTTGACAGGGACGGGCGTATTATCAGGGTTAATGACAAATTCTACGAGATTACCGGCTATTTACCCCATGAAGTGTCAACAATGGCTCTTCAGGAGTTATTCGGTGAAGATGAAAAAAAGGGTGTCTCGGAGAGGATACATGAGGTCTTTGAGCAGGGCTCATCTTTTGTTGAAGCGGAGTTGCGGAATAAAGAGGGGGTATCCACACCCTATTATCTCACCGGGCAGTTGTCCGTCATTGACGATGCGCCCCTGCTGATCGGTATGGGGATAGATATTACGGAAATCAGGCGTGCTAAAGAAGGTCTGCGGGACAGTGAAACCCGATATCGCCATATTATAGAAAATGCTCCGATCGGTGTATTCAAGAAAGAATTGGCGGGGAAATATCATTATGTGAGTCCGGTACTGGTGCAACAGTTCGAATGTGCAAGTGAAGAGGAATTTTACGCACATTATTCCCCTGTTATGGATCGGTGGGGCAGTCCGGAAAAATATGACGAATTTATCGGGCTGCTGCTGAAGAACAACAAGGTGCTGGGGCACGAAGTAACGGTTCAATTAAAGAATGACACGGTAAAAACTTTATCCCTTTATGCCTTTCTGGATGCCCCACATGGTATGATAAACGGCTTTGCGCTTGATGTTACGGATCGCAAGCGTGCCGAAGCCGAACAACAACAGCTGGAGAAACAGCTGCTCCACGCCCAGAAACTGGAAAGTCTGGGGGTGCTGGCAGGGGGCATTGCCCACGACTTCAACAATATTCTGATGGCGATTATCGGCAATGCCGATTTGGCACTGATGCGGATAAATAAGGAATCCCCCGCCACGGAAAATCTCCACCGCATTGAGCAGGCGGCCGCCCGCGCCGCCGACCTGGCCAAGCAGATGCTTGCCTATTCTGGTAAAGGTAAATTTGTGGTCGAGAACATAGATCTTAATAACCTTCTTGAAGACATGCTCCATATGCTGGAGGTCTCCATCTCGAAGAAGGCGGTACTTCGCCTCAATCTCCATCCACACCTTCCTCTGGTTGAGGCCGATGCGACACAGATTCGTCAGATAGTGATGAACCTTGTCATTAACTCGTCGGAGGCTATCGGAGACCGGAGCGGAGTGATTGCCATCACCACCGGCTGCATGGATTGCGATAAACAGTACCTGAAGGATGTATGGCTTGATGAACATATTACCGCCGGTCTCTACGTTTTTCTTGAAGTGGCTGACAGCGGCTGCGGTATGGATAAGAGTGTCATGGCCAAGCTGTTTGACCCGTTTTTTACCACTAAATTTACCGGCAGAGGACTTGGCATGGCAGCCGTACTCGGTATTGTCCGGGGGCACAAAGGTGCCATAAAGGTCTATAGCGAGCCGAAGAAGGGGACCACCTTCAAGGTGCTTCTTCCCGCTTCCGGAAAACCGGCCGAACTGTTCAACGGGGTGTCTGCGGGAGATGGCTGGACAGGGTGCGGCACGGTGCTGCTGGTGGATGATGAGGAGTCGGTGCGGGGTATCGGGCGGGAGATGCTCTCGGAATTGGGTTTTTCGACGATAACGGCAAATGATGGCCGGGAAGCGGTGGAAATATATAAGGCGAACCCGCACATTACCTTCGTTATTCTTGATTTGACCATGCCCCATATGGATGGTGAACAATGCTTCAGGGAGCTGCTCCGGATTAACCCGGCCCTTAACGTGATCATGTCCAGCGGCTTTAACGAGCAGGAGGTCACCCAGAAGTTTGTTGGCAAGGGTCTGGCCGGTTTTATTCAAAAACCATATAAGATGAGTGTCCTGAGCGAGGTGATTCGGTCGCTCGGAGTCTGTCGGACTTAGGTTTATTCCGGGGTCTGTCCCCCCTGCGATGGCAGGCACATCTCAAATCCACATTCTCTTTCAAGTTAATACTTTACAAATGAAGTGCGACTGTGATAAATAGAACAACTTATTTTATACGTTTTATGGGAACATCCCGTTTCGTATCACCACATTAATCAGGTAAATGGAGGAGTTGACTGTGCTGGCAACCGAAAAAAAGCAGGAGATTATCAACGCATTCAAGAAACATGACAGCGATACCGGTTCACCGGAAGTTCAGATTGCCATACTGACCGAGCGGATTACCTATCTGACCGAGCACTTCAAAACCCACAAAAAAGATCACCACAGCCGCCGTGGCCTTCTTAAGCTTGTAGGTCAGAGAAGACGCCTGCTCGACTACCTGAAGGGTAAAGAGCTGGCTAGATACAAAACGGTTATTGAACGACTCGGCATCCGTAGATAGAAGGGGGCGGTATACCTGCAACCGCAGTTATACCGCGCCTGTTTACGGGGTGCTCATTGTATGAAAGGGCCATGCGGCCCTTTTTATTTTTGTTGGGGGCGTGGATAGAGCCGCTGCGATCTACGCAACGGTTGTAGCGACGGCCCCAACGCAACCAGAAGAGGAGATTTACCAATGGAACAGAGTGTACAGGTTGAGTTTGGCGGCAGAACGATAACGCTTTCCACCGGCAAAATGGCCAAACAGGCCAGTGGTGCTGTGGTGGTCAGTTGTGGCGATACGGTGGTGCTTGTCACCGTTGTGGCTTCCAAAGAAGCAAAAGAGGGGCAGGATTTTTTTCCGTTAACCGTCAACTACACCGAGAAGGCCTATGCCGGTGGCAAAATTCCGGGGGGCTTTTTCAAGCGTGAGGCGCGTCCTTCCGATCCGGAAACCCTGATCTGCCGTCTCATCGACCGTCCGATCCGTCCGCTGTTTCCCGAGACCTTCCTGAACGACACCCAGGTGATTGCGACCGTTGTGTCCGCCGATCAGGATAATGACCCGGGCATCCTTTCAATGCTTGGTGCTTCTGCTGCGCTGATGATTTCCGATATCCCGTTCAACGGTCCCATTGCCGGTGCCAAGGTTGCCCGCGTTGAGGGTCAGTTCATTTGCAACCCTTCTGCCGAACAGCTGGAAAAAAGCGACCTCGAAATTGTTGTTGCTGCCAGTCGTGACGCGGTCATCATGGTTGAAGGTGAAGCGAAGTTTGTTTCCGAAGCGGATCTGCTTGAAGCGGTCTTTTTTGCCAAAGAAGCGATGTTGCCGCTGATTGAAGCACAGCTGGAACTGCAGAAAATGGCCGGTGTTGCCAAGCGTACCGTGGTTCCTGCCCAGGTAAACGAAGTGTTGCTGGCACGGGTTCGTGAGCTTGCCTATGACCGGATCGGCGAAGCGGTCAAGCTGAAAGGGAAAAATGAGCGCCATGACCAGATCGATCTGATCAAAGCCGAAACCATTGAAGCTCTCAAAGAAGAGTTCGAAGGTTCGGCCAAAGGGATTAAGGCATTTCTGGGTGACTTTGAATATGAGCGGGTTCGTGCCGACATCCTTGATACCGGCATCCGTATCGATGGCCGTACCACCGATACCATTCGCCCCATCACCACCGAAACCGGCTTTCTGCCCCGCGTCCATGGTTCTGCTCTCTTTACCCGTGGCGAGACACAGGCACTGGTTGCCGCAACCCTCGGCACCTCCAGTGACGAACAGCGCATCGATACCCTGTACGGTGGTTCACGGAAACGCTTCCTGCTCCATTATAACTTTCCCCCGTTCTCCGTTGGTGAAACCAGTTTCCGCCTCGGACCCGGTCGCCGCGAAATCGGCCACGGCATGTTGGCCGAGCGCGCTCTTGCCGCTGTTCTGCCACTCCATGATGATTTTCCCTACACGATCCGTATCGTTTCCGAGACACTGGAAAGTAACGGCTCCTCGTCAATGGCTGCCGTCTGCGGCGGCTGTCTCTCCATGATGGATGCCGGTATCCCGGTAACCGCACCGGTGGCCGGTATTGCCATGGGACTGATCAAGGAAGGGGAGAAGTTTGCCATCCTGTCAGACATCCTTGGTGACGAAGATCACCTGGGTGACATGGACTTCAAAGTTGCCGGTACGGCCGAAGGGGTTACCGCACTGCAGATGGACATCAAAATTGGCGGCGTGACCAAAGAGATTATGCAGCAGGCTCTGAAGCAGGCACGTGAAGGGCGTCTCCATATCCTTGGTAAAATGGCGGAAACGTTGGCAGCACCCCGTGCTGAAATGTCTCCGTTTGCTCCACGTATCACTACAATCTACGTTAAAACCGACCGCATCCGCGACGTCATCGGTACCGGCGGCAAGAATATCCGTAACATCACCGAAACCACCGGCGTTACCATCGATATCGATGATACCGGTCGTATCAATATTGCCAGCACCAACAAGGAAGCATGCGACCTGGCAATACAGATGATTCGCGGGCTGACCGATGAGGCCGAAGAGGGTAAACTCTACATGGGCACCGTTCGTAAAATCATGGATTTCGGTGCGTTTGTTGAAATCATGCCTGGCACTGACGGTCTGGTTCATATTTCAGAACTGGATACGGCCCGTGTCAAGGTTGTGACCGATGTCCTGAATGAAGGTGATAAAGTGCTGGTAAAATGCATCGGAATTGATAAGAACGGCAAGATCAAGCTCTCCCGCAAGGAAGCCCTTGGCCTTAACCCGGACGGCTCGAAGATCGAAACTCCGTAGATTGTTTTTCACAGATTAAACTCAAAAGGCGAAGCCCAACGGCTTCGCCTTTTGAGTTTATCGTCAACGTCTGTTCTCACACGGAGACTCGGTGAAAGCCAAGATTACAAGTTTTCTCATTCCTTCACCCCGTGGGAGAAGGTGGCAGAAGGCCGGATAGCTGCTGAAAAGGGATTCGTTCATCTTTTTTTCGGAAGTTATCAACAACGAAAATGCCTATCAGCAGAGGCAAAATTGTTGTACATTTCAGGTTAAATCTAGCTCAAGAGAGAAAGCCGGAAGAAAATGCCTGGATTGCACAAGCATGTCACCATAGACCAAGGACGGCAACTCCCCTTTTTTGCGGTATACCCACAGCCGAAACCTGTGGTTGTTCCCGGAATCAAGGAGCGTGGGGCTGTTTATACCCGCCGTGAAACGGTCGAGTTTATCTTGGATCTTTCAGGGTATACGGATGATAAGCCTCTATACCATTTTCGGCTGCTTGAACCATCCCTCGGGAATGGTGATTTCCTTCTTGTTGCCGTTGAACGCCTTTTATCTGCCTACCACAAAAACCGTCTTGAGGGCTCCTGCATGTTCGATGACCTGGCGCAAGCAATACGGGCGGTTGAGGTTGATCATGCCAGTATCGAGAAAGTCAGGGTGAAGTTGTTAACGCTTTTGGTGAATGCAGAGATTTCACTAAAAGACGCCGGGAAACTGGTTTCGGCTTGGATTATTGAAGGTGATTTTCTACTTGTGGAGTTGCCGCACCTGTTCACTTTCACGGTTGGAAACCCTCCTTACGTACGGCAAGAGCTGATCCCCGATGAACTCATGGCGGAATACCGGGAACGCTTTGAGACTATTTACGACAGGGCTGATTTATATGTACCGTTTATAGAACGCAGCCTGAAACTGTTGGAACCGGACGGAACACTCGGTTTTATTTGCGCGGATCGCTGGATGAAAAATCGTTATGGCGGGCCGCTCCGGGCACTGGTCGCAAAAAGTTTCCACCTGAAATGTTATGTTGATTTGGTTGAGACAGCGGCTTTTCAATCGGAAGTGAGTGCTTACCCTGCGATCACCATCATTACACGGGAAAAACCGGGTTCAACCCGCTTGGCTCATCGTCCCCCGATAGAACGGGCAACCCTGAAACAGCTTGCGGCTGCCTTGAAGAATAATGCGGTTACGGTTGATCGCGGCGTGACGGAGGTAGTAAAGGTTGTAAACGGCTCTGAGCCGTGGATACTCCATTCATTTGACCAATTGGCACTTGTGCGGCGTCTGGAGAAAAGATTTCCGGCCCTTGAAGAAACTGGTTGCAAGGTCGGAATTGGTGTTGCAACAGGAGCTGACAAGGCCTTTATCGGCAACTATGATACGTTGGACGTAGTGCCTGACCGCAAACTTCCCCTTGTTACGACCAAAGATATTAAAAACGGGAAAGTTGAGTGGCAGGGGATGGCAGTGATAAACCCATTCAATGATAATGGATCACTTGTGAATCTATCAGATTATCCCAAACTGGCCGAATACCTGGAACAACGCAGAGACGTGATCAGTAAGAGGAATTGTGCTCAAAACAGCCCTAAAAACTGGTACAAGACCATTGATCGCATAACTCCTGAAATTGCCAGGAAGCATAAACTGTTGATCCCCGACATCAAAGGTGAAGCCAATATAGTTTATGAAGACCGGCAGTTGTACCCCCATCACAATTTTTATTACATCACCGCAGTAGAATGGGATTTAACCGCACTCCAGGCGGTGTTGCAATCAGGCATTGCAAAGCTCTTTGTTTCGATTTATTCAACTCGGATGCGTGGCGGCTATCTGCGTTTCCAGGCGCAATATCTCAGGCGGATTCGCATTCCCCGCTGGTCGGACGTTTCCGAACGATTACGAAATGCTCTCATTGAGGCAGCAAAGGCTGACGACATTGAGGCTTGCAACCGAGCTACGTTTGAATTGTTTGAATTGTCACAACAGGAAAGGTCCGCGATTGGCGGAAATGGTAAATAGAGTAGCATGGCGATTGATCTTGTGAATTATGAAGAAAAGGTCCGTGAAGCTGTAAAAGCATTTTGGGGTAACCGTGAGGCTGCCCGGCAGAAGCAGGTTGAGCGCGGCAAGCAGGACCAGGGCGAACGTGCAAGCGTTACAGCCGGTAAAAATATGGATGGTTTCCTGGCCTTGGTGAAGGACATTGTTCACGCCAATGGTCTTGTACATGCCGATATTCATTTAGCTCGTCGAGTTCTCACGTTGCCGGGGTATTTCAGGCCTACCAAGCTGTGGGATATGTTGGTGATAAACCAGGGACGGCTAATCGCTGCTTTGGAGTTTAAGAGTCATGTGGGGCCATCTTTTGGTACCAATTTTAACAACAGGGCTGAAGAGGCGATTGGAACGGCTCATGATCTTTGGACCGCATACCGTGAAGGTGCTTTTGGAGAATACACACGCCCTTTCGTCGGTTGGATGATGATGCTTGAGCAGGCCAAAGGTTCCAGTTCCCCTGTGCGTGATGCTTCGACTCATTTTAAGCTACTCCCTGAATTTGCCGGGGCTTCATATGCTGAGCGGTATAACATCATGTGTCGGAAGCTCATGCAAGAACAGCTATATTCCACGGCTTCCGTGATTGTGTCGCCGCGTTCTGCTTCCGCCACGGGAGAATATAAGGAGCTTTCTGAATTGACAGGGTTAAAGACTTTTGTGACCACCCTTGCAGGGCATATTGCCGCGGAAGCGGCTCGGTGCTGAGTGCCATTATCTTCCACTGAGTTTTCCAGGCTCACAAAGAAAAGGCGAAGCCCCTCCAATGGCTTCGCCTTTTCTTTGTGAGCCGAGGACCAGCAGATAGACAGTTGATTGGGGGGAATTCTCCGCCTGGCCGATGGTTTTGACCGGAGGCGGAGCGGATTGGTTGAGGTGGTGGCGTTGAAAAAACGGCACGGAATTCTTTGTTAAACTGCTCGGTACAGAAGATATTTCCGTGGATATTTATGGTGGAACGGCCAAAAAGGATCTGTTTGAAAAAGCCTTCGGTGGCACGGTGGTATTTGAATAAGGCGTCTTCCTACCGGCTTCCGGTAGAGCCGAACCCTCCTGCGCCCCGTTCACTTTCCTGACTGAATTCGGCAACAACGCAGAGCTGTGCCTGCTGCACCGGGACAAACAGCATCTGGCAGATCCGTTCTCCCGGTTCAATGGTATAGGGAACGGTGCCCCGGTTGACGATGCCTATGCCGATCTCTCCCTGGTAGTCGGAGTCAATGACCCCGATGGTGTTGGCCAGCACAATGCCATGTTTGATGCCCAGACCGGAACGGGGGACCAGCAGTGCCACCAGACCGGGATCGTGGATGCTGATGGCGATGCCGCTGGGGATCAGCACGGTTTCCCCCGGTTGAACGGTTTTCGGCTCTTCCAGACAGGCTCGCAGATCCATGGCCGCGGCACCCTGGGTGGCGTATGAGGGGAGCGGAATACTGCTGCCGATTAATGGATTTATGATTTTGGTTTCAATTTTGGGTGGGTTCATGTAAATTTCCTATCTTTATTACGTTATCGGAAAAGCACTGTAACAGAAGATGCCAACCGGATACAAGGAGCGTTTTACCATGAAACAACGGGTTGTCAGCGGCATGAGACCGAGCGGCAGGCTGCATATCGGACATTATCACGGAGTACTGGAAAACTGGGTAAAAATGCAGGATTCCTATGACTGTTTCTTTTTTGTGGCTGACTGGCACTCACTGACCACCGAATATGCTGACACGTCGGCAATCGCCCAGAGTATCAGGGAAATGGTACTTGACTGGATCGCCTTTGGACTTGATCCGGAAAAATGTGTGGTGTTCCGCCAGAGTATGGTGCCCCATCATTCGGAATTGAACCTCATACTGTCCATGATTACCCCGGTGTCATGGCTGGAACGTAATCCGACCTACAAGGAGATGCTTGACAATATTGAACAGAGGGATTTGACAACCTTCGGCTTTCTCGGTTACCCGGTACTGATGGCGGCCGACATTATTCTCTATAAGGCGACCCGGGTTCCGGTCGGCCATGATCAGCTTCCCCATCTGGAAATTACCCGCGAAATAGCCCGGCGCTTTAACCACCTCTACGGCGCGGTGTTCCCCGAACCGGAGGCCCTGCTTACCGAAACCCCCAAACTTCCCGGCCTCGATGGCCGGAAGATGAGTAAGTCATACAATAATTCCATATACCTTTCCGATAGTGCCGAGGAGACCGACAAGAAGATCAGGTCCATGGTGACTGATACCAACCGGGTGCGCAAAGCCGATCCGGGCGATCCGGACGTCTGTATCGCGTTCAATCTGCACCGTATCTACGTTCCGGAGGAAAAACGGGATGAAATCATTCCGGCCTGTCGTAATGCCACGATCGGCTGTGTTGAGTGCAAGAAAATTTTGTCCGGTTATCTGAACGAACGTCTGGCACCCTTCCGGGCCAAACGGGAAGAGTTGGCGGCGTCCCCCGACTTTATCGATGAGCTGTTGCGGGAGGGGAGCAGGAAAGCTTCCATCATCTCCGATGCGGTCATGACCGAGGTTCGCGGAGCGCTCAAGTTCTGATGGCGACGGCACCGCACCATCGTCAGGATGAAAATCTGCCGTTACTGGATGGTTTCCATGAGCAGTACAGCGTCCATCTGGAAAAATTCGATGGGCCGATGGATCTGCTGCTTCACCTGATTAAAAAAAACGAACTTGATATCTGTGATATCTCCATTGCGGTCATCACCCGCCAGTATCTGGATTTCATCAAGATCATGAAGGAATTGAATCTGGAGGTAGCGGGGGATTTTCTGGTCATGGCGGCCACCCTGCTGCAGATTAAGTCCCGGCAACTGCTCCCCCTTGACGAGCAGGATGAACCGGATGCGGAAGAGGTCGATCCCCGGAATGAACTGGTCCGCCGCCTGCTGGAATATCAGCAGTACAAAGAGGCGGGCATGGTTATCGGGGCGCGGGCACTGCTGGGGCGGGAAGTGTTCGTCCGGACCGCCGCCGATCCACTTATCGCTGCGGCACAGAGCGTGGAGGGGCCCCTTGAAGTAACTCTGTTTGAGCTGGTTGACTCCTTTCGGTTGCTCCTGCAACGGATTCCGGCCGAAAGTTTCCATGATGTGGCCCCCGGTGAAACGCTGAGTATCGCCGACTGCATCAATGAAATCCTCTCCCTGCTCCAGGAACGGGAAACGGTTCAGTTTGACGACCTGGTTCGCGATGATTTTACCCGCGAGCGGGTCATCGTATCCTTTCTGGCCTTGCTTGAATTATGTCGTCTCAAGCTGATCCGGATCTTTCAGGGGAGTGAACATGGCTCCATCTGGTTCGTTCCGGCGGTTGCTGCCGATTCTTCAGAGGTTGAATCCGAATGAGCACTGAAATATCTGCCATTATCGAGAGTATCATTTTTACCGCCGATACCCCCCTTTCCCTTGATCGTCTCTGTGACCTCCTGACTGAATTTGAACGGAGCGTCATTAAAACCACCATTAGCGAACTGGTCGAGCACCATCAGGGGCGGGGAGGGGGCTTTGAGCTGGTTGAAGTGGCCGGTGGCTGGCAGTTCAGAACTCCACCCTCTTTGCAGAGCTACATTACCCGTCATATCAAGGCGCGCTCGGCCAAGTTTTCCCAATCGGCCCTGGAGACCCTGGCCATCATTGCCTATCGCCAGCCGGTTACCCGCGCCGAGGTCGAACATCTGCGGGGAGTTGACTGCGGCGGTGTCCTCAAGTCGCTGCTGGAGAAAAATCTGGTGCGTATTCTCGGCAAGAAAGACATACCGGGACGTCCGCTCATCTACGGTACTTCCAAACAATTTCTGGAAATATTCGGACTAAAAGATCTTAAATCACTGCCAACCCTGAAAGAGATCAAGGCGTTGGATGAACAACCGCTCTACGAACGTCAGGAAGAGCTGCAACTGGAGCCGGGGAAGCCGGTACCGGTTGAGAGCGACCTGCCATTTGACTGAACGAAAGGGGAAAGAGGATGCAACGACAACCTGCCGTCGCCGGTCAGTTTTATCCCGGCACTGAAACTTCTCTTCGTACTGCCCTGTCACAAGTGATGCCGGACAGCCCATCGCCCACTGCCGGATCGGTCCTGGGGGTCATCTCGCCCCATGCGGGGTACGTCTATTCGGGGGGGGTGGCCGGTCGGCTCTTCTCCCGGATAACCATTCCCGATACGGTGCTGATCATCGGCCCCAATCACCATGGTGTGGGGGCAGCCGCCGCCCTCTATCCGGAAGGGGAATGGCTCACCCCCCTGGGTGCCACCCCCATCAATGGCCGACTCAACACGCTGTTGCTGAAGCATTCCCCCTATCTGACGACCGATACCGCTGCCCACCAGCGTGAACATTCACTGGAAGTCCAGTTGCCTTTTCTCCAGTACCTTCGCCCCGATGTCACCATTTCCGCCCTTTGTCTGGGGCATGGTCCCTATGGGGCCCTCTGTGAAATTGGCAGGGGAATTGCCGCGGCCATTGCCGAATATGGTTCGGAGGTGCTGATCGTTGCCAGCTCGGACATGAGCCATTACGAAGCGGCCCCGGTGGCCCGGCAGAAGGACCAGTTGGCACTGGACCGGGCCGTGGCCCTCGACGGTAAGGGGTTGATGGAGGTCTGCCAGAGAAATCGGATTACCATGTGCGGCGTGATGCCGGCCACCGTAATGATCGAGGCGGCCCTGATTGGTGGAGCAAAACAGACCGAGCTGGTGGCCTATGCCACCAGTGGTGATGTGACCGGTGACAATCAACGGGTGGTGGGGTACGCCGCCATGACGGTATGGTGAACTGCTATGGGCTATAGAAACTTGCAGGAATGTGTTGCCGATCTGGAAAAACTGGGGCATCTGCGTCGGATTGCCGTGCCACTGGATCCTCATCTTGAGATCGGTGCCGTACAGCGGCGGGTGTATCAGGCGGGGGGACCAGCCCTGCTCTTCACCAACCCGGTGGGGTGTGGCTTTCCCCTCCTGGGCAATCTGTTCGGTACCCTGGAGCGAACCCGCTGTATCTTCCGGGACACCCTTGAAGATATTCAACGGCTGGTGGATATCAAGATCAATCCGTTTTCTCTTCTGAAAAACCCCCTTAACCTGGTGAAAGCTCCCTGTGCCGCCTGGCACCTGCTTCCCACTGTCACCGGACATGCGCCGGTGCTTGACTGCCAGACCAAGCTCTCTGCCCTGCCACAGCTCATCTCCTGGCCCGGTGATGGAGGAGCCTTTCTGACCCTGCCACAGGTCTACAGCGAACAACCATCCCACCCCGGTTTTGCCAAGTCAAATCTCGGCATGTACCGGATTCAGATCTCCGGCAACAGCTATGGAGCGGATCGCCAGGTGGGGCTCCATTACCAGATCCATCGGGGTATCGGTGCCCACCATGCCGAGGCCATTGAACGGGGGGAACCGCTCAGGGTTACTATCTTTCTTGGGGGAGCGCCCGCCATGACCGTTGCGGCGGTGATGCCGCTGCCGGAAGGGATGCCGGAACTCTCCTTTGCCGGGCTTCTGGCGGGACACCGGCTCCCCATGTCCCGGCTGCCGGGTAAGCTGCCGGTCTATTCGGAGGCTGATTTCTGTATCACCGGCCTGGTCCATCCGGCAAAGACGCTCCCGGAGGGGCCCTTTGGCGACCATCTGGGCTACTACAGTCTGACTCACGAATTTCCCTATCTTGAGGTTGACGCCGTCTACCATCGGCGTGACGCGATTTTCCCCTTTACGACCGTCGGGAGACCTCCCCAGGAAGATACCAGTTTCGGAGCCTTTATTCATGAATTGACCGGCCCGCTGATTCCGACCGTTGTGTCCGGGGTAAAGGAGGTTCACGCCGTTGATGCCGCCGGAGTCCATCCCCTGTTGCTGGCCATTGCCACCGAACGCTACGTCCCCTATGCCCCGGTGCGCCGGCCTCAGGAACTGCTGACCGTGGCCAATGCCATTCTGGGGCAGGGGCAGCTCTCCCTGGCCAAATATCTGTTCATCGCCGCCCAGGAGGATTCCCCCGCCCTCCATACCCACGACATTGCCCGGTTCCTGGCCCATATGCTGGAGCGGGCCGACTGGCGGAGCAATCTGCATTTCCAGACCGCCACGACTATTGATACCCTGGATTACAGCGGCTCCGGACTTAACGAGGGTTCCAAACTGGTGGTTGCCGTTGCCGGTCCGGTTCGGAGAACTTTGGGGACCGAAACGCCCGTCGGTTTCGAACTTCCCCCCGGCTTTGGCCCGGTTACCCTCTGTCTCCCCGGTATACTGGCAATTCAGGGCCCCGTCTCCCATCAGCCGCGGGGAGAGGGGGACCCACTGATTGAAGAATTTTGTCGTTTTTACGCCGAGCGGGAGCTGTTCGACCGATTTCCCCTGATAATCATCTGTGACGACGCTCCCTTTACCGCCACGACCCTGAACAACTTCCTCTGGGTCACCTTCACCCGCTCCAATCCGGCCACCGATATCTATGGTATCCAGCCGGAGCAGCGGGGCAGGCACTGGGGGTGCCGTGGTCCCCTGGTGATCGATGCCCGGATTAAGCCGTTTCATGCTCCTCCCCTCATCGAGGACCCGGAAGTAGAGCGAAAAATTGAAAAACTTGCCGCCCCCGGCTCACCATTGCACGGGCTTTTCTAACGAGTGCCAGAACGAAAAATGTCTTTACTGCTTAACTGACTGATGTATAAGGAACTGTACATTAGTGAAGATAAAAAAAGTCCCCTCCCCCCGCTGGGTGGAGGAGTAAAAACTTCGGCTGGAATATACGCAAAAAATAATAGTATCAGTGTATTAAATATGTCTGTTTGGAAACTAACGAGAGGAGGTCTACAATGAAGATACTTGCACTAATCGCCAGTCCGCGCGGAATGCAGGGCAATACCGGACGTTTGCTGGAAGAAGTGATCGCCGGGGTAACTGCCGCCGGCGGAGAAACAGAAATTCTCTCGCTGAAAACGCTTACGGTCAATCCCTGTGTTGCGTGTGACGTCTGTCATAAAACCGGCATCTGCAACATCAACGATGACTACGAGCTTATCAAAGAAAAACTTCTTGCCTGTGACGGCTTTATTTTGGCCAGCCCCAATTACATCTGGAGCGTTTCTGCCCAGATGAAAGCACTTTTTGATCGTTGCAATGGTCTGATCCACTGTATGGCACTTGAAGGTAAATACGCTGCCATGGTTGAAACATCCGGTGGCGGTGAAGATGCGGAAGTGCTGAAGTACATGGAGCGTTTCGTCAACACCCTCGGGGCGAACTCCGTAGGAGGTGTGGGCTCACCCATGGCAGGTGTCAGAACCTTTCCCGATGAGGAGAACCTCTATGCCTCGGCACGCACACTGGGGCGGGAGCTCTGTCACAGCATCGGCGAAAAACGGATTTACGCAGAGCAGGATAGTTTTCGTGCAGAGTTCAGGGTACGCATGGCCGGTCTGGTTGATATGATGAAGGATTACTGGCCCTTCGAGCGGGACTATTGGGCTGAGAAACTCAAACCATGAAATTTTCTTGCCAGAGACCTTCAGGGAGCGGAGCGTGAATAATGAAATGTGTGCAACTGAGTTGATCACGGCACTGGAATTGCTCCGTCACCCGGAAGGGGGATGGTATCGGGAGACCTATCGCTCAACCGACATAATTCCTGATGCTGCTCTGCCCCGGCAGTTTGATGGTGACCGTTCCTGCTGTACCGCCATCTACTTTCTCCTTGAGCGTGGCGATATATCTGCGTTCCACCGCATCAAGTCCGATGAGCTTTGGCACTTTCATGCCGGAACTACGCTGACTATCCACGTGATCACCCCTGAAGGTGATTATCGGCAGCTCCCGTTGGGGGCTGCTGTTCTTAACGGTGACACATTTCAGGCTGTTGTTCCTGCCGGCTGCTGGTTTGGTGCGGAAGTTTCCGGTGAAGGGCCCTACGCATTCGTCGGCTGCACCGTTGCGCCCGGCTTTGATTTCGCCGATTTTGAGATGGGGGATAGATCGATATTACTGAGCCAGTTTCCTCAACACTCATCTCTCATTAAAAGGTTGACATCATTGTTGTGAACGGGTGTATGGTAAAAAAACATGAGAAAAGAGGCTGCCTTCTCATAAAACTATGGAGCACTTGATGCCAGTGGCACATATTGATTTTCACTCGGTACTTATTATGGCAGTTGCTGGCTTTTACGCTGGCACACAGAATGTTCTGGCCGGTGGTGGTTCGTTTATCACCTTCCCGACATTATTGTTGGTTGGCCTCAACCCGTTGGCTGCCAACATGACATCGACCATTGCCCTTTTCCCGAATCAGATTACCTCAGCAATTGCTGGGCGCAGTTTACTGAGTGATGTTGGTTCGCTCAGTTTCCGTCGCTTATTCTTAGCGAGCTGTCTCGGGGGAATATGTGGTGCCATGTTGCTCCTGAATACCCCTGTCACTATTTTTGCCAAGCTTGTTCCCTGGTTGGTGTTGTTTGCCACCAGTATATTCGCCTGGGGCACCTATCGTCGCAAGCCATTACACGCGGTTCATGCTGTATCACCAACATTATTGATCGTAATCCAGACCTGTATTGCGATTTACGGTGGCTATTTTGGCGGGGGTATCGGTTTTCTCATGTTGGCCGCACTTACAATAGCTGGTTTGCCTGTTCGTGCTGCCAGTGCGAATAAAAACTTTTTAGCGATGACGATGAATGCCTCCGCAGTGCTCATTTTTGCGTTCTCTCCGCTGGTAAATTGGCAGGCTGTGATTGCTCTTGGGGTAGGTGGTATCGGAGGCGGTTTCTTTGGCTCGTGGCTCCTGCATCGAGTATCAGAAAAACTGTTACGGGGGTTTATCATCTTAGTAGGAACAGTTCTTACCATTTGGCTGTTTATTCGGATTTGATGGTAAGACGGTTATGTACAGATCAGGATCGGAAAAGGTGCAATTTGGTATGGATCAAAGAGAAATTACCATGGAGCGGGACAAGCAGGACGACAAGGCCGAAGAGGGTGTCGTCGTGCCGTTAGATCGCATCAATCCGGAAACCTTACGAAAGATGATCGAGGAATTTGTGACGCGGGAGTGGAGTGAACTTTCAGATGCAGGCTACACGTTTGAAAACAAAATCGAACAGGTAATCCAGCAGCTGAAGGATGGCAGGGCGAACGTGGTATTTGACCTGCTATCCGAGACCTTCAATATTATTCCGCTTGAAGGGAAAAGCCATGTTTGAATCCCCGTACAACGACGAACGACAACATGAGAGTATCGACGGATTAGAATTATAGAAGATGTCGCTGGAGGTCGCAATGAAACCCCGCACGATGATTCGAAATCTCAGTTTAAAAACCAAAGTGTTACTCACTACTCTTGCCGTCGTCACGGGCCTTATTATCGGTATATCTTTACTCCTCTTCCTCAGTTGCCGGTCACTTTTCAAAGAAAGTATCTATTCTCAACAGACTCCCTATGGGGAGGCATTTAAGCCACTTTACCAGATGTCTGTGAACATTCTGGTGCTGCTGCTTATTGGTGCCTCATGCACATTGGTAGTAACCTGGTATGTAACCAATCGGTTGATATTGCCCCTGAACCGGTTGACGGACTATGTCGGAGCCATCAGTCGCGGTGAGGCAGATTGGCAGGAACTGGAGTTACACTCCGGAGATGAAATTGAGCAACTTGCCAGGGCATTCAATGTCTTGATGAGCGAAATACAAGGAACAAAGCAGCTTCTCAAGCAGGAGAAGGAATTTTTAAGTGGCATCATTCAGAATGCCGCAGCCCCCATGTTTGTCATTGATCAGCATCACAAAATTATTTTTTGGAATAATGCTCTGGCTAAAATGACCGGAAAGAGTTCTTTTCAGATGACCGGAACGAAACAGCAATGGTCAGCTTTCTATTCAAAAAAACGGCCGGTTCTTGCGGATTTGGTTCTTGATCACAAGTTACAGAGCATTGATATGCTCTATTCCGGTATTACCTCCTCTCCGCTTATTGATGGTGCACTTCGCGCTGAAGGATGGTTTGACAATATAGGTGGGGCGCGTCGTTATATATTTTTTGAAACGGCCCCCGTAAAGAATGCTAATAACGAGATTATTGCGGTCATAGAAACCTTGGAAGATATTTCAGAACGAAAGTTGGCCCAGGAGGCCATTGCCAACCATAATCTGTTTCTCCAGGAAATTCTCGATGCTATACCGAATCCGGTCTTTTACAAGGATACTCATGGTGCCTATATTGGTTGCAATAAAGCATTTCAGTCTTTTGTTGGCCTCTCTTTCGATGAAATAACCGGTAAAACCATCGCAGACGTGATGCCGCTCCGCTATGCTGAAGAAGCAAAACTGCATGATACCGTGGCTATCAGGGAGAAAGCGGGTTATAATTATGAAACTGAACTTTTGCGGTTTGATGGATTGGATCGGTCCGTACTCATAACGAAGGCACCGTTTTTCAAGGGAAATGGTGAAATTGGTGGTATTGTCGGCGCATTTGTTGATATTACTGAACAGCACCGATTGGACGATCAGATACGTAAAATGTCCCAAGCCATAGAGCAAAGTCCCACTACGATTCTTATTACGAATATTGATGGCGACATTGAATACGTTAATCCCAAGTTTTGCCAGACAACCGGATATACCGCCCAGGAAGCTATTGGCAAGAATCCCCGGGTACTTAAATCGGGGGAAATGTCAGATGATGAGTATGTCAAGCTATGGAAGACGATTTCATCGGGCAACGAATGGCGGGGAGAACTGCATAACAGGAGGAAAAACGGCACGTTATTCTGGGAGTTTGCCTCAATATCACCGCTCTTTGATAAAAATGGGGTGATCTCCGGTTATCTTGCCGTGAAGGAAGATATTACCGAACGCAAGGCGGTAGAAGCGGAATTACTTGAGAGCCGGAGGTCACTGGAGGAAAATCATTTAAAGCTGGAGCTTCTTTTTGCCGAGGTGGAGCATGGCAAAAGGGAGTGGGAGGAAACTCTTGACCACTTACGTGATTTCATTATTCTTACCGATGCGGACCATCGCATTCGGCGCTGCAACAAACTCCTGGCGGATGCAACCGGTCGTTCGCACAGTGATCTTATGGGGTTGGATTGGCGGGAATTGATCGAAGAAGCTGACTTCAATTTTGTGACTTTTAATGGCTGTAACGGTGAGCTGTTTCATCCGCCAACCGGTTGTACCTATGATATTACCGTGTATCCGATCGGGGATGGGGAACATTTGAGCGGCTATGTTGTGTCAATGAATGACACAACGGAACTGCGTACCGCCACACAGGAATTGAAAAATGCGTATGCCGAATTAAAGGATGCCCAACTACAGATATTTCAACAGGAAAAACTGGCGTCAATCGGACAGTTGGCTGCGGGAGTCGCCCACGAAATCAATAATCCCATGGGTTTCATTTCCAGTAATCTGACCTCTCTTGGTAAGTACATTGCTCGTATAACGGAGTTTATAGACGCAAGTGACAGTGTCATTGAACTGTCCTGCGATACCGGGTTGAAAGGGCCTCTTAATGAGAAAAGAAAGAAGCTGAAGATTGATTTTATCATGAACGATTCACGACAGTTGCTTCTTGAAAGTTTGGATGGTGCGGCGAGGGTCCGCAGCATTGTCAAAGACTTAAAGGATTTTTCCCGTGTTGATCAGCTTGAACGGGCCCCTGCAAACCTGAATGAGTTACTGGCAACGACCATCAATATCGCCTGGAATGAAATCAAGTATGTAGCTGTCCTCGACCGGAAGTTTGGTCCTATTCCTGAGATTCTTTGTTATCCACAACAATTGAATCAGGTATTCCTCAATATTCTGGTTAATGCGGCCCACTCTTTGGGGGGTACCAAGGGGGTAATTACGGTACGTACCTGGAATAATGAATCCGACGTGTTTGTGGCAATTTCCGATACGGGAAGCGGGATTCAGGAAAACATATTAAAGCGGATATTTGAGCCGTTCTTTACCACAAAAGAAGTTGGCAAGGGCACCGGGCTTGGACTTTCAATCAGTTATGATATTGTCAGAAAACATGGTGGCGACATTCTCGTTGAAAGTGAAATTGGCAAAGGCTCAACATTCACGGTACGGATCCCCCTTTTGGTACCTCATTCTTCGGATATTTGCACAGTAAACAACGTACCTGAAGAGAGTCGTTTATGACAGAGCGGGAACAATCTTTTGGAGGTACACTATGGGTGAAAACAGCGCACAAGGACGAATTCTCTGCGTCGATGATGAACCAAATGTGTTGCGGGCATTGCAACGTATTTTTATTGATGATGATTATGAAATAGTCCTTGCCAGTTCCGGGGAAGAGGGTTTGAAATATCTTGCAGAAGAGGGCCCGTTTCAGGTGGTCGTTTCCGATTATCGTATGCCGGCAATGAACGGCGTTGATTTTTTGCATTCGGTGTATGATCGTTGGCCTGAAACGATCCGTATTGTTCTCTCGGGTTATGCAGATATCGGTGCAGTGGTCTCGGCTATTAATGAAGGGCGAATTTATAAATTCATTCCCAAGCCCTGGGATGACGATGAACTGAGGAGCACTATCCAGGAATGCCTCGAACGCTTTGCGCGCCGTGAAAATAATCCGGCAACTATGCAGAATTCAGCCAACGCAAATTTGGAGCTGGAAGAAAATGTTCAGGGGAGTACCGAACAGCAGGGCAACCACGTCAGTACTTTTACTTTTTTGAAAAATCTTCTGGCAGCTCTTCCTGTGGGGGTTGTGGCGGTAGATGGAGACAATGCTATTGTTTATTGCAACAGCATCGCACAAGACTTATGTGGAGAATGTGATGCCGATGGCAAGATTCAAGTCTCCTGTGATAGTCGACTAAAAGAAATAGTCACGGAAGTACGACAGGAGAAACAACAACTATTTGAAATCGAGTTTCATAACAGAATGTTCCAGGTGCGGGGAAATGTTCTCCACCGTAATGAGCAGGATACCGTGGTGTTGGTACTCCGGGAAAGTCTGGAAGAATAATCGGCGGGCGTCACTGAACAACCAGGAGAGTAAATCATGATCAATCTATTAAGGCAGCGGCGCAGTATCCGCGCATATGTACCGGAAAAAATCGACGAGTCCACCGTCACGTTGCTTTTGGAAGCCGCGCTCAGGGCACCGTCATCGCGGGGCATAAACCCGTGGGAATTTGTACTGGTGGATGAACCGGAGACGCTTGCAGAGTTGGCACGTGCCAAGACCCACGGTTCTCAGTTTTTGAAAGATGCTCCCTTGGCCATCGTGGTGTGCGCTGACAGCACCAAATCTGATGTGTGGGTGGAGGACAGCTCAATAGCTGCCATTGTCATCCAGCTTACGGCGGTGTCGCTGGGTCTCGGAAGCTGCTGGGCACAGATTCGCAACCGGCAGCATGGCGACGGGAGAACTGCCGAGGTGTACGTGCAGGAGTTGCTTGGGATACCAGAGCAGGTAAAGGTTGAATGCATACTCGGCATCGGTCGTCCTGCCGAACACAAAATTCCGGTGGCCGGGGACACGCTGGAGTACGGCAAAATCAGGAATAACCATTATGACAGGAGTGGGAACCATGGGCATTGATCTACATACGCTGCGCAACGTGATAACCAAGCAAAGGGATGAGATAGAACGAGCCGTTGAAGGAACCGGATATCTGGCACGGACTGTCGTTGGCGTTGCGACCTTTTTACTTGATAACGAGGGGAACGTGGACCTACTGTCCGCAAAGCAGGTGGCAACCTTTGAAAAATTCCTCAAACCACTCTTGGACAGGCCTTCCCGATAACCGAAGTTTTTCGCTCGGTTCCAGAACCCCATGATCCCCACAATTTCAATCTTTACGTATAACGACTCAAATTCCTTCAGGTAATCCCCCGGTTCTGCCGGGGGATGCTCCCCGCTCGAAAAAAACAAAAAACGCTAATAAGTCGTAAATAATAAATAACTTGAAATAAGAGGTGTTTATAACTAAAATTATGGTCCTATAAGGTCGGAGGGATTATGAAAATAGTTTTTATGTTTCTTATCGCGATGTTGCCATTTGTCGTGCCCACATTTTCTGCGGCAAGTGATGCCGGAGTGCTGCATGCCATTGATGAATATAAAGCGGAAAACTACGAAGAAGCATTGCAACTTCTTCAGCAGATCAGAGGAACCGGGGAAAGAACCCCACTGAGCGATTATTACACCGGGTTATGTCAGAAGGAGACCGGTGATTACAACGGTGCCGTTGAAAATTTCACCAGTGCCATCCAAGGGGAACCGTCGGAAAAAGATGCCGTACGGGAACTTATTTCTG
>CAIUSO010000131.1 GCA_903901875.1 uncultured Geobacteraceae bacterium | reverse complement strand
CCCTTAGCCTCGACGACGCCATCACTTGGTGGGTCCGAAAAGTTCACGCTCATTTCGCGTCAGAAGGTCCGAAATTCCACTTCGACGTTGGCAATTCACTGCGCGCGAATATAGAGGACCTCCTTGCCCAGGCTGCCTTCTTTAGTGCTGATTTTGGCGGTGAAATCAAGCCGGTATACGGTCAGCGTGCCGATTCTTCCCTCAATCCGGCTTTTATCGATATCGGTGGTAAATTCCTGTGGACGGAAATCCAGCTCTTCGATTTCTTCACCGATTATCGATGAAATTAAAAGTTTGGCAACCTTTGCATCTTCCATCAGGTATTTGAATACGACATCGTAAATCGGGTTAGCTATATGCATGAGCAGTTCTCCTTGCAACGGCTTGTTGCCGGACTCTACACTTCTAACATGTGTTGATAGCTCAAAACTTTCTTCTTCGATCTTTTTCGAGAGCCTGCAGGTTGTTAAGAAGGCCATTCGCCGCTTCAATGACCATCTCTTCACTGACCCCGGTCATACAGCGATGATCGGTCGGGCATTTGCGCAGTTTGCATGGGGCGCAGTCGGCGTTGCTACGTACCACAACGGCATCTTCCTGGTAGGGGGAGGTGCCTGTATGGTCGGTGGACCCAAAAATTGCCACCTGGGGGACACCGCAGGCGGCAGCAATGTGCATGGGGCCCGAGTCGTTGGTGATAAAAAAATTGCAGCGATTAATAAGTGCCAGTAACTGCCGTACCGAGGTTTTACCGGCCAGATTGAACGCTGTGCCGCTCAGGCGACTTTCGATGTCGGCGGCAATGGCTGTTTCTCCCGGTCCCCCAAAGATGACGACCTTTGCTCCCCATTCCATGGTCAGGCGCCGGGCAACTCCGGCAAATCGGTCCGGATACCATCGCTTTGCCGAACCATAGCTGGCTCCCGGATTGATGCCAAGTATAAAGTCATCTCTAGTAAGGCCATGGTTTGCCAGCAGTCCGTCGGCCTCTTGCCGCTCTCCATCGGTTAGGTACAGACGAAGGGGAGTGTGCGTTCCGGTGATTCCGAAGGTATGCAGGAGATGGAGATAATACTCCACTTCGTGCCCTGATCGTTTCTGGTGTTCAGGATGGTAACGACCATTCAGCAGGAGCGTGCGGCCATCACTGCATTTTCCGAGTCGTTTCGGAACTCCTGCCAGCCAGGGAACCAGGGCCGAATCGAAAGAATTTGGGAAAATAATGGCAAGATCGAACTTCAATCGGCGCACTTCTGCGGCAAGTCTCAATCTGCCGGAAATACCTTGATGTGTTCCGGTGCGATCAAAGGTTATGATGGCATCGAGAGTCGGATGATGAGCCAACAGGGCCGAAACCATCGGGTTTGCCAGAAGGGTTATGCGGGCACCGGGAAAGTGCTCTCGAATGACTGACAGGGCCGGAGTGGTCATGACAGCGTCACCGATCCAGTTGACCGAGCGGATCAAAATATTTTTTATGTCGGTACGGGAAAGAGTCGTCATGATCTCTCAGTATGACATAATAGAAGCAAATTTTGAAGCAAATTACACATTTTGCCGGTGATTTCTCACCAGTTTCATGTTGACGATCCTTTGGCTTGAGTGATATTTACATGAATGATATTTGCATACAGTGCACACGGATGAAAAAATATAAAATAAGGAACCGCAGACGCACGCAGATGGACGCAGAGAAAATCTCTGAATCTGATTGTCTGGAAAGTGTACACTCTGTTTTATAATCCGTTCTTTTCGTGAAGGAATCGAGAGGCTGAAAATAGATTAAAAACATTTAGCTTCATGAAAAGTCCTTTGTTTTCGGTTAGGAATGTATGAAAACTTCCACGGGTTCGCCCCCTGTCATTCAAAAGGTTAGCGGAGTGCCGAAAGGGTATGCATCCCTGCATGTGAGGGGACGGCGTGCCGTTGCGTGCGAATGGGCCGTCGAAGCTGTTTCGGAGGCCCTTGCTGCGGGAACACTCTATGAATGGGCAGGGGGGCAGTCGGTGCGGGAAGAGATGCGTGGGCGGGGGGCCGTGTATGCCGTTGTTTTGCCGACGGAACCGGTCACTCCCGTTGTGGTGAGAAGGAACAGTCATGGCGGTCTGCTCCGGAGCCTTATGGGGGAATATTTTTTACTGCCGACCCGGGCACCACGTGAGCTGGACATAACGCTCCGGCTGACCGCGGCAGGCATACCAACACCGGAAGTGGTTGCCTATGGCGTATATCCGGTGGCCGGTCTCTGCGCCCGGAGTGATATGATGACCAGGCGGCTGCCGGCCGGTGGTGATGCCCCGGCTGTCTGGCAGCGGAGTGATGCCGCAGGGCGGGAACGGATCATTGGGGCGATGTCACGGCTTTTGATGGCACTGGGCACGGTTGGCGCGTGTCACGGGGACCTGAACCTGAAAAATATCTATATTGCCGGAACCGGTGAAGAGTTGACCGCCTATCTTTTGGATGTGGACCGGGTGACCTTTCCCGGTGGCGATGCCGCACCACGAAATTTTGCCCGCTTGGCCCGCTCCATCAGGAAGTGGCGCAGCCGGTGGGGGCTTGACTTTACCGAAGAGGCTCTGGCCCGACTGGCGGCCGTGACAGGAGAGAACTGCCGATGCGAGTAGCGACAGAGCGGGTCTGTATTGTGATGATGAGTGCTGTGGGAGATACTGTCCATGTACTGCCGGTGTTGCATGCCCTGAAAAGGGACAACCCGTCAATGAAGGTCACCTGGATACTGCAGCCGGGGCCGGCCATGCTGGTGCGGGGGCACCGGTTGGTGGATGAAATTATCCTCTTTGACCGGACCAGGGGAATGCGGGGGTTTCTTGACGTACGGGAACAGCTTCGTCGTCGCTCCTTCGATCTGCTCATCGATCTGCAGGTCTATTTCAAAGCCAATATCGTGGCATCTTTTGTCAATGCCCCGGTGAAGCTCGGCTTCGACTTTGCACGGGCCCGTGACCTCAACTGGCTGTTTACCACCCATCGCATTCCGCCCCATCCAATGCAGCATGTCCAAGACCAGTATCTGGAATTTTGTCAGTGGCTCGGGGCTCCGGTGCAGCCGGTTACGTGGGGTCTTGGCCCCTGGAATGACGCCGAACGGCAGTGGCAGAAAGCATTCTATGCCCCCCTGGAGCGACCGGCAGTGCCCATTGTTGTCGCGACCAGTAAACTACAGAAAAACTGGCTCCCGGAACGGTGGGCCGAGGTGTGTGACGCACTTTACAGCGACTTCGGTCTCCAGCCCATCCTGGTGGGGGGACGTTCGGCGGTTGAAGTGGAGTGTGAGCAGATCATCATGGACCGGGCCCGCCACAAGCCGCTCACTGCCCTCGGTAATGGTGGGCTGCGGGGACTGGTGGGGATTCTCGACGGGGCTGCCCTGGTCATTTCCCTTGATACCGGCCCGCTCCATATTACCGTGGCCCTTGATCGGCCGGTAGTTTCCCTGATGGGATATTCCAATCCGAAACGTGTTGGGCCGTACCGGAAGTTTCAGGATTTGATGGTGGATGTGTATGGTGAACCGGGTGAAGATTATCCCGTTACCATGGAAAATCATCTGGACCGGATGTCCCGCATAACTGCTCGGGATGTTTTGGATAAAGTGCAGGTATGGCGTTCAGACTACGCCGGGTGATCCCCGCCGTAGTCATGGTGAATGGCGGTGATCACACCGCGTAAACCTTCCTGAAGCACCTCCGGGTGGTCAATGGTCAGCTCAAGCCGCGCACAGAGGATCCGATCCCTGAGTTCCCCCGTTATGTCCTTCAATTTTACCCCATCCTTTTCCGTTGTCACCAGAAAGTCAGCTCCGCAGCTCTCCATTGCATCCGCAATTTCTTTCCGGCGCTCCCCTGTGTAATCAGCGTGATCGGGGTAAGAAATTGTGTGAATCAGGTCAAGTCCTGCTGTGCGCAAGCCGGTGAAGAAAGAGTGGGGATCGGCGATACCGGCTAAAGCGAGGAAGGTACACCCGTGACAATGGGAAAAAGGTACCGGCTGGTGGTCGTCGAGGGGGAGCAGATACACGATGGTGTGCCGGGCAGTGCAGCAGGGGATGGTTCCAACCGGCTCCGGCATGGCAGCTCCACGGGGGGCACGGGTGTACATCATCAAATCTGCCCGGTGCAGGGCAGAAAGCGGCTCCCGCAACAGTCCGGCAGGCAGGGTCATTCTATTCCCGTAGGGATGGGTGTAATCAAGGAGCAGGATGTTGAGGTCCCGGTGGAGCCGCAGGTGCTGGAATCCGTCATCGAGCAGAAAGATGTCGGGTGAAAGTTGTTCAACTGCCAGCATACCGGCGGCATATCGGTCGGAACCGATAACAACCATCAGTCCCGGTACGGTTGATGCCAGCAGATAGGGCTCATCACCACATTCCGTTGCCCGCACCATGATGCTGATGCCGTCACTGACCACACAGCACTGCCCCTCCAGGGTGCCACCGTAGCCCCGTGATATGACGGCAACCCGGAAGCCGCGGGAAATGAGTTGATGTGCAACAAAGGCCGTTGTGGGTGTTTTCCCGGTGCCGCCGACCGTGATGTTGCCGATGGATATAACGGGACGGGGGAGGCGGAGGGTTTTAAGTAGACCGGAGCGGTACAGCTGGCTCCGGAGGACCAGGAGTGCCGCATAGAGCCAGGCGAACGGAGCAAGAAGCAGCAGAAGCAGCTTGTCAGCCGGTGTCTGTCGGGTGCCGGAAGCCAGCTCTCGCCAGTATGCGTGGTACGATGGGTTCATGAGGTTGCTCAGCTCACTGTAAAATACCTAAATATACCGCGCGATCACTTCCATATGTCGTGCCGTGGCCCCGCCATTGTCACGCAGCAGTTTCAGGCCGTTCTGACCCAGTACACGGCGCAGTTCGGTACTGGTGATCAGGGTCTGGCAGGTGGTGGTCAGTTCGTCGGGGGATTGCACCTGGATACCGGCACCATACTCCAGAATAAGTGCTTCAATCTCCCGGAAATTGGCCATGTATGGACCAAAAACAGTTGGAACGCCGACCGATGCCGGTTCAAGGAGGTTGTGCCCCCCGATCGGCACCAGACTGCCACCGACAAAAGCGAAATCAGCCAGACCGTAGAGGTTCATCATTTCACCAACGGTGTCCACCAGCAGAACCTCACCATTGTGGAGCAGATTGTCATTCTCCTTCAGAGATGTTCTCAGGCGGTACGGCAGTGCGGCCTGGGTAAGCAGGGAGCCGATGGCATCACATCGTTCCGGGTGGCGCGGTACCAGTACGAGCAGAAGATTATCGAACTCATTCAGCAGCTTCCGGTAGGTTGCAATCAGGAATTGTTCTTCACCTTCACGGCAGCTGCCGGCCGTCCAGACGGAGCTTGTCACTGGAATGGCGTAGCGACCGCGCAATTCTATGCGCTCTGAGTCACCTACGGGGTGTGATGGAATGTCATGTTTGAGGTTGCCTCCGTCATGAACGATGGCCCGGTCGGCTCCAATGGCGACAATTCGGGTACATCCGGTGGGGGACTGCATACAGATTGCCGAGAAACAGCGGAGTGACGGACGGAAAAACCAGCTGAATGAGAGATACCGCTTGAAGGATCTATCGGAAATCCGTCCGTTTGCCAGCACGAGCGGGATGTGCCGCCGTGCCGCCTCCCGTGAAAAATTGGGCCATATCTCGGTCTCCATGATGATGATGATGCGTGGCTTGACGGCGGAAATAATCGCCCGGACCGAGGGGAGGAAGTCAAAGGGGAAGTAGAGGCAGAGGTCGATCTCTGCAAAACGCTCCGCCGTTGTCTTGCCGGTCTCGGTGGTACAGGTTACGACGAGGGCATGGAGGGGATAGCGGGCCCGGAGTGCCAGAAGCAGAGGACGGGCAGCAATTATCTCACCCACGGAGACGGCATGGAGCCAGATGACCGGTCGTCCGGCCACCCGTGCCAACTGCTGCTTCGGCACAAAACCGAACCGTTCCGGGATAACCAGGGGCCATCCCCGCTTCAGGGAACGGAATATGTTGAACAGGAAGACCGGAACAACCAGAAACAGAGAGAGTATGTTGTAGATGGTATAAAACATCGGTCGATCAATCTTTCAATGGCGGGGAGTCGGTACGGTCAAGGCCCATCAGATAATAGAGTGAAACCGCCAGAAGATGGACCATTCCCCACGCCCAGAGGGTATCACTGAGAAAGTGCCCCCCCTGGGTGATGCGGGCAATACTCATGAGTAGTCCAAAACCGATTCCACCCCATAGCCAGAGTGTGGCTGCCCGTGGTTTTCGTCTTCGCAGTATAAAGAAGGGTGCAGAGAGGTAGAAGGCAGCCGATGAATGTCCTGAAGGGAAGGAACGTCCCTTGTGGGCAGTACCCTTTTGCCAGGGGTGAAGGAATTCTTTGGTCCCACCAAACTGGATGACTTCCCGGGGGCGGGGGCGTCCCCAATATTCTTTAAAAAGAGCATTGACCGTCAGTCCCGGACCAACCGCCAGGAGTATGACGAGAAAGAGCCCCGGTTTCACCCAGTGGCGGCGCTGATGAGAGATCCCTCCCGCCACAGCTGCTGCCAGACCACATACCCCCAGGCCGATAGACGGTATACGGTCCAGGAGATAGAGAAAATGCCATGGCTGCTGGTCACCGATTGGCCATGTGCCATTGATGCAGAAAAGGGAAGACATTTTCAGGTCAGCACCGGTGATGCCGATCAGCACCGTTGCCACCAGCAGCAGGGTTGCGGGGATAAGGAAGTCACGGATCTTGATACTCATATCGGTTCTCCCGCCCGTTTCCAGCGGCGATGCAGCCAGTACCAATCCGCTGGATGGGCGCAGACAAATTCTTCCAGATAGCGGGATAACTCCTGAATGTCTCGGTTAATACCTGCATCGGAGCGGTCACCGCAGAGGGTGTATTCGGGGTGGATTGTTAAGGTATGGTGATTACCGGAGCGATAACTGAATACCGGTACCAGGGGGACACCGGTTTTATGGGCGATGATGGCCGGGGCCCTGTTAGCCCAGGCGGTTCTGCCGAGAAACTCCACCAGTGCGCCATTGTCTTCGAACACCGCCTGATCCGTCAGCATACCGATGACCCCGTTCTGTTTAATAACGCTGAGAATAGGGCGTAACGCAGACTTATTGTATATTATTTTATTACCGTAACTCATTCTCATCTCTTCGACTACGCGGTGCAGATAGGGGTTGTTCTGGTGACGGGCCACGGCCCAGACATTTTCTCCGAACAGTCGTTTAAAGGAAAGTGATATCAATTCCCAGTTGCCGCAATGACCACTCACCAGAATAAGCCCCTTCTCCTTGAGGCGAGCCTGCTGAAAGTTCTCTGCCCCTGACACATCGATGGAATCTATCAGCATATCCCCTTTGCCATGGTAGAGTCGACATACCTCAACGATGGAGACGCCCAGATTCATGAAGGTGGCGCGGGCGATCTCTTCAGCGGTACTGAATTCTCCGCTCCAGGCCGGATGTTTTTGCATGAAGGGAAGGGCTTTGTTGATGTTATCGAGGACAACTTCCCGGCGGGAATGGAACACATTGTAAAGGAATCTCCCGGTGTTCCTGCCAATGCGGAGAGATTGGGAGTAGGGCAGGGACGCTACAAACAGGGTAAACAGGTAGAAAGCTGCGGCTTGGAGCCGCCATATGAGATCTTTCATGGTTTCACGCCACCGCTCTTACCCAGTGGGGTCAGGGAAATGGCGAGGCGGGCAACCCGTGCGGAGGCACCGCCATGGCCTAATTTAGCGCGGATGGCCGCCAGTTTGTCGACAATTTTCCCCTGGTAGTCGGCATTTGTCAGAATGGCGGTAATTTCAGCGGCGATCTCTTTTCCGTTTGCGTGTTCCTGGATCAGCTCCCGCACGACGGTTTCCCCGGCCACAATATTGCACAGGCCGATATTGGGCACTTTTATCAACCGCTTGGCAAACTGGTAGGTGAGGGGGGAAAGCTTGTAGATGATAACCATGGGGGTTCCTACCAGGGCTATTTCCAGGGTGACGGTGCCGGATACGGAGATAACGGCATCACAGGCCCTGATCATGTCATGAATTCGCTCACGGGTGATGGTAACGGGAAGGTCGGCTGCCGCAAGGCGGGGCATGATATCCTCTTCAGAAAGAGTCGAAGCCAGTGGTAGCAGAAACTGAATGTCGGGAAACCGCTCTTTTAACAGGATTGCGGCGGAGATGATTTCGGGAAGCAGTCGCTCGATCTCGTTGCGACGACTGCCGGGAAAAAGGCCGACGATCTTTCGAGCCGGATCCAGGCCGAAGCTGTGGGCCGCCGTTGGCCGGTCTGCCGTAACGGAGACCAGATCGAGCATGGGGTGCCCCACAAAGGTGACCGGGACGCCCGCCTTTTCATAAAAGGGTGCTTCAAAGGGGAGGATGACCGCCATGTGATCCACCAGACGGGCAATCTTGGTAACTCTTCCCTGTCGCCACGCCCAGATCTGGGGGCTGATGTAATAGAGGACGGTGACGTTGCTCTTTTTGGCAATTTTGGCCAGTCGGAGATTGAATCCCGGATAGTCGATCAGGATCAACAGGTCGGGGGGGGATTCGATAATTATCCGCTTTAAGCGGTTAAAGGCGGCGGAGATTACATCAAAATGCTTGAGTACCTCCACCAGACCGACAACCGCCATATCTGCCGAATCGACAAGAGTATCAACTCCCGCTTCGCGCATCCGGGCACCACCGATGCCGAAAAAATGCGCATCGGTGGCCATCGTGCGGAGCTGTTTGACCAGATCCGCACCGTAGATGTCTCCGGAAGCCTCACCGGCAACCATCATAATGGTGGGGGAATTCATCGGAACGTCAATCTCAGCAACCGGCCAGGGCTTCCCGGATGGTGTGGGCCACCAGGCGTACCGACTCCTCCGGCATTTCAGGGTAAACCGGCAGCGACATACAGCGACTGGCAACATCTTCGGCAACCGGCAGTGCTACCTCTGCGTATGCCTCGGCAAAAACATCCTGACGGTGGAGCGGGATCGGGTAGTAGATGGCCGATGCAATCTGTTTTTCAGAAAGCTTTGCCATGATGGTGTCGCGCCGGTCGGTCAGTACGGTATATTGGTGATAAACGTGGACGCCGTTACCATCTTCATGGGGCACGGTGACCAGATCTGCCAGCAATTCGGAATAGAGGTGGGCAACTCGCCGCCGTCCGGCAGTGAACTCATCAATCTTACGCAGTTTAACCCGCAGGATAGCAGCCTGAATGTCGTCAAGACGGCTATTGAAACCGATGATGCTGTGGTGGTAGCGGACGCTGCTGCCATGGTTGCGCAGCACCTTGAGCCGCTCCGCATCTTCCGTACTGTTGCAGGTAATCAGTCCACCATCTCCGTAACAGCCGAGGTTCTTACTGGGGAAAAAGCTGAAACAGCCAAAGGAGCCGATGGTTCCGGTCATGGTACTGCCGGCGGCAGCCCCGAAGGACTGGGCGCAGTCTTCGATGAGGATAAGTTTGTGGGCGGTGCAGATGGCCGTAATAGCCGTCATGTCGGCCGGTTGGCCGAACAGGTGGACCGGAATGATAGCCTTGGTCCGGGGGGTAATGACGGCCTCTATCAGCTTGGGATCAATATTAAAGGTTTTCGGATCGATATCCACATACACCGGTGTTGCCCCGGCGTAGCAGATGGCTTCAGCGGTGGCGATGAATGTGAAGGGGGTGGTGATGACCTCGTCACCCGGTCCGATACCGGCTGCCAGGATGGCAAGATGCAGTGCATCGGTGCCGGAAGCGCAGGATACGGCGTGACCGGAGCCGAGATAGGAGGCGGTCTCCTTTTCAAAGGAGGTTACATTGGGTCCCAGGATGAACTGGGTACTTTCGATGGCCCCAAGGACCGCCTGATCAATCTCGGTTTTCAACGTGTGATACTGGGTTTTCAGATCAACCATCGGAATCATAGGGTTCTCCTGTCAAGGCTGAGATTGATTTTGAGGGCTGTTTCAAGTGCCATTCTGCCGTCGCGGCCACTTACCTGGGGTTCTTTGCCTTCCCTGATGGCGTCAAGAAACGATTCTATTTCACTGCGCAGTGCATCGGCTTCACCCAACTCCCGCTCGTCAACCTTCACATTGGGCACTCCGGGGAACAGTTCCCCGTCCCCCTTCTGGGCAACCAGTAATTTGCGGTTTTGAAAATCGAGGGTTATGTAGGCATTACGTTGAAAAATCCGCATTTTTCGTTCACTTTTCAAGCTGATTCTGCTGGCCGTGACATTGGCTACACAGCCGTTTTCAAAGAGAATACGGGCATTGGCAATATCTTCCTCGCCGGTAAATACCGGTGCGCCGACGGCGTCAACCCGCTCAACGGGCGATTTAACGATATGCTGGATTATTTCGATGTCATGGATCATCAGATCCAGCACCACATTGACATCGGTGCCCCGTGGTTTAAAGGGGGCGATGCGTACCGACTCGATGAAGAGCGGCTCCTGGAGCACACCGTCAAGTGCCTGAAGGACCGGATTAAACCGTTCAAGGTGCCCGACCTGAAATACAGCCCCGCTTTTTGCTGCCAAGGCGATTAATTCATCGGCCTCTTCAATGGTAACGGTGATCGGCTTCTCGATGAGCACATGAACGCCGGCAGCGAGAAAGTCACGGGCCACGGCGTGATGGAACTGGGTCGGCACCACGACACTGACAGCATCAACCTTGCCGATCAGATCTCGGTGGTCGGTAAAAGCAGAGGTGCCGAGGGCTGCGGCGATCTGCTCGGCCCGCTTCAGATCGTTATCAACCACCCCAACCAGTTCCACAGAGGGGTTTTGCGCATATTTTTGGGCATGGAAATTTCCCAGATAGCCCACACCGATGACCGCAGTTCTCAGCATATTCATCCTTTGCAGATGCCCCGTTGGGTTGAGTTGATAAAAGCAAGAAGGTAGTCAACTTCCGGGCAGTTGCAGATCTCTTTCGTGATACGGGCGATGGCGTCGGGGAGTTTCAGTTTGGCCATGAAAAGGGTTTTATAGGCACTTTTCAGGTTAGAGATGGTTTCTTCGGAGAAACCGCGCCGCTTGAGGCCGATCAGGTTGAGGCCCCGCAGTTGGGCTTCCCGTCTGTTTGAGGTGGCTATGGTGAAGGGGAGGATGTCCATGCCGACCATGGTACCGCCACCGACCATGGCGTGGGCTCCGATGCGTGAGAACTGGTGTACTGCCACGAGGCCACCGATAATGACATTGTCCTCAACGGTAACATGTCCGGCCAGGGTGGCCACGTTGGCCATGACGATATTGCTGCCGATTACGCAGTCGTGGGCAACATGGGAATAGGCCATGAAGAGGTTGTTGCTTCCGACCACTGTTTCTGCGTGTCCGGTGACGGTACCGCGATGGATCGTGGCAAATTCCCGAACCATGTTGCCATTACCGAGGCGGGTCCAGCACTCCTCGCCGTGATATTTGAGGTCCTGGGGCGGAGCACCGACCGATGATTGAGGGAACAGCTTGTTATCTTCACCCAGTTCGGTCCAGTCACCAACAACGGCATGGGCACCGACAGAGCTGCCGGCCCCGATGGTAACATGTTTGCCAATGATGGCATAGGGACCTACCTCTACGTTTGAAGCCAGTGATGCCGTTGAGTCTATTATTGCAGTCGGGTGGATCATTGTGGTTCTCCCGTATGATCCCCGATAAAACAGGGGATCAGAAAATTATTTTGGTGAATCGGCAAAGGTTGCCTTCAGGTCCGCCTCGGTTACCAAGGTGTCACCCACAAAAGCCTTCCCTTCAACCCCCCAGATTCCCCTTCTGTTCATGGTAGTAACCACCTCGATACGGAGCTGGTCGCCGGGGGATACCGGTTTTCGGAATCGGGCATTGTCGATTGCCAAGAAATAGGTAACCTTGGCACGGGTCGCTTCATCGGAAGCCAGATAGGCCATGATACCGGCGACCTGGGCCATTGCTTCGATGATAAGAACTCCCGGCATAACCGGGTGACCGGGAAAATGTCCCTGGAAAAAAGGCTCATTGATGGTGACGTTTTTAATGCCGACACAGCGCTTGCCATGATCAACCTCAACTATTTTATCAACCATGAGAAACGGGTAGCGATGGGGAAGGATTTTCATTATTTCATTAATATCCAGTTGCATATTAACTCTCCTGAGCGGTTTGATTCAAACGGGACTCCAGTTCTGCAATCCGTTTTTCAAGTGAAGATACGGTTTTTTTCAATTCAGGCAAACGGGGAACCATCAGTGCCGATTTCAACCATTCCTTGTGGGGCATGGTCGGCGTGCCGCTGTAGGCAGCATTGGCAGGCAGGGAGCTGGGTACACCGGATTGGGCACCGACCAGTACATTGTCGCCGATGGTGAGATGGCCGGCAACCCCGACCTGACCAGCCAGGGTAACGTGATTGCCGATTTTAGCACTGCCCGAAATACCGACCTGGGAGACAATCATACAATCTTCACCAATTTTGCAGTTATGGGCAATTTGCACCAGATTATCCAGCTTTGTCCCGCGGCCGATGCGGGTCGTTTCGATGGCGGCCCGATCAATACAGCTGTTGGCACCGATCTCGACATCATCGTCAAGAATGACAATGCCGATCTGCGGGATGCGGTAGTACGTGGCCCCATCCGGTGCATAGCCAAAGCCATCGGAACCGATAACGGCACCGGGCTGAATAATGCAGCGATTACCGATCTGGCACCGTTCTCTGATGACCGCTGTGGCGTGGATGGTGCAATCCTCGCCAATAACGACATTTTCATAGATTACCGCCCCCGGATAGATGACGGAGCGGGCACCGATGACGGTATTCCTGCCGACAAAAGCCCCCGGATAGATGGTGGTCCCTTCGCCAATGGTGGCCGACCCATCGACAACCGCCAGCGGTAGCACTCCCAACGTTTCATGGGGCCGGGTGTAGAACAGGGTCAACAGTTTGGCAAAACAGAGATAGGGATTGGCCACCTCAATGGCACACCTGCCATGCCGTTCACCACCTGCAGTCATAAGGACGGCACCGGCGGCTGTTTCCCCGACTTTTGACGCATATCTCGGGTTGGCAAGAAAAGTAAGCTCGGTCGGTCCGGCGGTTTCAAGGCTGCCAAGACCGGAAATAGCAACGGTGCCGTCTCCCTGGACGACGCCGCCAAGTAACTCTGCAAGTTCGGTAACGGTGTAGGTCTGTGCCATGGGCTTACTTCTTTCTGTTGGAGTTATACAGCTTCAAGACTTCTTCGGTGAGATCGGCAGATTCATTGACATAGAGCATACCTTCACTTTTGACAAAAATGAAAGTAAATCCCTGTAGCCGCCCATATTCCTGAATTACTTTTTCCATCCCCTCAAGAATCTTGCGGGTCAGTTCTTCATCCTTTCCCTGCAACTCTTCCTGGGCATCTTTGGTAAAGCGCTGGAAATCTTTAAGTTTGTTCTGATACTCTTTTTCCCGTGAGCTTCGTGCGCTGTCGGACAGCATGGCTGCCTGCTTTTCAAGCTCTTCCTTAAGTTTCTTCAGCTCTTCCTGCTTTACATTAATCTCTTCCTGATACTTCTTGACTTTCGAAGCCAATTGCTCTTTGGCTGCCTTACCGGCATCGGAGCCGTTGAGGGCTCGCTGCATGTCAATGTAGCCGAGTTTGATGTCAGCCGCACAGACGGATGTTGATGCGATACAGACAAGTAAAAAACCTAACAGAAATCCCCGTTTCATGAAAATAATCTCCTTTAGTAGTTATGGGCAATCAGCCCGTGCAGTATAACGTGAATCAGAACATGGTACCAAAGGTAAATTCGAGTCGCCCCGATTTACTGTCGATGTCTTTACGCGGATTGATCGGTATGCCGTACTCAAGTCGCAGTGGGCCGATCGGGGATGACCAGCGAATACCGAAGCCATAACTGGTCAACATGGTGTCAAACAGTTGGGAGGCATCGTCAAATGAATTGCCATAATCAAAAAACAGTGCTCCTTTGAGTCCCACATCGGCAACCAGCGGGAATGTGAATTCGGCGTTGCCGGCAACTTCATTGCTTCCCCCCATGAATACCTGCTGGATAGACTTGTTATTGACGACATCCAGAACCAGTTGGTTGTGGATCGGCGAAACGGTCCTAACTTTGTACCCGCAGAGGTTAATACCACCAAGGTAGAATTTCTCGTCAATCGGGACCGGTTTGCCCACATCGATAATGGTGCCGAGGGTCAGTTTTGTCGAAAAGCGGAGTTTCTTGTAGAGTGGATAGAAATAGGTATTGTCCAGGGTGAGTCGGGAAAATTTGTTATCTCCTCCCAGACCGGCATATTCAACGGAAAAGGAGTTTATCATGCCGGTGGAAGGATCTATCCGGTAATCGGTATTATTATGGGTAATGCTGGTGTAGAGGGAACTGGTGACCGTTTTGTCAAGTGGATAGGCGTTGTTAATGTCGAAATCGTGGAGTTCCTGATAGGCGGTGCTCGGGTTGTAGAGTTCCTTGAACTCTAGTTTGTACATGACAAAGGTGCCGATGAAGTCGGAAATCGGGTACCCCCCCTTAATGTCACCACCGGTGAGTCGCCGGGTATAATCGGTGTAGATCCTCTCAGAACGGTAAATGTCACCCCCCAGGGTCCATTTGGTGTCCATGAAATAGGGATCGGTCAAACCCAATGAATAGGTCTGGGATGTTTTGCCGAAGGCACCGGAAAGGTTGGCTTTCAATCCCAGACCAAGGAAGTTGCTCTGCTGAACCGAACCCTGAATAATGGCACCGTCAAGGGAACTGTAGCCGCCGCCGATACTGAAGGAGCCGGTCGGCTTTTCCTTGACGTCAACATTGACGTTGAGCTTGTTGGAGGCACTCCCTTTTGCGGTTGCAACATTGGCCTCCTCAAAAAAACCGAGGTTCATCAAGTTCTGTTTACTTCGTTTCAAACCGGTGGAACTGTACAGACCGGTTTCTGAAACCCTCAATTCACGACGGATAACCTTGTCGCGGGTTTTGGGGTTACCGGCGATATTGATCCGTTCAATGGAGACCAGTTCCCCTTTCTCAACATCAAAGGTCATATCGATGAGTTTTTTAGCCGGATCAAGGTGAGACAAGGGGTTAATTGTTGCGAAGGCATATCCCTTGTCTCCGTAAACGTCGGTCAGGGTGCCGATGTCGGTACGGAGGAGTGAACGGTTGAACAGTTCCCCCACTTCACTTTTAAGCTTTTTACGCAGCTCCGGTTCCGGGTCCAGCAGATCACCTTTAAAGCCGATGGTTCCTATGCGAAACTGTTCACCCTCCGTTATGCCGATGGTTACCGTCAGGAAGCTCTTTGTCGTATCAAGTTTAACCACCGGTTCACCGACCTTGACATTGACATAGCCGTTGTTAAGGTAATGATCCGAAAGAAGCAGGGCATCATTCTTCAGTACCTCTTCTTTGTAGGTGCCGGCTCCGGTCAGCCAGGAAAAAAGCCATTTTTCCTTCGTCTCCATCACCTTTTGCAGCTTGCTGCTGCTGAATGCTTTTATGCCGTCAAAGATGATCGATTGTATGAGTATCTTTTCCCCTTCGGTGACCTTGAGCAGTACGGTGAGTTCGGTGGCAGATTTGTTCTTGACTTCGCTCTGCACCTCAGCCAGGTAATATCCCTCATCACCGTATAATTTCTTTATTTTTGCCAGACTCTTGGCCAGATCTTTTGAAGAAAGGACTGAATTCTGGCGAAATTCAAGGGCTTCTTTCAGCTTTTCGGTGGTGATCTCCTTATTACCCTCAAAGGTGATTTCACGAACGATCGGCTTTTCCAGAACGGAGAAAATCAAAACGGTGCCCTTGGGCGATTCTTCCTTCAGGGTCTGGACATCCTGAAAATGTCCCATTTTATAAATGGCGCGAATATCCTGATCGGTCTTCTCGTCGGAGAGAATATCACCGGCATGCAATTTGACCGTGTTCAAGATTGCCGCAGTATCGATGCGCTTGTTACCCTGAATTTTGATTTCTACCAGCTTTTCACCTTCAGCCCGAGCCTGGGTGGAAAAAGTAAGCACTAATGCACAGAGCAGTGAAAACGTCCCGATGAACCGGGGTGCTTGTCCCATAAAAATCACGAAGTCTTCTCCACCCGGCCATCGAGGAGGTGTATGGTGCTCCCCATGGCTGCGGCCAGCAGCTCATTATGAGTTACGACAACCAGCGTCAAGCCTCTTTTTGTCTGCAGCCCGGTTAACATTGCGTGTATGCCTTCACTTGTCTTCATATCGAGATTTCCGGTCGGCTCGTCCGCAAGGAGCAGTGCCGGTTCCCGTGCCAATGCCCTGGCAATGGCAACCCGCTGTTGCTCTCCGCCGGAGAGTTCACCCGGACGATGGGTCATGCGGGCAGCAAGGCCCACATCCTCCAGAAGGGATGCCGCCGTTTCATATGCCTGCTGACGGGGAACCCTGCCGATGAGTGCCGGCATCATGACGTTTTCAAGGGCGGTGAACTCAGGCAGCAGGTGGTGAAACTGGAACACGAAACCGATGCTGAGATTTCTGAAATCGGCCAGTTGCTTATCATTTTTTTTGAAGATATTCTCACCGCGGAAATGGACCGTACCGGTGGTGGGCCGATCCAGGGCACCCAGCAGGTGCAGCAGAGTACTCTTGCCGGCACCGGATGCTCCCACCAGTGCGGTCGTTGTCCCCTCCTGAAGATCCAGATCTATCCCTTTCAGAACTTCAAGCAGGTTTGAGCCGGTGTCGTATGTTTTGCACAGTCCACGGACTTCGAGAAGATTACTCATAACGGAGTGCCTCCGCCGGGAGCATCCGGGAAGCCTGCCAGGCAGGGTAGATGGTTGCCAGGAAGGAAATGAGTACGGCGGTCACTGAAATGAGTACCACATCGGACTGTACCACCAGGGAGGGGAAGTGATCCAGATAGTAGATATCTTTGCTGAAAAAGTTCTGTCCGGTTACTTTCTGGATAAACGCAATGATCGGTTCCAGGTTGCGGGCGATGAGCAGACCCGAGCCTACCCCCACGATGGTGCCGATGACCCCGATAATCAATCCTTCGAGGATAAAAATCTTCATGATACTGGAAGAGGTGGCCCCCATTGATTTGAGAATGGCAATATCCCTGGTTTTCTCCATAACCACCATGAAGAGTGTGGAGGCGATACCAAAGGCGGCCACCAGTACAATCAAGGTCAGGATTACAAACATGACGACTTTTTCCGTTTTCAGGGCAAAGAGAATATTTTTATTCATCTGCATCCAGTCACGGGCAGAGAGATTCCCCCCCATGGTGTTATTGATTTCACGGGCCAGTTCGTCGGTATGATAGACATCTTCAACTCTCAACTGGATTCCGGTGACCGTATCGTCCAGATCAAAAAACTGCTGGGCCTGCCGTAAGCTGACATAGGCCAAGGTTGAGTCATACTCGAACATGCCGGTATTGAAAATGCCGGTGATTCTGAATTGCTTCATGCGGGGCATCATGCCGAGGGGGGTCAGATTGCCGGTTGGTGAAATGACATTTACTTTATCGTTAAGGAACAGACCGAGATGTTTTGCCAGTTCCTTGCCAACCATCAGGCCGGGAATCGGGTCCGGTCCCCTGAATTTACCGTTTTCAAGGTCCTCGACGCTCCCTTCCACAATTGACTTGCTGAGACGGGTAACCTGCTGATCTGTTACCACATCGATACCCCTCAGAACCACGCCGGAGACATTTTTACCCGACGAGAGCATGACCTGATTGTAGATGAAGGGGGTAACGGCCTGTACCCCCTTGATCGCTTTCAGCCGGTCCATAATCGTCTGGTAGTCATCCATCGGTCCATTGGTGGTGACGACGATATGGGCATTGGTGCCGAGAATTTTTTCCTTCAGGTCATCTTCAAAGCCGGTCATGACGGCCAGGACAACGATGAGAGCCATGACGCCCAAGGCCACTCCGGCGGTGGAAATAAAAGTGATGATGGAGATAAATGTAGATTTACGCTTCGCCTTCAGATAGCGTAAACCGATGAGCAGTTCGAATGGCATGGTCTATTTTACTTCCTTACGCAGTTGGGGAAAGAGAATGACATCACGTATTGACGGAGAATCGGTCAGCAACATGACCAGCCGATCAATGCCGATACCTTCGCCGGCGGTCGGCGGAAGGCCGTACTCCAGGGCGCGGACGTAATCTTCATCCATGTAGTGGGCCTCTTCATCTCCCTTGTCCTTTTCAGCAACCTGGGCCAGAAAACGTTCTTTCTGATCTATCGGGTCATTTAACTCGGAGAAGGCATTGGCTATTTCACGCCCCCCAATGATCAGCTCGAAACGGTCGACAATATCCGGGTTCTGATCGTTCTTGCGGGAGAGCGGTGAAACCTCGGTTGGATAGGCGGTAATGAATGTGGGCTGAATCAGTTTATGCTCGGCAACCTCTTCAAAAATTTCCATCACCAGCTTGCCATAGGTGATGTTCTCCGGCAGGGACAGGCCGATACTGCGGGCGTAGGAATATGCCAGATCCCGGTCATCAAGCTGGGCTGCCTCCACATCGCCATACTCAAGAATCGCCTCACGGACCGTCAGTCGTTTCCAGGGGCGCTGAAAGCTGATGTCCAGTCCCTGGTTAGTGAAGTCCAGGGTGCCAAGAATCTCTTGGGCCACATGGCAAAAAAGTTCCTCCGTGAAGTCCATCAAGTCCTCGTAAGTTGCATAGGCCTGATAGAACTCCATCATGGTGAATTCGGGGTTATGGCGTACGGAGATCCCTTCGTTCCGGAAGTTACGGTTAATTTCAAACACCCGGTCAAGTCCGCCGACAACCAGACGCTTCAGGTACAACTCAGGTGCGATCCGGAGATAGAGCTCCATGTCAAGGGTGTTGTGATGGGTGATAAACGGCCTGGCGGCAGCTCCCCCCGGAATCTGGTGCATCATGGGGGTTTCCACTTCCAAAAAGTCGCGCCCGGCCATGAAGCTCCGTATCAGATTGACGATCCGCGAACGTTTGAAAAAAATCTCACGGGCATCGGGGTTGACAATCAGGTCAACGTACCGTTGCCGGTAACGGGTTTCAACATCGGTCAGTCCGTGGAATTTTTCCGGTAGTGGCAGCAGGGATTTCACCAGCAGGCGAATCATCCGCACATGCAGAGACAGCTCGCCGGTCTTGGTGCGGAACGGATAACCTTCTGCCCCGACAATATCCCCAATGTCGAATGATTCAAAATTGGCAAAAGCCTCTTCGCCGATTTCATCTTTCTTTATATAGAGCTGGAGCCGTCCCTTCCGGTCTTGAAGTTGAATAAAAGCGGCTTTGCCAAAGGATCTCCGCGCAAGTATTCGCCCGGCGACCCGTATGGTGACATCGGAAGCATCAAGCTGTTCCACGTTGCCATATTCGGCAATCAGGTCGGCCGAAGTATGCTGGGGCTTAAAGTCATTGGGGTAGGGATTGATACCCGCTTCCCAAAGTGCGTCTACCTTGCGGCGTCTCTGCAATAACAGTTCACTCAGTTCTTCCATGGTGGTAATTCGACCTTTCACTACAAATATGATTCTGGCAAAACAAGTCGTTAAAAGTATCCGCTCAATTCCGGCACGTCAAGCAAAAAAGGGTAATGGCAAGCCGCTTCATTACTTCACCATGCGGATGGTATTACTCCCGGTATCACAGACGTACAGAGAGGTGCCGTCGGTGGTGAGCCCGAGGGGGGCGTCAAAGCTGGCCGGACCGGGTTGTGAATCAATGCTATGGCCGTCTCCATCAACGGTCAAGGTTCCGGCGATGGTTGTTACATTGTACAGGCCATCCCCCAGATCGATGATGTTAATTCTCCGGATCAGGTTCAGATATGAGTCACTCACGTAGAGATAGGTGCCATCGGTGGTAATACCCTTCGGCTGGTTGAAGCGTGCCGCCGTGCCTTTGCCGTCAAGGGCACCGAAGTCGGGGCCAACCTGGCCAGAGGCACCGGCGATGGTGGTTACTATGCCATCTCTAATGCCTACTTTACGAATTGTCCGGTTATAGATATCGGTAACATAGAGATCTTTCCCGTCGGTGGTAATGTATCCCGGCAGGCTGAAGCGGGCATCGGTCTGGGTACCGTCGGCGTTTCCGGGCAGCAGCGGTGAACCGGCATGGGTATACACGGCAAAGTTATTCATATCGATGCTTCGAATGGTGGCGTTATTGTAATCGGTTACATAGAGATGGAATCCGTCGGTTGTGATGCCGATAGGGCGGTTAAAGAGAGCCAGTGTGGGGTCGGTTGAATCAACGTATCCGGGGAGACCCAGGGGGCTGCCGATGGTGACGACCTTTTGTGTCGTCAAGTCATAGGCAAGGATGGTGTTACTGCCGGAATTGACGATGTACAGCTTGGTGCCATAGATGGTGATGCCGGTGGGGTAGTTAAGCCCGGCAAGAGGCAGCGTCGTTACCACGTCTCCACCAGCCGATTTCGTGATCTTGCGCACTAAGTAGTTGAGATAGTCAACAACATAAAAATCGGTGCCGTCGGCAGTGGTAATATCGGTCGGATGATTGAAGAGTTCCTTGCCACCATTACCGTTGCTGTAATTTCGGAATCCGGGACTGTTGGTCACCCCCCAGACGGTTGAGACCGAATAGTTGGAAAACTTGCCGGGCGAGAGTGCCCCCTTTTGGACCGACCCACCTATGGAGGTGGATTGGGCCGTTGAGTATGATTGCAGTCTCGGGTCGGTTTTGGACACAACCGAAGGGGAACCACTGCCGCCACAGGCCCCGAGGAGTCCGGTACAGAGCACTCCACAGAGGCATAATAAAAACTTTTGCACGTTAATCTCCAAGTTGCCGGTGGTTATGGGGTTTCGGTATCCTTCTTTTTGCGCCGGGGTCGTGGGGCCGGCTTTTCGGCAACCGGCTCTACGACGATTCCCGTTTCAACTTCCACTGCCGGTGTCTCGACAGCTTTTTTGACCGGGGCACGGCGACGGGGCTTTGGTGGCACTGCAACCGGTTCTTCAGGTTCCGGAGCTTCAAGCACCGGCTCCTCAGCGATTGGCTGTTCCGGTTCGGCAACGACCTTTTTCTTCCGGGGTACTCGGGCTGCCTTCGGCTTGATTACCGGCTGCGGAGCGTCCAGCTCGGCTGCCAGTTCCTCTACAGATCCCTGCACCGGTTCCTGAGCCGGTTCTACGGCAAGCGGGGGGGATACGCTTTCAACCTGCGTCTCCTCAGTCGTGACAGTCTCCGGAGAATCGGCCAGCAATTCACCCTCCTTCTGCCCCTTGTTGCGACTTCTTCGCCGCTTGCGTTTTTTGGGTCTGGCGGTCTGTTCACCCGCTTCCCCATGGTCATCCCCATCGGTGACGTCATCGGCGGCATCATCGACAGGAGAAACCTCTTCGAGGAGGGGGGAGGATGGCTCTTCATCGCTGCTGTCGGGAAGATCCGTAAGCGGGGTTAATGTCCCGTCAGCCGCAGTTTTCTTTTTCTTCTTCCGGCGCTTGCGTTTTTTAGCGGTTTCACCACCAACAGCGGGCGTTCCTTCCGTTGCTGGCTCTTCGACGGTAACAACCGGTGCCGGAAGGGTGGGGGCTACCACCGGTTTGTGGGCTTCCTCGGCTTCAGCCTCGCTTTTGAGGACATCCTCCATATGTGGCTTTTCTCGCTTGATTATTTCCAGCTCAAGCTGATTAAGGAGGAATGAGGTCTTGCCTTTTACGGTCACTTCGATTTCATAGTCGTTCTCGATCTGAGTCAACTCCCGCTTCTTACGGTTGAGGAGATAGTAGGCGACTTCCAGCGGGAGACCGCCCCGCACTTCGCCGACAGTTCCCTTGGCGGCGGCAGCGTGAACTTTTCTGAGGAACGATACGGCCATGGCCTCGACCGATTTTACCTTACCCCGCCCTTCGCAGTGGGGGCATTCCAGATGGATTGCATCATTGAGGGTTTTGGCAATGCGCTGTCGTGACATTTCCATGATGCCAAACTCGGAGATTCGCCCCAGATTAACCCGCGCCTTATCCATTTTAAGGGCCTGTTTCAGGGTCTTCTCAACGTCATAGTTATGTTTCTTTTCACGCATATCGATAAAATCTATGACAATAAGCCCCCCCAAGTCACGGAGACGCAGTTGGCGGGCAACCTCTTCGGCCGCTTCCATATTGGTTTTGTAGGCCGTATCCTCGATACCCCGCTCTCCGCTGGATTTGCCGGAGTTGACATCAATTGAAACAAGGGCTTCGGTCGGTTCAATAATCAGTGAGCCCCCCGAGGGAAGGGGAACCCGTTTTTCATAAATCTGGTCTATCTGTTCTTCCAGTTGGAAACGTGAAAAGATCGGGCGCTTTTCCTTGTGCAGTTTGACCCGTTTTTCGCAGGCTGGCATGGTGTCCCGGAAGAATTCCTTTGCTTCCCGGTAGGCATCCTTGCTGTCCACCAGCACTTCGTCAATGCCGTCGGAAAAGTAATCCCTGATGGTGCGGATAATCAGGCCGCTGTCGCGGTATATTTCACCGGCCCCTTTAATTTCAGAGGCCTTCGTCTTGATTGAGTCGTACAGGTCCAGCAGGTTGGAAAAGTCTTTCTGGAGCTCTTCAGGCGTTCGGCCTACCGCTTCCGTCCGGATGATATAACCGATGCCCTCCGGGATATTCATGCCGGCTACGATCTCTTTGAGCCCCTTGCGTACCCCCTCCTGTTCAACCTTGCGGGAGATTCCGGTGGAATCGCTACCGGGCATGATGACCATGTAACGCCCCGGCAGGGAGAGGTAGCTGGTAAGGGCAGACCCTTTGTTGTCACGCTCATCCTTCTCAACCTGCACAACCAGTTCCTGGCCACGGCGGAGAACTTCCTGGATACGGGGGCGCCGTTTTCGTTGATCCTCCGGAATATCTTCACGCCACTCCCAGTAGTCGGGATGCAGCTCGCCAATTTGGAGAAAGCCTGGTTTGGCCCGGCCGATGTCGATAAATGCCGCTTGTAATCCTGGCTCAACCCTCAGCACGACCCCTTTGTAAATGTTGCCTTTGATCTGTTCTTTGCCGCTGATCTCAATGTTCAGTTCCATCAGGCGACCGTCATGAACAATCGCCACTCTGGTTTCCTCGGGGTGCATGACATTTATCAGCATTTTCTTGCTTACGGGTGAACTCATATTGGTAATAACCTTTCAGGTGGCAGGTGGATATTGTCGAGAATATTCATAACTGATGAATTATATATCTTTTGTCACTGAATGCAAAAGAAAAAGGCGGTACGGGGTCTGATCCCGTACCGCCGAGGGGTGAAACATGTGTGCCGAACTACATCATCTTGGCCAGAAGAGGCACAATCAGCAGGGAAACAATGTTGATGATCTTGATCATCGGGTTAACGGCGGGGCCGGCGGTATCCTTGTAGGGGTCGCCAACCGTGTCACCGGTAACGGCTGCTTTGTGGGCTTCGCCACCTTTGCCGCCATGGTGGCCGTCTTCGATATATTTCTTGGCGTTATCCCAGGCTCCACCACCGGTGGTCATGGAGATCGCTACGAAAATACCGGTTACGATGGTGCCAACGATGACTCCACCCAGGGCTTTGGGACCAAGGGTGAAACCGACGACAACCGGTGCCAGAATCGGAATCAGACCGGGGATAACCATCTCTTTAAGAGCGGTTTTGGTGACGATATCAACGCAGGCGGCATAGTCCGGCTTGCCGGTCCCTTCCATAATGCCTTTGATCTCACGGAACTGACGACGGACTTCTACAACAACGGCACCGCCGGCTTTGCCAACAGCTTCCATGCACTGTGCGGCAAAATAGTAGGGAAGCATGCCGCCGATAAAGAGGCCGACAATGATGTAGGGGTCAGAGAGGTCAAAGGTGATGGCTTTGCCAGCAAGCTTGAGTTCGTCAACATAGGAGGTAAACAGAATAACGGCAGCCAGGCCGGCAGAACCGATGGCGTAACCCTTGGTAACAGCTTTTGTGGTGTTGCCGACCGCATCCAGTGGATCGGTGACAGCACGGACCGACTCATCTAATTCGGCCATTTCTGCAATACCACCGGCATTATCGGTGATGGGGCCATAGGCATCCATGGCGACAACGATACCGGTCAGTGACAGCATTGATACAGCGGCGATGGCAATGCCGTATACTCCGGCACACTGGAAGGAGATGATGATGCCTGCTGCGATGACGATAACCGGAGCGGCAGTTGCTTTCATGGAGACGCCAAGGCCGGCAATAACGTTGGTGCCGTGGCCGGTGGTGGATGCCTGGGCAATGTGCTGGACCGGAGCGTATTCGGTTGAGGTGTAGTATTCAGTGATCCAGAAGATGGCACCGGTTACGGCAAGGCCCACCAGGGCCGAGATGAAAATGTTGATTGCCGAGTAACCGGTGGGGTTGCCAACCGGGAACATCTCTACCGTGACAAAGTAGAACGCAATACAGGCAATGACAGCAGAGGCTATCAGCCCTTTGTAGAGTGCCGGCATGATCTTGCCACTGGCACCCAGTTTAACGAAGTAGGTTCCGATGATGGAGGCGATGATGGAAATGCCGCCAAGGATCAGGGGGTAGCTGACAGCACCGGTGAAGTTGTTGAAGGCCATGGCGCCGAGCAGCATGGCGGCAATCAGGGTTACGGCATAGGTTTCAAAAAGGTCGGCGGCCATACCGGCGCAGTCCCCCACGTTGTCTCCAACGTTATCGGCAATAACAGCCGGGTTGCGGGGGTCATCTTCCGGAATACCGGCTTCTACCTTGCCGACCAGGTCAGCACCGACATCGGCACCTTTGGTGAAAATACCACCGCCCAGACGGGCAAAAATAGAAATGAGCGAACCGCCGAAGCCGAGGCCCACCAGCTGGCTGACCACTTCCTTGATGGGAGCACCGGGCATTAACTTCAGAAGCACCATGTAGTAACCGGCGACTCCGAGAAGTCCGAGGCCAACCACCAGCATGCCGGTGATGGCACCCCCCTTGAAGGCAACGTTAAGGGCGGTGGTGATGCCGCTCTTGGCCGCTTCGGTAGTACGCACGTTGGCACGTACCGAGACAAACATTCCGATAAAGCCGGTCAGGCCGGAAAAAACGGCACCGACAGCGAAGCCGACGGCCGTTTTAGCACCGAGGGTGGCAAAAAGGGCGATAAACATAACGACACCGACGGCGGCGATGATGGTATACTGGCGCTTCATGTACGCACCGGCACCCTCCTGAATCGCTGCCGCAATCTGTTTCATCCGGTCATTACCCTGGGGCAAGCCAAGAATCCAATTGGCTGTGATCAGGCCGTAGGCTACGGCTGCTGCGGCACAGGCCAAGGCAAAAACAATTGCATACTGTTCCATTTTAATTTCCTCCTGTTAATTTATGAACAACCAAGATGGTGCTGATTTTTAATCGCAAGCCAAAACCGATAGACTGTTAATGGAATATCCCTCTTTTGTCAAGCGTAAATGAACCGGTACGTGAGCTGTACCCCCCGTCGGCTTTTACCAACCAACTTTGTACTGATACTTGTCATCCGTTGAAACACATGGTATATCTGCCACATTATCACCATGATACAGGAGATGCACATGAAAAGTCCCAATGCTTCGGTTCTGCTGCTGGTGTCACTTCTTGCCGGATGCGCAAGTCAGAGTGCCCTTGAGAGTACCCGCTATGAGGTTGATTCCATCAATACCCGTCTTTTTTCCATTAATCGCGATCTTTCCGCTCTCCGTGACGAGTCGAAAGTAAGTGCCGGTTCCATAGAAAAGGAGATGAAGGGGGATATAGCCTCCCTCAGGAAATTGTCTGCGGACATTCAGGCCAATCTGGATAGTACGAAAAGTGACATTCAGCAACTTTCAGGTAAATTTGATGATACCGTCCTTTCGGTGAAAAAGCCCTCTGAGGATCTTGCCAGGTACCGGGAGGATGCTGATAAGCGGATTATTGCCCTCGAAGAACGTATTTTGAAGCAGCAGGGGCAGCTTGAAACATTGGCAAAAAAAGTAACGGAACTGGCTAAAATCAAGCGGGAGGATCCTCCACCGCCCCCTCCTGCCGACGCACCCTATTTAAAGGGGCTTGATTTGTTAAAGGTTGGTGAGGTTTCAGCAGCCCGTGATCAATTCACCCGGTTTCTGGAGCAGAACCCCAAGCATGAATTGGCAGCCAATGCCCATTACTGGATCGGTGAAACCTATTATACGGAAAAGAACTTCGAATCCGCCATTCTCTCCTATCAAGAGGTTATCAAGAGTTTTCCCGGTAAGGACAAGGTTGTCGCTGCCATGCTGAAGCAGGCCATGGCATTTAGCGAGATCAAGGATCCCAAGAGTGCCAAGTTTGTGCTGAAGAAGCTCATTGAGGGATTTCCGAAAAGTGAGGAAGCCAGGAAGGCGAAGGATTTGCTGAAAGATATGAAGTGAATTGCATCTAACAAAAAAGAGGAGGAGGAAACCATCTCCTCCTCCTCTTCTCAGCTCTGCTTTATATTACATGATATTACTTACGGATTCCGCCTGACTTATAGAGCCATGCCAATGTGTTCGTTTTGCTGACAAAGAGAGTCGGGTTGATGGCCAGCAGAGTATCAGCCGTTGACAAGTTCATAACGCCATCATCAAGGAAATCGATGGAGTCAAAAATCAAACGCTGGCTGTAAGATCTACCGTGTACGTACCCCGCATAATCTGTGGTCAGCAGTTTGAGGTTATAGGCAGCCCCCATGGTCTTCTTGCCAAAGAGTTGATTGCCCGTTCCGCAGGTCCAGTCTTTAACTGCATTGGCTGAGGTGTGTGCCAAGCCTTTCTTAAAGAAGTAGGGGTAAACGGCATTGTCAAATTCAATGTTGAACGGTGCCTTTGCCAGCAACGTGGTGATGACGGCCAAACCGGCATTATAGTATGGTTTAGCTTCGGCAAGTTTTTCCTCAGGAGCGGTTGCGGGATTGCTCAGTCCGCCTTCGTCGTTGTGGCAAGGAATGCAAACCTGTCGTGCTGTGTCAGGGCTTGTAGCAGAAAGACTGTGTCCACCACCGGCGCGAACTTTTGGAATTGCACCATATTTGGCGGAATTATAGAAAAGTGTCCCGGCAGTGGTATAGGCGGCAAAGGTTGGCATTTTGGCAATATCAGCATTGACGTGACAGGTTACGCAGGGGCCCTTTGTCTCCCACAGGCCATAGACAGCGGGATCAGCCATCCATGTTTCTCCGCCACGCGTTGTCGGAGTTCCCAGACCACGATGGGCACTACCAACACCACCGAGTACGCCGCCATAGATCGGATCTACGCCACCCTTGGCAGTTTTTCCATTTGTAGCCAGAAGAGTAGGCAGTGAATAATTCAAGCCATAGGTAACCGTTGTCGAACCGGGTACTTTGGCGGTCATACTGGTAAAGTTAATAAATCCGATCTTCATGTACATGATGCCGGCTGCAGGGAGGTAATGGGGGTTTTTGAAAGATACATTGGTAAAATCGGTAACCGCTTCGATGTCAGCCTGGGCAGCACGGCCGGTATGACAGGGGATACAAAGATTAGATTCACCAACATCAGGAATCAGATTGGATTGATTAATCGGTCCATTTGCACTGTATGGTGTTGTAAAGGCTGGAGCTGTACGTACTTTGAAGTTATTGTCGGTGTGGCAGGCATCACAGGCCAATACTTCGCGGGTTGTTTCGGTAGCAGAGAACAGTGATGCGGTTTGAGCTGCATAATTGTTGGCGACAAAACTCTTGAAACCTGTCGCGGTGTGGCAACGTTGGCATGCTGCCTGTCCAGGTGCCTGGAAGTCCTCAGCTGACCATGCAACTCCATTGATATCGCCATGGGCGGAACCAGCCCATGCTTTCCGCTCGTCTTTCCCGATGCCGTTCAGTGGATTGTGCGGCTCGTGGCATACGGAACAACCATTTTTGTACTCTGCGGCAAGGTACATGGCGGGGCGTGCGCCCGTGCTCGTGCCGGTAACAGAGTGTTTCAGTGAAATGCTGGCAATGTGACACTCCGCGCATCTGCCGCTCGTAGCCGGCGTGGTGTCGTTGTGCTGCGTACCGTGGCAACCGGCACAACCGGGAAGAGATGCACCATTTTTAGGAAGGCCAGTCGTCCAGGAGTCATTTGTGTAGTGGCCCGACTGTTTGTAGCTGGCGACGAGATTCTGACCCGTAATGTCACGAGTCGTTTCATGGCACGACTGACATGGCTGATTCTCTGCTTTAACAACCGGTGGGTTCAGGGTAATGCTGACGGATGCCGGTTGGCCGGCACTGATAGTCAAATGAGTAACAGCACCTTCGTAGCCTACGGTACCATCGGCTTTATAACCCGTCGCCGACACGATGAGATCCGTACCCGGATAGACCTCAAGCGTGCCTCCGGAATTTCCCGCAAAATCATGTTTAGCCGTTGGAATCGTTGGGCCGGTTACCATCAACCGAATTTTCGAAATATCAGCTTGTGCAGCAACAATCTTGGTGGTGAGTTTACTCGCTTGACCGCTCGTAACCGTACTGGTACTGTTGGAGCCGCAACCCACTAGCGTGAGCAACAGCAGGGCATGGAGCAGAGGATGCGGACTGCATAATCGAATTCTCATATTTTCTTCTCCTTCAATGAAATTTCGGGGGACTTCCCCGATTAGAAACATCTTACCGTATTGTATACGTTATATTTATGTTGTCAAGAAGCTTAATGAAATTAAATGCTGACCCATTAATTAAGTATTCCCGTTAATTCCACACCATCCATCAAGGAGCAGAGAATGATTGATTTTACGGTTAATACGGTAACATGTACGAAATGCGGGCTCTGTGCCGCCGATTGTCCGGCGCGGATTATCTCCCTGGATGGCGGGAATCCTCGCATTGCTCCCGAAAAGGAAGTGCTCTGTTATAAATGCCAGCATTGTCTGACAGTATGTCCGACGGCTTCACTATCCATACTCGGTCTGCAACCATGCAACAGCCTGTCCCTCGCCGGTGGCCTGCCTGATTCTGCCTCGATGGAACTGCTCATAAAAGGGCGCAGGGCCGTGAGGAAGTATAAAACGGAAAATGTTGAGCCGGAAACCATCGCACAGCTGTTGAGTGTGGCGAGCCATGCCCCGTCCGGCAAGAACGACCGGCAGCTGCGATTTACCGTGGTCGATGACCGGGCAAAGCTGGACGTCATCAGGGATGAAATCATGGTGAAGCTGGTTGCTATTGCCCAGGGGACCGGTTTTCCTGCCGGAATGGAGTTTTTTGCCGGTTGTGTCCGGCAATGGGAAATCGATGGCATCGATTTCGTGTTTCGTGGTGCCCCCCACTTTCTGGTAGTATCTGCCCCGAAAAGCATCGTGACGCCGGTTGAGGATGGACTGATTGCCCTGTCCACCTTTGAGCTCTATGCACAGACCCTGGGCATCGGTACCGTCTGGGACGGACTGGCCAAATTTATCATCGGCGATCTGTTGCCGGAGTTCAAAGTTCGCCTCGGTATTCCGGACGATCATGCCATCGGGTATGCCATGGCGTTCGGCTGGCCTGCGGTACAGTACACCCGGACGGCACAGCGTGAACCTGATGCTGTGCATTATGTATAAGTACGATTATTATCGATAGTTTTTTAATGTAGTGGCCTTCCAGAACCCCAAAATAAGAACTTTTACATTTAATACTTGTTGTTTTTTTTTTTTTTGATACAGTGTTATAATTTTGAAAGGTACAATTGGGGTTATTTTTTCTCTGGAGAAGGTCTATGAACAAATCGGATCTTGTTGAACGTGTTGCTGAATTGAAGGGATGCAGCGTTACTGTAGCCAAGAATATGGTTGATGAAATATTCTCCTGTATGACCGCTGCTCTGGTTGTTGGGGGGCGGATTGAAATCAGGGGCTTTGGCAGTTTTGCCCTTAAGGAATACGACTCCTATGTGGGGAGAAATCCACGGACCGGTGTCAACACGGTGGTTGCAGCAAAGAAAAGCCCGGTTTTTAAAGTTGGTGCGGAGTTGAAGAACAGGATAATGGGCACACACAAGTAACGAGCCGACCGGCGGTCTTACCGGCTGCCGGCGGTAGTTCACACTACTGGAGTACTACATGGGAAAGATACTGTTCGGAGTTTTTTCAGGGGTTTTTATCGGTGCCGTTGTCTATGAACTGATCAATAGGACCAATCCCGATCTGATTGACAGGGTTGGCAAACTTGCCAGCAGCACGATCGATGATCTCTGCGGTTGTTGTGGAGAAACTCCGGCAGCAGTTCCCCCTGTGTCGATATAGCCCTTTCGGGCCGTTTGCCAACGAAAGGGGCATGTTACTTTCCCTGAAGAGTGTCCCTCAAGGCCGAAAGCCGGTACGGTTTCTGGATGAAACCGGTAAGTCCGGCACCGACGAATTTGGCGGTCACCTCCTGTTCGTTATAGCCACTTGAAATAATTACCTTGATATGTGGATTGATCTTGCGAAGTTCCCGGAAGCATTCCGCTCCGTCCATGTGCGGCATGGTCTGGTCGAGAATAACGCAGTCAATCTCAGGGTGGTGGATAAACTTCTCAATGGCCTGCCTGCCGTCCCCGGCGGTGATGGTGGTGAATCCCAGTTCCTTGAGCATTGCCACTCCAGTTCCCCTTACCGATTCCTCATCATCCACCAGCAGTACCGTGCCGTTGCCATGCCACGTGTTCAAGGGAATGTTTGCACGGACTATGTGCTGCTGTTTGTTACTGGCTGTCGGCAGCAGGATCTTGAAGGTGGTCCCCTTGAGTGGTTCGCTGTAAACTTTGATGGCTCCCTTATGCCCCCTGATAATACCGAGTACGGCGGCCATGCCGAGTCCCCTGCCGGTAAATTTTGTGGTAAAAAATGGATCAAAGAGACGGGCAAGGGTGTCCTGATTCATTCCGCAGCCGGTATCGGCAATTTCCAGGTAGACGTAATATCCCTCCTCGATATTCTCATCCAGCCAGATGTCCTTCATGTAGTTGTCATAGCCGTCTATGCAGCCGGTGGTGACATTGATGGCTCCACAGTTGTCCCCCAACGCCTCCGAGGCATTTATTATCAAATTCATGACAACCTGACGCAGTTGGGTGGCGTCCGCTTCTATGCCGGGAAGGTCCGGCTGGAGATTGAAATGAAGAACCGCCTTCTTTGAAATTGAGACTTCCAGCATATGGAGCATATCTTTGAGCAGGCTATTCAGGTCAATATGTTCAACCACAAATTTCCCTTTTCCCGAATAGGCCAGCATCTGTCGTGCCAGATCGGCGGCGCGGCAAGAAGCCCGCTCAATGTTGTGGAGGTTCGCACATGCCGGTGAATCCGTGCCGACCCGTATCAGGGCCAGCTCGGCATTACCCATGATGGCTGTCAGTATATTGTTGAAATCATGGGCTATGCCCCCAGCCAACACACCGAGGCTTTCCAGTTTTTGAGAGTGGAGTAATTGCCGTTGCAGAGCTACCTGCTCCGCTTCGGCACTCTTTCGGTCGGTAATGTCATGAAAAACCACGAGAAGGCTGTTCTCTATGGGCATACCGGAAATTTCGATACACTTTTTCAAGCCGTTTTTACAGGTGATAGAATATTCGGCTGGAGGCACGGGCGATTCGGACGCCTTCGAATGGGCAACGGCCTCTCCCCACTGTTTGATCACAGAGATACGCATCTTTTCATCGGGGTAGGCCAGCAGCATCCATTGACTAACGGTAGTAATTTCAGCGTGCTGATACCCAAATACCTCGATAAATCGCCGGTTAACATAGCTGATGGTCCCATTTTCGGTAACGATACCGATGGGCATTGGCGTCAGGTCCAAGAGCTGACGGTAATTTTCATCATTTTCCCGGGCCCGTTTACGTGCAACCGCCAGACGTCGGTTTACGAAGGCGAGAAAGAGCAGCAATACAATGACGATGATAAATGCGACAATGCCGGTAATGATCTGTACGTTGTACCGCCTGAGGACGTCGGTAGCCGAGAATAGCGGAACTTCATCGTACGGTGGCAGCCGCAATTCCTTGAGCAGTCGATCCACCGGCTCATAGTCGGCCGAAACGGTAAAACCATAGATGCCGTCCCCGGCCGTAGAGCTGTCTGGTGGCTCCATGCTGAGCAACGCGGAGGCCACTTTACGGGCCAAATGCTCCTTGACATGGGGGAGTGCAATGAATGGCCATTGGGGATAGAGCCTGGTGGAAATGGCAAAGGGAAAATCGGCAAGCTGCTGTCGGTTGATGATTTTCAGCCGTTTCGGGTCAAGGTGCTTTTCAGACACCATCTTTTCTATCACGCCGGTCCGGGCAAATCCCACATCGGCCCGTCCGCTAAGGACGGCACCGATTGTCGAATCATGGGGGAGGCCGGTGAACAGTTGGTTGCCGGTTTCCGGTCGGGGGACACCGGCCTTGGCAAGTTGATAGAGCTGGGCCTGATAGCCACCGAGGGAGTTGGGGTCTACGGCAGCTATTTTCCTGTTTTTCAGGTCCTTGAGCTCGTTGATGTCGCTCCGGTCACTTTTGGTGAAAATGACGCCACCGAAGGCGTAGAGCGGCTGTCCTCTCTCCTGTTCCACCAAGGTTGCCAACACTCCGGGTAAGCCCATTTTTTCGCGAAACTGAAGGTAATAACCGGGGTTTACCAGGGCAAAGTCAAGCCGGTTATTACTGAAAGCCTCCTCCATTTCCGGGTAGGTAAGGGAGGTAACCCGGACAATGGTGCCGGGGAGGGAACGCTGCAAATGTTCGGTCAGGGGACGCCAGAGGGCGGCACTCTCCTGGGGGGGGCGAAAGCCCAGCACCCCGATAACAATTTCACGGGATGCGGCATGGAGAGGCGGAGGGGTGAAAAATGCCACAAGGGTAACAAGCACCACCAGTATGGTGCTGAGCCGACTCATGACAGCTCACTGGCCGGGATGAATTTGTCGGTGCAGATACCTTCCAGATCATCCTCCTGTTTCAGCAGGTTTGCCTTGAGCATCAGGCTGCTCAGGGTGCGGGCTGCGGTGGGAAGTTTATGGGTTTGCTTTCCCAGATACACCCTGTTGGTCCGGGTATCGGGCAATTCCAGTCCCTTGTACGCTTCCAGGACGTTTTGGGCCGGTATACCGAGCCGGGGGGCAATTCTATGGATAGCATCCTGTCGATTGGTCTTTAAATGGTGTAGTCCCTTGAAATGGGCCTGTACCAAATGGGTAATACCCTCTGCATATATTTCTATCAGGTCGCTTTTCACCGCCAGAACATCGAGAATCATCCCCGGCATCCGGTAACTGTCAAAGATGCGGTGGGCACCCACATTCTCCAGTTTGGTGATTTCCGGCTCGTAGGTCACCACGGCATCCAGTTGCTCCTCTTTCCATGCATGGAGGTGGCGGTCGATGTTTACCGGTACCCGGGTTACCGCTTCCGGTTGCAGATGGGCGGCTTCAAGCAGTTCGTGGAACATCAGGGCCCCGAGGGCGGAACGTTCATACCCGATCCGCTTCCCCACCAAATCGGCCGGTTCGTTGATGCCGGGACGTGCCAGTACGGCATCGGCACCCGCTGAAACATCGAACACCAGCACCACCGTCAGTGGAATACCCCTGCTCCGTACCCGCAGCACTTCGTCAAGTGTCAGGGCCGCACCGGCAACAGTTCCCTCTTCCAGTGCTTTTATGGAGTCGGACGCACTGCCGGTTTCCTTCAGGATGACTCCGTTCTGGGGAAGCCACTGCTCGTCACGGGCCAGAAACATGAATTCGTAGCCGGGCCAGACATGGCTGGCAATGGTCAGTGTACGTTCGGTGTGGAAACAGCCGGGCAGGAACGGCAGTACCATACTGCTACCCATAACGGAAAGAAATTGACGGCGGGAGAGGTTCACGTTACACCTGTGCAACCCGAGGGATAGAAACTGAGTGCCATTATATACCCGGTTATTTTTATTACAAGAGATGATTGGCGATAATTAACTATATATGCTACAAAAGGGGCTGCGAAGCTTACCCGGGAACGTCAAACTACCAGAGGTTGATCGTGAAAAAAGTGCTCATAATTGAAGACGAGAAAGATCTGGCCGAATTGCTGGCCTTTAACCTTGACCGGGAGGGGTATGCCACCACCACGGTCCATGACGGGAAGCAGGGGCTGGAACTGGCCGTGGCTGTTCGTCCCGATCTGATCCTGCTGGATCAGATGTTGCCCGGTTTGCTGGGAACCGAAGTGTGCAAGGCACTCCGCCGCGACCAGCGTACCGTTTCAATCCCGATTATCATGATCACGGCAAAGGGGGATGAAATCGATCGGGTGGTTGGCTTTGAGGTCGGAGCGGATGATTATATAGTTAAGCCATTCTCGATCCGTGAAGTTGTCCTCCGGGTCAAGGCGGTATTACGTCGCTCGGAGCCGCCGGTCGAGACCGGTATGACGCCCCTTCTGACGATCGGTGATATCGCCATCGACTCCCAGCGACATATGGTCACGAGCTTGGGTGTCGAGGTGGAATTGACCACTACCGAGTTCAAGCTGCTCCTCTATCTGGTGGAGAAAAAGGAGTGTGTGCAGAGTCGTGAACAGCTGCTCCAGCGTGTGTGGGGGTATAACAGCACCGCCGATACCCGGACCGTTGATACCCATGTGACCCGTTTGCGAGGTAAGCTGGGGGCCCCGGGAGACATCATCAAGACTGTGCGCGGTTTTGGCTATAAGATCGAGGTGTAACCCATGGGATTTCGAACCAAACTGACCTGTTCCTATATCATTTTAATCGGGCTGATTACCGGCAGTTTTTATCTCTATTTCGATCATAGCCTGAAAAACGCCATGATCGAGGAGAGCAGGGCCAATCTTGTCAGTCAGACCAAGCTGGCACAATTACTGGTGGTCAACAGTACACTCTCCGCGTCTCCCCAGAAACTTGCCGAAATGATCGGTACCGTTATCAAGGCACGGGTGACCCTGATCGCCTCAAATGGCACGGTCATCGGCGATTCCGATGTGGGACAGGCCGGACTGGCAGCCCTTGAAAACCATCTGCAGCGTCCGGAAGTTCAGGGCGCACTGACACATGGCAGTGGGACCGCCCTTCGCTACTCCGAAACCCTGCATACTTCCATGGTCTATTCGGCCCTGGCATTCCGCAGTGGTTCCCGAATCGACGTGATCCGGCTTGCCATGCCGCTGGAGTATCTGACCTCCGCAAGCAATGCCCTCCATGGTGTGGTCGGCGGAGCGGTCGGGGTTACGACACTGATGGCGATCCTGTTCAGTTATCTTCTTTCCAATCTGACCATACGGCCACTGCGCGATATGGCCGATGCTGCCGCCCGCATTGGCCAGGGGGGCAAAAAAGCACGAATTCCGGTGCATTCACAGGATGAGATCGGCAGGCTGGCCACCGTACTCAACGATATGTCGGAGCGGATCGAGGATCAGGTGTATCACCTCTCTGCCGAAAAGCAGCGGTTGGACACCATATTACGCAGTATGGGTGAAGGGGTCATGGTGACAACCCCTGGCGGGATCATCACCCTGGTCAACCCGGCGTTTCGGAAGATTTTTTCCATAGGTGGAGAACTTGAGGGTAAAAAGCTGGTAGAGATATCCCGTCATCCTGACCTGCTGGCTTCATTCAATGAGCTTGCCACGTCGGATGCCACTGAACTTCTGCGGGAAATTGTCATTCAGCACAGTGGGGTTACGTTGTTCACCCATTGGGTGCCGCTCACCGTTGATGGTGTCAGGGAGGGGATCATCGCCGTTTTCCATGATATCAGCGTTCTGAAACGGACAGAAAACATGCGCCGGGATTTTGTTGCCAATGTTTCCCATGAGTTACGTACCCCGGTGACGGTGATCAAGGGGTATGCCGAAACATTGCGGGATGGCGTGCTTGCTGCGGACCCGGAGCGTGCCCACCGTTTTGTGGAAATCATCGTCAGTCATTCAGAGCGTCTGACCAATCTGATTAACGATATTTTAGTACTGTCAACCCTTGAAACGAAGGATGCGCTGCTGGAACTTGTCTCCCTTGATATCGCCGGAACCGTTGCCAAGGGGTGCCAGTTATTACAGGAGCGGGGCGACCGGAAACAGCTGCATATCCGGAATGAAGTCGCCGGAACATCTCCCCCCCGGGTGATGGCCGATCAGGGGCGTCTCGAACAGGTCGTCGTCAATCTCCTCGAAAATGCCATTAAATATACTCCGGTAGGGGGAACGGTGCGACTGTTCTGGGAGGATGACGGAGAGTTCGTTAACGTGTCAGTTGCGGATACCGGTATCGGAATTCCGTTCAAGGATCTTTCCCGCATTTTCGAGCGTTTCTACCGGGTTGACGGGGGGCGCAACCGTGAACAGGGGGGGACCGGACTCGGTCTTGCCATTGTGAAACATATCATACAGCTCCATGGTGGTGCCGTCTCCGTTGCCAGCGAGCCCGGTTCGGGCTCCCGCTTCTCGTTTACGCTGCGTAAAGCCTGAGGGTATCCCTGATGCAACGAGACAGCAGCCGTTCCTTTACCCGTACGAGATGGACTATATTTGCGTCGTTGGCCCTGATGTATATTCTGGTCTATTTCTATCGGGTTTCTCTGGCGGTTGTGGCTGGAGATATCTCCCGTGAGCTCCACCTGACTCCGGAACAGCTCGGCATGCTTTCCGGGGTGCTCTTCTACGTCTATGCCGCTGCCCAGATCCCCCTTGGTCCGATGATCGACCGTCTTGGGAGCCGTCGGGTGATCAGTGGGAGCGGTCTGCTCACTGCCCTGGGGGGGATTATCTTTTCCCGCGCCGATTCCCTTGCCATGGCCATGGTGGCCCGGATGTTGATCGGCGTCGGCACCGCTTCGGTGCTGATGGCCACCTTCACGCTATTCAGTCACTGGTACAGCAAGCAGGAGTTCGGCCGGGTTTCCGGTCTCATGGTGGCAATCGGCAATCTGGGTAATCTCTGTGCCACCGCCCCCCTGGCACTGGCAGTCGGCATGTTCGGCTGGCGCAGTTCCTTTCTGTTGGTGGGGGGGCTTCAGGCGGTGGTGACACTGCTGGTATTCACCATGGTGCAGGATCGACCGGACCGGACAGCGGAGGGGACGGTCGATAACCCGCCTCATAAAATCCCCCTGATGACCGCCTGGCGGGAAATCTTTGGCTGCCCGGATTTCTGGCTGCTGGGGATTATCTCTTTCGCCTGGTACGGTAATTATCTGGCACTTCAGGCCTTGTGGGGGGGGCCATACCTGATGGAGGTGCTCCACCTCTCACGGGAAACAACCGGTAGTCTGCTGATGTTCACCTCCTTCGGTTTTATCGCCGGCAGCTCCTTTATTGACAGCGTGGCTCGCCGCTTCTTCAAGTCGTACAAGAAAACCCTCATGGCAGGGCAGCTGCTGCTGCTCTCCCTGATGACCGCTCTGCTCGGCTGGGCCGAATTGCTGCCGACGCCGCTTCTCGCGGGAATGTTCTTTGTCATCGGCCTGGCCGTATCCAGCGGGGTGATGATCTACCCCATTATCCGCTCGATGTTCCGGGTCGAAATCGTCGGCACGGCGTTGACCTCACTGAACTTCTATGTCCTGATGGGGGCGGCGATAACCCAGCAGGTCATGGGGATCATCGTCGGTTCCTTCGGTGCCTCGGCCGGCAGTATCCCCTCCCACGCCTTCCACATGGCCTTTCTCTTTCCGATCAGCACGCTTGCTCTGACACTGCTCCTCTTTACCCGGGCCAGGGAGTATGGGCAACTGGGGTAATTGGCTCTGTGCCGGGGGGGCACCCGCCGGAACCGTTCCTCTCTTGATGAAAAATTGACATCTTTACCCGGTTTTTTGACACTAAATTTATTTCATTCTTGCTACCCTGAAGACATAAGAACAATGTCACGTAAAGGGGAGGCACGTATGAAAGCCTATCTGTTCGATACTGAAAACGGGCTCTATCAGGGTGAAACATTTGTCGGTTATGGTGAAGCTGTGCAGGAAGAAGGAATAACCTCTATTCCGGTCCCGGAGTATCACTGTGGCGAAATCCCCCTGTTTGATACCGAAGTGAAGCTCTGGAAGGTACTGCCGGTACTATCGGTTCGTCAACGGCTCACGGCCAGTGAGGCGAACAGCAGGGAGAATAGGCTATGAATGCCTCCGAATATCTGGAAACGATCATCTTTTTCCTTGTTCTTCTGGCGGTGACAAAGCCGATGGGGTTTTATATGGCCCACGTGTACCAGGGTGAGCGGACTGTTCTGTCGTTCGTGCTGGCCCCCTGTGAAAAGGTCATATATCGTATCAGCGGGGTCACGCCGGAAGACGAAATGGACTGGAAACGGTATGCCCTGTCCATGGTGCTGTTTAATCTGGTGCTCTTCGGTGGGCTTTTCACTCTGCTGATGACCCAGCATCTTCTGCCGCTCAATCCTCAAAAAGTGCCCCCCTTTACGTGGCAACTGGCCCTTAATACCGCCGTCAGTTTCGTCACCAACACCAACTGGCAGGCCTATGCGGGGGAACAGGCAGCCAGCTATTTCACCCAGATGGTGGGGCTTGCGGTTCATAACTTTGTCTCTGCCGCAACCGGCATGGCCATTTTGATCGCACTTATCAGGGGTTTCATACGCCGTAAAACATCGGATCTCGGCAATTTCTGGGTAGATATGACCCGCGGTACCCTCTATATTCTCCTCCCCATCTCCCTCATCGCGGCAATTTTTCTTGTTTCTCAAGGCGTGATCCAAAACGTTGGTGCCTACAAAACAGTTCCCTTAATCCAGTCTACCAACTATGACAAGCCGAAGCTGGATGGTAACGGTGCTCCACTCAAAGACGCCAAGGGAACCCCGGTTACCGAGAACGTGCTTGTCACGGAAGTAACTATCCCAATGGGACCGGTGGCATCCCAGGAAGCGATTAAAGAATTGGGCACTAATGGCGGTGGTTTCTTCAATGCCAACTCGGCGCACCCCTATGAAAATCCGACACCACTGACAAATTTTGTGGAGATCTTGCTGATACTCTTGATACCGGCGGGGCTCACCTCCACGTTTGGCGTAATGGTTGGCAACACCCGCCAGGGGTGGGGAATGCTGGCCGCCATGTTATTTCTGCTGGTGCTGGCCTTTGGTGCGCTTCAATGGGCCGAGAGTGCCGGCAATCCACTGGTAGCCAAACTTGGTGTGACAGGCGTCAATAGGGAAGGAAAAGATATTCGTTTCGGTTTGGCCGGCAGCAGTCTTTTTACCGTGGGCACCACCGGCACGTCATGCGGGGCCATTAATACGATGCACGATTCCCTGACTCCCCTTGGCGGTATGGTGCCACTGAGCCTGATTCTCACCGGAGAAGTCGTCTTTGGCGGTGTCGGTTCCGGCCTGTATACGATGCTGGCGTTTGCCGTAATCGCCGTCTTTGTTTCCGGATTGATGATCGGCCGGACTCCTGAGTATCTGGGTAAGAAGGTTGAAGTGCGTGAGATGTGGATGTCAATTCTTGTCATTCTCACCGCCGGAGTTACCGTCCTTGTCCTGTCGTCCATCGCCATGATCACTCCCGCAGCCGTTGCATCCATGGCCAACCCGGGGGCCCACGGCCTGTCCGAGGTGCTCTACGCGATAGCATCAATGGCCAACAACAACGGCAGTGCGTTTGCCGGCCTGAACGCCAATGTGAATTTCTACAATCTGTCCGGTTTCCTTGCCATGACCCTTGGTCGATATGTCCCGGCTGTGGCCATTCTGGCCATGGCCGGTTCCCTTGCGGAGAAGAAATATGTCCCTCCCAGTCTCGGTACCCTGCCAACTGATCGGGCCCCCTTTGTTATATGGCTGGTACTGGTAATTGTCATCATCGGTGCGTTGACCTTTTTTCCCGCTCTGGCCCTGGGACCCATAGTTGAGCATCTGACGATGGGAGGTAATTGAACCATGACAAAACAGACGCAACAACCACAATCCGTATTCAACGGTGACCTGCTAAAAGCTGCAGTAATTGATTCCCTGAGAAAGCTCGATCCACGCACCCTGTGGCGCAACCCGGTCATGCTCTGTGTGGAAATAGCCAGCCTCATAACCGTGGTGACCTTTGCCATGTCGCTGACCGGCGCAAATACCGAACCGGCATGGTTTACCGGTGCTGTTTCCCTCTGGCTCTGGCTGACCGTACTCTTCTCAACCTTTGCGGAGGCTCTGGCAGAGGGGCGGGGCAAAGCCCGTGCTGCATCACTGCGAAAGAGCCGCACAGATGTAACCGCTAAATTACTTGGAACGCCGGAGTTTACCAGTTCCTTCACCACGGTGGGGGCCAGCCAGCTCCGTAAGAATGATCTTATTCTGGTTGAAGCGAACGAGATGATTGCCGGAGACGGCGATGTGGTGGCAGGTGCCGCCCTGGTTAATGAGTCTGCCGTTACCGGAGAGTCGGCACCGGTCATCCGCGAATCCGGTGGTGATCGCAGTGCCGTCACCGGTGGCACCACGGTCATTTCAAGCAGTATTATCATCAGAATTACCGCCAATCCGGGGGAAACCTTCCTTGATAAAATGATCGGCCTGATCGAAGGGGCCAAACGGCGCAAAACCCCGAACGAGGTTGCACTTGAGGTGCTGCTGATCGCTTTGACAGTGGTTTTTCTTTTGGTGTGCGCCAATATAAGCCCCCTTTCAATCTTCAGTGTAACGGCTGCCGGCCATGGTACACCGGTGTCTTTGACGATTCTGGTGGCTCTGTTTGTCTGTCTGGCGCCGACAACGATTGCGGCCCTGCTGCCCGCCATCGGCATTGCCGGAATGGACCGTCTTTTTCAGAAAAATGTCATTGCACTGTCCGGTCGGGCCATAGAAGCGGCCGGAGACGTCAATGTGCTGCTGCTGGACAAGACCGGTACCATTACCTACGGTAACCGTGAAGCGGTGGCCTTTGTTCCGGTCGGAGGGCATAGCGAACGGGACGTTGCCGAGGCGGCATTAATGGCGTCACTTGCCGATGAAACTCCGGAAGGGCGTAGTGTGGTGCTGCTGGCACAGCGGAAATATGACCTGGTCCGAGAGATAAGCACCACTGCCGAACTGGTAGAATTCAGTGCTGAGACGCGCCTCTCCGGGATTAATACTGACGGAATACGGTATCGTAAGGGTGCCTCTGATTCCATCGTTGCGTTTGTGAAAAAGCAGGAGGGGGGGCACATCCCCCGTGATCTGGAGCAGGTGGTTGACAAGATTGCCCGCGGTGGTGCAACCCCGTTGGTGGTCTGTAAGGATGGGGATGTTTACGGTGTCATCAACCTCAAAGACATTGTTAAGAGCGGTATCCAGGAGCGTTTTCTGCAATTGCGCAGTATGGGGATCAAAACCGTGATGATTACCGGAGACAACCCGCTGACTGCCGCTGCCATTGCGGCAGAAGCCCAGGTTGATGATTTTCTGGCCCAGGCGAAACCTGAAGAAAAGTTGCGTCTCATCCGTGAATATCAGGAAGCCGGTTACATGGTGGCCATGACCGGTGACGGCACCAATGACGCACCTGCTCTCGCCCAGGCTGATGTGGCCGTGGCAATGAATACCGGAACCCAGCCGGCCCGCGAAGCGGCCAACATTATTGACCTGGACAGTAACCCAACCAAGCTGTTGGATATAGTGGAAGTTGGTAAACAAATCCTGATGACCCGGGGCAATCTGACGACATTCAGCATCTCCAATGACATTGCCAAATATTTTGCGATCATCCCTGCGGCACTGCTGTCGATATATCCCCAGTTGGGGGTATTAAACGTGATGCATCTGGCGAGTCCTTTCAGTGCCATTCTTTCGGCGGTGATCTTTAATGCCATTATCATTCCGATGCTGGTGCCACTCGCCCTGAAAGGGACTAAGTTCCGCCCCATGCCGGCCGAAAAACTGCTGATTCATAACCTGTTAATCTACGGGTTAGGCGGGATTATCGCGCCGTTTGTCGGAATCAAGATAATTGATATGGTCATCGGATTAATGGTTTAACCAACGAGTGAGGGAGAAAAAACATGAAAGATATAAAACCAGCAATTCTGTTATTCGTTATTTTTACCATCATATGCGGCGGCATCTATCCGGCAGTGGTTACCGGAGTTGCCTATGCGCTCTTCCCCCATCAGGCCATGGGGAGCCTTCTTGCTGACAAGAACGGCAAGGAGATTGGTTCCAGCCTGATCGGGCAGCCTTTTGCGGATGCAAAATATTTCTGGCCCCGCCCCTCCGCTGCCAGCGATTTTGGCTACAACGCCATGGGATCGGGGGGCTCCAACTCCGGGCCAACCAACCCCGATTACCTGAAGACTGTCGGAGACCGGGTCAAAGTACTTCGTGACACGGGGGTAACCGGGAAGGTTCCTGCTGACCTGGTGCAGGCATCGGCCAGCGGCCTTGATCCCCATATTACGCCCGAATCGGCCCGATTACAGATACCACGGGTTGCAAAGGCACGGGGATTATCTGAAGAGTCCCTGCTGAAGCTGGTAACGCACTCAATAGAACCTCGGCAGTTGGGCTTTCTGGGGGAACCGAGAGTTAATGTGTTGGAACTCAATATCAAGTTGGATGGGGCACGTTGAGAGGGCGATAGTCGTACGTCCATGCTCAGAGTAAAACCTATCGTGGCGGGAGTGATTTGGGGTACAATGGGGTCGATTCTTTTGGTATTCCGAAAAAACGACCCCGCTTCGGAGTGAACATGACGAATAACGGCGACGAAATACGCCCTTCTCCTGAAGCGATGCTTCGGCTTGCGAACGCCGAAGAGGTTGCCTCAGGACGGGGTAAATTGAAAATATTTCTTGGCTATGCGGCCGGGGTCGGTAAAACCTACGCCATGCTTGAAGCTGCCCGGCAACGCATGAACGAAGGCAGAGACATTGTGGTCGGTTATGTTGAGTCCCATGGGCGCGCCGAGACCGATGTGCTGCTAGAGGGGTTGGAGAGCCTTCCTCGAAAAGAAGTGATCTACGCCGGTGTTGCACTCCCGGAGATGGATATTGATGCCATTCTGGCCCGCAGGCCCCAGGTGGTGCTGGTTGATGAGCTGGCCCACAGTAATGCCCCCGGTTCACGGCATGAGAAGCACTGGCAGGATGTTGAAGAGATTCTTGAAGTCGGTATTGATGTGTATACGACGGTCAATATTCAGCATTTTGAAAGTCTCAACGATGTTGTTACCCAGATAACCGGCATCATCGTGCGGGAAACAATTCCTGACCGACTGCTGGACAGAGCTTTTGAAATCAGGTTAATAGATATCCCGCCTGAAGATCTGCTGCAACGCCTCCAGGAAGGGAAAATCTACCTTCATGACCAGGCCACCAAGGCCATTGAGAAGTTTTTCCGTCCCGGCAATCTGATGGCGTTACGGGAACTCTCCTTGCGTCGTACCGCCGCCAGGGTAGATGACCAGATGCGGGCGTACATGGAAACCCAGTCCATTGCCGGGCCATGGCCGACGGCGGAACGATTGCTGGTGTGTGTCAGTGGCAGCCCCTACAGCGAAAAACTTATTCGCGCCACCTGTCGTCTTGCGGAAGAGTTGAAGGCCCAGTGGTTTACGGTATATATCGAAACTCCCGATGGTGGAAAGCATATTCAGGAAAACCGGGAGCGTGTCTGGCATAACCTGCGGCTGGCAGAGGGATTGGGGTCCCACATTGCTACCGTTACCGCCACACAGGTAACCGATGCCGTCATGGAATACTCTACCCGTCACAATATTACTAAAATTGTCATGGGAAAACCGACTAAACCCCGCTGGCGTGAGGTGCTGAAGCCGGCGGTGGTGGATACACTCATTCGTAAAAGCGGTGCAATTGATGTCGTCATTGTCAGTTTTAAAGAGGATACACCGGTAAAACCGGTTGCGGTGGCTGAGCCGCGCCAGTCGATGGAGCTGCGAAGTTATGCGCTCAGTACGGCTCTTGTTGTTGCGGCAACCATACTCTGCGAACTGCTGCAGCCCTTTCTGGCAAGTGCCAATATGGTCATGTTCTATCTGTTGGCTGTGGTTGTGGCAGCGGTGCGCCTTGGCCGTAAACAGTCAACGGTTACCGCCTTTCTTGGTGTGCTTGCCTTTGACTTTTTCTTTATTCCCCCTCGCTATTCGTTTGCCGTTACCGACCCCCAATATCTGATGACGTTTTTAGGGCTTTTTATCGTTGGTATTGTGATAAGCACCCTGGTGGCCCGCTCAAAAGAGCGGGCAGAGATTATGAGAACCCGTGAATTGCAAACGGCAAGCCTCTATTATTTGAGCCGTGACCTGGCTGCCTCGGTGGATGTCGATGCCGTTATGAAAGCGGTGGTACGGAATGTTGAGGAAGCCTTAAACGCACTTATTGTCATGTTTATTCCCGAGGGAGAGCGACTCGACATACGCGCCATAAGCGATGGTCTTACTCTGGATCTAAAAGAACAGGCCGTCGCCGACTGGGCTTTTCGCAATAACCATCCGGCTGGCCGCGCTACGGATACCCTTGTCTCCGCACATTTGATCTATCTCCCTCTGCAAACCCAGACAAAGGTGCTGGGCGTGTTGGGGGTAAAGATGGAAAACAATAATGCTTACCATGTTCAAAGCAACCGGCGTCTTCTGGATGCCTTTGCAACACAGGCGGCAATGGCACTGGAGCGGATCCACTTCTCCCTGCAGGCGGAGCAGGCGCAAATACTGCAGGCCCGTGAAAATCTCGAACGGGCACTCTTGAACTCCATCTCCCATGACCTGCGTACCCCGCTGGTAACCGTGAGCGGTGTCCTCAACAGTCTCAAGGAAGAAGGCTCCCGCCTCACTGCCCAGGCCCGCAGTGACCTGCTGGAGACCGCCTGTGGTGAAGCCGATCGCTTAAACCGCTTTGTCGGCAACCTGCTGGACATGACCAGAATCGAGGCGGGGGCGGTCAGGCTGAAACTTGAACCGTATGATGTACAAGATCTGGTCGGTTGTGCCCTGGCTGCCGTAGAAACACGTCTCGGGGACAGGGATGTCTCCTTTAAAATGCAGCCAATCATGCCGATGGTTCCCATGGATCTGGTCCTCATGACCCAGATTCTGGTGAATCTGATTGAAAATTGCTTGAAATATTCACCACGGGAGAGTCAGATAGAGATCATTACTTCCGTCGATGCAGACCGGTTGCAGCTGGAAGTCTCAGACAGGGGGCCGGGTGTGCCGGAACATGATCTGAAGAGGATTTTTGACAAGTTCTACCGCATTCCGGTTCCGGAAGGGGCCGGAGGTACCGGCTTGGGGCTGTCGATTTGCAAAGGGGTTGTTGAGGCCCATGGCGGAAACATCTGTGCGGAAAACCGTGTTGGCGGCGGGCTGAAAGTAATTTTACACTTACCGTTGGCAGGCAAAGGATGACATTATGAGCGTCACGACGAACAATCTCCCCCGGCTACTGGTCATTGATGATGAGCTGGCGATCAGGCGTTTTTTACATACGGTGATCTCACCTGACGAGTTTCTGCTGCAAGAAGCTGAAAATGGCCATTATGGTCTGCTGGCTGCCACCACGTTTCGACCGGATGTTATCCTTCTCGACCTTGGTCTGCCTGATATGGACGGCATAGAAGTGATAAACCGGATTCGTGAATGGTCAAAAGTCCCGATCATCGTGTTGTCCGTTCGTGATCGGGAAGATGACAAGGTTGCTGCTCTGGATGCCGGGGCCGATGATTATCTCACAAAACCTTTTGGCGTCAGCGAATTGATGGCGCGAGTACGGGCTGCACTCCGCCGCTCCGTCCATGAGGTAACCGATCCCCTGTTTATGAGCAACGATTTGCAGGTTGATCTGGCAAGCAGACAGGTGAAAATCAATGGCGAAGAGATAGCATTGACTCCGACAGAGTATGAGATCATGCGCCTGCTCGTCACCCATGCGGGTAAAGTAATAACCCAGTCCCACATTCTGAAACAGGTGTGGGGAATTGCCTATCTGGAACAGCCCCATGTGTTACGTGTCAACATCAGTAACCTACGGCGCAAGCTGGAGCATGAGCCTTCCCGCCCCCAACACATAATTACCGAGCCGGGGGTCGGGTATCGCTTGAAATAGCGGGAATGGAGCGTCGCTCCGCCGCTTCCCGTTCGCCTGTTTGCCTCCGTCACCGGCTGGGACGATGGTTTATTTCGGTGAACCTGGCATATCCTCATAAACCCCGCCGCAACAAATAACCTTTCAAAGCCTTCCGCCAGTACTCTCGCCGTATTGTGAAATTTTTACATGATCGTGTTGCACAGTTGGACGATCCACGCAGTATTGGAGAAGCCCTGAGAGGCTCACGACCTGGCGAGTTTTGGAAATACAGGGTAGGAGACTACCGAATTATTGCAAGGATCGAGGACGACCGGTTGGTAATTATGGTTGTCCGGGTTGGCAATCGCCGGGAGGTTTACCGGTAAGTAGTCTGCCCGCCTACGCAAAAACTCCGAAAGGGTGAGCCACCAACGTCGCCCTACGTTTTTACCCGGATCGGCATTATTACCGTTGTCAGCCCGTCCCATTGCAAGCGGCGCTGGATGGCAAAGGCGGTTTCGTTGTGGAGCAGGCGGTGGTAAAACTTCTCCAGCCTGAAGGTGATCTGGCCGGTGAATACGGTCGAACGGGGAAATTCCTCGGCCGTCTCCTTGCAGAGTTCGACGGCACTCTCCACAATGTCGGTGGCCAGTGCGGTGCGGTATTCGGCCGCCAGACCAAGCTTGTGGGCCATGGCGACATATTTTTCCAGGGATGCTTTTACCGACAGTTCAAGGGACTCGATCTCCTCGGCACCCTTAAACGATCCCGAATCAATCATGGCGACCGACACAAAAATGACATTCCGGTAGGTCTTGGGGAAGGTTGTCATAATGGAAAAGAGCGTGTGAACCCCGAAACCGCTGTAACCTGAAACCAGCTGGATGGCTGTCGGAGCATTCTTGTCCACCACCGGCGGTTCCCCATGCTGTGACATCGGCACGTCAAGCAGGGTATCATCCAGATCCTTCATTCCCCGCCGTACCCGCAGATAGTGCCCTTTAATCAGGTAGCAGAGCCCGATAACCACCGATGTGATAACCAGTGTCAGCCACCCCCCCTCAGCGAACTTTTCCACGGTTGTAATGATCAGGATGGTCACACAGAGCAGCAGTCCCACCAGATGGACCAGCAGATGCTGAAACCACTTGGGATCTTCTGCCCGTCTCTGGATGAAAAATTTTGACATGCCCAGTTGTGACAGCGAAAAGGTGACGAACACGTTGATGGAGTACATGACTACCAGGGCCGATACGGAGCCGCCGGTATATACGAGTAACGCAATGGTGGCGACTCCCATGAGCATGATGCCATTGCGCATGGTCAGGCGCACCGACAACGCGGCAAAACGGTGGGGGAACCAGGAGTCTACAGCCATGTTGGCCATGACCCGTGGTCCGTCCACAAAGCCGGTCTGGGCCGCGACCAGTAGCAGGGCACCTTCTGAAAAGATGGTGATGAAGGCAAGGGTACTCCCCATGGGCCAGTGGGCGAAAAGTCCGTCTGCAAGCACGGCATTAAGGGTTTTGCCATCCACCGGTTTGACACCGACCAGGGCATAGCAGATGAAAAGGACACCAGCGGTAAACGCCAGGGATGTGGCCATGTAGACCATGGTGCGCTTGCCGGTTTTGACCCGTGGTTCACGCATGATCTGCAAGCCGTTTGACACCGCCTCAATGCCGGTGTAGGTACCACCACCCAGTGAGTAGGCGCGCAGGAACAGCAGCAGGATACCCAGGTAGCCGATGGTTTTTATATCATGGCTGAGCCCGTTTTTTATATCTCCTGCCAGCGGCATAATCTGGTCTGCATGGGCCGTGACGCCGTACACTAACAATACAATGTGGGTAATGACAAACACCATGAAGATTGGTGCCATAACGGCGATGGACTCCTTGACCCCCCTGATGTTGAGGATTATGAGGAACAGGGCCAGAAAACAGGCTGTTGGCACCTTGTAATGGTGAAACGGTTGGGGAACGTAGCTGAAGAGAGCGTCAACGCACGAGGCGATGGACACCGTAATGGTCAGAACGTAGTCAACGAGCAGGGCACTTCCGGAGACAACGCCGGCCTTTTCTCCCAGCATATGTGTTGCGACGATATAGCCCCCTCCTCCATGGGGAAAATGTTCGATGATGCGGGAATAGGCATAGGAGATAATGAATACGGTCACGGCGGTTGCCAGTCCCAGAAACACCGCCAGATAGACATGTTCTCCCAGTGCCTTGAACGCTTCCTCGGGGCCGTAGGCCGATGATGAGAGGCCGTCAGCACCGAGACCAACCCAGGCCAACACCGGAATAAGAGCCATCTTGTGGAAAAGATGTGGATCCCTGAGATGTTTTGGTGCGCCAAAAATAGCCCGGATCGCTTTGACAAAAAACGAAGACGATTCCTGCGAGTTCTCAGTCATTGGTATCTAGTTCTCCCTTTTCTTTGATACTTTCCGTACCTTTTATACATAGCACTTTCGACATAAAGAAAGTGTCAAGATTGGGCCGGTTCGTATCAAGAAAGTATCAAGAAGGGGGATGGATCTGATTTACGTGGGGAAAATTCCGGGCCGATAGGGTTACTCACACCGATAATTACTTTATGTTCGCAATAACCCGATAAATTGGCTATATTGCCATGCCTGTTCCTGGAGTATGAAACTGTCTCATTATTGTTATTCAGGGGTTTATATCTAGATATGGATCTACAAGGGCTTAAATACCTGGTTGTTGGTTCTGGTTTTTTTGGGGCTGTCATTGCAGAACGTATTGCCAATGACCTTGGGGAACGTGTCCTGGTGGTTGACAAGCGCTCACACGTCGGTGGCAACAGCTATTCAGAGGTTGATCCAGAATCGGGTGTTGAATATCACAAATATGGTTCACATATCTTTCATACAAAGAACCAACTCGTATGGGAGTACTGCAACCGCTTTTGCACATTTAACAATTATCGTCATAAGGTATTGACCAACTATATGGGTAGGATCTACCAAATGCCGATAAATCTTTCCACCATTAATGGATTTTACGGGACTTCTCTCAACCCTGATCAGTCAAGGCAATTCATTGCAGAAGAAATATCACGGGAGACATTCGCAGCACCTGCCAATTTAGAGGAAAAGGCTGTGTCTCAAATCGGCAGGCCGCTCTACAATGCCTTCATCAAAGGCTATACTGCTAAACAATGGGAAACGGACCCACGGCTGCTGCCGGCTGACATCATTAACCGTCTGCCTGTTCGCTTCGACTATAATGCTGATTATTTCAACGACCCCTGGCAGGGAATCCCGACCGATGGCTACGGTGCCCTTTTTCGTATGTTGCTGAAACATCCTCGAATAGAGATACAACTCAATACCGATTTCAGTGAGATACGCTCGCATATTCCTACCGATTGCCTTATAATTTACTCAGGGCAAATCGACCAGTTTTTTAACTACCAGCATGGCATTCTCGGTTGGAGAACATTGCGACTGGAAAACGACGTTGTACAGACGGGTGATTTCCAGGGGACCTCGGTTATGAACTACTCCGACGAATCGGTGCCCTTTACCCGGATTCATGAATTCAGGCATTATCACAAAGAGAGGATTTATCCACGTGATAAAACCTTTATTTGCCGTGAATACTCAAAGACGTGGCACCAAGGTGATGAGGCTTACTATCCGATTAATACTAATGCTGACAATGTGGTCTACAACCGCTATGTAGCTGCTGCCGCAAGATACAAAAATATTATCTTCGGTGGTCGGCTCGGCAGCTATAGTTACATGGATATGGATCAAGTGATCGGCCATGCATTGAGAACTTATGAAGATAGCATCAAGAAATCATAGGCTGAGGCATGTTTTTGTGGAGGACACATAATACAATCCCTTAGACACACATGTTTTCCCATCAAACGCGCCAAAGGAAGTCGCTCAGCAATTGTAGAACCCAACCTTTTTACAGATTATTTAGATTCAGGTGAGTTGTATTTTGTATATGGCGTCGAATGTGCTATTCACTCGACTGAATTTTGACGATGGTTGCTCAACCCACAAAATTGACTCTGCGGTTGGCTTTTCAATTGCAGGTAACAATGAGGGACGCTTGAAAAAAGTGCTAGTTTTGGCAGAGTGGACTGAAAACTTCAAAGAGCATTTCACCCCATTGGTTGCTACACTTCGGGGGCATCATAAGGATGTGAATGTCAGCGGTTTGCTTTATAAAACGAGAGGGGCTGAACCGGAAGATGCCACGAATGTACCAGACCCATTTGATGATATTCTAGTCATTACTGGCCTGGATGCACTTGCTTTTGCTCTTCATAATCATAATGAGCCGTCCATCTTATTGACGTATGTGTTTATCAAACATTGGGCTGGTGGTGAGTGGGGACTCTACCACCTTGTTAACCAGTTAATACCGGATGCTATTTTTATTTTGAGAAACAATATCAGCCTCACAAAGTATCTAGACTCAGGAATTGATCAAAAGCTGGAAATAACAAATCTTCTTCAGCACTTTAAAAAACGAGAAACCGAAATATCACTAAAAGTGTATCTAGTGTACTCTTTAAGTGTCTTACTTGGCTTTATTCTGCGAATTCTTTCACTATTTCGAAAAGCCCATAAAAAACATAAAATTATCTTCATTCGTTTGGATGTAATGGGTGATATGATTCTGTCTTTACCTGCAATGCTCGCTATCCGGGAGCATTTTAAACACTCTGAAATTACTGTCCTAGCATCGAGGAGAAGCGGTGCCATTATTGAGGAGCAACAAAAGATAGTGCCGGGCAGATTCTGTGATTATCTTCACTACTGGGAAGCACCTTGGCATATGCCAGAACACAAAGAAAAAATTCAAGGTATTAAAGCTCTGTTTCAGCTTCTAAAAGGTATATCGACACTTTTCCTGGAAAAATTTGACATTGTCATGCAACCGGTAGAATTGGGTACGGGAGTTCTGTTCTCTGTTCTACTTCTCGGGAGGACTACAATTGCATCAATTGCGGAGCGCTTGCCATTGGCACGTTTATTGATGAAGCATGTGCAGCCAGTTTTTCTTCCATATTATAAGCTGTATCATATTGCGGATCTACCGGATTTAATGGCGGCAGAATGTGGAACTAAGGCAAGTGAACATTATCGCCATACTGTGCTGACAGTAGGCAGAGAAGATCTAGAAGTCGTCGCCAAACGGTTGAAAATTCTTGGGTGGAACGGTTATTCGCAAATCATTGCGATTAATATTGGAGCAGGGCATCCCAAGAGACTGTGGGCTTCCGCTAAATACGCTACCCTAATGGAGAAGCTTCTGACAATGACGAATATTTTCCCTGTTTTGGTAGGAGGTAAAAGTGAAGTGGGACTCAGAAGATCCATATTTGATGCATCAGGAGGACTTTTCCTGCCAGACTTGGTAGGGGAACTCAACTTAAACCAGTTGATTGCCATACTTTCGATCTCAGAGATTGTCGTAACACCAGATACTGGAGTAATGCATATAGCTGCTGCATTAAATAAAAAGATTGTCTCACTATTTGGAGCGGGTTCAGTGCCTTTTTGTAAACCTCTTTGCGATACCTATACCATTGTCAAACATGAGCTAGGCTGCTCAGGTTGTGGCGACAAGTGTTTTACAGACGGTGAAGCACCATGTATCTCTTTGATTAGTGTTTTCGATGTTCTTGAAGCAATAAGAGGGTTTTTGCCTGCATTTTAGCGTTAGGATATTTACAGTTAGAAGGTAACCTTAATTCCCGAAACTTTATAACTATGTAAATTGTAGTTCGCTGATATAAACAGATAAACTACAAATTTAAGCCTTGATTTTGCCCTGAATATAGTTATAATTGTACCTATATTCAGGAGGATTGCCATGGCTTATCAAGTGCATCAACTTAACAAAAAAACCGGTATTACCTACGTTTACGAGGCTGTTTCAGTCTGGGATAAGGAACTCAAGCAAGCTCGCAATAAACAGGTCTGCGTTGGCAAGATAGATCCGCTGACCGGTGCATTTGTTCCGTCCAAACGGCTCGACCCCAATCAGGCGGCGCTTCGTGATCCAGTAGTCACCGCTTCAGCTCAGGTGGTCGGCCCCCTCTTTGTGCTAGATGCTATAGCCGAACGCACCGGCCTTCACTCCATAATGAAATCGGTATTCCCGGAATCGTATCAAGAGCTCATGGTCATGGCCTACTATCTGGCCAGTCAAGGTGGTGCATTGAGCCTCTGTTCTTCTTGGGCCAAGAGTCATATGCCTGACCTTGCTGCTTCGCTCAGCAGTCAGCGTATCAGCGAATTGCTTGCCACCGTCAGCATGGATCAGAAACAGACCTTCTTTGCAAAGTGGATGAAAAAGCGCCTTGAGAACGACTATCTCTGCTATGACATAACCTCGGTATCTTCATATTCGGAACAGAATGAGTACGTAAAGTATGGCTATAATCGTGACGGTGAATCATTGCCCCAGCTCAATCTGACAATGTTATTTGGCCAAAAGTCGGGCTTGCCGGTCTATTATCACCGCACTCCGGGCAATATCAACGATGTGTCGACGCTTCATAACTTGGTCGCTACCTTTAAAGTGCTGGAAGCAGGTCGGTTGCATTATATAATGGACAAAGGGTTCTACAGCCGGAAAAACATCGATGACCTGGTCGCCCACCGTGCCCACTTCACCATTTCGGTACCGTTAAACAATCGTTGGGTGCAGCTGGTCATAGATGAGGTGCATACCAGCATCCATGGGCCAGATGGATACCGAAAGCTTGATGATGAAATCCTGTATGTTCATTCACGCATCTATCCTTGGGGGAAAGATAAACGTCGCTGCTATCTGCATCTGTTCTACAATGCCGGTAACCATGCCCGAGCGGTCGATGCTTTCAATGAGGCACTGTTTCAGTATCGGCAAGAGATTGAATCCGGCAATCCGGTACCAGCACACCAAAAAGCGTATGAAGATTTCCTGACCGTAAAAACAACACCGAAGCGGGGGATGAAGGTTTCCTTCAACACCGAAGCCATCAACCGGCATATCAGCAGGTATTCTGGTTTTCAGGTATTACTCTCCAGCGGCATCAAAGATCCAATAGAGGCCATACAGGTGTATCGTGACAAAGATTCGGTGGAGAAATGTTTTGATGACCTGAAGAACAGCCTCGACATGAAGCGATTGAGAATGCACAGCTCTTCGACAGTCGATGGACGACTCTTTATCCAGTTCATCGCCTTGATCCTTGTCAGTGCCCTTCGCAAACAGATGCGGAATACCGGGCTGATTGAACAATACACCGTGCGGGAAATGCTCAGGGAAATGGAAACTCTGACCAAGGTGAATTACTCTGGCAAGTACGGTCACATTATAACCGAACTAACCAAGCATCAGCGACAGATTCTAAGCACCCTTGAGGTGCCCATCCCAGGCGTGGCATAGTTATAATTTTTGGGAATTTAGGTTAAACAACAGGAGTGAACATTGGGAATTTATTCTCAGGTAATTCGCATATTTATAAGTTCAACTTTCTCTGATTTCAGCAATGAGCGTGATGTATTGCAGAAGAGGGTTTTTTCGGAACTGAGTAAAATGTGTCGGGCTCGAGGCGTTGAGTTTCAGGCAGTTGATCTGCGCTGGGGAATCAGAGAGGACGAAGCTCGCGAACAGCAAACATTAGATATCTGCTTAAAAGAAGTTCAGCGTTGTCTTGCCGTCTCTCCGCGACCTAATTTTCTGGTTCTGCTCGGTGAACGATATGGTTGGCAGCCATTGCCAACCACTATACCAGAAAAAGATTATAACGCCATTACCGGATGGCTTGGTGAACAGAAACATCTTCCTCAGACTGAATGTAAGACTGAACTTCAACGGTGGTACAAGCGTGATGGAAACGCCTTACCTCCTCATTACCGTCTGCAACCGAAATTAGATGTAGAGTTTACGGAATGGGAGGGCATAGAGAAAAAACTTCGGGGTATTTTTCATCAATCAGTTATTGATCTTGGATGGAATAGTCCAAGAACTGATCGGTACCTTTTGTCCGCGACTGCCCAGGAAATTACACATGGTGTTCTCCAAAATAACAGCCCTTTTAATAGTGTTCAGGATCACGTATTTTGCTTTCACCGGAGGAGACTGAACTCAAAGCCAAACATAGGACCGCTTATTTCCGGCAGTTATCTCGATCTTGATGAAAATGACGAACCGGATCAGGATGCCGCATTACGCTTAAGCAAGCTTACCGGCCGGTTGAAAAAGCGGCTGGGCAATAATTTCCTTTCCTATCAGGCATTTGCCGTAAACCAACACAACATTTCTACCTATCATCTTGAATCATTTTCTCAAGATGCCCGAGAAGTGTTGAGTACCATCATACGTGGAGAACTGGAACGATATTCAAAAATTACCCGTCTTGAACGGGAACTGGTGCGGCATCAAGCATTCCGTAACGAAAAAACACGTAAATTTGTGGGACGTAATGTCGTACTCAAGCAAATCTTCAATGGCCCGCCCAACCACGCAATTACTGTTGTGCATGGGCCAGGCGGTGCAGGCAAATCAAGTGTGCTTGCTCAGGCCATCCACGTTGCTGAATCGAAACAATGGCAGACCATATTCCGTTTCATTGGCCTTACCTCGGAGTCATCAACCGGTTTGTCTCTGCTACACAGCTTCTGCGACGAAATGGAACATTCCGGGAACGAGAATGCCAATGAAGACTTTGCTCAATTGAGCAAGAAATTCAGGCGTCTGGTCATGCAATTAGGGGCAAAAGCAGGTTCCCGTTTCCTCATCGCAATTGATGCATTAGATCAGCTTCCAGAAAATGATCCGGCTCGTGAGCTTGAATGGCTTCCACGGGAAGTACCGGCAAACGTCCTCTTATTACTTTCTACCATCGATGGTGTGGTGCTTGATGGATTACAGAGACGATTGATACAGGTAAACTATCTAGAAATCGGCAGATTGCCTACTCAATATGTCAAAGACCTCATTCGTAGCTGGTTAAAGGAAGAGCATCGCCAATTACAACCATCACAGGCTGAATATATCCTCAATTGCTCCAAAGCGGGCCTGCCACTGTACGTACGACTTGCTGTTGAAGAGGCAAAGCTTTGGACCTCGTTTCCGGATAACCCGGATCAGCAAGGAAAACTAGCTGCAGATGTAGAAGGCATAATTCTCCAGATTTTTTATCGCCTTTCACTTCCTAAAAATCACGGAGAAACAATTGTCAGAAAAACCTTTGGTTATCTTGTGGCAGCCCGTTACGGGCTGACAGAAAGCGAACTGATCGGTGTGCTCAGTTCAGACGAAGAAGTTATGGAGTATTTTCGGAGCGTTTCACCACAGGGTAAGAACTTACAGCATTTGCCATTCATAGTCTGGTCTCGTCTCAGGGACGATATTGAACCGTACCTTTCCGAACGCCGGGCCGATGGTTTCCCGGCAGTCGGCTTCTTTCACCGCATCTTTCGTGAGGTCGCAGAACAATACTTTTTACATTCGGCATCTGTACGACAAGAATTTCACCGAAAGCTTGGTTATTATTTTAGTCAAGACGAATTTGCTCATAACTTCATTGTCAATGAAGGGAATACAATTCCAAACAGACGTAGATTATCTGAGCTTCCCTTTCACCTCTTCCACTCCGGACAGTTGAGTCAGATCAATTTACTGCTTTCTGAAGCGGAGTATTTCATGGCAAAAATCGAGTCAGGTCAACGTTACGAGCTTTTCTCAGAATATTTGCACTGCCATGCTGAAATGATGAAGGTAGAACAAACATTAGAAGCTCAGCAACTTGCAGCAGGCCTTGCCACACAAATAATTCGATATATTACTGATAGCGATACAACATTTGATTTTGAGGACGTCCATGCATTTTTCGCATTTCGCAAAGACATAACTCTTTATCGTTTGTTTTTGGAGGAGGGGGGGAAGCAACTTGCCGGATCGGGGGAACATACTAAACAATCCCTTTATATCAGTCTACTTGCACGACAAGGAAATCTCCTGCGTCGCGCAGGAGAGCTGGAGAAGGCTCAGAATCTTTTGAGTGAGATTCAGCCAAAACTTGCATCTGATGGACCAAGTGCTGAGCTCGCTCGCATTGAATATGATCTTGGCTATATCAATTATCTGCGTGGTGAACTCGATCTTGGGGCAACAATGATAGAGAGAAGTGCAGAGACCGCTTGTTTGTGTGGTAACGAAGCCGGTGAATGGATTAGCCGGTGCGTCGCCTCTTATCATCGCTGGCAGTTGGGGTGGCATCTCGGATGTGATCAGGACGTTGCGGAACAGATGCTTGCTATCCATGAAAAGGGCATGGAAGTTTTTGAACGTCACAAGTACGACAACACAACCTGTGAGCGCTGGGTAATGAATGTGCATGCCGCTCGATTTAATGTCGCTTTCCGACATAATGATATTGAAACCGCACAAGGAATTCTGCACGTTCTGGAAAATGATCCTTGGCTCAAAGAATTTGACGACCAGGTTGCAGTTGAGCGCTATCGAGGTAAATTGCAGTTCCTACAGAAAGATTATACTGCCAGTGCCCGGTCATTGGAAAACATTGCGAATATGCGTAGAAATAATTCCTTCAACGAAGAGGGGTTGGCTGAAGATTATGTTGATGCCGGGGATGCCTATCTGCGTGCGGGTGATGTTGAAAACGCAACGAGAATGTTTACGATATGTAAGGAGTTGCCGAAGTCCTGTGGTAATGTTCCTTGGCGGCACCGTGCTCAAAAGCTATCGCAAGAATTTGAAAATACCGGGTTCAAAGGCAGGTAACTTCACGAAAAAACCACGATTTTAAAGCAACGGAAAGTGATTTCAATTTTGCATTGAATTATATACGTCGGTTTGTCCTTGACCTTGGTACTTTTTCAGCATAAAAATAACCCAAACGACATTAATGTCGATTGGGAATAAACTATGCTTGATTACATCTATCGTCCGGAAGACCAGGCCATATTTACTGGCCGTGAGAACGAACTTGCCCAGCTTGAGCGGCATCTTCTCGGGAAGCGACCGGCTGACCTGCACCTCTCCGGCCTGCGCCGAATCGGTAAATCCATGCTGGTAAAGGAGTTTATCCGCCGTTATTTGGCGACTCCACGGTGTTACCGGTATATGTCAATATGGAAGAACTGTCAGAAACACCGGAGGATTTTGCTGTTAAATTCATCGGCTGGCAGCTTTACTGGTTATACGGTAAAGGTGAAACACTGCCGCTTCCCTATCTTCAGCTTTCTTCGCTTATCTTCCAGGTGCAGGATCAGGGATTGCGCGAGGCGTTGCAACCGATTGTACACGAGCTTGAACGTGCCCGTCCCGACCGCCAGAGGCTATTACAGGAGGCCTTTGCTTTTCCGTCACTGATGGCACAGGTTACCGGGCGACGGGTGCTACTGTTTTTCGATGAAGTCCAAGAGATTGCCAGCCTTGCCAACTTCAACCAGGCCAAGAACGTTCTCAATGTACTGCGGGGTGCCAAGGATCGTGCTCATAATGT
>CAIUSO010000130.1 GCA_903901875.1 uncultured Geobacteraceae bacterium | reverse complement strand
CCAGGAACGTGCGCAGGCGTGAGATATGCCGACATCATTACCAAGGCTTTGCAGATTGAGGAGCTGGCCGACCCTGCCGGCGCACACCCTGACAAAACGTTCAAACTGGGACAGGTCTTTTACTGCCATTAACTGACGTAAGTCACGCTCCACATAGGTTTCAAAGTAGTCACCCATAACCTGGGTCGGGTTCAGCTTCAGGTCATGAATACGTGGATAGAAACCATGTAAAATAGCACTGTCGATGTTTGCGGGTTTTGTGAGGCTGCATAGTTCTGACATTGAAAGGGGAAGCAATTTTAATAGTGCGGTACGACCTGCCAGTGACTGGCTGATGGTGTTCATTACTTCAAATTGTTGGCTACCAGTAAGGATATACTGCCCTGGAATATTCTTTTCATCGACAATTGCCTGGATGTAGGAGAGAAGAAGGGGAGCACGCTGTATTTCATCGAGGATTACGCCATTTTGATACGCCGCAAGAAATCCTCTCGGGTCATCTGTGGCAAAACTTCGCATATCAGGGGCTTCGAGGTTCACATAACTATATCCAGGGAAAACCTTCTTGCATAAGGTCGTTTTCCCGCTTTGGCGTGGTCCCGTAATCGTAACAACAGGATAGCTTTCAGCACGTTGCCTGAGTATTGGTTCGATTGTTCTCTTTATCATATCAATAGACTATCATTTTTTATGTAATATGAAACTATTAAATTCAATATACATAAAATTATAGAAAGAGTCACGAAAAAGTCAATTGTCATCCTGAGCTAATAGCTTCCCGCCTCAACTGTCTTATTCTCAATGGGGGCTGCCGACGTAAGCCATTTTTCGAGGACAAGAGCAAGCTGATCTTTTTTTACCGGCTTAGACACATAGTCATCCATTCCAGCTTCAATGCACTTGTCGCGATCCTCCTTCATTGCATTGGCGGTCATGGCGATAATTGGTATGTGGTGATTCAGCACCTCTGAGTTTAGATCGCGGATGCGAGCTGTTGCATCATACCCGTTCATTACCGGCATCATACAATCCATCAGCACCAAATCGTATTTAACCTTCGTCAGTGCCTCTATTGCCTGCTGACCATCAGCGACGGCATCAACAGTGAGGCCGATGGTTTTCAGCATATGCAGAGCGACTTTTTGATTGATATGGTTATCTTCAGCCAAAAGAATATGCGCAGTATGTGCTTCTCTTTTTGTTGCAGTGGTCAGTATGGTATCCTGTGCTGAAGTGGTACCTCTGTTATCATGTTTTGATTCTATCGCTTTAGGACTCTGTTTCTCAAATCTGGCAGTAAACCAGAAAGTAGAACCACTCCCTTCTTCGCTGACAATGCCTATTTCCCCTCCCATAAGTTCGGCAAGTTGTTTACTTATAGCTAGACCTAGACCGGTCCCCCCATACTTACGAGTCGTAGAAGCGTCAACCTGGGTAAATGGTGTAAAGAGTGCCGAAACGCGTGACGCGGGTATTCCAATTCCTGTATCAACAATAGAGAACTTGACTATAGCAACACCACCCTGGTCAGACACAAGTGCTGCGGAAACTGTAACGGAGCCTCTCTGGGTAAATTTCAGGGCATTACCAACCAGATTAGTTACAACCTGACGAAGTCTTCCGGGATCACCTTTCAGTAAAACCGGTACCTCAGGGTCAATAGCGTAAGTCAACATAAGACCGGCATCGTGAGCCCGATAAGCCAGCAGGCGGTTGATATCGTCCAATATCTGTTGCAGGTTAAAGTCAATTTGTTCCAATTCCAGTTTGCCGGACTCAATTTTTGAAAAATCAAGGATGTCGTTAATTAATACGAGAAGGCTTTCACCACTTCTACTTACGATCTCGGCATACTCGCGCTGCTCTGGGGATAGACCGCTTTCTAGCAGTATACTTGACATACCGATAACTCCATTCATTGGAGTACGGATTTCATGACTCATATTGGCTAAAAATTCGCTTTTAGCACGGTTGGCTTCATCGGCAGCTATGGACTTTATGGTCAGCTGTTGGTTGGTCTCTTGTAGTAATAACTCGGTTTCCTTAAGATGCGTGATATCCTGAACTGTTCCTAACCAAAAGAGGGGTTTACCTTCAGTATCAAGTTCAACATACCCTTGCTCCCTTACCCAGAGTATTTCCTCCTCTACCACAATTCGATGATCTACAAAAAAAGGTGTTCTCGTATTCATTGCATATTCCCATGCAGAGATTGCCATCTCCCGGTCATCAGGGTGAGTATAGGCAACAAAATCCGCTTGGGTCACGGGGGTTCCTTCTTCACGGCCAAACAACCGATAGGACTCTTTTGACCACTCCAATTTACCGGTCGCAATATCGAGCGACCAGTTGCCTATCTTGGCAACTGCCTGAGCTCTATTAAGGGTTTCCTCACTTCGAACCAGATCGCCTTGTGCCTTCCGCATGACGGTTATATCTTTGTCCACCCCTCGATAGCCGGTCAGGTTGCCATCGGCATCAAGGATAGGAACTCCGCTCGTAGAAAGCAAAACAAGACTGCCATTTTTGTGAATATTCCAAATTTCTAAGTTGATCATCCGGGATTTGTTTTGGATAATTTCGCCGAAAATGGTTCCTATCCTTGTTACCTCATCATGTGGCATAAAATCAAAGGGCGATTTACCTATAATTTCAGCCGGTGTGCGAGAGAAAGAGTACGGGGTCAAACCTACACTCTTGACAAATTAGTAGGTACGGGTGCCGTGAACCTTGGCGGAGATGACACCGCTTTTTTCGGAGACCGGCCCAACCGCCTCCTCGTCAAAATACTCTTCGCCTCGCATAAAGGAACGACCACCGGCAAGGGCCCGCAGGTTTTTTGGTGGAATCAACTCTTTGATGTCATTTGTTGCCATGCTTTTCTCGATTCTTCAGGAAATTAATGAGGGAAACCGGTGGCGCTTTTATGCAGCATTGCATGGTTTCTGACTGTTATGATTTGAGACTACGGATTGCTCTTTCGCATCGCTGCTCAATCAGCGTAATGATTTGAGGCAGGATGGTATGACCAATACCTTCAGCCTCAAAAGTTGTTATTGTTTTTACGGCAAGATCGGGCAAGCGTTGTGCAATATTCAGAATG
>CAIUSO010000129.1 GCA_903901875.1 uncultured Geobacteraceae bacterium | reverse complement strand
GATTGAACAATACACCGTGCGGGAAATGCTCCGGGAAATGGAAACTCTGACCAAGGTGAATTACTCTGGCAAGTACGGTCACATTATGACCGAACTAACCAAGCATCAGCGACAGATTCTAAGCACCCTTGAGGTGCCCATGCCCATCCCATGCGTGGCATAGTTATAATTTTTCGGGAATTTAGGAAGGTAAATGAAGCACTGCTTTGCATTTGGCTGCACGAATGTTGGGGTTTGGGCCTAGTTCGAAGTTGCCCTCTCCTCACACTCGCCGGTCACCATATAACCTTAGTTTAATTTTTGCTAAGGGCTCAATCATTGCCGACATAAGCTTCGTACGCTTGAACCAGTAGTTTAATTGGAAGAACTCCTTATACTCGCTGATCAACAATGAACTTGTTTCAAGAAGTCTTTCGTTGAATTCGAGATAGTGCCGCATTGTCCACTCGTCCTGTGGAAAAAATCTAAGCCCATAGTCAATGCTTTCTTTGCCACTATTGTGTCCATCAAGACCAATATGCTGGACATATGAATCCCTCGTGCAGAGAAGCCTTTTCTCCTCTCTTCGCAGAAATCGTGACCAATCCCAGTCATAACTGCGGGAAGATGGAACGTTATGTACAATTGCCGCGACTATTTCCCGAGAAAAAACCGTCCCGGCTGATCCAAGGTGCTCTTTTTCCACCAGGGGCGTTTCGAGTATTCGCAATTCGTGTACACATGGATGGTTGCTGGAGTTGTAAAGGCTGAGAACTCCGTCTGTTTGCGGTAAAAGAGTAGTCAAGAGTTGAATCCAGTCTCCGCGAAAAAGAAGATCTGCATCACAGTTAACAAGAGCATCGTCTCCAGTGTCGAGAAAATCGATGTACATTCTCCGCATATTCTCGTCCGCACCAATATTTTTCTCTCTCCGGATAATATTGACATCTACAGGAAACATATTTTTTATATCAGATACAGAAAATTGATCGCTACAATCGTCATATATTCGGATGTTACAATATTCCAGCGAAGCAGAACGAGCTAGTGACTCAGCTGTCAACTGGAGCAATTCGCGACGATTAAATGTTGTTACTCCTATTGTAATCTTCATTTGATCACTCCAAGACTGTTTAGCTCCCCCTGTGCACCAACCGAGGAAATTTCACCCAAGGCACCGCCGTTGAGGTGCAGTATCTTGTCACAGATCCGGTTCATGCTATTCCTGTCGTGGCTCACCACGAAGATGGTCTTCCCCTGGTGCTTCAACTCGTCTATCTTACGGATGCACTTCTCCTGGAACCCCTCATCCCCAACGGTGAGCACTTCGTCAAAGAGAAAGGTCTCTGCCGAGCTGTGGATTGCTATGGAGAAGGCTAGCCGAAGTGCCATCCCTGAGGAATATTTTTTTACCGGCACGTTGATAAACTCTTCCAAACCGGAAAATTCAAGTACTTCTGGTGTCTTGCGCTTTATTTCCCGGATGGTGAGGCCCAGAATAGCTCCATTCATATAGATGTTCTCAGCACCGCTCAGGTCGGGATGGAACCCGGCACCCAGTTCAATGAGCGGAGCTACCCGAGAATTGACCAGGACACTTCCTTGGGACGGATAGGTTACGTTAGCGATCAGTTTAAGAATGGTACTTTTTCCTGACCCGTTCGGTCCATGCAGCCCGACACACTCCCCTTTAGCAATGTTAAAACTGACATCCCGCAAAGCCCAAAATTCATCTTGTGCGAGCTTGCAGCTGGACCCGGAACGGTTGAAAACGGCATTGATGAGCTCTTCACGCAGAGAATTGTGCAACACCTGTCGCTTGGAATACTTTTTGGATACCCCGTTGAAGATGATCACGTCGCTAGATGACATCAGCAAAAGCCCGTTCTATTTTAATGAAAATTCGTTGAGTGAAGGCAAAATATGCCATTACCAAGAGCGTTTCCAGACAAAGTTGCCAAACCACTAGACCACGTCCCTCGATAGTCACCCGGCGCATGTTCTCAATGATGAAGGTCAGTGGATTGAGGAAAAGAAAGTACTTCCAGCGAATATCCACCGTGTCGATGGAATAGATTACCGGCGTGGCAAAGAACCAGAGTTGCAGGAGAAAGGTCGTTGCCAGCTTCACGTCTCGGTAATAGACATTTATGGCCGATAGCAGATAGGACATTGCCGTGGTAAAGATGACCAACAGACCCATGAGCGGGAAATACCAGAGGAAGTTCAGGTTTACCTGGGTTCTGTAGCACACAAGAAGAATGAGATACACAAGGAAACCAAGCAGGTAATCTATGAAACAGACCGCAATCCCGGAAAGAGGGATTACCTCTCGGGGGAAATATATTTTTGTGATGAGCGAGACATTATTGGTAAGGGACGGGATGGCAAAGTTCATCGCGGCGGCGAAAAAAGTCCATGGGAGGACCCCACTATAGAAAAAAAGTACGAATGGATAATTCTTGGCTGGCGTCTTCATGATAACGCCGAAGACCAGCACGAAGAGCATCATCATGCTGACCGGCTGGAGGATAGCCCAAAGTACACCGATAACGCTCTGTTTATAGCGAATCACAAACTCTCGCCAAATAAAAACGAGCAACAGATCCTTGTACTCATACAGACGATTAAACACAAATACACTCCGCAGACATATCAACGAGGAACGTACCAACAGGCAATTCATCGTTACAGAAAAATAGTTTAATTATATTCAACGTCTTTTCCGCCTCTAAAGCCGTTGGCTATACCCAACATAAATCCGATCCCAAACCGCCCCATCTCACGATTGCGACGACCTGGCAGTAAATAGAGCGGCGCATGCCGCATACAATTAACTAAAATCAGAAACCACATGATTGCTGGGTAACGTTGTCTCAGGTTGAAAAAAGACATTCCTACCGCTTTTGGTTTTCTAAAATGAGGAACTAATAGTGGGGGGTGAAAATACATTAGTTCTGAAACGTTCTGTGGTGTCTTTCCGGCGATAATGAACCGTATCACAAACTCCACATCCTCCTGACCAATAAAATGCCCCATAAAACCACCAAGTTCAGCAAGTACTGAGCGACGGTAAGCTGTACAGCGGCTGGTCATGAAATATGGATCATGAAAATCATATCTATCTTCAACGCAAGCATACGCTGCACGACCATGGGGAACGACTGCATCAATGTTGATGTTATTATTGAATATTCTCTCCAGGATTGCAAGAAAATCCAGTTGCATTATTACCGTATCGTCATCTAGAAATAGAACGATCTTTCCCCGTGAATGGGCGAGGCCAACGTTTCGAGAGTACCCCATCCTGCCAAAATTTTTATCAAGCGGCAGATAGACTACTTGCAGTCGTTCTTGAAAAACTGAAGCAATATCTCGCCCGGCGGACGTACCTCCCTGATCTTCGACGAGAATTACTTCGAAGCACTCTCGTGGATATTTCTGCCCGGCTAAAGAGTGGAGGATGCCCTGCAATAGATCCATTCGGCCGTAAAAATTGATTATACACGAGATCGTGATCTCGTCTGATGCTACAGGCACAATGCAATCACCGTGCAGGTCAAATGGAAACCACCGATAGAGAGTACGCAGCATCAATTCACGCATTTGAAACTCCCGAGATCCACCCGCCATAACTACCCCACCTTACCATATAAAGATTGCCAGTCACCTTTTTTTAATCCAACTCTTCCCCGACCTCTTCCATCTCCCTGGTCATGGCCTTCAATGCGGCATCCTTGCGCCTGAAAAAGGTCACCATCCAGTAACAGATGAAATAGGCCAGTATGGCGGCGGCAAAGCCGAGGAGGGAGCTTCCCAGCAGGATGGATTTGGCGTAGGGCTTGAGGCTGCACCAGTCAAGACTCTGGAAGGTGAGTGCCTTGGCCGGCTTACCCCGCAGGAATCTGCCGAGGTTGTAGCTTGCTACCAGGATCGGCACCATGGTCAGGGGGGTGTTGACCCAGGCACCGGTAATGCAGGAAACCTTGTTGAGGCGGAACAGAAAGGCCAGGGCAATGGCCAGAGGGGTGTGGAGTCCGAAAAACGGGGTAAAGCTGATGAATACCCCGACGGCAAAGCCAACGGAGATATGACCGGGATGGGCATCCAGGGAAAGAATCTTTTTGAAGTGCTGTTTGAGCTTGTCGGTAGATATCATAGAACCCCAGTAGGGTAACTTTACGGTTTTGCGTATCGTTTTGTCAATTAAATAGACTTCTTGGTTGACTTCTTGTATTTAAAAGTTTCTTTTCAGCACCTGTGTCGGGCTTTATTTCCATAATTATCCTTACAGTTGCGACAGTTGTGCTGAAAAAACATATCGTCAAGGGATACACAGTCAACGAGCAGCGTCTGCGGGGGGAAAGTGCCAAGCTGCAGGCGATGGGGCAAACAATGGAATTGCTGGCCCGTACACTGGCTGCACAGGAATTGGTTACCGAAACGGGGAGGGATGTACTCAAGGTAATCACCGGCTACGCGTACGCCCTGAACCGAGGAATTGTATCCGAGTGTCGAGGAAAAAGCGGCAAACCTTAATGACTAACCGTTTGAGTGTGGAGTAGAATGTCAACCCATTAAACTGTGAAAGGATACAAAAAAATGAGTACACCGGCAATTGGCGTCATCGGCGGCAGTGGTTTGTATGATATGGAGGGGTTGGAGCAGGTTGAGCGGATCAGCGTAGATACACCGTTTGGTGCTCCATCGGACGAGTTTGTCACCGGTGTGCTGAACGGGGTGAAGATGGTGTTTCTCCCCCGTCATGGACGTGGTCACCGTCTGCTGCCGTCGGAAGTGAATTATCGTGCCAATATCTATGGCATGAAGCTGCTGGGGGTGCGGCGGATTATTTCGGTTTCGGCGGTCGGGAGTCTGAAGGACGCCATTGCACCGGGACATATCGTCATTCCCGATCAGTTTTTTGACCGGACCAAGGGGGTCAGAAAGGATACCTTTTTTGGTGACGGTATCGTGGCCCACGTGGGGTTCGCCGATCCGGTCTGTGGTGATCTTTCCGAGGTACTTGCCGCCGCGGCCCTGAAGGTGGGGGCGACCACCCACCGGGGGGGGACCTATATCTGCATGGAGGGTCCGGCCTTTTCAACCCGTGCCGAATCATTCTCCTATCTGGCACTTGGTGCTTCGGTTATCGGCATGACCAACCTGACCGAAGCCAAGTTGGCCCGTGAGGCAGAGATCTGTTACGGCATCATCGCCCTGTCAACGGATTACGACTGCTGGCATGAATCCCATGACGACGTTACCGTTGAGGCGATTATCCAGATCATCCACCAGAATGTGGCCATGGCCAAAAACATCATCCGCCATGCGGTGGCGGAGATCAGCGTCACCCCCCCCTGCGCCTGTGGCAGTGCCATGCAGTATGCGATAATTACCGACCGGTCATCTATTTCGGAAGAGACCAAAAAGAAGCTGGAGCCCATTGTGGGAAAATATCTGTAGGGTGAATCGCCCTCACTTCCCCCCCGTGCCCTTGGGAGATGCGGTAAAATTCGGCTGCGTTATGGAACAGTACTGCCCGTGCCCCCGTTTCTCCCAAGGTTTCCGCCACCAGCAGGAAATCCTCTTCCCGATAGGGACGGGGGGCCCGGGTGGAGGGGAGGTCGGTACCGAACATCAGGCAGGCGGGATTGATCCGGTACAACTGCCTGAGGGCGGTTGCCACATCGAAATCAACCCTGCCGAAGCCGGTGGCCTTGACCCGTACCCCCCGCTCCGCCAATTTCAACACCGTGCCGAATCCCGTAGCGGACAGTCCCAGATGATCGATGCTCACCGACGGTAGCGATATCACTGTTCCGTACAGATGATCAAGCTCCTGGGAATCAACGTAAAGTTCCACATGCCAGCGGGCCAGTTCATGGACCCGCCGCGCCACCCTGTCAAGGTGGGCCACCTCTTCCGAGCCGCCCCGTTTCAGATTGAAGCGCACCGCCCGTACACCGGCCCGGTCCAGCCTCAGGATTTCTTCATCGCCGGTTGAGGCGGGCAGTTGGGTAACCCCCACAAAACCATGTCCCAGTTTTGCCAGGGCATTCAAAAGGTAGCTCTGGTCAAAGGCCTGAAAGGAGCCTGACACAATGGCACCACCCTGCAGAGCGTAGGGGGCGGTTTCGGCCAGATAGGTTTCACAGGTCAGCTCTTCGGGAAGATAGCCGTTGTTCGGGGTCAGGGGGAAACGCCGGTCAATGATGTGGAAATGACTGTCAAACAGCGGCAGGGCGGACAGGGGGGAGTGCGGGTGCCCACTCTGTCCCGTGGTGAATTTTCTCATGGTGGTACCTCCATGGAGCGATAATGTCAGGAGATGGTAGCGGCTGTCAAGATGGCCGCAAGCACGCCTGCTTCGTGCGTCTTCTCACCGCTGCGGTTATGTTTTTAAATACATTGCCATACTCCTGAAAAGAACCTATTGTGCTCATCGGTGTAGAAGGGCCATTAATTTAGGAATGAGGCGTGCCATGGAGGCGGAATCTAAGCAAGTCAATGGACCTCCACTCGGCGTTCCCCCGTCTTTTCCCATAGTCGGTATCGGCACCTCGGCAGGTGGTCTGGAAGCTCTGGAGCTTTTTTTAAGCCACGTTCCCCGAGAGTGCGGTATGGCATTTGTCGTTATACAGCACCTCTCGCCGGACCATGTGGGAAATCTGCCGGAGCTTCTTCAGCGCACCACAACCATGAAGGTTGAACAGGTACATGGCACCGTGCCGGTCCAGCCTGACAACGTCTATGTCATTCCCCCCAACAAAGATCTGGTGATAACTCATCGGACCCTGCTCCTTAAGGAACCGACCACCCGGCATTGCCTCCAGCTACCGATCGACACTTTTCTTACGTCACTGGCAGAGGATTGTGCCGAACAGAGCATCGGGGTGATCCTCTCCGGCATGGGGAGCGACGGTACCCTGGGGATGCGGGCAATAAGGGAGCAGGCTGGGCTCACCCTGGTTCAGGAGCCGTCAACGGCCAAATTTGACAGTATGCCGAAAAGTGTCATCAACGCCGGATTGGCCGACATCGTTGCCCCGGCAAGCGAACTCCCCCGGAGAATAATTGACTACCTCCACTGTAGTCTCCCCGGCATTTCAATCGAGCAAAATCTTTTGGACAGGGGGCAGAGCGGTTTTCAAAAGATAACGGCACTGTTGAAGAACAGAACACAGCATGACTTTTCGCTCTACAAACCGAGCTCTGTCTATCGTCGTATCGAACGGCGAATGGGCATCCACAAGATCGGTTCAATTGCCGACTATGCAAAGTTTTTGCAGAAGAACGATCAGGAAGTGGAGCTGCTTTTTAAGGAAATGCTGATCGGTGTTACCAGTTTTTTCCGGGATCCGCCCATGTGGGATGAACTTAAGAACGTGGCCTTGCCGAAAATTCTCATGGCCTATCCTGAAGGCGGTGTTCTCCGCGCCTGGTCATGCGGCTGTTCTACGGGGGAAGAAGCATATACTCTGGCAATGGTATTCAGGGAGGCATTGGATGACGTTACTGATGCAGCCAACTACAGCTTGCAGATCTTTGCTTCCGATTTGGATGCCGATGCCATCGACAGAGCCCGTAAGGGCCTCTTCACGGCACGGATCGCCAATGATGTTTCAATAGAACGGCTCACGCGTTTTTTTATCAAAAACGAGAACGGTTACCAGATACGCAAACAGATTCGTGAAATGGTCATCTTCGCCCGGCACAACGTCATCAAGGACCCTCCCTACACCAAACTTGACATACTTATGTGTCGTAACCTGATGATCTACCTCTCCACCAAACTGCAGCAAAACCTGCTGCCTCTGTTCCACTACAGTCTCAAACCGGGGGGGGTGCTATTCCTCGGCAGTGCCGAATCCGTTGGCATAGGCAGAACGCAATTTTCCTTTGAAAGCGGTGCCTCGAAGCTCTTTCTGCGAACTGATGGTACACCTGCAAATAAGGAAATAGCGTTCCCGACAAATTTTACCTCGTACTATCCCGGAACATTATCACAGGAGTTCCCCATGCCAAAATTCACTGACAATCTCCAACCACTGGTCGACAGGCTCATCCTGCAGCACTTCTCAGCACCGACGGTGCTTGTCAATGACCAGGGTGATATTGTCTATATCAGTGGACGAACCGGCAAGTACCTTGAACCGGCAGCGGGAAAAGTTAATACGAACATTTTTGCCATGGCCCGGGAAGGGCTGCTCTATGAGATGGGTGCCGCCTTCAGACGCGCGTTGCTGCAGCATGAGCCGGTTACGGTCAGGGCACCGCTTGTGGAGGAACAGGGGCTCTGTCTGGATGTTGATATGACGCTGATCAGGATCGACGCACCCGAGGTACTGCGGGGGATGGTGCTGATCTCCTTCAAGGATGTGGTGCCGCCGCCGAAACGGCGCCGGCGCGCCGGCGTACTCCCGGACGTCAGGCAGTACGAGGAGATGGAACAGGCACTGTTAAGCATGAGGAACGAACTGCGAATTTCCCATGAGGAGACGCAAGCGACCCAGGAAGAACTCAAGTCCATTAATGAAGAACTTCAATCGACCAACGAAGAGCTCCAGTCAACCAACGAAGAGCTGACTACTTCAAAAGAAGAGATGCAGTCCATGAATGAGGAGCTTCAGAGCGTCAACTCCGAACAGACGGCCCGGCTGGAAGAATATATGCAGGCCAGTAACGATATGGAAAATCTGCTTAACAGTACGGAGATCGTAACTATTTTCCTCGATGACCATCTCCAGGTGCGCCGTTTTACCTCCGGGGCCAATCGACTGTTCAAGTTGATACCTGGTGATGTGGGTAGACCGCTGACTGATATTGTCTCCAATCTGGACTACCCACAACTCTACAACCACGCGCAGGATGTGCTCAGAAAACTGATTTCCATCGAGAGTCAACTGCCAACAGAGGATGGCCGCTGGTTTCTGGTACGGATTATGCCCTACCGCACCAAGGAAAAAATGATTGATGGTGTGGTGATTACCTGTATCGACATAACCTGTTCAAAAACCGTTGAGGATGAGCTGCGAGCAGAGAATGCCCGGCTTAAAAGAATTACGTGATTGAACTGCGGTCAATAGATAGTCTTGAATAGTGCCAACGGTTGTATTTCACCCCGTTTCCGGCTATTCTGTGCCGCAGTGACTGAAAGGAGATCAACGCCATGGTTTCATTTGAAGAGGCGCGTACCATCATACTGGAGAATGTCTGTGCCGTTGGCACCGAGCGGGTTTCACTTCTGGAGGCGGCCGGCAGGATCGTGGCTGATGACTTGACGGCTCCCTGGGACCTGCCGCTCTGGAATAATTCGGCCATGGATGGCTATGCCGTTCGCTCGGCGGACCAGGGGGATGGCGTGCACCGCTTGACGGTGACCGGGGTTATCAATGCCGGCAGCAGGGGGGAGGGCCTTACGGTCGGGCCCGGCTGTGCCGTGCGGATTATGACCGGAGCCCCGACCCCTGCAGGGTGTGATGCGGTTGTTCCGGTTGAGGAGACCGATAACGGCACCCAGGTGGTGCTGGTGCAGGCACCGGTAAAGCCGGGGCAGCATATCCGGGTCCGGGGCGAGGATGTGACGGCAGGTACGCTGTTTCTCCGCAAAGGCACCCGGATCCGTCCGCCGGAAATCAATATGCTGGCCGGCTTTGGCATGGCACTGGTGCCGGTCTATCGTCGTCCCACGGTTGCCATCCTTTCCACGGGCGACGAGCTGGTGGAGCTGGGGCAGACTCCTGGTGCCGGAGAGATCATTAACAGTAACACCCTCTCACTGGCCGCCTCGGTGACGGAGTGCGGTGCCATTCCGCGTATTATCGGTATTGCCCGGGATAACCGGGAGAGTCATCTCGAAAAGCTCCGGGAGGGATTACGGGCCGATGTTCTGATTACCTCGGCCGGGGTGTCGGCCGGTGACTGTGATCTGGTGCGGGATGTGCTGGCTGAGCTGGGTACCACACAACTGTTCTGGAAGGTGGGAATCAAGCCGGGGGGGCCTCTGGCCGTCGCCCTCCATGGCACAACGCCGGTGTTCTCCCTTCCCGGCAATCCGGTTTCCACCATGATGACTTTTGAGGAGTTTGTCCGCCCGGCACTGCTCCGGATGCAGGGGGAACAGCAGGTACTGCGTCCGCTCTTCCCGGTGGTGATGCAGGAATCGCTCAGTAAAAAGCCGGGCAAGGTACAGATCGTCCGGTTACGACTTGAAAGGCAGGGGGGACGCTGGTATGGCCGCTCCGCCGGGAATCAGCAGACCGCCATTCTGAAAACCATGCTTGATGCCCAGGCCGTTGCCCTGCTCCCGGCCGAAAACTCCGGTGTCGCGGTTGGTGATGAGGTTATGGCCCATTTTTACGGAAACTATATCGAACGGGAGTAACAGACATGAACGACTATCTTGGTGCCCATATGTCCATTTCGGGAGGTCTGCATCTGGCTATTGACCGTGCCGTGGCGGCCGGCTGCAGCGTTGTGCAGATCTTTACCCGCAATTCCAACCAGTGGAAGGGAAAGGCGGTCAGCGGGGGGGATGTGGAGCTGTTTCGCAGTAAATATACCGCATCGGGGCTTAAGGACGTCATCTCCCACGATATCTATCTGATCAATCTTGCCGCTCCGGCGGGGGAGACGCGGGACAAGAGTATTGCCGCATTCCGGGATGAACTGGAAACCTGTGCCCGCCTCGGCATCGCCAAGGTGGTCATGCATCCCGGTTCCCACCTGTCCGATCCCGCTGCCGTGGGGCTGGAACGGGTAGTTGCCGCCTTTGACAAGCTTTTCACGGAAGTGCCCCAGTTTGAGGGGAAGGTTCTGCTTGAAACCACGGCAGGGCAGGGGAGCAATCTGGGGAGAACCTTTGAAGAGCTGGCGGCGATTATTGACGGGAGCCGGTTTCCCGATAAATTCGGGGTGTGCCTGGACACCTGCCATACCTTTGCCGCCGGTTATAACACGGCAACGGAAGAAGGCTACCAGGATACCATGGCCCAGTTTGACCGGTTAATCGGCCTTGACCGGCTCCTCTGTTTCCATTTCAACGATTCCAAAAAGGGGCTGGGGTCACGGGTGGACCGCCATGAACATATCGGCCAGGGAACCCTGGGGCTGAACCCGTTCCGCTTCATCCTGAACGATGCCCGTTTTGCCACCGTACCGAAAATACTTGAAACCCCCAAGGGGGATAGCGACGAGATGGATGGGGTGAACCTTGCGCTGCTGCGGGGACTCTGCTGATTGCCTGAAAGAGTTTACCTCTTCCCGGTTGAGAGTAAAAAATACCATTGTTTAATCCATGCACTGTAGTAGTATTATTTTGTAGTACTTAAATATGGAGGAAAAAATGCATCTTGTGAAAACATCTATCTCAATACCCGATGACCTTCTTCAAGAAGCTAAATCCATGTCAAAAAACGTGAGCGGTTTCATTGTAGATGCCCTCCGTGAACACATTCGACAGCGCAAGATTCAGAAAGCCATGGAGTCTTTTGGGAGTTGGAAAGGTCGCGATTGTGAAAGTATTGATATGGTAAATGATTTAAGAAAAGAAGGAGAACGCGATTATGCAGGGCGTACTTATTGATACCGATATCGCGATTGATTTTTTGCGGGGAGTGGTGTCCGCGCACCATTTTATATCCGGATTATGGGCTAATAATCAAGCTGTGTTAAGTGTTTTGACCGTATATGAATTAACAGCGGGGATGAAAGAGTCCGAAAAAGTCGTAACGCATAATTTCATAGAGGCATGTGCCGTTGAACCGCTTTCCACAGAAATATCTTGTAGAGGTGGAGATTTATATCGTAAATACCGGGCAAAAGGGATCACACTCACTTCGTTAGACTGCTTGATTGCTGCGACAGCTATCGAGAAAGGCTACAAGGTCGCAACCAGGAATGTGGAGCATTATCCGGAACAGGGATTATTAATTAAACTCTGAGAACAGCATACTGCGACCTCCCCTATTTCAGCCGGTCGAAAAGATACTCCAGGCCGTTCACCTTAATCTCATAGACCGTCTGCAACATCTCCCCCAGTTTTCCCGGTGGAAACCCCTCCCCGGCGAACCAGACCACATACGGCTCGGGAAGATCCACGAGCCGTCGTCCCTGATATTTACCGAAGGGCATCCGCGTGGCGGCCAGTTCCAGCAGTTTAGAATGATCGAAGGGGAGTTCCTCCCCTTTGTTCTCAGTGGTATTTTTCATCTGCAGCAACTCCTATAACAGTTTTCTCAAATACTGGCCGGTGTAGGAACGGGTTACCCGCGCCACCTGCTCCGGTGTTCCGATGGCCACAATCTCCCCCCCCCGGTCGCCCCCCTCGGGGCCCAGGTCGATAATCCAGTCGGCGGTCTTGATCACGTCCAGATTATGTTCAATAATCACGATGGTGTTACCGGAATCCACCAGCCGCTGGATTACTTCCAGCAATTTGGCAATGTCGTGGAAATGGAGGCCGGTGGTCGGTTCATCCAGGATGTAGATGGTCCGCCCGGTGGCCCGCTTGGAAAGCTCCTTGGCCAGCTTGACCCGCTGGGCCTCACCACCGGAGAGGGTGGTTGCCGCCTGCCCCAGCTTGATGTAGCCAAGGCCAACCTCCTCCAGGGTTGCCAGCTTGTTTTTAATGCGGGGAATGGCCCCCATGAATTCCAGAGCCTGGGACACGGTCATGTCCAGCACATCGGCGATGGATTTCCCCTTGAAATGAACCTCCAGCGTCTCCCGGTTGTAGCGGGCCCCCTTGCAGACTTCACACTCCACATAGACATCGGGGAGAAAGTGCATCTCGATCTTGATGATGCCGTCGCCGGAACAGGCCTCACAGCGCCCCCCCTTGACGTTGAAGGAGTAACGGCCCGGTTTGTATCCCCGCAGCTTTGATTCGGGAAGATTGGAAAAAAGGTCACGGATATCACCGAACAGGGCGGTGTAGGTGGCCGGATTGGAACGGGGGGTGCGACCGATGGGTGACTGGTCGATGTTGATAACCTTATCCAGGTGTTCCAGTCCTTCCACCGCCCGTACCGCCCCCGCCTTTTCACGGCTCCGGTAGAGTTGCTGTCCCAGAACCTTGTGGAGGGTGTCGATGATCAGGGTTGATTTTCCCGAACCGGAAACACCGGTAACACAGGTCATCACGCCGAGCGGAATAGCAACGGTCACATCCTTCAGGTTATTCTCGGTGGCTCCCACAACGCGGATCGATTTGTCGCTGCTCCGTCGTTTTTTGGGTACGGCGATGGAGAGCTCGCCGGAAAGATAGCGACCGGTCAGTGAGGCCGGATCGGCCATGACCTGGGCAGGAGTTCCCTGGGCCACCACCTGGCCGCCATGGACGCCGGCTCCCGGTCCCATGTCGATGAGATGGTCCGCCTCCATGATCGTCTCCTCGTCATGCTCCACCACCAGCACCGTATTGCCGATGTCCCGCAGTCGCTTGAGGGTACCGAGCAGTCGGGCGTTGTCCCGCTGATGGAGTCCGATGGAGGGCTCATCGAGGATATAGAGGACCCCCACCAGGCTTGAGCCGATCTGGGTGGCCAGCCTGATCCGCTGCCCTTCGCCGCCGGAGAGGGTGCCGGAGGTGCGGTCCAGGGAGAGATAGTCAAGTCCCACATTGACCAGGAACGACAGCCGTTCCCGAATCTCCTTGAGAATGCGGCGGCCAATCTCCTGTTCCTTGTCACTCAGCGACAGATTTTCAAAAAAGTGCAGGCAGTCCCGGATCGAATAGGCGGTTACGTCGCGAATGGTGGCCCCTCCCACCAGCACGTGCAGTGCTTCGGGACGGAGCCGTGCCCCGTGGCAGGTGGGGCAGGGCATGACATCCATATACTTTTCAAGTTCTTCACGGGCCGCGTCCGATTCGGTTTCCCGCCAGCGTCGCTGCAGGTTGTAGAGGACCCCTTCAAATTCCTTCTGATAGGTGTGACGTTTTTCACCATCCTCTTCCCACCAGAACTCGATCTTTTCCCCCCTTGAGCCGTTGAGAATCACGTCCCGTACCTGTTCGGAAAGATCTTTGAAGGGGGTGCGGATATCGAAGCAGTACGCCTTTGCCAGGGCTTCGAGAATCAGATGGAACCAGCCGGAGAGACGCTTCTCCCAAGGGGCGATGGCCCCCTCCCGGAGGGACAGTTCCTGATTGGGAATGACCAGTTCGGCATCAAAGTACATTCGGGTGCCAAGACCGGTGCAGTCGGGGCAGGCACCATGGGGGTTGTTAAACGAGAAGAGCCGTGGCGTAATTTCTTGATAAGAGAGGCCGCAATCGACGCAGGCCAGTTTTTCGGAGAACAGGAGCTGCGGGGGTTTATCCCCCTTCTTCCCTTTTGTCTCGGTGTGGCTGTCGGTGGTCGGGGCTATTACCTCCACCTTCACCACCCCTTCGGCATGGTGGAGTGCCGTTTCCAGGGAATCGGCCAGACGTCGCTGGATACCCTCCTTGACCACCAGACGGTCAACCACGATATCGATGTCATGTTTTTTCTTCTTGTCCATCTCGATATCATCGGCCAGTTCCCGCACCGTACCATCCAGCACCACCCGGGTAAAACCCTCTTTACGGAGCTGGTTCAGCTCTTTTTTGTACTCCCCTTTACGCCCCCGGATCATCGGTGCCAGCAGGGTCAGCCTGGTGCCGACCGGGAGCAGCATAATCTGGTCCACCATCTGGGAGACCGTCTGGGAGGTGATCTCCTTGTCACAGGAGACGCAGTGGGGGCGACCGACGCGGGCGAAGAGCAGGCGAAGGTAGTCGTAGATTTCGGTGACGGTGCCGACGGTGGAGCGGGGGTTTTTACTGGTGGTTTTCTGCTCGATGGAGATGGCCGGTGATAACCCTTCGATGGATTCCACATCCGGTTTTTCCATCTGTTCAAGAAACTGCCGGGCGTAGGAAGAGAGGGATTCCACGTAGCGCCGCTGCCCTTCGGCATAGATGGTGTCAAATGCCAGGGTTGACTTGCCCGAACCGGAAAGTCCCGTGATGACAACCAGCTGGTCGCGGGGAATCTCGACATCAATGCATTTGAGGTTATGCTCGCATGCGCCTTTAATGATAATTTTATCGTGTGCCATCGGAAGATAATGCCACGGTGTTGAGCTGAATGCAATACCGGTGAATAAAGAAAGCGGTATGCAGCCCCTGAACGAAAACGATTGTTGCTACTTGGCATGCAGACATATAGGGCAATAGACCTTCACGAAGACGTAAAAAAGTCAGTATTATCCGTTTGTTTTTTGCGCGTGGCACCGTTTCGCCCTCATCCGCCCTGACGGGCACCTTCTCCCAGGGGGAGAAGGAAAAATCACAACCCTTCTCCCCCCGGGAGAAGGTGGCCAAAGGCCGGATGAGGGGATAAAGCAGTGTATTATATTCGTGCAATTTTCTAACCGGACAACACCATGAAAAAGTAGATATATAGGGCAATAGACCTTCACGAAGACGTAAAAAAAGTTCCCTCCCCAGGAGGGGGAAGAGTGATGTGTCATAGAGAATAGACGTAAATTAAATTAGTAACTATTCAGCACTTTGTTCTTTCACATTCATAAAGTCGGGGAATTTCCCCTGAAACAGCAGGCGCAACCCTTCGGACGCAGTGATGCCTTGTTTCATACAGGTTGACAGGTAGCTCCGGATTCGG
>CAIUSO010000128.1 GCA_903901875.1 uncultured Geobacteraceae bacterium | reverse complement strand
TAGGGAAGAAGAGAATGAAATGAGGAAAAGCGGAAGAAGATAAATTGATTTTAAAATTACTGGGAAGAAGATGAAGCTGCGGAAGAACAAGCAAATTCAAGATGCCGGAAGAAGAACCATTTCAGAACACCGGTGACAGTTGGAAATAATCACTGCAAAAGGCAATAAAAAAACGGTTCATGCGGTCAGTAAAGCTGACAGAGAGCTGCACAAAGTCTTCGGTTTTTTCCAGGACATCACTGACCGCAAACTGATTGAGGAGGAGCTAAAGAAATCCAACGAGTTTTTAGAGATTACCCAGCGATCTGCGGGTGCTGGGTCATGGACTTGGGATTTTGGTACTAATCAAGTCAACTGGTCTCCCGAACAGTACAGGATATGCGGGATAGATCCTGTCCTTGATCCCCCAACCTTTGATCTGTGGCGAAACTCAGTGCATCCTGATGACTGGGAGGTGGTTGAATCCAACTTTAATAATGCCATCAATGACCACACTGATCTTCTCAACGAATACAGGGTCATAAAACCCACAGGTGAAATCAGATGGATCAATGCGTATGGCCAAACCAGCTATGATGATTTAGGCAATCCGCAACGCATGTCAGGAATCTGTTTGGATGTAACCGACCGCAAAAAGATAGAGAATATTCAGTCTGATTTATTGCGGTTTGCCTCTCTCCATCCTAAAGAGGACTTTTTTCAATCACTAGCCAGCTATCTTGCCTACATTCTTGATATGGACTATGTCTGCATCGATCGCCTTAATGGTGATAATCTTACCGCCACTACACTGGCTGTTTACCATAATTGCGAGTTTGAGGATAATGTCACCTACACCCTGAAGGATACCCCATGCGGTGACGTTGTCGGTAAAGAGGTATGTGTATTCCCCAATGATGTGCGAAATCTGTTTCCGAAAGATGAAGCCTTACAGGTTTTACATGCAGAGAGCTATATCGGAACCACTCTCTGGGGTTTCGATATGAAGCCTATTGGCCTGATAGCAGTTATCGGGCGTAATCCCTTGAAGGACACTCGTTTTTCAGAGACAGTGCTGAAACTGGTATCAAATAGAGCCGCAGGGGAATTGGAGCGTCGGCAAACAGAAGAAGAAAAGCACCTTCTAGAACTTCAATTCCAGCAAACACAGAAACTAGAGAGTCTCGGTGTATTGTCGGGCGGTATTGCTCATGACTTCAATAATATTCTGGCTATTATTAAGGGTAATTGCTCTCTGGCAACAATGTACTCTGAAAATATCGAGCACTACATCAAGGAAATAGACAAAGCGTCTGATCGTGCCGCTGCCTTGTGTCGACAGATGTTGGCCTACGCAGGCAAAGCCACTCTTACCCCGACTCAGATCGTTCTGTGGTTACTGGTGGATGATGTGGTATCAATGCTTAAAGCGACTATCAGCCAGAATGTCGTGATAAAAACTTGCTACTCACCTGATACTTCATCTTTCATGGGGGATGCCAGTCAACTTAGGCAGGTAGTCATGAACCTGATTATCAATGCCGCGGAGGCGATAGGCAACACACAGGGCGAGGTTTGTGTCTTGTTGTCAAAGGCTGTGATAAAGGCGGGGCTGGCAGAAAAGGATTATAACGGCAAGATCATACTCCCTGGTAAGTATATCTGCATGGAAGTAACCGACAACGGCTGCGGCATGGATGAAGAAACAAAATGGCGTATCTTCGAGCCGTTCTATTCTACCAAATTTACGGGGCGGGGACTTGGGATGTCTGCTGTCCTGGGGATTATCAAGTCACATGGTGGAGCGTTGCAACTCCACAGCCAACTGGGTCAGGGTACTACCTTCAAAGTCTATCTGCCTGTTCAAAAAAGTGACTCTGCCAGAGACGACGATACAAGTGCTTCAGCACCTTGGCAGGGCAACGGCACTATACTGCTGGTAGAGGATGAAGATAAGGTTAGACTCATAACAAAATCTCTGCTTGAAAACATCGGATTTTCAGTTTTGGAAGCCGTGAATGGTAAGGAGGCGTTGGAGTTGTACCGTAAGAACGCCACAGACATCAGATTGGTTGTGACCGACATGGGAATGCCTGTAATGGATGGTTATGAGCTGTTCAATGAGCTCAAAAAACTAAACCCCAGACTTCCGATTATTGTTTCCAGCGGTCATGGAGATGCCGAAGTCAGTTCACGGCTTGGTACAGATAATATTGCTGGCCTTATTAGTAAACCTTATGGCACCGATCAGTTGCGGGAGGTGTTGAAGAGAGCTTTCCGTTTGGAGGGTTTACAGTAGCTTTTTACTTACTTGGCAATAACAATTCCAAAAACCATTTACACAATCTGGTTGATGGCTCCTGCGAATCTAAACTTTCTGTAATAAGTCCCTACAGGTCATAGATATAATATGTTCCCTGCTATCGTACTGACTCTGTCGGTATGAATTCATGCTGTTTTTAGTGCGGGAAAAGAACTTAATAGGGCCACCTCCATCAAGCGGATTCAACACGATTCACCGCGACAGCATACCATAAATGAGACCGGAAACAAACAACGGTGAAAAACCAGTTTTGAAAAAATGAGGAGCTTTTGAAAGATAGCTTTGACCTCATAACACCATACGGGATCGACTCATCAGCGAATATGGAATTGAAACATCTTTACGTACCATCCAGCGGGATCTGATCTCACTCGAATCGAATGAGTTCCCTTTGAATTGCGACAATAATAACCCTGCTGGTTGGAGCTGGCGTAAGGATGCCCCGGCTTTTGGCATATCCAATATGGACCCGGTGACCGCATTGACCTTCAAGCTTGCCGAAAAACATCTGGAACGTATGTTTCCACGCGGAACAATGGCTGTCCTTGACCCATACTTCAAAGCCGCAAACGAGAGGATAAAGCTTACATCTGAATCCACTCTTTCACGTTGGCCGGACAAGGTCAAAGTTGTATCACGCAATCTTCCGAGAATATTCGAAATCCAGTACGGTAAACGTCTTGATCTTTGTTCACAAAAATGATGTGTTCACAAAAGATGAACATAACTATTGAGAGGGCTATCTGTTTCAATAAACATAACAAGCTAAAAAAACAACAGTAAACGTTGCTTTATATGCTCGTTTGGTGTACTTAAAAGATCATGGTAATTTCTCACTACATCAACGACCTGCTGACTCAGGGAAAGTACTGTTTCAGCGGTGTGGAGGCGGCTCAAACGCTTGGTTCAGGGGTTATTGCTACTCGTGCGGCACTGCGCCGGTTGCGGCATAAAGGCGTGATAGCCATGCCGTTTCGGGGCTTCTACGTGATTGTGCCACCAGAACTGAGAAGCCTGGGGTGTTTGCCTGCCAACCAGTTCATACCTTCGCTGATGGCTCATCTGGAAGAGCCATACTACGCGGGCCTGCTTACCGCAGCTGAACATCATGGTGCAGCGCACCATCGTCCTCAAACTTTTCAGGTTGTGGTAAAGCGCTCCCGTCCAGGAATCACGTGTGGAGGCGTGCGGGTTGATTTCATCTCCCGAAAGAATGTTGCTGCAATTCCCACCCAGGACTTCAAGACTCCACGCGGTTATCTCAAGGTTTCCACTCCTGAAGTTACTGCTTTCGATTTAGTCGGGTACCCGCACCATGCCGGAGGTCTGGACAATGCCGCAACCGTGTTAAGCGAGTTGGCTGAGTTCATGGATGCCGCGAAGCTGGCACGTATCACCGAACTATCCCCGATAGCATGGTCTCAGCGACTTGGCTATCTGTTGGAGTTAATAGGCGAAGCTGAGTTGGCTGAAGGATTGGCCGAATATGTGCCAACACCGGTGAAGGCTTGACCCACCCATCAGCGT
>CAIUSO010000127.1 GCA_903901875.1 uncultured Geobacteraceae bacterium | reverse complement strand
TGGGGGCACTCGGCAGGAGGAGCATCCCCCTCATGGATATAACCGCACACACTACAGACATACTTTTTCATTAATGTTCTCCTTTACTCGAAAATTTTTATGATCATATACCGGTTGTAAAAAATTTCCATCACTTATTTAACCCGCGAGATGACGATTTCCGGATCACCGGCAAGTATCTGTTTGAGTTGCCCATGCAATTTCTTGAAATCATACGGTTTCTGAATAAAATTACCGCCCGTCTCCGAAGCCTTACGTATCACATCATGGTCCGCCGTATACCCTGAGGTAAAAACACAGACTATGTTGGGCCTTACTTCCCGTATTTTTTCAACTAAGTCCAAGCCATTCATCTGAGGCATCACGATATCGGTCATAATCATATCCAGCGGCATTGAAAGATCGCGGGCCAATTGCAGTGCATTTTCCGGTAATGCCGCTTCATGAACCTGAAAGCCATATTCGGTCAAAAATTCAGTGACCACATGCCGAAGGGCCTTTTCGTCCTCCACCAGCAGCAAGGAGCAGTTGGCCGGTGAGAAAACCTTATCAACCTTGGCCGTAACGACCTCAGAAGCGACAGCTGTTGCCCGCGGAAGGAACACTCGGAAGGAGGAACCACTCCCAGGAATACTGCTGACATCAATAAAACCATTATTCTGGGTGACAATGCCATAAATAGTGGCAAGACCAAGCCCTGTTCCCCTGCCAACTTCCTTGGTGGTAAAAAATGGCTCGAAAATGCGGACTAAGGTCTCTTCATCCATACCAATACCGGTGTCCCGGAATGTAATCATGACATATTCGCCCGGGACAGAAGCGGTGACGGAGTTGCTGTTGTCCACGGTGAAATTTCGGGTTTCAATCTCCAGCGTTCCTCCATCAGGCATCGCATCACGGGCATTAATCGCCATATTCATCACAATTTGATCAAGCTGCACCGGATCCATCATAACTCGGTACGCTTCTGGAGAAGGCGTAAAGGTTACGGAAATCTGCGCACCGATAAGACGGGAGAGCGACCTGAGCGTTTCGGCAATTGCACTGTTCACCGTAATGCTTTTCGGATGCGTGACATCAAGCCGGGAGAAGGTCAGGAGCCGGTTTGTAATATCCCGGGAATGTTCGGCAGCCAACTGGATCTCCTGAAGATGCTCCCGCAACTTGTTACGATGATCCATATCCATCCACGCGAGCTCCACATTACCGAAAATAACGGAGAGTTTATTATTGAAATCATGGGCTATCCCCCCCGCCAGTTGACCGATTGACTCCATTTTCTGGGCCTGAACGAATTGCCGTTCAATAATACGTTGTTCCGTAATATCCAGCGCAATGGAAAGGAAGCGCTGCTGTCCAGCCAGTGCAACCATTTCACCCCAAAACAGACAAATGCGCTGCTTACCCGCTTTCGTGCGGAGGTTCAATTCACGACCAGCAATACGGCCGTCCCGTGCCATACTTTCTTTCAGGCTATTCCGGTCAGCGGCTGAAATCCATCCCAACTCAAGGGAGGACGAGCCGATAACCTCTTCCCTGCTGAAACCGGAAGTAGTAAGGAAGCACTGGTTGACATCCAGATAGACACCTTCCTCCAACGTACTCAGGGATATCATGATAGGAGCATTGTTAAAGGCGGCCGAAAAACGTTCATTGCTTTCACGAAGAGACTCCTCCACAAGCTTTCGTTCAGCAATGTCCCATACAAGATCGGCAAAGCGGGATACTATCCGCACGTCATCGTCGCTATAATCACTGCTTTTGTTGCCGATTCCGAGAATCGCCACTATTTTTTCCGAGCGGAAGATCGGTACGGCCAGCTCCCTGATCACGGTAGCGTGACCGGGGGGCAACCCCTTGCGGTGGGGAAGTGACGCATAGTCGTTATGAATCACCGATCTGCGCTGACGAATGCAATCAACCCACACACCGGCCTTGTCAACTTCGTAATGGCGATCATTCCCTTGAACTGTGCAAAAATCCTTGACGGTACCGGTCGACCAGGCTTGTAACGTAAGAGTCTGCTGGTTTTCCTGCAGAAAATGGAAATAGCCGACCTTGCTCTCGGTCAGACTTTCCACGGTATCAATGGTTTTGGTAAGCAACTCTTCAAGTGTGTGAGTTACGGAATATTCCACGAGCATTGATCGGACGGCAATCAGCTGTTCCTCTCGCCGCTGCCGGGTAATATCCCGTGAGATAACCACCAGTCCCGTAACAGTACCGTCGTGATTCCGGATGGGTGCCTTGACACTGTCAAAAAGCTGTCTCTTCCCCGTGGGGGACTCGATCCACTCTTCGGCACGAACCACCTCGCCGGAGCCCAGCACTTTATTATCACTCTGTGCAATGATTTCACCCTGTTCGTTGCCAAAAAGAAGGGTATCAGAGCCGCCGATCTGTTCCAGTTCCGCACGGCCAATGTATTCCTCAAACGCCTTATTACAGCCGAGATAGAGCCCGTTGACACCTTTGAACGAGATGAGGTCACTGGCCGAATCAATGAGAGAGCGAAGAAATGCCTTCTCGTTGGAAAGTGCTTCCTCAGCCTGCCTGCGCCGGGTTATGTTGCTGTGGGAAATCAGGACGGCACCATCCCTCCCCAACAAGGGAAAAACCGTCAGGAGGAACCAACGCTTGCCATTTTCCAGAGTATCGCACGAATACTCCAGGCTGAAATTAGGGAGCTGGCCGTGCTGTACCATTCGTACGCCGGCAAAAGCTTCCAAAGCCTGGCTTGTTTCGCCCCAATTTTCATCAAAACTGACGAAGTAGCTGGCACCCACCCCCCACCGTTCTTCAGCAAAACCCTGGTTCTGCCGGGCAAAAGCACACCACGCATCATTTACGCTCAAGATGATGCCTTTCTGATCTACCACAACCATATGGGCATCGGATGAATTGAATATCCGTCTGTTGAAGTCAGCCTGTTCCGCAATCAACTCTTCTGCCTGCTTACGCTCAGTAACTTCACGTCGCAACTCGGAGACCAGATCAATGGCCATTTCATCGAACGTGCTCGACAGTTCCCCTAATTCGTCGGTCATCCCCGTTGCACTGCGGACCGACAGATCCCCGTTGGCAGTGGCACGGACCGCCAGGAGCAGCTTTCTAAGAGGAAATAGTATCCGGCGATGAAGAAGAAAAGCCAGCAGAGACAACAGGAACAGCATAATGACAGGAAACACGTTGGTAAGAAGATGGTAACTCCGTTCCATACTATGCCGTTGCTCGGTAATCGCCTTACTCCAGCGGTCCATCGAATCAGCCAGTGATTGGGAGCTCGACTGCAATTGACTGAGCAAGAGGCTGTGCTGACGGTTTTTCAGATCAACCTCTCCGGTTTTTGAACTGACCAGCAACCGAAATAATTCCGGCAGCAACCGCACCTCTGTCAAAGCTTCCGGCGGAACAGGCACAACGTCTCCCCCCATTGCCTCCAGATTACGAACAATTTTTGACAACAACATGCGCCACTGCTGGGCAGACCTCTCTTCAGAATACTGGGCATACTCATGGGTCAATACCAACAGGTTCGAAACATCGTGGCCAGATGCCTGAGCCAGCTCCTGAGCAACTGAAAGCCGGTCCAACCTGGCAATAATGACCAGATTGGTTGCTGCAAGTGTCAACACCATCACGATGGCAACTGCCACAAATGTATTCAATAACACGCTGATACGCATAGATTACCTTACTATACTGACAGATTTCCCATTCAAAGTTTCCAAAGGTGCGGAGTAGATAACATCAAGGTAATTTGGTGATTTTTCCCCTTTGACAAGTCCCCCCTGCCGAGCCCAGCGGGCTTCACCTTCCAGAGTAGTTATCAACGCCTGATCGAGGGCGAGTCGATAGGTATATCGGGGCCACATCCAGTCGATAAAGGCATTATCAAGCTTAAGTCGTTCAAGGAGAATGCCCTTGGCCTTTTGTGGCTGGGTATTGATAAACTTTTCTGCACGTTCCAATGCTCTCAACAGCTTTCCTATCTCACCATCCCGGGTGCCAAGATGCTTCTGATGCACCACAAGGTTAAAGTACATCCGGTACCACCCTTTGCCCGCCAACAATCGGGCCCCAGGCACCGATTTCAGTGTTTTATAGGCAAATGGCTCCCAAACCGCAATGGCATCGACATCACCCCTCCTGAGTGCCTCAGCCATGGCCTCCGGTTGCAGATTGCGCAACGTTACCCTTTTGGGATCAACTCCGTTCATAAGCAACAGCATCTCAACATAGTAATGACTGGAACCGCCCATGACCGTTCCGATACGCTTACCAACCAGACCTGCCGGAGTGTTGATGCCCGAATTGGCTCTGGTGACGATCTTTGAGTCATCATCACTACTGACAAATGACGCCAGCACCCTGAAATCAGTACGCTGAAAACTGTTGAACATCACGACAGATTCAGAAGATGTAGCCAGATCAGCCCCCCCCTCCAACAACTGCTGCATGGTGCGATGCCCCCCAATAACATTATGTATACTGAGCTGCAATCCCTCTTGGGAGAAGTACCCCTGATGTTCGGCAACGTAAAAGGGAAGTGACAGAGGTGATTGAGACACGGCGACCCTGAGTGGCTCACCGGCATCCGCACCAACGACCCGGCAGAATTGAAGGAGTATCATAAGAGGCATCAGCAGACCGCACCGAAATCCCCGCAAAAACCGGGATAGCGGGCGGTAGACACATAACTCAAAGTTTTTGTTTATTTTATACAAACCGCCCCCCTGGAATCCGGTAGAAATACTACCTACGTCTGTACGATAAAAACAGGAGGAATTATATACTCGATCAATGATGATAAGTATACCGTTTTGACAACCTGCTATTTGTGCAGTACACTCGTATCCATTGCAGATCATAACGCTGAGCAGAAGGGGACGGCTTAGCCTGGACCCGCCAGACATCCGGCACGATCAACACTCTTCACGGTGTGGTCTGGACAGGTGACACGATGGTGACGGTGGGGCAGTACGGCACTATGCTCACATCATCCGACGGAACAGCCTGGACCCAATTCCCGGTCGGTACGAATTCGTTTCTCTACGGAGTCGGCTGTTCCTGTGCACGCACCTTGATTGTCGGGCCAAGGGTCTCCTGCCGTCAACTCCGTAACAATGATGTTTTCTTGTGCTGTTTTTTAAATTTACCCAGTGGAGTCCGGGCATGAAAATTTTGGTGGTTGATGATGATTTGATGTCACAAGAGATGCTCATTACCTTACTCGGGGAGTACGGTACGTGTGATGGAGCATCCGATGGAGGGGAAGCTCTCGAAAAATATTATGCAGCCCGCGCTTCTGAAAAACCCTATGACCTGATCTGCCTTGACGCTGTCATGCCTGTTCGTGAAGGAAGCCAGGTATTGGCGGAAATTCGTGCCGCTGAAACCGATAGTTTCCATAAAAGCTGTATCTTCATAATTACCAGCCACGAATCTCCCGAGCTGGTAGAAGGCATTGACAAGGCCGATGACTTTATTTCAAAGCCCTGTTCTGCCAATCTTATCAAACGGCTTATTGAACGGCATCACTTACAACACGAGACGTTACTGGATAGATACCATGTCATTATAGTTTCTGCGGATGTCTCCATACGTCATAACATATCCCGGGCATTATGCAGTCACAATGTGTCGACCGTTGAGTGCGCTTCCTTTGTTGAAGCGGAACATGTGGCCCGCACCGACAGTGTGAGTGCTGTTGTTGTTGATATGCTGACCATCACCCGATCGAAAGACAACGATCGACTGGCAGCATCGTCATTACAGAACATCTATTCACTCGTACGGATCAAAGTACAGGGTGACAACGTACTGCCGATTATTATGAAACAGGAAGAACGGACACAGGGGATCCTCAGCTATATAGAAAGGATCTGCTCAACATTCCATCCACGCCGACTGCGGCTCCACCGGAGACATAATCTCTATTTACCAGTCATCATACGAAATAATGATGGACACGAGCACCAGACCTTTACACTTAATGTTTCATGGAGCGGTGCTTTTATCATTCTGAATACGACCGGTGAGTTGGCTGTCGGCGACACACTTTCGGTGGTTTTCCCCACGCTTAACACAACCATTGGCGGAGAAATTGTAAGGATCCAGCCCTGGGGCACCCAAGGGGCCGCACCAGGATTGGGCATTACGTGGTCCCTCTCCGAAAACAATTCCCTGTCGGCTGCGGGTTTGGCCCATGCGTTGAAAACCCACGCGGACAATGATCCCGATCGACTGCTCTGTTGATTTCAGTCAATCCCTCGCCATCTCCATGAAACAATTCTTACTTCCCTATCTTATTTGCCCTGCATGCCTCCCCGCGGAAACTCCCCTGGAGGTCAGGGTCAACCAGATGAAAGCAGATGACATTATCACAGGAGAACTCTCCTGCAAAAAATGCCGACGCCGGTTTCCCATAAAAAACGGCATCGCGATTCTCCTCTCCGAATCGAACGACTATCGGGCCGTTGGCCAGCTCCGTTATGAAGAATCCACCATGACGGATCGATATCTCTGGAGTCACTATGGGGACCTGCTGGGGCTGGACGACTATGGAGACGCACATACCCATTGGGCCGCCGCTCTTTCCTGCCATCCTTCTCTCCCGTCATTCGATGCAGGTTGTGCAGTCGGAAGACTCACCTTTGAAATGGCTGTCAGAAGCAGTTTTGCCGTCGGTTGTGATCTCTCCCACGGTTTTGTCAAAGCGGCCCGCCGTCTGGCCAGAGACGGAGAAATGACCTTTTCACTCCCCCAGGAAGGAAACCTCCGGGAATCATTCACTCTCACTCTTCCCGAATCCTTGCGTTCCGATACCATTGAATTCGTTGTCGCCGATGCTCTCCGAATCCCGTTTGCCGCCAACAGTTTCAGCCAGGTTGCCTCACTGAACCTTCTTGATCGCGTCAGTTACCCCCTTGCCCATCTCTTTGAGATGAGCAGGGTGGCAGATAACGAAAACGCCTCATTTCTGTTTGCCGACCCCTTTTCCTGGTCACCAGACGTCACACCGGAAGAGTTCTGGCTTGGGGGGACGACAACGGGCCCCTATCAGGGAAGAGGCTTGGATAACGTGCGGTCAATATTGGAGGGGAAGGGAAACATTCTGAAACCGGCGTGGAGCATTTCCCGCTCGGGAACAATCCCGTGGAATATGCGTACCCATTGCAATCACTGTGAAGTAATACGCAGCCAGTATCTTGTTGCGGCACGATAACAGGTAAAGATAATTGGTACTTCCCAAATAGTTAAGAATTCCCAATATTTTATTCTCTCTGGATACCGATTGATTACAGTCAAGACATTAAACCTTGACAATTTCAGTTTGTTGTATACAAAATGGACTTAGTGGTGCCTGACAATGGAGTCGATGTCATTTCACAATGAGAGCCCGATTAGTTGAATCCGTCTTGAACTCCCCACGAGACAGAGGGGGTTGAACCAGTGATTATTATTGAGAAAAAAACGTGGTACGTGCTACTCGCCCTGCTGATCCCCTTCGTCGCCTGTGGCATACAATGGAACATCTGGTCGCTCATCAAACCCTTTGTCTGGTTTCTTTTCTTTCCCGCCGTTTTTTTCAGCTCCCGTATCGGCGGCTGGAAAGTGGGTATCTTTTCATCGCTCGTATCTTCTCTACTGGTGATTTATTTCTTTATTTCACCCCAGCTTTCGTTTAGTGGCAAATCCCCAGGCAATCTAACCTCGGTCGGCATGTTTCTCGTCATGGGAGCACTTTTCAGCCTGACCCATGACAGCCTGGAAAAATCAAAGCGACGTGCGGCTGACGCGCTTGAAGAGAGCCGCATTGCCAACGAAAAGGTTACCCAGCTGTATCAGAAAACCCTCAAGCTGGACGAGCTGAAGACGCAGTTTTTCTCCAATGTCAGCCATGAACTCCGCACACCGTTGACACTGATTCTTGGCCCTGTGGGGCGGCGACTGGCGGCCGGAGACTTGAAGGAAGCTGACAGAGGAGACCTGGAGGTTATAGAACGTAATGCCCGGACCCTGTATCGTCTGGTGAGCGACCTCCTTGATGTATCAAAGCTTGAGGCCGGCAAGATGGCCCTCAACTATTCGAACGTGGATATGGTTCCCTTGGTCCGTTTTGTTGCCTCACATTTTGAAACCCAGGCCACTGACAGGGGCATTCACTATCAGGTGGAAACACCCGACCAGATGATTGCCCAGGTTGACTCGGAGCAGTGCCGCCGGGTCCTGCTCAATCTTCTTTCAAATGCCTTCAAATTTACCCACGAGGGAGGAACTGTTTCTGTTACCCTCCGAATGCAGGGAGCATCGATGATGCTGGAGGTGGGCGATACCGGCATCGGCATACCTGCAGATCATCGGGAAATTATTTTCGAGCGATTCAGACAGGTCGACGGTGGAGCGGAACGAAAGTTTGGAGGAACGGGACTGGGACTGGCAATCGTCAAGGAGTTGGTGGTACTTCATGGAGGTACCATTACCGTGGGTGATGGTGCACAGGGAGGTTCGATTTTCACCGTATCCCTGCCGTTGTCTGCACCGGAAAATGCGTTGTTTGCCACAGAGAGGGGGGGAGACGATGAGAGCTTTGAACGCCTGCTCCCGGGACATCAGTCACAGCCTCAGACCAGGCACCATGGGACCGCTCCATCAAATGCGCCTCTGGTTCTGGTCGTCGAAGACAATATTGACATGAACCGGTACATCGCGTCCCTGCTTGAGCCCTTTTATCGAGTGGCAACGGCCTTTGACGGTGAAGAAGGCCTGGCCAAAACCACTGCCCTGCTACCCGACCTGGTAATCAGTGATGTCATGATGCCCCGTATGAGCGGTGACAGGATGGTTCGAGAGTTGCGGAACCGACCGGAATTGGTGACCATGCCGATCATTATACTGAGCGCAAAGGCCGACAATGACGTGAGGGTAACTGTTCTTAATGACGGGGCCCAGGAATACGTCACCAAGCCCTTTGCCGACGCTGAACTTCTGGCCCGTGTCAGTGGCCTGCTCGCTGAGCGCAAAAGGAATGCCGGCGAACTGAAAAAGAGTGAACACCGGTTTAAACAGCTGTTCAATGAGGCCCCGGTTCCTTTATGCTCGGTCAATATGGAGGGTGTGATAACGGACCGCAACCTGCGTTTTTGCCAACTATTCGGCTGTACCGGAGAGGATGTCACCACACTCGACCAGTGGTGGCTGGCCGCCTGCCCCGACAGGGATTATCGAACCTTGGTGCGGCAAACATGGGACAATGCCGTCAAACGTGCGACCGAAACCGGCTGTGAAATTATGGCTTCCGAATATCTGGTCACCGATGGTAGCGGCTCAACCCGCAACGTGCTCATCTCGGGAATTATTCTGGGGGAAGACCTTCTCGTTGCATTTTTCGATATAACTGATCGCACACGGGCTGAAGAGGAGATCCGTACGTTAAATTCCAGCCTTGAACAACGGGTAGAAGAGCGGACGGCGGAACTGAAGGAGGCGGTACAGGAGCTAGATGCGTTCTCCTATGCCGTATCCCATGACCTGAGGGCTCCGTTGCGGGCCATGAACGGGTTCAGTCAGGCCCTTGCTGAAGACTATGGAGAGCAGCTACCGGAGGAAGCCCATGAGTACCTCGACCAGATCATGGTGGCCAGCCAGCATATGGGAGAGCTGATCGATGGGCTGTTGCGGCTTTCACGGAGCACCCGTGGCGATTTGAACTGGACCGACGTAGATTTGTCCCAACTGGCGGAGCAACTGAGGGTCGAACTGGCCACCATGGAGCCAGAACGGGAAGTATCATGGGACATTGAGCCTGCCATGATGGCCCGGGGAGACCTCCGCATGCTTGAGGTTGTCCTGCAAAACCTCCTGGATAATGCCTGGAAATACACCGGAAAAACCCAATCCCCCCACATCAGATTCTCTTCCGAACTGCGGGACGGGGTGCGGCACTACTGCGTAGCCGACAATGGTGATGGCTTTGCCATGGGACATACGTCACAGCTCTTCAAACCCTTCCAGCGACTCCATCGTCAGGACGAGTTTCCCGGAATCGGTATCGGTCTGGCCACAGCACAACGCATTGTGCATCGCCACGGCGGAAGCATCACCGCCGAAGGGGAACCGGGCAAGGGAGCCACTTTCCGCTTCACACTACATGAAACAACCTGACGAAACCACTCGATGGATTCCGCCAGAGGAGGAATTTTTGCGTAATACAAAATCAATACTGCTTGTGGAAGACAACGCTCAGGATGAAATGCTGATCCTCCGCTCTTTGCGTAAGGTCAATCTGGCAAACCAGGTCGACGTGGCCCGGGACGGACAGCAGGCATTGGATTATCTCTTTCGTAGCGGTGAGTTTGCCGAGCGTGGTCCGACCCAACCGACGGTAGTTTTACTGGACATCAACCTGCCACGGGTCAACGGCCTGGAGGTTTTGGAGCGGATCCGGGCCAACGAAAGTACCCGCCATCTGCCGGTCGTCATACTAACTTCATCCGATGAGGAACGGGACCGGCTGAAAAGCTATGAATGCGGAGCCAACAGTTTCGTTCGCAAACCTCTTGACTTCACCGAATTTGCCGAGGCTGTGGCGCGCCTGGGGGTCTACTGGCTGGCCCTCAACATACCGCCACTATAGGTCGTTTTATGCATACAACTCTGAAAATACTGAACATTGAGGACAGCCAGGCTGATTTCCTGCTTATTGAGCGACACCTGCGTAAACAGGGATTTGATGTGACATGTCGGCGGGTCGATGACATGCAAGGGGTAAGAGAGGCCCTTGATAGTGGGGAGTGGGATCTGGTCCTCTCCGATTACAGTATTCCGAAGATCAACTTCATGGAGAGCTTCAGCTATATCAGTAGTCACTTTCCCGATATCCCGGTCATTCTGGTTTCCGGCAGCCTGGGTGAGGAGCAGGCCGTGGAGCTGCTTAAACGGGGGATATGGGATTTTGTCTTGAAAGACAACCTGACCCGCCTGGTTACCGCCATGGAACGGAGCCTGAAAAAATCCGAGGACACCAAGGCAAAACGAGCCGCAGAGGATGCGTTAAAAGAAAGTGAGTACCGTTTCAGAAGCATCTTTAACAATTCCCCCATTGCCATCGGAATCGGCCGAAAGAGCGACGGAGGACTGACTGAGGTGAACGCCGCCTGGCTCGAACTCTATGGCTATACACGGGATGAAGTACTCGGTAAAACCACCCATGAACTGGGGCTCTATGTCAACCCGGAAGAACGGACCAACATAATAAATATCATCCACGAGAAGGGGCACGTTTTAAATTATGAAGTACGACTGCGGCGGAAAAACGGAGAGATAATAGACTGCATGTATGCGGCCGAATTGATCGAATTGGCTGGGGAAACCTATCTTCAGGCAATGATAATCGATATTACGGCCCAAAAGCAAAACAAACTGGCCTTACGGGAATCGGAGAATACCCGGCGGAAACTGCACGCCGCCGTTGAACAGAGCCCCTCGGTGATCGTCATTACCGATCTCCGGGGAAATATCGAATACGCCAATCCCAGCTTCACCCAGATGACCGGCTACCCTGTTGAGGATGTCATTGACAGGAATCCCCGCATACTAAAAGGTGGCACCTCCCCGGGGGTTCATCATGAGCTCTGGACGACCATCACCCGTGGAGCGGTCTGGGAGGGTGATTTTCATAACCGGAAGAAGGATGGCACCCTCTATTGGGAACACGCCATCATCGCTCCCGTGAAAAATGAGCAGGGGATCATCACTAATTATCTGGCCATCAAGGAAGACATCACAGAACGGCGTGAACTTGAAGAGCAACTGATTCAGTCCCAGAAAATGGAGGCAATCGGTCAACTTGCAGGGGGGGTGGCCCATGATTTTAATAATGTCATGCAGGTAATCTCCGGCAACGCCTATTTGCAGTCACGCATTGATCAGAACCATGGTCTGGATATCCATTATCTGGAAGAGATCAACAAGGCGGTGGAACGGGGCTCCTCCCTCACCAGGAGCCTGCTGGTTTTCAGCCACAAACAACCCATAGAGGTCACCCGGTTTGACCTGAATGAACTTATGAATGAATCCTACAAGCTGGCACGGCGCCTGGTGACCGAGGAAATTCAGCTGGTACTGGTAACAGCCGCCGACAAGATGCCGGTTGTCGGCGATGCCGGCCTCGTCCAGCAGATGCTTTTCAATCTGACAACCAATGCCCGTGACGCCATTACCCAGGCCGGCACCATAACCGTCACCACCGAACTGGTCACCATTGACGAGCTTGTTGGTGCCGCAGCGAACATCAGCCTGCCCCCAGGGCACTATGCCCTGCTTTCCGTCAGGGATACGGGCTGTGGCATCAGCACATCCCTCCGGGAAAAAATATTCGAGCCGTTTTTCACCACCAAGGTGAGCGGCAAAGGAACCGGCCTGGGACTGCCCATGATTCGGAGTACCGTGAGCCGAATGGGGGGAGAAATTACGGTTGACTCAGAACCGGAACAGGGGACGATTTTTTCCATCTATCTGCCGTTGAACGAGACGGCACATCCACCGGTTGACCAGGGACCAGCCCCCCTTCAGACCCATCTGCAGGGCAAGGGAGAGCTTATTCTCGTCACGGAAGATGAGGATGATGTGCGGCGGGCACTCGGAAATATCCTTACACTCCATAATTTTCAGATTCTTCCGGCGGCCACCCCGGCGGAAGCAATAGCCATGGCGCGGCAGTATGGTGACCAGATACGGTTGGCCCTTATGGATGCCATCCTGCCGGGCAAGAGCGGCATAGAAGTACTGAAAGAGTTACGGACGATCTGCCCCAACGTCCCCTGCCTGTTCCTCTCCGGATATAGCGAAGACATTCTTGAGTCGAAAGGCATTTTTGAACACCACCTCCGCAAACCGGTTCAGCCGGTCCAGCTATTGGCCCAGATTCACCAGCTGTTGAATGAGTCCACCGGGCGATATGTCTGACGGACATGGAAAGGTGCATGAGCATCAATGGAGGCTTCAGTGACAGACTTACTGAAAGAAGCATCAGATAGCAGGGGTCTGACGGACGAGTTTCCCACTCCTGGAGAACAGTCACCCCCTGCGGAAGAGTGCGTCGGGGAAACCGAACGGCTTATTCGGGAGCTGAAACGTCAGCAGACAGAACTGGAACTGCAGAACGAAGAGTTGCGACGGTCGTATCAGCAGTTGGAAAAAAAGCAGGAATACTATTTGAGCTTGTATGAGTTGGCACCGGTTGCCTATTTTGCCATAAGCAGGCATGGCTTGATCCGCAAGGCAAATCTGGTCGCCTCCACGTTGTTGCAAAAACCGCGCAGCTTGCTGCTTAAAGAGCCCTTCAGCCAGTTTATCGTCCCGGAAGACCGTGAATCCTATGATTCCCGCCATAAAAGCCGTTTTGATACAAACGAACCCCAGGTTGTGGATCTGCGTATCATGCGGGGAGACGGCCAACTGTTGTGGGCCCGCCTCCAGACCAGCCCTTCCTACGATGGCGAGTACTGGATTGCGCTCAGTGACATCAGCAAACAGAAAGAAGCAGAGACCTCACTACTGGCAAGCCGTGCCAGCTTGAAAGCGACTCTTGACGCGACAGCCGATGGCATCCTGGCCGTTGACTCCCAGGGTAAGACTATTTTTTATAATCAGCAATTTTCCCGTCTCTGGAAAATCCCCCCTCCCCTTCTGGAGTGTGGCGATGACGCGGTCCTTCTCAATTATGTCCTTGAGCAGCTTGCGGCCCCCGAGGCGTTTATGGCAGAGGTCACCCGCCTGTATCATTCCGCTGAGAGCAGTTTTGACTCCCTCAGCTTCAAAGACGGACGGGTATTCGAGTGCTATTCATTTCCGCTCAATCAGACTGAATACCAACTGGCCGGCAGGGTATGGTCCTTTCGTGACGTTACCGACCGGAGACGTACGGAGGAAGAGTTACGTAGCGCAAAAGGGGCAGCCGAAACAGCCAATCTTGCCAAGAGAGAATCCGCAACAATCGCGCCTGAGAACGTTCCGGTTGTGCTGCGGAATGAGGTTAACTACTCGCCTTACAAGCGGATTCCCCCCGATAATGGCATCCGGTTGCTTCTTACCGAAGATGAACCTACCAACCGGTTGGTGCTCACATCAATTTTCAAGAAGCTGGGGTATGACGTCGATATCGCCACCAATGGCCAGGAAGCACTGGACGCCCTCACACAGCACCGTTACGATGCGGTACTGATGGATTGTATGATGCCGGTGATGAGTGGTTATGAAGCGACAGCAGCAATTCGTGACCCGACCTCAGCCGTACGTGATCATGACATACCGATTATCGCCCTGACCGCCAATGCGTTTAAGGAAGATCGGGAAAAATGTTTAGCTTCCGGCATGAATGATTTTGTATGTAAGCCGGTTGACATTGCTGACCTGCTGGAAAAATTACATTCATGGCTGCCACACTCTCCCGTGCAGTCGGCTCCCCTTTCACCGGTAACAGGAAATGCTTCCTCCCTTGCATTGCCCCCCAAGGCAGAAACAATTTTTGACCTGGCCGATTTTACCCGGAGAAATGCCCAGGACTATGAGCTGTGCAAAAAGGTGGCGGCCGCTTTCATCGACCATAAATCCGAGTATCTCGAAGCGATCCGCGCGGCTCTTAAAGCTGATGACCCAATGTCACTTATTAAATCCGCCCATAAACTGAAGGGTGCTGCGGGAAATATTTCCCTGATTCCGCTCTCGGACACAGCTCGACGTATGGAGTCCCATGCAGAAAACAATGACTGTACCACGGCCACACAGCTGCTGCCGGAACTTGAACGGAGATTTGAACAGGCGGTGGTGGCAGTGCAGAAACTTCTTATGTCGGAGGGGAGCCAATGAAGGTGCTGATAGCCGATGATGATCCCGCTTCGCGCTTGTTACTTGAATCTCTGCTCATAAAATGGGGCTATGAGGTCACCGTTGCCTGTGACGGAGATCAGGCCTGGCGGATACTGTCACTCCCGGACCATCCCCGATTTGTTATCCTTGACTGGATGATGCCCGGCATCGAAGGGCCGGAGATAGTCCGTCGATTGCGGGAGAGCGAAGGTTCGTCACCCCACTATGCGATTATCATAACGTCCAAAGAAAAAGAATACGCCACCGTACATGCCCTTAACTCCGGTGCCGATGATTTTGTCGCCAAGCCCTTCAATCTCTGCGAACTGCAGGCACGGGTAGCCGTCGGTTTTCGAGTAAACCAGCTCCATATGGCATTGATGGATAAAATGCAGAAACTGGAGCAGGCCACCGAGACCATCTCCCGATTGGCACGAACCGACGAGCTGACCGGCCTCCATAACCGGCGCTCGTTTAACGAAAACTTTACCCTGGCCGTAAGTTCGGCGCGGCGGTACAACCTGCCCCTCTCCCTTATCAGCATAGACCTCGACTATTTCAAGCGGGTAAATGACACCTATGGTCACCATGCCGGTGATCAGGTATTGAAGTTGTGTGCTTCCCTGCTGCAGGAAATGGTAAGAGAAGATGATATCGTGGCAAGATGGGGGGGAGAGGAGTTCATTATCTTACTCTTACACACCGATTGTTCGTCTGCTATCGCGTTAGCGGAACGATTGAGAGACCGATTTGAGCATACTCCGGCCACCCTGACGCCCTACCCGGTCACCGCCAGTTTTGGGGTCGCCCAGTTTAAACAGGAGTGTGAAACAGAGGACACCCTTCTTAGTCGGGTCGATAGTGCTCTGTACCGTGCCAAGAACAGCGGACGAAACTGTGTGGTGGTTGCAGATTAAAATATTACACAGTATGAAACGTCCCCACGACTCATCTCATTAAACTCACTCTTTATTTCATCACCTGGCGACATATCCCACGTTGGTACCGCTACAACTGTAGTCAACCTCACGCATTGACATCCGGGAAATTTTCCCGGAGACCACATTGATTCTCCGGGCAAAGATGACGACCTTGTTACTCAGGTAGCTGTAGGTACCGACCACCGCTTCGGTCTGGTCAAAGTCATCTTGCTTTATTTCCGAAGCCTTTCTTGAAAGTACCACGAGCCCCTTTTCGTTCAGGCTGAAAAACTTGGCAAATTCGGCCTGCACAATTTTTGTTCCGCAGACTGAGCTGAGACTTCCCCGCATCAACTCCCCCATCAAGATCCCCTGGGAAGCGGGTGTGAAAGACTGAATATCAACAAAATCAGTAACCAGAACTGAATGATTTGGGTTGTCGGCAACCGACGAGCAGGCAACCGTTTTTTCAACCGCCGAAGGAGTCACACATGCTTCGCTGCAGAGTTCGCGGGCGATGCCATTGAAGAGTGGCTTTAAGTCTGTGGCTTCCAGTAATTGATTAAAGGATTTGCCGGAACAGGCACTTTTGCGGCCTGTCGGTGAGAAGAAGGAACATCCGGCCAGATTCACCACTATGAGGATAATAAGCGGAAGCGCGGATAATTTAAAATGTCTCATGGGTAATAGTCCTGTCATTGATGGGATAAATCAAATTTGTCACCGTTGTTGTTCGTCACCTGTCCGTAAAACCACTACTTTTACGCTTATATCATCCCTTCTGAGGTTCTGTAAAGAACGCTTTACGGAATCTGGTGGACATATGCGGTGACCTGAAATATTATGGTACGCATTGTTTATTTTAATCTCTGGCACAATATGCCGATAGTAGTACTATATATGTTTCTGTTGTGAGGTAATGTCCTATGGCAAGCACGGTATTTGAAGGGAGCAGCGATCCGTTTGTCGTGCTCGGGCAGGATATGACCAGCCAGAAAAAACAGCTGGCCCAGTATTCGGTGCTCCAGGCGGCCACGTTTTTACAGAACGGTCGGAATGATCAGGCTGTCGGTGCATTTAAAAGGGCACTGGCCATTGACCCGCAAAATGCCACGGCCAATAATTATCTGGGGAAAATTTATCTGTCCCAGGGGAAAAATGCCGATTCGATCAAAGCGTACCAGCAACTGGTGCGCATCCAGTCAAACCAGTCCATAGCCGACACGTCGGGCAACGCCCCCACCAAGGTTGATGCCATCACCAGTCTGGCCAATGCCTACCTGCAGGACAAGCAGTACGCTGCCTCGGAAAAACAGTTCAAGCTTGCCATCAGCCTGGCCCCACAGAATCCCCTGCCGGTCTACACCCTGGGGTTGCAGTATTCCAATACTGACCGTCTGGCAGAGGCTGAAACCCAGTTCCTCAAGGCCAAAAAGATTTCCCCCACCGATGGCAACGTCTATTATGCGCTGGGGATGGTCTACAACAAACAGGGGCGTTCCGAAGAAGCCGCTGCAAACCTTGAAAAGGCCCTTTCACTCAAGAAGAATTTTCCGGCCGCCAATTATGAGCTGGGGGTCGCCTACGACGCCCTGGGAAAAACCGATGACGCCCAAAAGCAGTTGACCATCCTGCAAACGTCCAGCCCAACCCAGGCGACCAACCTCAAGTTCATTCTCGACAAGCCGGCTATGATCTACATGGACACCAAGAAGAGCGGCAGTTTTATGGGAAATCTGGGGCCCAGCACCCCCCTCTGGATGCTTGATCCAACCCTGCTCACCCCCCCCAGTTCGAGCAAAGCCTTTTCCGTCACCATCGGCTTTAACACCTCCATGGATGTTTCATCGGTTACTAACACCCAGAACTGGAGCATTTCACGGGCCAACAGTGCCGGAGGCGGGTACTATAACAACACGATGCCGCTGTCCACCCACGATGCGGCACTCCCCGCCACCCCGGAGACGGTTTTCTACGATTCCACCTCCCAGGAGGCCACACTGGTGTTCCGACTTAATCAGGATTCAACGGGCAGCACGGTTATTGACCCGTCCCATGTGGTGTTCGCATTCAACGGAAAGGATTCATCCGGTCGCCCCATGGACAAAACGGCCAATGAAGTTGACGGTTACAACATTACCCCATTCTGATCCGTCAATGTTCCGGTAACATATATAATTTACTGCCTGACAATTCAAGGGGAGACGGGAACTAATGAATACCAAAAACAGCTTGATCCTGATTGAAGGGGCCGCAACTTATGAGCGGATTCTGACAGAAGTGCGTGAGGTAGAAGCCGATGAGGGGCTTCGACATATTCAGGATTTTCTGAAAATCTACCCCGATTTTGGCCGGGCACATAATGACGTGGCGGTGATGTATTATCAGGCCGGAAATTCCCTGAAAGCCCTGGCCCATTACGAAAAGGCCCATAAGCTGGAACCGGCCAATGTGGTCTTTCGGAAAAATCTGGCCGACTTCTATTTTGTGGAACTCGAATGGACCGGCGAGGCCATCAATACCTATCTGGATATCCTCAAGGATAATCCTTTTGATATTGAAGCCCTCAATGCCCTCGGCACCATCAGTCAGAAAATCGGCCGGAGGGAACAGGCCCGCCAGTATTTCACCCGCACTTTGCAGATTGATGTGAATAATTTTGATGCGGCCCACGGGCTCCAGCAGCTCCCTCCCGCAGCAGTGTCGGCAGTGAAACAGATAGGCCAACCGGCACCAGCGGCACCGTATGCTCCGGCACCACCGGCTCAGATACCGGAGCCGATACCGACTCCCGAGCCGGTTCAACCACCGGAACCACTGGAACCACCGGTATCGACTCAGCCGACCACCGCTCCGGCGGCTCCCGTAACCTCTTCCTTTCAGGATTTGTTCAGGTCCATCGCCGCCGAACCAAAGCCATCTGCCGTCGATCAGTACCAGGATGCTGTCAACCTGGCCAATAACGGTAAGCTGGATGAGGCCATGGCCCTTTTGAAGACCATTATCGGCTCAAGCCCTGACAGTGCCATCGCCCATAACGATCTGGGGGTTTTGTGCCAGAAAACGGGAGATCTGCCGTCATCCCGCTACCACCATGAAGCGGCGGTACGATTGCAACCGGCAAATACGACCTTCGCAAAAAATCTCGCCGATCTCCTTTACTGCGGCTTCGGCGCCTTTGAAGAAGCGTTGGATATCTACGTCAGGCTGTTTGCCGAAAACCGCTACGATGTAGAACTGCTGAAGGCCATCGCCCATATCTGCCTGGAGATAGACCGACAGGAAGATGCCCGTTTTTTCCTTGAGCAGCTTCTTTCCATCAAGCCGTGGGATCTGGATGCCGCCGAATCACTCCGGACCATAGGTGCGGTTCCCGCCCCATGAGAGTGTCCATGCCCGCCGGGCGGGCCCACGGCTGGGGCATTGCCGGTGAATACCTGTCCCGTGAAATAGCCAAGCTGCCATTCCTTGAGGGTGTCACCCTCCACTGCGTCTCCGGTCACGACCTGCGCCCCATGGATTCCGGGCAGTGGGACCGCATCAATATCGGCTACTGTTTTTTTGAGCATGAGATAGAGACCCTCCGCCATACCCGCCGCGCCGCCCGTGTATGGGATTTTATTGTCGCCGGCTCATCATGGTGCGAATATCAGCTTCGCATCGGCGGTGTCCGCCAGACCGCCACGGTGTTACAGGGGATTGATCCGGCCAATTTCTCACAACTCCCCTTCCGGGATGACGATGGCCGTTTCATTGTCTTCTCCGGAGGAAAATTTGAGTATCGGAAAGGACAGGATCTGGTCATCGCCGCCATGAAGATCTTCATGGAGCGGCATCGGGACGCCTTTCTAGCCTGCAGCTGGGGGAACCAGTGGCCCTTTTCCGTGGCGACCATGGCCCGTTCCCCCCACATCACCTTTCGCACGAGTGATGACGACTGCACGACCATCCTGCAGCGCACCCTGAGTGAAAACGGCATCCCGCCTGAACGGGTCTATCTGGCCCCCCTGGTTGATAACACACTGATAAAACAGATTTACCAGCAGACCGACCTCGGCCTTTTTCCCAATCGATGCGAGGGGGGAAATAATATGGTCATGTGCGAGTACATGGCGTGTGGCCGTACCGTTATCGCCAACGACACCACCGGTCATGGCGACGTGATCACCGACCGCAATGCACTGCCCCTTACCAGCTACCAACCGTTGCTGATCACCACCGACAACGGAGCACCTTCGGCCATCTGGTATGAGAATTCCATTGAGGAGATTCTCTTTCGGCTGGAATCAGCCTACCAGAACCGCTCCTTTTGCCATGAGAAAGGCGCCATCGCGGCCGAGGAGATGAAACAGCTGGCGTGGAGCAAGGCGGCCCGGCGGTTTCACGACATCGCCACCATGTTACTGACAAGGAAACAATTATGAATACTGTTCATGTCTGGCTGGCGTATGTGGCCTATCCGGTTACCACCGCCGCCTATCTGGAACGGGCCCTGCGGGGCTGCTGCCGCACCACGACCATCGGCCCCCCGCTCCCCCCCGAACTTATCGAACGGTGGCAGTTACAAAACATGAAACTGCCGCTGACGGAACAGGATATTCCGACCGGACCGAACCCGGACATGGGTGCGGTCCTTGCCGCCACTCCTTCCGCCGACCATCCCGACCTGTATCTGTGGGTTGAATCGGTAGGGGGCCATTATCCGCTGCGCCTTGCTGCCCTGACCTGCCCCAAGGTCTGTTACCTGATAGACTCCCACCTCAACCTCTCCTCCCATCTGGAGTGGGCCAAAGAGTTTGACATGGTGTTCATCGCCCAGCGGGAGTATCTGGAGGATTTTCGCCGCCTGGGTATACGGGCCCATTGGCTCCCCCTGGCCTGCTGCCCCGAAGTCCACCGGCGGAGCGAGCCGACCGGGGAATATCCCATCGGCTTTGTTGGCAGCGTCCAGCCCGGGTCCCGGCGAGAGGGACTGCTGTCCTCCCTTTCGGCCACCATCCCCGTCCACTATGAGCGTTGTTTCTGGGACGACATGGCCCAGGTATTCAGCCGGTCAAAAATCGTCTTCAATGAAGCGGTCAGAAATGATCTGAATATGCGGGTTTTTGAGGTTATGTCCACCGGCTCCCTGCTGCTGTCAGACCTGGCCCGTAACAGCGGTCAGGACGAACTGTTCAGGGATGGTGAGGATTACGCCCTCTACCGTGACGCTATCATCGCTGACGTTGCAACATTTTATCTGGATAACGACGAACTCCGGGAGCAGATTGCTGCACGGGGACAACAGCTGGTACTGAATGCCCATACCTATGGTCATCGCGTCGAAGATCTGCTGGCCGTGGCATTGGGGGGAAAGCCGGATACGTTCTCCGCCCGGGAACTGCGGCAGCGCTCCCTGGTGAACGTGCCCCCCCTTGACCGTGGCAACAGTGCTCACATCTGTATCGGCACTTCCGGTCGGAGCTTCGTCATACCGGTACTGGATATGTCACCGGCAAGTGAATACAACATCGTAACCCTCCTTGAGGATTTGCAGGATATTGAGGGGGAGGTCATCGTTGTGTTCAATGGCCAGGAGATTGCCGAGCACCTCAAGTCCCACCCCCGCATTACCCGCTATGCCGTGATGAAACAGAATATCGGCGTCGCCCGCGCCTGGAATCTGGGGTTGGAGATGGCGGTCACTCCGGTGGTCTTCATTCTCAACGCCGATCTCCACCTTGAGCGGCAGGCGGTGGACCAGCTGGAACGGGCCCTCACCACACTGCCGGCGGCCGCCTGCGTCGGCCCCCAGGGAAGCTTCGTGGAGTATCCCCTCTCCCGTGATTATATCTATTTTGACAAAGGTTCCTTCAACACCCCGATGGAGGTTGATGCGGTCTCCGGTTTCTTTTTTGCGATCCGGCTCCAGCACTTCAATGATAAAATCATCCGTTTCGAAAACGGCTTCACCCCCTGTTACTTTGAAGAGTGGGATCTGGGGCTTCAGATCAAACGGGCCGGGCTGAAAAGTTATATTGTGCCGGTGACTGACTATGACCACCACTGGAGCGGCACCATCCGGGCACTGCGGGAAATCAGTTATTACGAGCAGAGCCGGACCGCCGGGGAAATTCTCCTTAAAAACCGGAAATTCTTTTTTAATAAATGGCGGGCCATCACCGACCGGGACAACAATCCGGAACTGCTGGAGAGCCTCTTTTTTGCCTATATTTCCGATACGGCCCTGGGATTAGCCACGGAAGGGCATATCGAAGCGGCACGGCAGTGGCTTGATGACGCATCCCGCCATTTCCGGGACGAAGCCAAGCTATCCCCCCTTCGTCGTTTTGTCGACGTTCTGGCGCGTAAGGCCGGGGGAGGACGGGACGAGCAGCCGACATGAATGGCAGCACCACTGACAGAGGCGACTCCTTCCCGGCAGATACGGAGTGCCCCGAGTCACCCCACCTCACCGTTGAACAATGGTTTGCGCGGGGTGTGGCGTGTATGGCGAAGCGGTGCTACGATGAGGCGGAATGTTGCTTTCGCGCCGTACTCGCGACGGCTCCCCGCTCGCCGGAAGCACTCCTGAATCTGGGGTATGTTCTGGACCGCCGTGGCCATGAAGATGAATCCCTCCGCTGCTATGAAATGGTCCTCGCCGACGCCCCCCACAACGCCAAAGCCCGCTATAACCGGGCGGCCCATCTGCTCCGTAGCGGTAATTTCCGTGACGGTTTTGCCGATTACGAATGCCGGTTTGAAGCCATGGCCGGCCTTGACGACCGGCACTATGACCAGCCCCGTTGGGACGGTTCGTCCCTCAGGCACCGTACCCTGCTGGTCTACGGAGAACAGGGGTTCGGTGACGCCCTGATGTTCGTCCGCTATCTCCCCCACCTGGTCCGGCAGGGGGCGCGCATCTTCCTTGAGGTGCAGGAACCACTGGTTTCGCTCTTCCAGCAACTGCCCGGTGTCGAACAGGTTCTGGCCAAGGGACCGTCACCCCCCGTCACCGATTTCCATATTCCATTACTCAGTCTCCCATTCATGTTCGGTACCACACCTGATTCTATTCCCTGCCGGGTACCGTACCTCTCCCCCCCGCCGGAGTTGAGTGACCGGTGGCGGGCACGGTTCTCCCCCGACGAGCGCGCCGTTACCGTAGGACTTGTCTGGAGCGGAAAGCCGCTCCCCTACCCGGAACGTTCCTGTCCACCGGAAGAGCTGCTCCCACTCCTGAGCCTGGCTGGCGTCAGATTCTATTCTTTGCACCCGGGTGGCCTTCCCCACGGTTCGCTTCCCTCCGGACTGGCGCAAAACATCACTGATTGGGGAAGCGAGATCCGCTGTTTCGCCGACAGTGGGGCACTCATGGTTAACCTGGACCTGATAATTACCATTGATACCGCCACCGCCCATCTGGCCGGGGCCCTGGGCAGGCCGGTCTGGGTGATGCTGGCGGCCCACGCCGACTGGCGCTGGCAAACCGGACGATCCGACTCCCCCTGGTATCCGACCATGGAGCTGTTCCGGCAGGAACGGGGTGGAGAGTGGCAACCGGTCATCAGCCGTATTGCGGAGGCACTGCTCCACCGCTATCCCGAGATCAGGGTAACGGAGGCGACCATTGACCTTCTGGAACCCCGACTTCAGGAAGCACGGGGAGCGGTGGAGCGGGGCGACCATGAAATCGCCATCCACGAACTGCGCGATCTCTCCCGGCTCCTTGGCCATCTCCCGCCAATTCCCTTCAATCTCGGCCGTGCCCTTCTGGGGGCGGGCAAGCTGGTTGAAGCCGAAGAAGCATTCACCCATGCCCACCAATTAAAACCTGATTCCGTCGACATTCTCATGGCCCTGGGTGAGGTACTGGTACGACAGGACAAGCTGGCGGAAGCATTTGACTGCTGCCGCACCATACTCGGGCTGGCACCGGACAACGTTATGGCACGCTATAACCTGGCATTCCTGCAGCTGCATACCGGAGATTACCGGCACGGCTTTGCCAATTTTGAGATACGGCTTGCCATTCCCTCCTTTGCCATTGATGAGCGCACCTACCGGCAGCCGCGCTGGGACGGTTCGGATCTTTCCGGCAAAAGCCTGCTGATTTTCTGCGAGCAGGGCCTGGGGGATACGATTCAGTTCGCCCGCTATATCCCGCTGATTGCCGAGCGGGGAGCACACATCATCCTGGAGCTTGATCCCCTGCTCATCCCCCTGTTGAGCAACTTCCCCGGAGTCGAAACCATTGTAGCAAAATCGGCCTCGCCGCCAGATAGCGACTACCATATCCAGCTGCTCAGTCTCCCCCATTTCTGCGGCACCACCGTTGACACCGTTCCGGGACAGGGCCCTTACCTGTTCGCCAATCCGATCAAAGCTCGGCAGTGGCAGCAGCGATTGGCCGACAACGCCCTCTGCAGGGTCGGCCTGGTCTGGCGAGGTAACCCGGCCAATATCCAGGGACGGGGCCGCCCCTGTCCCGTAACGGAATTTGCCCCGCTGGCCGAACTCCCCGGCGTCGTTTTTTACAGCCTGCAGGTTGGGGAGGCCGCCTCGGAGGCAGCGACCGTGGCACCGGCCATGACCATCGTCGATGTCTCCTCCTCGCTGACCGATTTCACTGAGACCGCCGCGCTGATTGCCACCCTTGATCTGGTTATTTCCATTGACACCGCCGTGGCCCATCTGGCAGGAGCCCTGGGAAAACCGGTGTGGGCCCTGCTGCCGGTCATGGCCGACTGGCGGTGGCTCCATGGAGCTGAGCATTCTCCCTGGTATCCAACCATGACGGTATTCGAACAGGTGGCAGGAGAGGGATGGTGCGGTGTCATGGGCAGGGTGAAGGATAAGCTGGAACGCCTGCTGACCGACCGGGTTCTCACCTCTCCTTCGGTTGCTATCCCGACCCGCTATTCCTTTGGCTGCTGGCTCACCGGGCAGGGGAAGGCAGAGGCCGGAGAACGCTGTTTCCGGAGTATCATCGGGGAGGCTCCCGAACTTCCCGACCCCCACCAGAGCCTGGGGGTCACACTCCAGCTCCAGGGAAAGACGGAAGAGGCCATTGCGGCATATCGCCAGGCGACCGATCAAGACCCCTCCTTCCTGAAGGCCTGGTTCAATCGTGCCTTCAGCTGCCAGACCATGGGGTGGTACGGGGAGGCGCTCTCATCGACAGAGACCGCCATTGCCCTTGATCCGCGGCACGCCGACGCCCACTGGTTGCGGGGGGCACTACTGCTCCGGCAGGGGGATTTCAGCCAGGGATGGCAGGAGTACGAATGGCGCTGGCGGTCTGACAAATTTCTGGCACGCAATCCGGTTTCCGAATTGCCCCTCTGGGACGGCTCCCCCCTGACCGGTAAAACCTTGTTGATCCCCATGGAACAGGGGCGAGGTGACATGCTCCAGTTCATCCGCTACGCCCCCCTTGCCGCAGCACGGGGGGGCCGGATCATCGTCTCTGCCCTTCCCGAACTGGCCCCCCTGCTGGCATCGGTCCCCGGAGTCGCAGAGGTGATAAAACGGGGAGAGGTACTCCCCCCCTGCGACCTGCAGATACCGGTGCAGAGTCTTCCCCACCGTTTTGCCACCACCGAAGAAACCATTCCGGCCCGGATTCCCTACCTCCGGCCACCGAGCGGCTATCGGGACAAATGGTCTGCCCTCATGGCCCCCTTCGCCGGGGGGGTGAATGTGGGACTGGCTTGGGAGGGAAACCGGGAACCAAGCCCGGAGCGGAGCTGTCCCCTCGATTTTTTGACTCCGCTCTGGAGTATCACCGGGATTTCCTTCCACTCTCTCCAGGTAGGAAGTTCCCTGCCGGAGCGGCTTGCCCCTGTCCTGACGGACCACACCGGCAACATCGGGGATTTTGCCGATACGGCGGCACTGGTGGAGAATCTGGATCTGGTCATCAGCATAGATACCGCCGTGGCCCATCTGGCCGGAGCCCTTGGCAGGCCAACCTGGACGCTGCTCCCCTTTGTGGCCGACTGGCGCTGGCTCCTGGACAGGGAGGACTCCCCCTGGTACCCATCGATGACACTGTTTCGCCAGCCCTCCCCCGGTGCGTGGCAACCGGTCCTCGGGCAGATCGGTGAAGCCCTTATCCGCTGGCGTGATGGTCGTCGTGCCCCCCCCCTTGACTCTCCCCTTCAGTTGCTCCTCGCAGGGAATATCGAAGGGGCCGAGCGGCAGTTTTCCGCCCTGGTTGCCTCGCACCCCACCGATGCCGAAGCCCACTGCAACCATGGCGTCGCCCTTGACAGGCTGGGACGCCATGACGAAGCAGTGGACCGTTATCGGACGGCCCTGGCTCTTAAAGCCGACTATCCGGAAGCACTTTTTAACATGGGAAACAGTTACCGTTCCCAGGGGCGACCGGACCATGCCGCCCGCTGCTTTGAGCAGACCCTGCTGCTTCACGGGGATTTTGTTCCGGCCCATCTGGCCCTGGGACAAATCTGCATCGCCACCCGTGCTATTTCTGCGGCCCTTTCCCACTACCAGACCGCCGCGCTTCTTGATCCGACCTCCGCAGAGGCTTACCAGGGACTGGGAGACGTCTGCCTGGAAGAGGAACGGTTTACGGATGGCATTACCGCCTACCAACGGGCCCTGGCCCTGGAGCCGGACCGGTACAACGCCCGTAACATGATGGGAAGCGCTTTCCAGTGCCTTGGCCGGTTGAGTGAGGCCGAAGCGTGTTACCAACAGGCCCTGGCCCTGAACCCCGAAGGGGCCGTCATTCTGAACAATCTGGCCGGAATAGTGGCAGCACAGGAACGCCTCGACGAGGCGCTTACTCTGTATCAGCGTCTGGTGGATCTTCATCCGGACTATGCCGAAGGGCACTGGAACAGATCGCTGGCACTGCTGGCAACCGGCGACTATGGAGCAGGGTGGCAGGAATTCGAGTGGCGTTTCAAAAAGGGCAGTCCGGTCCCCCGGCGGACCTTCACGGAGCCACGGTGGGATGGCACCCCGCTGGCGGGCAGAACCATTCTGCTCCACGCCGAACAGGGTTTTGGCGACACCCTTCAGTTTTCCCGCTATGCAGCTCTGGTGGCAGAACGGGGAGGCAACGTCATTCTGGAATGCCAGGTTCCCGCACTGAAACGGCTGCTCCGCTCCCTTGCCGGCGTGTCAGAGGTCTACGCAACCGGTGAGACCCTGCCGGCTTTTGATTGCCACCTTCCGATGATGTCCCTGCCGCTTGTGTTCGGCACCACAATCACAACCATCCCGGCCACCGTCCCGTATCTACAGCCCACTCCGGAGGATACGGCACGGTGGCATCACCGATTGGGACACTCAGCTGCCTATAAAATCGGCATCGTCTGGCATGGCAGGCAGGGGCAGGTACTGAATCGGAAACGTTCCTGCCCCCTGGCCCATTTTGCACCACTGGCCGCCATTCCCCATGTCGAATTATACAGCCTGCAGGTGGGAGAGGGCTCGGAACAGCTTGCTGACCCGGACATGGGCTTTACGGTCATCGACCATACGGCAGATTTCCATGATTTCTCCGATACCGCCGCATTCATTGCCAACCTGGATCTGGTTATTACCATTGACACCGCCGTTGCCCACCTGGCCGGAGCCCTCGGTGCTCCAACATGGCTCCTCCTCCCCCACGGCTCCGATTGGCGCTGGCTCCCGGAGCGGCATGTCAGTCCCTGGTATCCGACCATGTCCCTCTTCCGCAAGGAGGCCCATACCCAATGGCCGGAACTGATGCATACTGTCACAACGACCTTGGCCAACCGGCTCAAGGGGCTCCGGGTCGGTCTGGCCTGGTCCGGCCGCCAGGACAACCCCCTCAACCGGAAGCGGAGCTGCCCCTTTGCATCCCTCCAACCACTTTTTGACCTGCCAGGGGTCACTTTTGTGAGTTTACAGGTGGGAGAGGCGAGTGAGCCGACGTCACCTCTGGTTGAAGTCGCGGAGCACATTGGTGATTTTGCGGACACCGCCGCTCTGATGGCCAATCTTGACCTGGTAATCTCCATCGACACCTCCGTTGCCCATCTGGCAGGGGCAACGGGGCGACCAACCTGGCTGCTGCTTTCCCACACCGCCGATTGGCGCTGGCTGACCGACCGGGAAGATTCTCCCTGGTATCCCGGAATGAGGCTCTTTCGCCAACCGGACCATGGGGATTGGACAGACGTTATCAGGGAGGTGGCCGGTGAGTTGCGAACATTAAGCGGATTCCCTCCCATTCATGGCAAAGGGAAACCGGAGAGTACCGTAACCGGACCTTCACCCGAGCGACGGATGCTTGAGCAGCAGCTGGAAGAGCATCAAACCGCCCTGCTGCTTAATTCGTCTTCGCCCGAACAGCATCTGAACGTGGGCGCAGCACTGGCTCTCCTTGGCAGAAACTCCGAAGCGGAAGCATCCTTTCGCTCCGTCCTGGAACGGGACCCCCAGCATGTGGCCGGGCACCTGAATCTGTCTTACTCTCTTCTGGCACAGGGAAAGTACGCCGAAGCATGGCCACACTGGGAATGGCGATTGCGCCGGATTCCCAATGGCCAGTTGCCCCCCTGGCCCTTTCTCAGCCGTGAAAACCGGGGAAGTCACCCACACGGCACCTCGCTGCTGGTCCATTGTGAGCAGGGTTTTGGCGACACCATCCAGTTCTGCCGTTTTCTCCCCCCCCTTGCCGAAGCCGGGTACCGGATAACCGTCAGCTGTCAGGCACCACTGGTACGACTGATTGCCCGGGTCACCGGAGTGTATGATGTTGTTGTGCATGGGGAAGCTCTGCCGCTCTGCGACCTGCAGATACCCCTTCTTACCCTGCCAACACTCTTTGCAACAACGGTGGATTCAATTCCGTGCTCTGTCCCGTATCTACTTCCCGATCCACACCTTTTAGATGAATGGCGGGAGAGGTTGAAAACTTTTTTATCCAACGGTAATTTTTTTCTCAAGTATTGCGCCACGTGGCCGAAGAGGTAGGTAAGTGCAGAATGCACAATCCGATTTTTACGGAATATCCCAGAAAGGAGCATCACCATGGCAATCTCAGACATCTCACTTACCGCAGGCATGAGGAATAACCTCCTCGCTCTTCAGCAGACAGCATCCCAGGTTACCCAGACACAGAACCGCCTGAGCAGTGGTAAGAAAGTAAACACCGCTCTCGATAATCCAACCAACTTTTTTGCTGCCCAAGCAGCGACCAACCGTGCAAGTGACTTGGCCGATCGTAAAGATGGCATGAGCGAAGCCGTGCAGACCATCAAGAGTGCTGACAACGGCATCAGTGCCATCACCGCACTGATTCAATCAGCTAAAGGTCTTGCCAGTGCCGCAGCAGCGACTAACGACACATTGTCTCAGGCAACCTACGAGACCCAGTTCAACACCATCGCCAGCCAGATAACCACGCTGGCAAGTGACGCCGGCTACCGCGGCACCAACCTTTTGACTTCCGGTACCCTTTCAATCGAATTCAGCCAGAAAACCGGCGATGCCAACCTTACGGTGAACGGCTTCGGAGCGGATGCCGGTAACCTCGGTATTTCTTCAGCAGGTACCTGGACAGCCACCGGCAACGCTGCCAGCACCAACGCTTTCATGGATACGGCACTGACAACTCTGCGTACCCAGTCTTCTTCGCTGGCAAGTAACCTGACTACCATCACTACCCGTCAGACATTCACCGACTCGATGATCAACACTCTCCAAGTCGGAGCAGACAATCTGACCCTTGCCGATATGAATCAGGAAGGTGCGAATATGCTGGCCCTGCAGACTCGCCAGTCCCTCGGAACCACTGCCCTGAGTCTCTCTTCGCAGGCAGCCCAGTCGGTTCTCAAACTCTTCTAACAGCTAGTGAAGAGTGATAGCATGTTTTAACCGATGCGGGGAGAGGGGTAACCTCTCCCCGCTTACGCATTTAAGCGATGGAGGTACCACCATGATAATCGATGGCAATGATCAGCGGCTTGCAGTTGCAACAGCCTTACAGATGCAGCAGTCGGGAGTCCAGCAGACCCTGGCACCCAAATCATCACAACAGCCTGATTTTGGCAGCGGCAGTAAATCAGATGCGGTGCAGTCACTGGGTGGGGACACGGTCTCAATCAAGATTAACGTACCCCAGAACACTATCGACACCCTGCAGCGAATCGGCAATACGTCGGACATCCTCAACTCATTGGCGACAAATCTTCGCCAAACCTATGAGGGGCTTACGGCAGCCAGTGCAATTACTGAAAAAATGAAGGCAACACTGGAAAATGTCGTCAAGAATTATCCACCCTATCCGGTGGAAGATCAGGGACGGATGGAGCAACTGATGGGGTACTCTTCCTTGCGGAAACAGCTCCAGAGTCTGATGCTTCCCACCCCTCCCGCACCGCTCTACGACAAGGTAAAACATCTGTGGGATGGCTTAACCGGCGGTTCGGGAAATTCGGTCCAGGTGTTATCGCTCCCCAATGATGCACCACACAGCCACGTAATGGCTGCTACCAAGCAGCTTGATGTCATCACAAGCCAGATCAACCTGGTTCAGGAATCCACGGTCAATCTGGTTATGCGGTCCTAGCAGATGCCTCTCAAATTGACCCTCAAACCAGGTGAAAGGGTAATCCTGGCCGGAACAGTCATAAAGAATGGTCCAACTGTCGCCCACTTGCAGATTGAAAGTCAGGCAACCCTGCTCAGGCAGAAGGATATTCTTACCGAAGCAGAGGCAACATCCCCCTGCAAGAAGATCTATCTGATTGTGCAACTGATGTATATCGGTGGCATGACGGAGGAACTTTCAAAGCTGTTCTGGGACATGGCCCGTGAGGTGCTGACTGCGGCTCCGAGTACAAATGTCTTGATTTCACAGGTGAGCACGTATATTGTCGATCTGAACTTTTATTCTGCTCTGAAAATCGCTAAAAAACTGATTACCTATGAAGAGGAGCTCATGGATTATGCTACAAAACTCGGTTAATGCCTATACTGCAATTCAAAAAGAAACGTTAAGCGGCCGGGAACTGGAGGCATCAGTGCTTTCACGAGCCGGTCTGATGCTGAAGAGCGTCAAGGACAACTGGGGAGCTCCCGATCGGAACCAGAAGTTGCAGGAGGCTATCAAATTCAATCAGAAAGTCTGGAGTTTCTTCCAGGCCGAACTGTCCGATCCCGATAACCCAATGCCAAAGAATCTTCGTGAAGATATTCTTAATCTCAGTTTGTTCATAGACAAGCGACTCTTTGAAGTCATGGCGTTCCCCGATCCGGACAAGCTTACCATTGTCATCGATATTAATTTTAACATTGCTTCCGGTTTAAGGACCAAAGCAGACGAGTAATCGCCAAAAAACCTTCATGGCCAATGAGAATCCTTTGGGAATACCCCAAAGGATTTTTTTTGCCCGGCGCACCACCGGGTCACCGCACCACTCACACGATTCACCACCTCACCCCACTCACCGGAACGACGCTGCCGGAACAGCTCCATTGCCGGATACCAGGGAGAATCACTCCGCCCCCGTAGCCAACGCCAATCCGCCGCCAGCGGCAACAGCACAAAGACCGGTTTTCCCATGGCACCGGCAAGATGGGCCACGGCGGTATCGATACTGATTACCAGGTCAAGTTGTTCGATAACGGCGGCGGTATCGGCAAAGTCAACAATCTGACCGGTAACATCAATCAGTGACATACCAACGGGGGGCGATGCCACTTGTAGCGCAGCGTCTCCAACCTGGAGAGAATAGAGCTGTACCCCCGGTATGTGTGCAAGTGGAACAAAATCTGTGAGACAGGCAGAGCGAAGCGGGTCAGGATAACTCTTCCCCCCCCACACCAGACCAACACGGAACATTTCATCCCCCCGGGGAAGCAGCGGAGCCCACTTTTCACCATAGCCGGGAGGGGAGGAGAGGTAGGGAAGCTGCCCCGGTATATTCTCCAGAGTAGTCTGGAAGATGCGGGGGAGGGAGAGAAGTGGCGCGTGGCAATCGGCCGACGGCGGTTCACCGAAGGGAACCACCGCCGCCACACCGACCACGGTGCGCAGCAGGGTCACCAGTTGGGGATGGCACTCCACCACCACCGTACCACCGTGGGCAGCGACCTGCGGGATGTAGCGGGCAAACTGAATGGCATCGCCAAACCCCTGCTCTGCATGGAGAAGAATAATCCGGTTATCGAGGGGGAGGCCATCCCAGAGCGGAAGGTCATCGTGTCGCCGGGGCGATGTGAAGGTGGGGCGCAGCCAGCGCCATTCGTACTCCTGCCACCCGGCCAAATAGTCACCCTTTAGCAGCAAATTGAGGGAAAGATTCCAGTGGGCCTCGGCAAACGTCGGATCAATCGCCAAAGCCCGCCGGCAGTCGGCCTCGGCCTCCACCACCATCCCGAGGGCCTGCAGTGCCGTGGCACGGGCGGTCAGCGGCACTGCCGATGTTGGCATCAATTCCGAGGCTCGGCTAAAGCTGGTGACGGCAGCGGCAAAATGTCCGAGGGCCATCAGTGAATTACCCAGATTGTTGTGGGCTTCCCCCAGGTTGGGAACGATTTTGAGAGCGGTACGGTATGCGGTGGCAGCCTCCTCAAAGCGTCCCAGTTCGTGCAGTGCGGCACCGGCATACAGATTGAGTACCCCGGAAGAGTCGTCCATTTCCAGGGCTACCCGAAACCGCCCCAGGGCACCGGCCGGATTCCCCGCCTGAAGCAGTGCTGCCCCTTCCTGAAACAGCTGCCGCACCTGCTGCTGAATATTCTCCATTACCACACGCTAGACAACCGTCAGGCTGTACCCTTTCTCCTGCAGATGGCTGACAATATCCTTGATATGTTCATACCCCCTGGTCTCCAGCTCCAGGGAGACCACCGTGCGACCGATGGTAAGAGATTTGGAACGGCGGTCATGGGTAATATGGAAAATGTTGGCCCTGGTTACCGCAATGGTATCGGCCAGGAGTGCCAGGGCACCGGGGTGGTCCTCCAGCTCTACCACCAGCTTGAGATAACGCCCTCCGGCGATAAGCCCCCGCTCCACCACCTGGGAAATGGTCTTGACGTCTATATTCCCCCCGGACAGCAGACAGACGGTCTTGCCTTCAAGTTGGGGAATCCTCTTGTTCAGCACCGCAGCCAGGGTTACCGCACCGGCTCCCTCCACCAGCATTTTGGTTTTTTCGAGGAGCGACACGATGGCGAGGGCGATATCCTCCTCGGCAACCTGCACAATCTCGTCCACGAGACTACAGATGACCGGCACGGTCCGCGAGCCGGGGAGTTTGACGGCAATGCCGTCGGCCAAGGTCGCCCGTACCGGTTGTTCCGTCGGTCTACCGGCGGCAAAGGATGCCGACATGGAGGGAGCCGCCTCCGACTCGACTCCGATGATGCGTATATGGGGTGCCCGTTCTCGCAGTGCCGCTGCAATACCGGCTATCAGCCCACCACCGCCAACCGGTATGACAATATTCCGCAGGTCGGGAAGCTCCTCAAAAATTTCAAGGCCGATGGTACCCTGCCCCGCCATGACCAGCTCATCGTTGAAGGGATGGACGAACAGGGCACCGCTCTCCTGTTGGGCTGCCATCGCCGCCCCGCACGCCTCGTCAAAATTTCTGCCGGTGAGGACCACAGTGGCACCGTAATCCCGGGTAGCCTGTACCTTCTGGGGCGGCGTGATTTCCGGCATATAGACCGTTGCGGCAACGGAAAGCAAATCGGCGGAGAAGGCCACCCCCTGTGCGTGGTTGCCGGCTGAAGCGGTGATAACCCCATGTTTCAGCTTATCACGGGACTGGGAGGTCATGAAATTGAGGGCCCCCCTGATTTTGAAGGAACCGGTCCGTTGCAGATTTTCACACTTGAAATGGAGCGGCACACCAAGCTGTTCGCTGTAATAGTGGGAATACATGAGCTCACTGCGCCGCACACGTTTCTTCAGGCGGTCGTAGGCATCGGAAATAAGATCAGTCAGCTGCATGGGGACACCACTCCTTTAAAAAGATTTGAGGCGGAGGCATCGGGTATGAAAGGTTTTTACTTTGGAACAATCGGCTTAAGATCAAGCTCCCGTATCGTGCCAAGTGTCGAAAGCGGCTTGTCAAACTTTTCGGCATTACCAATAATTACCAGTTTGAAGGCATCGGGATGCAGATAGGTCCGGGCTGCCTTCAGAATGTCGGCGCGGGTGACCTGGGCGATGTTATCCCGATATTTTTCCAGGTATCCGTCAGGGTAGCCGTAAAATTCGAGGCGGGCCCGCTGGTTCACAATGGTAGAGGGACTGGTGAAGCCGAACATAAAGGAGTTTATCAGATATTCCCGTGCCCCCTTCAATTCCTCTTCGGTGACAGCCGCTGTGGTTATGTCGGCAATAATCTTTTTCATCAACGACACTGTTTTGACGGTGGATTCGGCCTTGGTCTCGGTTTCGGCAATAAAGGTACCGGTGAAGTGACGCCCGATGTCGAAATGGCTGCCGACGCTGTAGGCAAGCCCCTGGTTGGTCCTGACTTCCATGGTTAACCGTGAGGTGAAGCTCCCCCCCAGGATATAGTCGAGCAGGCGCACCGCGTAAATGTCGGGGGAATCTTTGGTCAGCCCCAGGTGCCCCATGCGGATGACGGTCTGGCTGACATCCTTTTTGCCATACAGTAATTCCTGTGTGAGTGCCATTTGTGGTTGGGGGACGCGGGGGAGCCGGGTTCGAACCGGTGCTGTTCCCGCCTTGAAGATGCGGTTCAGTTCCTGAAGAATCTCGCTCCGCTCAAAATTTCCTGAAACGGCAAGCAACATGTTGTCCAGGCGGTAATACTGCTGGTGGAAGTCCCTCAGGTCCTGACGGTTGATGGCGGTAGCGGAGTCATGGGTGACCGCACTGCCGAGGGGGTGGCCGGCGTACAAGACCCGGTTGATTTCCCGTTCTGCAATGTCCTTTGGATCATCATTCTGCCGGCGAAGTCCCTCGATGATATGTTTACGGGCTATCTCAATGCGCTTTTCCGTAAAGTCAGGGCGGAGCAGCACATCGGAAAAAATCTGCAGCGACCGGCTGAAATTTTTACGGAGTGTGGTCAGTGAAACCGTCCCCATATCATTGCCGATGGAGCTTTCCACGGATGATGCCATAAATTCAAGCTCATCATCCAGGGCCTCCGGCGCAACTCCCCCCGCGCCGCCACTCCGCATGACCGAGCCGACCATGGAGGCCAGCCCCGCCTTTGCTGCCGGTTCATAGACCATCCCCACATGGACCATGGCACTCATCGTAATGATCGGTAACTCGCTGTCCCGAAGCAGGTAGACCGGCATACCGCATTCAAGCAGTACTCGTTCGGCCTTGGGAATCTGAAAATTAAGGGGAGGGAACGTCATGGTCCGTGGATTGGCCGGTGCCTGATCGGCCCCGAAGGCTGTCGCCACTGAGAGCCCAATGCAACAGAGAAAAATGAATAGTTTCATTTGGTATCCCCTTTCTTGGAGATAAAGCCGACGAGCCGATTCTCTCGGGTAAAGTAGGTTGCTGCCACCCGCTTGATATCTGCCGGGGTCACCTGGGTTATTTTTCCCCGTTGCCTGACCATGTAACGCCAGCTGCCGGTCGTTGCTTCATATTCGGTGAGGTTACGGGCCAAACCCCCGTTGGTACCCATGCGCCGGGCCTCTTCAAACTCCATTTTATTGAGAATCCGCTGTAGATCCCGCTCTGCAACCGGCACCGTTTTCAACAATTCCAGTTCGGCCAGGATGGCCTTCTCAAGCTCCGCAAGCGTATGGGGAGCGCGTGTCGCTGCATTTATGAGGAAGAGGTTCGGGTAGATATGCCCCGGCGCATCAAACACGCCAATATCGGAGGTGAGCTGTTGTTCGACCACCAGTTTCTTGTGAAAACGGGAGGTGCGCCCCGAGCCGAGGATCATGGTGATGACATCGAAAACGTAATCGTCCGGAGTGCCGATGGCCGGCTTATGGAATCCCATGAGCAGGGAGGGTTCCGCATCCGCCACCAGTTCGATCCGACGCTCTCCTCCCTGTGGCGGTTCCGTGGCGGTAACCGGCAGTGGTTCTTTTCCCGGCGCAATCCCTCCGAAATAGCGTTCAACCAGGGCAATTGTCTTTGCGGTATCGATGTCACCCACAATGGCAACGATGGCGTTATTGGGCGCATAATAGCTATGGAGGAATTGCTCGGCTTTGGTTCTGGTGAGACTTTCAATGTCCGACATCCAGCCGATGGTCGGCTGACCATAGGGGTGGGTCAGAAAGCTGGCGGCAAGAAACGTCTCCCACAGCTTGTTTTCCGGATCTGCCTCATAGGATCTGCGCCGCTCTTCCATCACCACGGAGCGTTCGGTGTAGAACTCCCGGAGTACCGGATTGCGGAGACGGTCAGACTCGATGGATGCCCAGAGTTCAAGCTTGTTGGCCGGAAGATTAATCAGATAGGTGGTGCCGTCCCGGCTGGTAAAGGCGTTATAACCGGTTCCGCCATGCTTGGAGTAGAGCTCAAAGAATTCGTCTTTGATCACGTAGGTGCCCGCTTCGGCTTCCAGTGCGGCCAGCTTTTTCTCCAGTTCGGCACTCCTGGTGGTGCTCTCCTGGGGGTGTCGTGCTTTTTCGGCAATCAGCTGCCCGGCCACCGATTCGATGGCATCGAGAAGCGGTTTTTCTGCGGCATAATCTTTTGTTCCCAGGGTGGTTGTCCCCTTGAACAACATATGCTCCAGCAGGTGGGCAATGCCCCGCTCATCACTCCGCTCATTGACACTGCCGACCCTGAAGCGGATCCAGGCCGAGACCGTGGGAGAAGTATGGCGCTCCACCATCAGCAGTTTCATGCCGTTCTTCAGGGTATGTTCGACAACTTTTTCTTCAAGTGATGCTGCCCAGAGCGGCGTAACCGTCGCCGCCAGTAGCAGGAATAAAAACAGAGTCCGAATCATGGTGTAATCTCCTGAGAGCTCCGAAAAGCCTAGAAAACAGAGAATTTAAAGTATTTTTTGGGATCTTTTTTGACATCCTTGAGCAGGGCGTCCATGTTCTCGACCACCTGGTTCATTTTTTCGTACAAGGCGCCATCGGTAACCAGCTTGCCGGCGGTTCCCTCTCCTCCCTTTAACTGGGAGGTCAGCTTCTCAATGTCGCTGATGGAACGCTCTGCCTTGGTGAGCATGGACATCCCCTTGTCGTAAAACTCCCGATCATTGAGGAGCAGACCGATGGTACCGTCCTTTGCGATGATGCGCCGGTTCAGGTCCCGCACATCGTCGGCGGCCTGGGTGCTCTTGTCGGTCAGTGCGGTTAATTTTGTGAAGAGGGAGTTGTCATAGATCAGGCGGTTCAGGGTGCCGTCGGCATCTTGCATATCCTGCAGGGTCTGGTCGGCCCTGCTGAGGATACTGATCAGCTTGTTATAGGGTTCAGGATCCCGGTTCAGCTTGCCAAGGGTTCCGCTTCCCCGGTTGATGGTTACAATCAGATCCTTCATTTCCGTGGTAAGCTGGGAAATAGTGCGGTAGAGGCTGTCATCCTTATTGAGCTTGCCGAGGGTACCTTTTCCCTGCTGGATATTGTCAATAATGGAATTTACTCTGTCGAATGAGTCCCCGGCCTTCTGGATGACGTCATCCAGCTTGGCTGTCGGTGATCCCTGCAACTGGAGCGGAGGGGTGGTCGAGTAGAACCGTGAGGGGAGAATATCGACGTATTTCTCACCCATGAGCCCCCTGGTTTTAATGGTTATCTTCGAGTCGGTACCAATTTTTTTCATGGCATCGGAATCAACCTGAATATCAATGGTGACCTCGTTGCTGGTTTTCGGATGTGCGAAGTAGATGTCGTTGACCAAGCCCACATCAACCCCGGCAAGCCATACCGGTGCGCCCACCTTCAGACCGACCACGTCGCTCATGACAACACTCATGGAGCCTTTGGAGACAAACATCTTGGTTTTCTGCCCCATTAAGAGCACTCCACCGGCAAAAAAGAGCAGTGCCAGAAGGATAAACACGCCTCCCCGTACCTGGGCCCAGCCGATTTGATTACTTCGATTCATATGAGTCCACCTGTTATGCGTTGTATGGTCGTCAAATAAAGAGCGACCGGTCGGTTGGTTCCAGAAATTCCTGCACTTCCGGAATGGTACTTCTCTTCATATCTGCTTCGCTCCCCTCGAAAAGCATCTGTGCCTTATGGAGAAACGTGAAGCGCTGGGAGGTGGCAAAGGCAGTGGCCAGATCATGGGTAACCATCAGGGTGGTCTTTCCTTCGGCCTGCAGCCGCTGCATCAGGTTGCAGATATTGTACACGCCGATCGGGTCCAGTCCGGTGGTCGGCTCGTCAAAGAAGATATAATCCGGGTCCGCGGCCAGTGCGCGGGCGATGGCGACCCGTTTTTTCATACCACCGGAAAGCTCGGCGGGGTAGAGATTCAGGGCCGCCTCCACCCCCACAAAGCTGAGTTTCTCCCGAACGATTCGGGATATCTCCGCGTGGGAGAGAACCCCCTCTTCAAAAAGCCGGTAGCCGACGTTTTCGCCCACCGACATGGAATCAAAGAGTGCTCCCCCCTGAAATACGATGGCGATCCGTTTTCGCTGTTCTCTGAATCGGGACTCGGGGAGCCCGGTGATACAGAGATTACCGATGTACACAGAACCGGAATCAGGTTCCAGAAGGCCGAGCAGCAGCTTGAGGATGGTGGTTTTACCTGCACCGCTCACCCCTAAAATGGTCCGGTTTACGCCCCGTTCAAGATGGAAATCAAAGTCTTTCAGAATAGTGCGGCCACCGATGGAGTAGCATAATTTTTCCATCCGGAGCGAGTTATGGGACATCATGATGCGGTGATCCCTTCGGTCAGACTTCCTGTGGTGAGGATAACCTGCCACTCAAGGTCGCTGACCGGCTGAATGGAGAGGCGGCTCCGCTTTACCAGGGGCATGTCTGCCAGTAGCGGGATACTCTTGATCTGGCCAAGGGTCACCGGCCGGGGAAACGGCACCCGATAGCGCACATCAACCATGTACCAGATCGGCTTGGCGGCAGAGGCCTTCGGGTCAAAATGCTCCCCCTGGGGATCCCGCGCGGTGCTGTCCGGATAGCCGGCACGCACGATTTCCGCCACTCCGACCACGGCCGGCTCGGCGATGTTGCTGTGGTAAAACAGGACCAGATCACCAACTGCCACCGTATCCCGCAGGAAATTCCGCGCCTGAAAATTGCGGACCCCATCCCACGGTTCGGTCATGTCAGGACGGTTTTTCAAATCATCGAAGGAGAAACAGCCCGGTTCGGTTTTGAACAGCCAGTACGCCATGTTATCCTCTGAATACGACAAATATTTTGGCAATAAAAAAATCTGCCATCAGAATAAGCACCGATGAGAGGACCACCGCTTTTTTGGCGGCGGCACCGACACCTTCTGCCCCCCCCTTGGTGCCAAGTCCCACATAACAGCCGGTGATGGCAATAATGGCACCAAATACGGCCGGTTTGGCGACCCCCTCGATCAGATCCTGAAAGACCATAAACTGGGGGAGAGCACTGATGTACATGATCGGATTGATATCGTAACCGGCGGACATGATGTAGCCCCCCACAATGGAGATCATGTCGGTCACAATGGTCAAGAGCGGTAGTGCCACAAGCATTGCCTTCAACCGCGGGACCGCCAGCCGTTTAATGATATCGGTCCCTTCAACCCGCATGGCGTCAACCTGTTCCGTCACCACCATGGTGCCCAGTTCGGCGGTAATAGCCGATCCGACCCGACCGGCAACCATGAGGGATGCCAGCACCGGTCCCAGTTCCTTGATCATGGTTACCGCCACCATGCCCCCCACATAGCTGGTTGCTGCAAATGGTTTCAGCTGGATCAGCGATTGCAACGCCATGACCATGCCGGAAAAAAGACCGGTCAGTGTGCAGATGAACAGAGAGGCAAAGCCCAGTTTATCAAACTGGATGGTAAACTCGCGATAATAGAAGGGGCGCTGGAATATGCGGATCACCATACGTCCAGCCAGGGCGAAATAGCTTTGCAGTTCATGGAAAAACTGCAGGAGTATCCTGTCAATGGCGGCTGAATTCATCGGCTAAAGTGTGGCGGCCATGGCATCTGACACGTCATTGACAAAGATGAATTGCAGCTCTTTGCGGACATTTTCCGGAATATCTTCCAGGTCGTCTCGGTTGCGCTCAGGGGCGATGACGGTGCTGACTCCCGCCCGGTGGGCCGCCAGCACCTTCTCCTTCAGGCCACCGATGGCCAGGACCCGGCCGGTGAGGGTAATTTCGCCGGTCATGGCCACATTCCGCCGCGCCGGCTTACCGGTCAACAGCGACACCAGTGCGGTGACCATGGTCACTCCGGCCGAAGGCCCGTCTTTGGGGATGGCCCCGGAGGGAACATGGATGTGAATGGTTCGGTTTTCAAAGGACGAAGGCTCAATGCCCAGGTCGGTGGCGTGGGCCTCGATATAGGAGAGAGCGGCCCGGGCCGACTCCTTCATGACGTCTCCCAGTGAACCGGTGAGAATGAGCTCTGCCTTGCCCGGCATGGAGGTCGCCTCGATAAAAAGGATGTCCCCCCCGGTTTCCGTCCAGGCCAGGCCGGTTACGACCCCTATCCGGTCATTCTCTGACGCCACTTCATTGTGGAACTTTTTTGGTCCCAGCAGCTCGGTGACCCCTTCGGCAGTAATCCTGCCGCGAAAAGTCTTGTGCTGGGTAATCTCCTTGGCGACCTTGCGGCAGAGGGAGCCAATGGTCCGTTGCAGACCACGGACGCCGGCTTCCCGGGTATGGTCGCTGATTACCTTTTCGAGGGCGTCATCGTCGAAAACCAGTCCGCGGTCGGCAAGGCCGTTTTCCCCCAGCTCACGGCGGATAATGAAGTTTTTGGCAATCTGCATTTTTTCCTGACAACTGTAGCCGGAGAGTCGGATGACCTCCATGCGATCTTTCAGCGGTCCGGGAATCGGGTCAAGCTGGTTGGCGGTGGTGATGAACATCACCTTCGAGAGGTCGAAAGGCACATCCAGGTAGTGGTCATTGAAACTGAAATTCTGTTCAGGATCGAGGACTTCCAGCAGAGCACTTGCCGGATCGCCCCGGAAGTCATTGCCCATTTTATCAATCTCATCCAGCATAAACACGGGATTGTTGACGCCGCAGCGGAACAGCTCCTTGATAATACGTCCCGGCAGAGCTCCGATATAGGTGCGGCGATGGCCGCGAATCTCGGCTTCATCCCTGACACCTCCCAGTGAAATTCGGACAAATTTGCGCCCCATGGAGCGGGCTATTGACTTGCCGAGTGAGGTTTTTCCCACGCCGGGAGGACCGACAAAGCAGAGAACCGGCCCTTTCATATCTTCCTTCAGCGACCGGACCGCCAGAAATTCGAGAATCCGTTCTTTGACTTTTTTCAGGTTATAATGATCTTCGTTGAGGATCTCCTCGGCCCGGACCATGTCCAGTGTGTCGGTCGAGCTGACATTCCAGGGCATACCGGCCAGATAGTCCAGATAGGTGCGGGCAACGGTATATTCGGGAGATGCCTGATTGATCCTCTCCAGACGTTTCAGCTCTTTGTCGGCGATTTTTTTGATCTCTTCCGGCAGCCCGGCCTCTTCAATCTTCCGGCGCAGTTCATTTATATCGGCGGAACGGGGGTCCTCTTCTCCCAGCTCTTCCTGGATATGCTTCATCTGCTCCCGAAGAATATATTCCTTCTGATTTTTCCCTACCCGCTTGGTAACTTCCCCCGCCACTTCGCTCTTGATCTGCATCCGTTGGACTTCATTGGTGAGATGGACGTAGACTTTCTTAAGACGTTCGAGGGGGTCAATTGTTTCCAGCAATTCCTGCAATTCGGTCGGGGGGAGATTCACATACAGGGCCACCAGATCGGAAAGCCGGGCAGGATTGTCGATGTAGTCAATCATCTTCATGACGTCATCGGGGAGCGGTTTACCGTGGGAAAGGGCAATTTTAAGCAGGGCGTTGAGGCTCTGAACCAATGCTTCCGAAACCAGATTTTTCTCGAAAAACTCGCGGACCAGTTCACACTGGGCAACGGTAGAGGTTCCGACCGGTTCCGTGTCCAGAATGCGAATCCGTGAAATTCCTTCAAGGGAAACCTTGAGGCGCCCGTCTTCCATTTTCTTTATGTGGGTGACCTTGCAGAGGGTACCGATATCGCACCTTCCTGCCGGTAGTTCACCGGTAGGATCATCGGGACGTTCAAAGACCAGTACCACATATTTTTCATAGCGGTCCACCTCACGAAAAATGACGGCATCCTTTTCGGGCACGTAGAGGGGGAACAGCATATACGGGAACACAACGGTCTCTTTCTGGCTGTAAAGAGGGAGCTTTGACGGAATTTCAATCTGTGCGTGCGGCATCCTCAGAGGTTCCTTTAGTATAAGAAAAATGATTGTTTACTGGACCAGCCACCTATCATATAGCATACTTCGCCCCACAAGCAAAGTGTCTGACGATGGTAGAGGCATTTTGTGGCAGCAAAATTTCCATTCTGCCACCTGTGGCGGAGATTGCAAACTAAATTATTTTGGTTAGCAAATTCTTTTCTCCAGATCATTTTTAACGTATTTCATGCTTGACAACCAACAGAATTGTATTAAGATAAAAAGCATCCTGTTAGGAATTAAATAAGCGTGAAAGGAGACCCTGCCAATGTGGACTGCAAGATTCAGAATTCGTCCGGTTTCCCACTGTAAAGAAGGTTGCACTCTTTAGCCCGCCGCCGCACGGCAGCGGGCGTTCCCCAAAAGCTCCCTTGCCATAGGCAGGGGAGCTTTTTTTTGTGGTTACGACGGTTCTCTGTTATAGTGGCCGACAGCATTGCAAAGTCACAACAAATATAGTGGGAAAATTGCATGAAAAAAGCGATTATTATCTCTTCCATCCTGATACTGTCTGCCGCCATCGGCGGGTATTTTTTCTACAGCCATGGACCGGAAATTACCTATCGAACCGCCAAAATCGAGCGGGGCCCCATTGTTTCAACGGTGGCAGCCACCGGTAACCTTTCTGCGGTTATTACGGTTCAAGTTGGTACCCAGGTGTCCGGCACCATTCAAAAACTGTATGTTGATTACAATTCACGGGTAAAAAAAGGCCAGCCCATTGCCGAGATTGATCCGTCTCTTTTCAATGCGTCCGTGGCACAGGCCGAAGGGAATTTCCGTGTTGCCGAGGCGAACCTTCAAAAAGCCACGGTTGCCCTCAAGGACGCGGAACGTGCCTTCCAGCGGAACCGGAAGCTGTTGGCGGACGGCATTATTTCCCAGGGAGATTTTGATACTGCCGAGAGCGCACTACAGACCGCACAGGCGGCGGTAAAAGCCGAAGAGGGGGGCGTGGCCCAGTCACGGGGGGCATTGTTACAGTCGAAAACCAATCTGCGCTACTCAACCATTCGTTCTCCGGTTGATGGAGTGATTATCTCCCGTGCCATCGACGTGGGGCAGACGGTGGCCGCTTCGTTTCAGACTCCGACTCTGTTTACCATCGCCCAGGATTTGACCAAAATGCAGATTGAGGTAAGCGTTGATGAGGCGGACATCAGCCGGGTGAAGCTTGGGCAGGTGGCGAATTTTACCGTTGATTCCTATCCCGAATCGACCTTTCGGGGGAAGGTTGTCCAGATCCGCACCGCTCCGGTGATTAATCAGAATGTGGTGACCTATGCCGTGGTTGTTACCGTGGACAACAGCGATTTAAAGCTGATGCCGGGGATGACGGCCAACGTTTCGGTTGAGGTGGCAAAACGGGATGATGTGTTGAAACTCCCCCTTGCCGCCCTCCGTTTCAAGCCAAAGGGAAAAGGGGATGAGGCAAAAGGGAAGCCAAAGGTTGATGCCGTGAAGGGGGGAGCCATGGGACCGGCCAAGGGGGGAGAGCGGGTTTCCCGAAAGGTGAAGGAAAAGATGCTCCAGGTCTATCTGCTCAAGGAGGGTACGCCGGTTCCGGCAGAGGTGTCAACCGGGATTGCCAATGGTACCAGTATGGAGCTCACCGGGGGAGGGCTTACGGAAGGGGCCGACGTCATCATCGAGCAGATGGGGGGGGAGAGTAAGAAAAAGAGCGGTGGCTCTCCCATGGGACCACGGTTTTAGATGGGTCCCGTCATCTCCCTGACCGATATCCGCCGGGTTTTTACCATGGGGGACCAGCAGTTTGAGGCACTGAAAGGAATTTCATTTGCCGTCTCTGCCGGTGAATTTGTGGCTATCATGGGGGCCTCCGGCAGTGGTAAATCAACGTGTATGAATATCCTCGGCTGTCTTGATATCCCCACCTCCGGGAATTACCATCTCGACGGACTTGATGTGGGGGGGATGTCAACGGATCGGCTGGCCGAGGTGAGAAATAGAAAACTTGGCTTTGTGTTCCAGGGATTTAACCTGCTTGCACGGACTCCGGCCATTGAGAATGTGGAACTTCCGCTGGTGTATGCCGGAATTCCGACACGGGAGCGCCACCTGATGGCCCAGCGGGCACTGGAACAGGTGGGGTTATCCGGCAAGGAGAATAACCATCCGAGCCAGCTGTCCGGGGGGCAGCAGCAACGGGTAGCTATTGCGAGGGCTCTGGTGAACAGCCCGGCGGTCATTCTGGCCGATGAGCCGACCGGCAACCTTGACAGTAGTACCAGTGAGGAAATAATGGGGCTTTTCACCGCCCTCAACCGGCAGGGGATTACCATCATCATGGTTACCCATGAGCGGGACGTGGCGGAGTACGCGGCGCGGCAGATTACCTTCCGGGATGGCAGGATCATTTCCGACGGCCAGACCATCCACTCCGGTCAACGGGGATAGGCGATGGACTTTCTTCAAACCGTCAAAATAGCCCTGCGGGCCCTGCGCACCAACAAGATGCGCTCATTTTTAACCATGCTCGGCATTATTATCGGTATTGCTGCCGTCATAGCCATGATGGCGGTCGGTTCGGGGGCCAGTTACGTTATTTCCCAGCAGATCGCCAGTATCGGCAGTAACATCATTCTGGTCCTTCCCGGCTCAACCACCAGTGGTGGCCTGCGGAGTGGCAGTGGCGGTTCCCAGACCCTGACCAGCGATGATGTGAAGGCAATTATGGCCGAGTGTCCTTCTGTTGATCTGGCGGCGCCGACGGTGCGTAGTTCGGCTCTGGTGGTGTTCGGCAACCTGAACTGGTCAACCGTACTCATGGGCACCACCCCGGAAATGTTTGAAATCCGGGAATGGGGAGTCAGTGCGGGGCGGAGTATCAATCAGCAGGATGTTGATGGCGCTGCCAAGGTTTGTCTTCTGGGGCAGACCGTTGCCGAGAACCTCTTTGGCTCCTCCGATCCGGTGGGGAAAATGGTGCGGATCAAGAAGGTGCCGTTTACGGTGATCGGGCTCCTTGATCACAAGGGACAGTCTCCCCAGGGGCAGGATCAGGACGATGCGGTGTTTGTGCCGCTTCGGACGGCCCAGCGCAATTTGATTCGTTCCCCATTTCCCAACTCGGTGGGGGCTCTGATGGTCAAGGGGAAGAGTGAACAACTGCTTTCAAAAGCGGAAGAAGAGGTCAACAGTCTGCTCAAACAGCGGCACCGCATCACCGGCAGCAAGGAGCCGGACTTCTCAACACGGAACCTGTCGGAAATTCTGGCGGTGGCCGAGCAGTCGGCCAAGGCCATGTCTCTGCTACTGGGTGCCGTTGCTTCCATCTCCCTGCTGGTGGGGGGGATCGGCATCATGAACATCATGCTGGTTTCGGTTACCGAGCGGACCCGTGAAATCGGCATACGGATGGCCATCGGTGCAAAGAAAAACGACATTCTTCTCCAGTTCATGACGGAAGCGGTGCTGCTGACCATGCTGGGGGGAGTGATCGGTATCGCCCTTGGCACCGGCGGGGCAACGGTGGTTTCCCGCATGCTCTCCTGGCCCACACTCATCTCTTTTCAATCCATAACCATTGCGTTTGTATTTTCGGCGGTGGTAGGAATCTTTTTTGGCTTCTACCCTGCTAAAAAGGCCGCCGGCCTTAACCCGATAGATGCCCTGAGGTATGAATAACATGACCGATTGCCCGATGTGCCATCGCTGGGAAGATGATACGGATCTTCGTATCATCGAACTGACCCATTCCTGTGTAGTGCTGAACCGTGACCAGTTTTTTCCCGGTTACACCCTGCTGTTCACCAAGCAGCATGTCACCGAGTTATTCCACCTTGTCCCCGAGGTACGGAGCGGTTTGATGGAAGAGGTGAGCCTGGTGGCCCAGGCACTCCAGACGGTTTTTGCTCCGACCAAGATTAATTATGAGCTGTTGGGAAATATGGTTCCCCATATACATTGGCATATTGTACCCCGCTTTTCATCGGATGCGCTCTGGCCCCGTCCCATCTGGTCCGAACCCCATGAAGAATGTTTTCTGACGCCCGATGAGTATCGGCGGCGAATAGCAGACATACGGGGTACACTGACATGATTCAAACCAACCTCCAGACGTTGGCCAACGGCCTGCGTGTTGTCTGCGTTGAAATGCCTCACCTGCATTCGGTCGAACTGGCAATCTACCTCAAGGTAGGCGGTCGGAACGATCCACCGGGACGGGAGGGGTTGTCCCATTTTCTGGAGCATATGCTGTTCCGGGGGACGGCAGAGTACCCGTCATCCCTTGCCATTGAATCGGCCTTTGAGGTAATCGGTGGTGCGCCCAATGCAGCGACCGATGCGGAGTCCACCTATTATTACTCACGGGTGCATCCTGACAATGTCAGAACTGCCCTGGAAATATTTGCCTCCATGTTGATGCGCCCGTTATTGACCGGCATTGAGATCGAGCGACGCATTATTGCGGAAGAAGCTCGTGAGGATCTGAATGAGCAGGAAGATGAAGTTAATGCTGACACCATCGTGAGCCGGATGCTCTGGCCCCGCCATCCCCTGGGGATGCCCACCATCGGAACCCTTGAGAGTATTGCCGCCATCGGACGGGAAGATCTGGAAGGGCACTTGAACAACTACTATATCCCGGGCAACGGGGTGCTGGTGGTATCGGGTCCCATTGGCAGTGATGCTGTTTTCGCCTCGGCAGAGGCGTGTTTTGGCCAATGGCCGTCACGGAAAGTGCTGCAGCCCATTCCGGTAACGGTGCGCCACCAGGCACCACAGATCCGCTGCGTACAGGACTCCGACAGCCAGATGAACCTTCAGATGGCGTTTCTTGGCTTTGCCCGGGATGATCACCGTTTTATGGCACTTCGCTTCCTGCGACGCATTCTTGCGGGAGGGGGAAGTTCCCGACTCCACCTTCGCCTGCGGGAAGAGCTGGGAATAATTTATTCCGTAGACGGTTCCATCGGTGCCTATGATGAAACCGGCTGTCTTGCCTTTGATCTCTCTACTGCTCCCGCAACGCTGATAGCTGCGGTTGAGGCAACCTTTGAAGAGTTGCTGCGCATGGTAACCACTCCGGTTCCCGAAGCCGAGCTATCCCGCATCGGGAATTCCTACGTCTTTGACCTGGAGTTCAGCCGTGACTCTGCCTGTGAAATGGGGGGGCGCTATGGCTGGGGCGAGCTGATGGGGGTGGTGAGAAGCATTGAAGAGGATCAGGAGGATTCACGCCGCATAACTGCCGCCGATGTCCAGCGGACGGCGCGGGAACTTTTTGCGCCGGAAAATCTGCGATTGGTGGCGGTCGGTCCCTGGAAACGGGGGATGAAGAAGGCACTTCGGGAGCAGGTTGCCGATTATCAACAGCGATATTGTGACGCCGTTGCGTCAGGTTGCCAGCCGGTCCCGGTCAAACTGCCTGCTGGTTTTGAGGATGGCGGTTAACGGCAGGATCACTGCAGGGGTAAGATCGGTGAAGCTAACGCCGATTCCGGGTGCCGTTCTTCCCCCCCACGGCTTTATCCACCGAATGGATGCATCAAGAGTAAATCCGCAATCGGCAAACGAAATGGAAATATCACTCTCTCCTTCAAATCGTTCGGAAAAGACATCAATAATAAATGCCCCGCCCCAGGAAATGTCACCGGTGAACCCCCGGTGTTCATTACCATTACAGGTGACGATGGTTGAAAGGCAGAGGGGGTGACGCCGGAAGGCCCGCAGTTTCCGTGGGGTAAACGCCGGACAGGTGACGGTCAGGAAATCGTCCAGGCTCCGGTCCTGTTTGGCATTTCCCGGCATCGTCATGGGAATCAGCATAGTTCCCATGGTTCGTACCCGCAGAGTTGGAAAAAAGTTGGCCAGGGAGTAGGCCACGATTTTTTCTTCCCCTTTTGATTTGATTATGGACGGGAGGTCGATGAGCAGACCGCTGTATAACCCGGTAAGGGCGAGGTCCTCAGCTTCGCAAAAGGAAGTACAGCTGCCTACCTGAACTCCATGGTTCTGGAGAGAACCAGCTAAAGCAGACCGTGACTCTTCGGAGTACGAAACGACCAGGATGGGAAATAGTGGCAGTTGCAAATAATTTCTCCAAAAAGATAACCGGAGTAAGCACGCTTAATCTTCAATAGAAAGTGCTACCATGAACCACTCGTCATCGGTGGCAAATTTGAGGGTGACGTTTTCAAGGTCATTGCCGGAAGAGACCATGTAGTCGGCACCATTGACCACAGAAGGGGTTGAAAGTTGGATATCCGAGCCCCCTTTTGAGAGATGCTGTTTGAAAGAGCCGGCAACCATGTTGGCAATCTCTCCCATGGCGTCATTGACATCGTCGTCGATCTCCGTCACTTCCATGCCAAGCATCAGGGAGGTAAAGGAGAGGGCCAGTGGCCAGGGGACATGGACACTTACCAGGCCGTTGTAAGTTCCGGCCAGGCCGACCATGGCGGTAAGGCACTCTTTGAAATGTGTCGTAATATCAACCTGAATCGGCAGGTGCATCAGATCTTCCACACCGACCATATTGATAAAAACATCCTGAACGTCTTTGATGAGGCTTTTGACCATCTCAGCTTCAGTCATATTGATTGCCGCAAGTGTTTCAGCTCTCATTGACATTGCTTTCTCCCTTCGATAACAGAAATATAGTGAGTATGAAATAATTGAATGTCTATAAAAAAAATCTCAAGAGATTCTACAGTACTTTTCAAAACGGTCAAGGAGATATTTACCTCTTCTTGTCAACTTCGTACCGATTATCCGGTAACCGCCTACTGATACGCCGTATCCAGCACCATCATTTTAATTCTGCCAATGATGGCAATGACCGGTGCCACATCCTCTGGAAGGTGACCTTCCAGTAATTTCAGGTGGGTAGGGTCAGCGGGAAGCTGATTGTAGGTGGGATCCACTGAAACCCACCGGTTTCCCAGATAACTTTCCGCCCAGCTGTGGTAGAGAAAGCCTTTCCCCTCAAGATAGACCAAACCAGAAACAAAGCGGGTTGGAATGCCTGCTGCCCGGGCCAGCGCGGTATAGAGGCGGGCGTGGGTCTGGCAGTTTCCACTTTTTAATTTGAAGCTTTCAACGGCACTCCCCCCATCGGCAATGGTATCGTTTAGCCACTCTGCGGTCCAGGCAGCCAGGGCCTTTGCCCGGTCCACGTCGCGGGGTATTTTTTCCGTCAGCATCTGTGCCGTGGCGATGATTTCCGGTGCGTCGGATTCAATCTTGTCAGCCGGCTTCAAGAAACCCTCTGAAACTGATCCTTCCAATAAAACCGGCGATGGCGGGGCCAGGGTTCCCGTTTTGAAGAGCACCCGTCCGTCACCAACTTTCGTGGCCCGCTGGCCCCCCTCCTGAAACAGCGGAACCGCATCATTCCAGTTGCTGACTTCGATCGACAACCCGGCCAGTTTCTGGATATTCTTAATCGGTGGCGTAATGCGTACCAGGCTGAAGTCAAAAATCAGGTCTTTTTTGGCAAGCGCCCAGTTACTGATGAAATGGCCCAGAGCCTCCGGCCGCTCTGCGCGGGTAATCACCAAACCTTCCCGAACGGACTCTTCAAGCGTGTTTCCTCCTTCGTCTATCCAGATGTCATTGGTGACAAAAGGATAGAGGTTGTTACGGAGCTTGAGGGCGTTTTTTCCTTCCGACGTTTTAGACTCACCCAGCACGGTAATCTGGATGTCCTTTATTTTGAGTTCTTCCGGATCGAACATCTGGATTTTATAGAGGGAACCTGGGTTAAGAGACCGGAACAGGGGGAAATAGTTGAGCATCGGCCCTGGGTATACTTCACCCTTATATTTGAGTGTTTTATCGTTTGTTTTGCCGTTGGCCTCATTTTTGAGGTGGAGGGTCGTGCCACTGGTTCTGCCGCTTACGTGGGATGCCGCGCCGTTGACCGTTTGCTCCACGTCAAATGTTTTGAGAGCCAACCCCTTCGAGACCACGTAGATCTCGCGCATTGACGCTTCCTTGGAAAAATTCATCACTTTCATGCGGACGCTGCCGTTTCCCTCAATGCGGTAGCCATCCTCATGTTTCTCAATATGCTGGCGGTAAAAACCGACACGTTCTCCGTTCAGGTAGATGCCGAACCATCGTTCCGAGAGGGGGAGTGTCTCGATTTTACCGAAGGGTGCTGCGGCAACGACGGAGGTTCCCGAGAGCAGGGCGATGCAGAGTGCAAGGAATGTAATAAGGAAATTCATCTGTTTCTATCGTTTCACGTGGATGGAATGACGGTAGTGGCAGTGGTCCCACCACGTAACGTGTCGGTCACATCCGTGGCGGATTCGGGGTCGAAAAAATCGACGCGGTTTCTCCCATTGGCCTTTGCCCGGTAAAGAGCATCATCGGCCCGTTTGATAAAACCGTCAACCCCCACGGTGAGATCGGGAGAAAAGCTGGCTACACCAAGGCTTGCCGTAAGGAGAACCTCCGCCAGAGTTCCGCTGAAGCGGGTTCCTGCTATGGCGAGACGGATACGTTCCGCCACAAACAGTGCCTCCTGCAAAGTGGAGTCGGGCAGAATTGCCACGAACTCTTCTCCGCCATAACGGGCCGCACAGTCATAGTTACGTAATTCCCCCTGCAACTGGAGGGCAACCTTTTGCAGCACCACATCCCCCTGAAGATGGCCAAAATTATCGTTAACCAGTTTGAAGTGATCGATATCAAGAATAATCAACGACAGATTGCCCCCCCGCCTGGCACTGCGCTGCACTTCTTTTTCCAGCGCATCCATCATGTAACGCCGGTTAAAGAGGCCGGTCAGGTGGTCGGTATTTGAGAGTTCAAGAAGCAGCTCATTGGAACGTTTCAGTTCATCCTGCAATTTCTTGATCTTGAGATGAATCTTGACCCGGGCCACCAGCTCTTCATGGTCGAACGGCTTGGTGATGTAGTCGCTGGCCCCCAGTTCAAGCCCTTTGATTTTTCGCTCACGGTCAATCATCCCGGTTAAAATGATGACCGGAACGTCCTGGAGGTCGGGACGGGACTTGAGCATATTGAGAAACTTGAACCCGTCAATACGGGGCATCTCAAGGTCACACAAAATGATATCTACCGGAGATGACAGCAGTTTTTTAAATCCTTCAAGACCGTCTTCCGCTTCATAGTAGCGCGAAAAAAGGTTGAACGATTCTAAAGTTCTAATGATCTGTTCCCGGACGGTCACGGAATCATCTATGATAAGTGCGCTTGATGACATAGTTTTAAACTTTAGCCCAACTGGCCTGAAAATTCAATTAATAAAAAAAAATTATTCCAGGAGTCCGACAGGTGCCTGGCTGAACCGTGGGCATCTGCAGGTTATCGTACGTAATTTGCATGTGAACAGATATTTTATGTGTCAGAGCAGGGTTTCCTGGGCCAGACGTTTCATTTCCGTGATGGTTGCCGTATAATCCGCCGCGCCGAAGACGGCACTTCCGGCGACAAACACATCGGCACCGGCGTGGGAAATACGCGCGATATTCGATGACTTGACCCCCCCATCAACTTCGAGTTCAGCCTCTGAGCCGCAGGTGTCGAGCATGGCACGCAAGGTGCGGATCTTCGGCAGACAGGACTCAATGAAACTCTGTCCGCCAAAACCGGGGTTAACGGTCATGAGCAGTATGAGATCAAGATCTTCGATGATATGGTCCAGGGCATTCAGGGGGGTTGCCGGGTTCAGGGAGACTCCGGCACGTTTGCCCAATGACTTGATCAGCTGTACCGTGCGATGGAGGTGGTTGGTTGCTTCGGCATGGACCACGATAATATCGGCACCGGCGGTGGCGAAATCGGGGATATACCGGTCGGGATGCTCGATCATCAGATGCACATCAAGGGGCAGGGTGGTCACTTTGCGTGCCGCTTCCACAATCAATGGGCCGATGGTGATATTCGGGACAAAGTGTCCATCCATCACGTCGATATGGATGTAATCGGCGCCGGCCGCCTCGACGGCTCTGATCTCTTCGCCGAGGCGGGAGAAGTCTGCGGAGAGGATCGAAGGTGCGATTCGTTTCATTGAGAACTCCTTTGAAATTAGGCTATTTTTTTAATTCGTGCGGCAAAAAAACCGTCCATGCCATGCCGGTGTGGCCAGGCCCGGAACATGCCGTAAAAGGCGATCAGTTCTCCCAGAGTGGGGAATAGCTCCCGGAGATCTTCCAGCACGAAGGCCGGATTATGCAGGAGAAAGTCCTCCACCACCAGCTCGTTTTCAGCCTCGGAGGTGGAACAGGTGGAGTAGAGCAGTGTCCCTCCCCGGTTTAATTTGGCGGTGGCATTTTTAAGTAGAATCTTCTGGACCGCAGCCAGACGGGTGACGTCACCGGAAAAAAGCCGCCATTTTGCCTCCGGATTACGGCGGATGACGCCGAGGCCGGAGCAGGGTGCATCCAGCAGAATCCGGTCAAAGGTACCTTCCGGGAACGTATCCGGCTGATGCAGGTCTGCCACCGCCGTGGTCACCGTAGTGATGCCGAGCCGTCGTGCGCTGTCCTGAACGAGGGTCAGCTTTGACCGGGAGATGTCCGTTGCGATCAACTCACCCCGGTCATCCATCTGCTGGGCAAGGTGGCAGGTTTTTCCGCCAGGGGCACTGCAGGCATCCCAGATCCGCTCCCCCGGTTCGGCTCCCAACAGCGTTCCTGCCAGTTGGGATGCCTCATCCTGCACCACAAAGAGCCCGGTGGCAAAGCCGGGCAGTGTGGTAATGAGGTGGCGGCCGGTGACGGCGATACCATCGGCTGAAAAGCGGCAGGGGGCGGCAGTAATGCCGTGATGTTCGAATTCGTCCAGAAGGTCCTGTCGGCCGGTGCGGAGCGTATTAACCCGCAGGGTAAGCGGCGGCGGTTGGGAAGATGCTTCTGCCAGAGATGCTGCTTCGGCGATGCCGAGCTGATCGATCCACTGTTCAGCTATCCATTCCGGCTGGGAGTGAAGGGCAGCGATGGCAGCCACCGGGGAGGTTGCCATGTCGGGAAACGTCATGGTGTCACGTTGGCGCAGATAATTGCGGAGTACGGCATTTACCAGGCCACTGGTGCCAGGAGTATTCACTTTGGCAAGATTAACCGCCTCGTTAACGGCCGCCGATTCGGGAATCCGGTCCAGTGAAGTGATCTGGTAGAGACCAAGGCGGAGAATAACCAGGGCCTGGGGGTCCAGTTCGATGATCGGTTTTTCCAGAAGCTGCCGCAGGATATGGTCAAGAGTGCCTTGACGACGTAGCACGCCGAACACGAGTTCGGCGTAGAGTCCCCGGTCAGGTCCGGTAAGGGCACCGCCAGAAAGCTCATTATCGATCAATCGGTCGGCGTAGCCCCCCTCTTTTTTGATGCGGAGCAGGGTGTCGAAAGCTGCCTGTCGGGGATTGGCCGAGTGGGTGCCCCTGGTGGGGACGCGTCTAATAATCATGGTTCCTCGTGAGCTGTTCCAGGCGTCTCACCCGCTCCGGTATGGGGGGGTGGGTGGAGAAAAGGGACATCATGGTGCTTCCGGTCAGTGGGTTGACAATGAACATATGTGCGGTAGCGGCATTGGCATTCAATGGAATCTGCTGACTCACTCTCTCCAGCTTTTGCAGGGCGTGAGCCAGGGAGAGCGGGTTTCCGCAGATCTCTGCTCCGGCCGAGTCGGCTCCAAATTCACGTGAGCGGGAGATGGCCATCTGTATCAGCAGTGCGGCCAGCGGGGCAAGGACGGCCATCAACAGCATTCCGATAATTCCACCCCCTCCCTCGTCATCATCACTGCGACCTCCGCCGAAAAAGGCACCCCACTGGGCCATGTGGGCCAGGTAGGTAATCGCCCCGGCAAAGGTGGCTGCGATGGTTGAAATCAGAATATCCCGGTTTTTGACATGGCCCAGTTCATGGGCCATCACTCCGGCGAGCTCTTCATCGGTCAGTAATCGGAGGATACCGGTGGTTGCCGCAACGGCGGAATGTTGGGGATTACGCCCGGTTGCAAAGGCGTTCGGGCTGTCATCCTCAATGAGATACAGCTGAGGCATTGGCAGCCCCGCCCGAATAGCAAGATTCCTCACCAGATGGTAGAAGCGTGGATTGTCACGTTCGCCAAGGGGCTGTGCTCCATACATACTCAGTACGATCCGGTCAGAAAACCAGTAGGAGACAAAGTTCATGACTCCTGCCAGTAAAAAGGCGACAATCATCCCTCCCTGGCCGCCAATTGCTCCCCCCACCAGCATCAGCAGCAGGGTAAGAAGTGTCATCAGTGCAGTGGTTTTGAGCAGATTCATCTGGTGCCCTTTCTGAAACAGCTACCGGCGTGAACGGCTATTCAGGCTGCATGATAAGCATCTGGATGGCAAAGTGCAAGCAGAAGGCCGCTTCAGGGGAAAATAGAGGTAAAAACGGCTATTTCCCTTGCAGAGAGTGCGCCATTTTGCTATTGTACACGACCGTCTGAATCCTATACAAGAACTGAAAATAATTAATGAATCTTCTCTCTGTCGAAAAACCTGCCCGCTACATGGGGGGCGAAATGGGCTCCATCCGCAAGCAAAGCGCTGATCTGCGCTTTGCGTTGGCCTTTCCCGATGTGTACGAAGTGGGGATGAGTCACCTTGGCCTGCGCATTCTGTATCACATCCTCAATGCCGTTGACGGCATTGCAGCGGAGCGGGTTTTTGCTCCCTGGCCCGACATGGAAGCGGAGCTGTGCGCCGCCTCGCTGCCGTTAGCCACCCTGGAAACGGCGACCCCTTTGGCAGCGTGCGATATCGTCGGCTTCACCCTCCAGTACGAACTTTCCTATACCAACATTCTCACCATGCTGCGGCTGGGGGGCATTCCACTGCTGGCAGCCGATCGGGACGAGAAATCTCCCCTGATCATTGCCGGTGGTCCCTGTGCCTATAATCCTGAGCCGTTGGCCCCCTTTTTTGATGCCGTCCTGCTGGGGGATGGTGAAGAAGCTGTGCTTGAAATCGCCCTGGCAGTCCGGGAGGCAAAGCAGCGGGGGAGTAGCCGGAGTGAGCTGCTGCAGAAACTTTCCCTGATAGAAGGGGTCTATATCCCCTCCTTCTTTGAGCCGGAATACGCTCCTGACGGCACGATATCGGCGATTGTTCCCCGTGATCCGGCCCGTAGCACGGTGCGGAGGCGCTTTCTCTCCGATCTGGATTCGGCCCCGTATCCCGATTCCCCCGTGGTCCCCTTCATGAAGACGATCCATGACCGGGTTGCGGTGGAAATTGCCCGTGGCTGTACCCGTGGCTGCCGATTCTGTCAGGCCGGCTATGTGTACCGCCCATTACGGGAACGCTCTCCTGCAACCATACTGTCGCTGGTGGAACAATCCCTCACGGCGACCGGTTACGATGAAATATCGCTGCTCTCCCTCTCAACCGGTGATTATTCCTGCATAACCCCCCTCGTGACCGAGCTGATGTCCCGGTATGCCGAAGACCGGGTGGCCGTGTCGCTGCCATCACTGCGGGTCGGCAGCCTGTCCGGTGAGCTGATCGAGGAAATAAAGAAAGTTCGCAAAACCGGCTTCACCCTGGCCCCCGAGGCCGGGAGCGAGAGGATGCGGCGGGTTATCAACAAGGGAATCACCGAAGAAAATCTCATTTCCGGTGCCGCCGCAATCTATCAGGCCGGGTGGAGACTCATTAAACTCTACTTTATGATCGGTCTGCCGGGCGAAACCAACGACGACGTGGCCCAGATTGCCACCCTGGCCCGCAAGGTCAAGGATCAGGCCAAGGGGAGCGGAGTGTCGGGCGACGTGAATGTAGCCGTCAGTACCTTTGTTCCCAAGGCCCATACCCCGTTTCAATGGGAACCGCAAATCTCCACGGAACAAACCACCGAGCTTCAGTATCAGCTCCATTGCGATCTGAAAAAAAAGAAGCTCAAATTCAAGTGGCAGGACGCGCCGCTGTCGTTCATGGAGGGGGTTTTTGCCCGGGGCGACCGGCGGCTCGCACCGGTACTGATACGGGCCGTTGAGCTTGGCTGCCGTTTTGACGGCTGGCGCGAACACTTTTCCCTGAAGCTCTGGCTCCAGGCCTTCTCCGAATGTGGCGTAACACCGGAATGGTATCTGCGCCGACGGGAACTGGATGAAGTACTCCCCTGGGATCACCTTGACTGCGGTGTCACCCGTGAGCACCTGTTGGCGGAGCGGCTCCGTTCCCATGAAGAGGCGGGCACGAAAGATTGTCGCGACGGCAGTTGCAGTGCCTGCGGCGTGTGTGATTTCCAGGAAGTAACCAACCGGGTCTCCGTTCAGGCACCACTTCCCCCACCGGTCAACACTCGGATGCAAGAGCCGGTTCCGGCCCGGATGCGGCTCCGTTTCGCCAAAACCGGCGTTATGCGCTACCTGAGCCATCTTGAGCTGATTACCGTCTTTACCCGGGCCGTCAGCCGTGGCAGGGTGCCGATTCTCTTTTCGCTCGGTTTTCACCCCCATCCCCGTTTTTCATTCGGCACCGCCACCTCGGTGGGGGTCGAGTCACAGGCGGAATATATGGATATGTTTGTTGCCTCCGGCATTGCAGCCACTGAAGTCAAGGAGCGGCTCAATGGGGTGCTTCCCCAAGGGCTGCGGATTCTGGAGTCCGCTGAAGTGGATATGAAAGCACCCTCCATCTCAACCTTGATTGAGGCAACACGGTATCGCATTACCATGGAAAATTATGACACTGAACTGTTGGCTGAGAAATGTGTGCAATTTTTGGCACATGACACCTATGTCGTCAATCGGACCAAAAAAGGGGAGACCCGCTCCGTTGATTTGAGGCAGGAAATCGTCTCCCTCTCAGCCGCAGGCCATACCATTGAGCTGGTGGCAAAACGGGGCAAGCCGGTGGAGTTTGCCCGGGCCATATCGGGTGATGAAGCTATCGGAGGGGATAACCTCCGGATTGAAAAGCTGGAAGTGCTCTTCGCCCACTAATACTATTCACGTTTCGTTTTACACATATCGCTATTTTATCTGGAGAAGATCATTATGGGAGCCGAGCTGGTTATTAATGCCGCTTCCCACGAAACCCGCATTGCGTTGATTGAGAACGGTACCATTGCCGAACTCTACATCGAACGGAGCAGGGAAAAGGGGATCGTGGGGAACATTTACAAAGGACGTGTTATCAGGGTATTGCCCGGCATGCAGGCCGCGTTTGTCGACATAGGGCTGGAGAAAGCAGCCTTCCTCTACGTGGCCGATGTGTTTGATGCCATTGAGGAATACGAATCGCTTCTCTATGCCGGCAGCAAAAAATTCGACGAACCGTCGTCGTCTGAACAGGAGGGGAGTGATCGTCCTGACTTCCGCCCCCTGCACCCCATTGAGGATCTGTTGCAGGAGGGTCAGGAGCTGCTGGTGCAGATTTCCAAGGAACCACTCGGCACCAAGGGGGCCCGAATCACCTCCCACATCTCCCTGCCGGGGCGACATTTGGTCTATATGCCGACCGTTGACCACATCGGCATCTCCCGGCGCATCGAGGATGAAGAAGAGCGGGAGCGGCTTCGGGAGATCGTGGAACGTCTGAAAAAGGCGGGCTCAGGGTACATCGTCCGAACGGTTTCCGAAGGGAAAAGCGAAGAGGATCTTATCTCGGATATGCAGTATCTCTCGACCCTCTGGGAAGAGATTTCCCGTCGGCAGGCCAAAGCGGCGGTGCCGTCCCTGCTGCATTCGGACCTTGACGTGGTTCAAAAGGTGGTGCGCGATATCGTCACCGAGCAGGTGGATAAAATTGTAGTTGACTCTCAGGTTGACTATGACCGTATCGTCAACTTCATCTCAACATTTGCCTCAAAGATGAAATATTCCATTGAGTTGTACGATGAAGAGGAACCGATTTTTGACCATTACGGCCTCGAGGTGGAGATCAGCCGGGCCCTCGGCAGGAAGGTCTGGCTGAAGTCGGGCGGGTATATCATCATTGAGCAGACAGAAGCGCTAAGTGCCGTCGATGTCAATACGGGCCGTTTTGTCGGCAAGCACAATCTGGAAGATACCATCCTTAAAACCAATCTGGAAGCGGTCAAAGAGATAGCCTACCAGCTCAGGCTCCGCAATATCGGCGGGATTATCATCATCGACTTTATCGACATGGAAAAAGAGGTTAATCGGGAAAAGGTCTACGGGGCGCTGGAAGAAGCTCTGAAAGCTGACAAGTCAAAAACCAATATTCTGAAAATTTCCGAACTCGGTTTGGTGGAAATGACCCGGAAGCGGGTGCGGGAGAACATCAGCCGCATGATGTGCGAACCGTGCAGTTACTGTGAGGGGCGTGGATACATTAAATCAAAAACAACCGTCTGCCACGAAATCTTCCGTGAACTACGACGGGAAATGCTTGATATACGTGGGACCAAGGCGACCGTCACTGTCCATCCCCAGGTTGCCGACCTGCTGTATGACGAAGAACGGCGTGGACTTGAAGAGCTGGAAAAGAAATTCAAGAAGAGAATAACCGTACGGGCCAAGCCCGGCTTCCACCAGGAACAGTTTGAAATAACCATCAGCTGAGCTTGACAGAGTAGCTGTAGCGGGCATTGAGGGGGGGCGGTCACGAATTAGACTCGCTCCCCCTGTTTTTCAGGCCGCTTTTGAGTTCATGCCGCCCTGCTCGTAGTGGGCGGAAAAATATTCCATCGCCTCACGCATGATGTCCGAAATGCTTTTGTGGGTCGTTTTCATGAGGTTTTCCAGATGATCGCGTTCTTCATCGCTTACCCTCATTGAAATGACATTGTAACGTGGATTTTCTCTCATTCTTCCCATGGCGTATCTCCTTCTCTCTTCATATATAAGGTTGTTTTTTCGTTTGTGTAACGAACATACCGTATACATAAGCTATTATCGTGCCAAAAATGAAAATTTAAAATATACCCCGATAAAATAGACAGTTATGACGTAATAAGCCTAACTAGGTCTTTAAGGTACAGAATAGTTGTGCCACTATTGGCACAATAATGGTTAAAGTATACGCTATTTTGAAACATAAAGCATAAAATGGCCATGTAGCCATGGTATGCGTTATCGTCTGCGGCATAGTATGGGGGATATGTTGACATAAATAGCTGGTGAAGGTGGCAGGATGTACGTGAATATGTGCGGAATCGTACGTTTTTTGAATGCGCCAATTGTGGCACACTTTATATGGAAGGGATTGGCACGACATTCCACTGATATAGCGGTAACCCCAACATTCATGTAATGAGGGGCCGTTTGTAAAAAAACAACCACAAAGAACAAAGATCTACGTTCAAGCAGTGATCGGCAACCGAGTCTCCATATCCAACTCAAAACGTCCATACGGGTTTATATGCTGGGTGATAAGCGGACTCAGCACCGCTAAAAGGCAAGGCATTTCCTGATATACCATTCTTAGTTATTATTATTGCAGCTATTGGCGGAGGTCTATTTACAAAGATAAAGCCAACAACTTGATCTCGGGAGGGTATGAAGGCTTGGTTGAAAAACAATAACGAGGGAAGACCAAAGGGGTCACCTTTGACACGATACAATTTAGAATGCATCCATGAATCCATTGTACAGTTGTGCCGCTATGGCGTTCTGTGATATACGATTGGTACTCAATACAACACCACCCAGAAATAGGAACTATTGTAATTTGCGACTTTCACGGATATGTACAGCCTGAAATGGTAAAGCGTCGCCCTGCTGTTGTTGTTTCCCCAAGATTCAGGAATAGGGGCGGGCTTTGCACCATAGTTCCTTTGAGTACGACACCGCCTTTACCCATAATGCCGTATCATTACAAGCTTCATTTAGAAGACCCGTTACCAGCACCATACAACGCTTCGTATCATTGGGTTAAAGCCGATATGCTAGCAACGGTCTCTTTTGAAAGGCTGTACCTACCACACTCCGGCAAGGTCAAAACCGGAAAACGGCAGTATGTCATCAGAGTTATTGATGAAATTGACTTGCGTAATATCCGCGCTTGCATGCTCCATGCGGTTGGTCTTTCACACTTGACAGGGCATCTTTAACAGAGTATATACTGAACTGTACCCGCTCTGTTTCGGCATCGGGCTTAAGTCCACCCAGGTGGTGGCCGCCATAAATGGGAGAATGCAATCCTTCTATGGCGTCTGATTACGGAAGCCCCATACTTAACTGTGTGGGGCTTTTCTTTTTTGCCAAGAGTCATGAGAGAATCAGATCAAATCAACAGCGAAAGAGGTGAATGTCCAACCAACGGCAGCACCGGTCAGCGGGAAAAAGCCCCCGCCGAACCGGTGTGCCTTATCACGTTGAACAGAAAGAGAAAGACTCCTTATTTCTGTCTGACGGAGAAGCGTGGAGTCGCAAAATTGGGAGGATGGAAAAATGAGCGTACAAGTTGTCAAAATAATGATGATGGTTCTGGCTGCCGTAGCATTTGGAATGGCAGGCTGTGGTGGTGGCGGAGGAGCAAGCACTCCTGCAGTTGTCAACACAAACACTTATAGCACAGCAAAGATTCTCCCATTAACTGCAACCGGCACGACCACATTCACGCTAACAGGCAGTGACTCTTCTGGAGGTTCGTGGTCAGGAAGTGTGCAAATGCGCGGTGATGGATCAACCGTTTTTGAAGGACAGAATGTTTCAAAAGTATCGCAGTTAGTAGCGTTGACGCTTGCTGGAGGCTCAACAGCATCTTCAACTGTCGCCAGTTACTATAAGTCAGATGGGTTACTTTACAAATCAGTCTATTCGGGCAGTGTAAGCGGAACAGCAGTGCAGACAAATAGTGCGACTATGCCTGCGACCTTTAAGGTTGGCGACTTTGCATCTGGACCATCTCTGTCATTGAACTTAAATGGAACAACTGATTCCGTTACAACAACCTATCAAGTTTTCGATGCAGGAAATGGGAACGCCAGAGTGGTATCAACTCTGACGTACCAAGTTGCAAATTACTCTGCAACGACAGAATATATTATTTCGCCAAGCGGCGATGCTCTCTCGCTAAAGATGATTCTATATTATCCATCACTCAACAAGACAGTTACTCTAAACGGAACTCGGTAGCATAATAAATAAAATGAAATCCACTGGGCAGGCTAACCGCCTGCTCTTTTTTAAAAATTCTCCGTTGCATTAACTACGTCAATGACGTATAGTCGTCTCATGATCATTATCGAAACCCCCATATTTACCAAACAGCTTTTATCCAACCTATCGGACGAGGAATATCGTCTGTTTCAGGCGACATTACTGGAGCGACCTGATGCTGGGAAAGTTATTCCCGGCGGCGGTGGACTCCGTAAAGTACGATGGGGCTTGGAAGGACGGGGCAAAAGCGGGGGAGCAAGAGTAATCTACTACTGGTTTACGGAGAGAGGTACTATTCTGCTGTTGTTCATGTATCCAAAAAACGTGCAGGGGAACCTTACACAAGACCAACTTAAACAACTCAAGAAGATCGTTGAGGAGGAATATCATGAATGATGTACTTTTTCAGGAACTGTTGGCAAGCGTGAAGCAAGGCGCAGAGATAATGAAAGGCACAATGCAGCCCTCTCGAACATTTGAATTCCCAGAAACCGAGGTTCGCGCTTTACGTGAGCAATTTGGGCTTTCACAAGATAAGTTTGCAGACCTTGTGGGGATCAGTGTAGGAACATTGAGAAACTGGGAGCAGGGCCGACGTAAACCGGAAGGCCCGGCACGTGTACTTTTGCAGGTAGCATCCCGTCATCCAGAAGCACTTTTAGACATTGGAAGGGAACAGCCAAAACGAGCAGACCGCACACCATCGCACTCAACCGGACGAACTAAAAAGCTTCGCGCCGCCTAGATTCTTGCCTCCAAAGCATTAGACCACAAAAAACATCACAGAGAAAAACGAATATTCAACAAACGGCTCGACCCGCCCAAAAACCGGCGGGTCAGCCTTATCACGTTGGACACCAAACCGAAAACCCGAATTAAAACCGAGAACCGAGCGCCCTTGAGGGGCGCAAAAACCGAACCTAAATTGACTATCCCGCCGTTTATATTTCGTGGTACATTGCCAGAATATCAATGACCGGAGGAACAAAATGCCATATTCCGTTGAAATCAGCGCCGAAGCTGGCTGGCAAGCTCTCGACCATTACATAATGGAACAATTAACTATCTTCGCGCCCGACGAAATGAGACGGAAGCAAAGGACAGAGTTTTCATTTCCTGCTGTTTCAGCAGGTTTTCAGTTGCAATATGAGCATCCAAACGGTCGGCTGTTCCAAGGTGATTCCATTAAGTGGCTTGAGTCTCTTCCCGCTTCAAGCATTGACCTCGTTTTTGCTGACCCCCCCTATAACATTAAAAAAGCCGACTGGGATAATTTCGAGAGCCAAGAAAAATATATTGAGTGGTCAATCAAATGGATCGCTCAAGCCTCCCGTGTTTTGAAGCCTACAGGTTCTTTATATGTGTGCGGGTTCTCTGAAATATTGGCGGACATCAAACACCCTGCATCAAAGTATTTCAAGCATTGTCGTTGGCTTATCTGGCATTACAAAAACAAAGCTAATTTAGGGAACGAGTGGGGACGGTCGCACGAGAGTATCATCCATTTCCGTAAAACAGACGCTTGCAAACTAAACATTGACGATGTACGCACTCCTTACGGAGCGCATACCCTCAAATATCCATCGCACCCACAGGCAGAAACAAGCGCATACGGTGGCAACGGAAACAAACAGCGTGACAACTGGATACCAAACCCTAAAGGTGCAAAGCCAAAAGACGTAATTGATATACCAACCACCTGCAACGGCATGGGTGAGAAAACCCCTCACCCAACACAAAAACCAGAAGAACTTTTGAGAAAATTTGTTCTTGCATCTTCCAATGAAGGTGATCTCGTCATTGACCCTTTTTCCGGTTCTGGAACCACGATAGTTGTTGCGGAGCAACTCAAACGCCGCTGGATGGCATGTGACATGAACATCGACTACAACAAGTGGGCAATAGATCGGTTGAAAAGCGTAAATCGAATGACCAAAGACGAGTGGATCGCCCACGACCGGAAAACCGCAGCACGGAGGGAATCCATACGATGAAGCTTACAGACCTCGTAAACCACGCCGTCAACAAAGACCTTTTCCACACAGTAGAAAACTACATCGCTTTTTGCGCCCGCTACCTGGAATATGTAGAAACAGGACTGCAAGCCCGTATTATCTCCAAGAACGAAAACCACTATCAATTTTTCCAATACCGGAAAGATGGACATTTCAACATTACTCGCCCCCTCAATTCTTTGCTCATGTACGATGCTGAAAGTTTTGAAAACGGAGCAAAGCAGTTTTTGGAGACGCTTGAGCAGATTAAAAACGGGGAACAACCTCCTGACGAATTAAGAGAAAACATCAACCGCACTATCTACACAATTCAGCAATCAATCGGCGCGACACTCGACGCATTACCAGCCGGGAAATCAAACCAAGCTCGTAAAGTAAACGGAGATTTATTCGAGAGACTTATCCGCTTACTGATTGTTTCTCTTGATGTAGAGTGCGTTTCAGGTGTCATGCAAGTGCCTGTAAAAGATGATGATGGAACAGAACTTTTTAAATCAGCCTACCAACATGATTTAATGATAAGCAAAACAGGAGAACTGAAAATCATAGGTTCTGTCAAAACTTCCAGCAAAGACCGTATCGACAAGGTTTTCATGGACAAGTTTTTATACAACAGGCTCACCAATACAGATTTGTCTCACATCGCCATTTTTCTAAATGACGTACAGCGTAAAAAGACAAAAAAAGAGCATGAGTACGGCATTTCAGCAACATTTCTGCCAGGACACTTCAAGGCGTACACGATCAAGCTGAATCCGCTTGACGGTGTTTATTACTGCGACATCCGCCCCAACATGATTACGCATCCATTACTTTCCCAACACATAAAGACTGTTGACAATTTTTTCTACTCTGACCTCTGGACTCTTCTTACCAGACAAGGACAGAGCCTTGAAGAAATATCCATTAAACCTGAAGAATAAAACAAAAAACCCCCACACATATAAAGTTTTCAAAGAACAATGAACCGAATCGCATAACCAACGGCAGCACCGGTCAGCGGGAAAAAGCCCCCGCAATGAGTCTCAGCTTTATAAATAATGTAAATGGGATTCTGGCCCCGAAGGTAAAAATTGGGCTGGGAAATTCAACTTCTACAAATTGCAGTCACAAGCTGAAATGATGTTTGGTTCAACTCGTGTCAATCGGCTTTGAATTTTGACCCACCATCGGCGTCCAACTGACCCACCTCAGTAAATGGTTTTCAGCTATTAATCCTCGTTCTGATTCTCCAACTA
>CAIUSO010000126.1 GCA_903901875.1 uncultured Geobacteraceae bacterium | reverse complement strand
TCCCGGGAACAGTGCCGGTTCTTCATATTCCACTCGGCACACTTCCGAATATGCCACTTCCGCTGGCATTCGGGAGAACCACACGTCTTCTGACGCCCACCGAGTCGAGGGTCAGGGATAAACCACTTCTTGCAAATACGGCAGGGTCGCTTCAGTCCACGACGTTTTTGTCCCATCATTTTATCCCCCATGATTGATTCAGGAGAAAGATTGATACATCTTTAGATGGGGTGAAACAAATGGTGGGTCAATAAAAGGGATAAAGAACTGAGGATAAAAACGGTTGGGTGGGTCAGAATAACGCTGATGGGTGGGTCAAGCCTTCACCGGTGTTGGCATCTATGCAGCCAACGCCAGCGGCTGAGCCTGCTTTACGCGTTGCGTAAGTGCCTTTTGAGCTATATTTAAATCATAGCTTGTCTGCAAGTTCATCCAAAATTGTGGAGTCTGTGAAAACGCTTTACCAAACAGTACCGCCAGCTCTGCGGTAATAGGCCGCTTTCCTTTTATTACATGAGAAATGCGCATTACTGATACGCCGATAGAAAGCGCGAAAGCATTTTGCGACATACCAACCTCTTCAAGAATTTCCTTCAGGTGTTCCCCTGGGTGTATCGGATACATAACGTTTCCTTTCAGTGGTAATCCACTATCTCAACATCAATAGGCACAACTGTTTTCAAAACACAAGCATACACAGCAGAAACAGAAAAAGCCCCGTAAAATCAGGGGCTTTTACACATTCTTACTCAGGTATTTACTATGTGATGGTAGCGGAGGCCGGACTCGAACCGGCATGTTCTTGCGAACGGCAGATTTTGAGTCTGCTGTGTCTACCATTTCACCACTCCGCCATGTCCCAACTTTATAATTCAAAGTTGTTCACAGGTCAAGGATTATTGCCTGTCTGATGTGACTTAGTTTGCATGGGAACCTATTTAACCGACAACTCGGCAATAAGTTCGTCGTACACAGCCAGTGACTTGACCCTGGCAGCCTGTTTTCTGGTCAGGGCTTCAAATGCGGTTAACTTGTTATTAAAGGTGACCGCCTTGTTTTTGAGGCTGTTAATGCTCTCGGAAATGTAGCTTTTTTCTTTCTGGTCAACATCCTTATGCAACAACCCCTTCGCCTTGTTCCAGTATTCATCCGTACCACTGACATAATGATTTACCGTTTCCAGAAAAGAGAGGGCACCGGCGGACAGCTCTGCTACGGTGTTCAGGGTGTCGTGGGTACTATTCATATCCTTCAGTAATACGGTATCGGCGAAGGTTGCCGCCTCAACAGTCACTTTATGGTTGTCTGGTAGTGCAGGATCCAGTGAATCGGCCAGAGAAATAAATTTTTGGGATGATTTTAAATATGCGTTCATGGCAACAGACGCATTGTTGAGTGCAATGGTAAACTGGGCTGCAAATTTAGTAAAAACAGCAGCTTGACCGGCATAGGGCACGGGAAGCATTCGTCCTACCACGGCAGCGTATGAGCCAGCCTTTATATATTTGTTGTAACCTGCAAGGTTCTGGTTCATCCAGCTGACGAATCCCTGAAATTCTTCTATCGGCTGACGCTGAAGTTTGGTGTCGGCAGCAATATCTTTCAGAAGAAGAATCTGTTTCTGAACTAATCGGGTTTCCGAGATACAGCGACGTGTTTCCAGTTCCTTCACCCGTACAGTGAGCAATGAGTGTTCCAGTTGCATCTTGAGCGACTGTTCTTCTTTTGGAGTCACTGGGCCACACGCGTCGTCACCATAACCGGGGCCCGCAGACATAATTAAAATGATGGCAAGTAGAATACAACAGATTGCTTTATTCATTGAATGATTTCTCGCTTAATATAAAGTAATACGTTAACAAACTACGACCGTTGATATTCTGACATGAACCTTGATTTGTACGTTAAAAAAGATCCTTCGCCGATTGCGAAACGTATCTCTTTCATCATCGTCAGATAAAAGTGGACATTGTGAATAGCCGAAAGTACAGCCGATAATACTTCATTGGCCATGAACAGATGATGCAGGTACGCTCTCGTGAAATTCTGGCAGGTGTAACAGTTGCAACTGGGATCTACCGGGAAAAAATCCCGTTTATAGTTCTTGTTGGTGACGCGAATCTTTCCCCGACGGGTGAAGAGGGTTGCACTCCTGGCGTACCGGGTCGGGATCACGCAGTCAAACATGTCGATTCCACGCTCCACACTTTCCAGAATATCTTCAGGAAGGCCAACCCCCATCAGGTAGCGAGGCTTATCCTCTGGGAGATGGGGGGTGGTGAAGCCGACGATTTTTTTCAACAGTTCGAGTCCTTCTCCGACGCTCACGCCACCGATTGCGTAACCGGGAAGATCTAATTTACGCATTTCCTTTGCACACATTTCGCGTAAATCTTCATACACACTTCCCTGGACTATTGCAAAAAGAGCTTGATGATTGTCGACCATGGCATTCTGGCATTCTTTCAGCCAACGTACTGTTTTTCTCGTGGACTTTTCCGCATACGATTTGTCGCAGGGGTAGGGGATGCACTCATCAAATGCCATTATAATATCGGCCCCCAAATCCTGCTGAATTCTCGTTGCCGTGGTCGGATCCAGATAAATTTCAGCACCGGTGATCTCATGTTTAAAGAATACACCCTCTTCGGTTATCCGCTTGTTGGGGAGCGAGAAGACCTGAAAACCACCGGAATCGGTCAAAATAGGTCTGTCCCAAGCCATAAATTTATGGAGCCCACCAGCTTTCTTTACCAGTCCTTCCCCCGGTTGCAAGTGGAGATGGTAGGTATTTGAAAGAATGATCTGGGCACCGGTTTCGGTGATCTGAGCGGGGGTGAGCGGTTTCATGGCACCATGGGTGGCAACCGGCATGAAAATGGGGGTCTCAATGTCACCATGGGCGGTATGTACAATGCCGAGACGGGCTGAACAGTCGGGATCTTTTTTTAACAGTGTGAATTTCATTTTGGCTCCAAAATGCGCTTACAAGTTTACATGGTGATGATATTTCACCTGTCTTAGTATCAGACTGGACGAAATAATGCAATTGTGACTGTTCGGTAGTGCATAATCAGTGGTTGAAAGATTCTTTGTATACAATAAAAATCTTGCATTTTGTTATAACGATGTTTACTATCGGGCCATTCGTGCAATATCACCGTATTGAGTGCGCCACTCCTACTCTTCGACGCATCCACATAACACTCCCAAGGAGGTTTGCAAATGAAAGATGTCTCCCGATTTTGTTGGCGCGGTCCACCTGCTTAAAATCAGTTTTCAGCCCCTCAGTTGTATCCGGTTCATTCACTACAGTGAAGAAAATAACACTATCTGAAAAGGAAGGAATGCTATGCAAATCACCTCGTCATCCATCGGCAGAAAGATCCTGATGGCGATCACGGGCCAGGCAATGGTCCTGTTCGCTGTCATCCATCTGCTCGGTAACAGCTCCATCTTCGGATGGCTCAACGGTGGTATCAACGCCTATGCCGAACATCTCCACAGTATGCCACTGCCGATCATTATCGGTTTTCGTCTGGCATTACTGGTCATGGTTTCTGTTCACATCTGGTTTGGTATCAACCTGACCATCGAAAACCGCGGAGGACGTCCTCAGCAGTACGCAGTCAAGTCAACCCAGAAGGCTACTTTTGCCAGTGAAAATATGATCTGGTCAGGTGCGCTTATCGGGCTTTTCCTCGTGTACCACTTGGTACACTTCACGTTTCAGTGCATTAGCCCCGAGACGGCTGCCCTGAAGAATCTCGTGCCGCTGCATAACGAAATGGTACCGAACGTTTTGGGAATGGTAGTCGCCGGCTTTAAAAATGTATTTGTCTCCTTCATTTATGCCGGAGCCATGGTTGCCCTGTTTCTCCATCTTTCACACGGCATCCAGAGCTTTTTCCAGACCATGGGGTGGAGTTGCGACAAGAGTCAGCCAATACTGGTCAAGTTTGGTACACTCGTTGCGCTTGCTCTTTTCCTCGGCTATGTTCTCATCCCGCTGTCAATTTTTGCCGGCATTCTGAAAGGTTAAGGGGGTTATTGTGATACTTGATGGAAAATGTCCAACCGGACCTATTGAAAAAACCTGGGATAAACACCGCTTCGATCTGAAGCTGGTCAACCCCGCAAATAAACGGAAGTATAACGTAATCGTTGTTGGTACCGGCCTTGCCGGTGGTGCTGCTGCCGCTTCCCTCGGTGAGCTTGGTTACAATGTCCAGGCGTTCTGCTATCAGGACAGCCCGCGTCGTGCCCACTCCATTGCCGCACAGGGTGGCATCAATGCTGCGAAAAACTATCCGAATGACGGCGACTCCATCTACCGTCTTTTCTATGACACCATCAAGGGGGGCGATTTCCGTGCCCGTGAGGCAGACGTATGGCGTCTTGCCCAGGTGTCCAACAACATTATTGACCAGTGCGTTGCACAGGGCGTTCCATTTGCCCGTGACTACGCAGGATATCTGGATAATCGCTCCTTCGGTGGTGCCCAGGTTTCCCGTACTTTTTATGCTCGGGGACAAACGGGGCAGCAGCTTCTCCTCGGCGCATACTCCGCACTGTCGCGTCAGATAAAGGCCGGTACGGTTAAAATGTACAACCGTCGTGAAATGCTCGATCTGGTCGTTGTTGACGGAGTTGCCAAAGGGATTACCGTCCGTAACCTGATTACCGGCGAGCTGGAAAGTTATGCTGCAGATGCCGTCTGTCTTGCAACCGGTGGTTATGTTAACGTGTTCTACCTTTCCACCAACGCCATGGGGTGCTCCGTTACAGCCAACTGGAAGGCCCATAAAAAAGGTGCTTTCTTTGCCAACCCCTGCTACACACAGATCCATCCTACCTGTATTCCACAGGCGGGCGATTACCAGTCCAAATTAACTCTTATGTCCGAGTCACTCCGTAATGACGGTCGCTGCTGGGTACCAAAGAGCAAAGCAGATCTTAACAAGCATCCTGACCAGATTCCAGAAGAGGATCGTGACTACTATCTGGAGCGTAAATATCCCTCCTTCGGCAATCTTGCTCCCCGTGACATCGCATCCCGCGCTGCCAAAGAACAGTGTGATGATGGCCGTGGCGTAGGACCTGGCGGACGTGGTGTCTATCTTGACTTTGCAACCTCCATCAAGCGTGTTGGTGCAGATACCATTAAAGAACGTTACGGTAACCTCTTCGAAATGTACGAAAAGATTACCGATGAGAATGCGTACAAGCGTCCGATGCGTATGTATCCGGCCCCCCACTACTCCATGGGAGGACTCTGGGTTGACTATAACCTTATGAGTAATATTCCGGGTCTGTTTGTCCTCGGCGAAGCCAACTTCTCCGTCCATGGTGCAAACCGCCTCGGTGCTTCCGCACTGATGCAGGGTCTTGCCGATGGTTATTTTGTCATTCCCTACACCATTGGTGGTTACCTTGCAACGGTTAAGCCGGGTGTGGTGACTACTGAAAACCCGGAATTCACAAAATGTATCGAAGGTGTGAATGCCTACAACAATAAACTGCTCAGCATTAACGGCAAAAAAACTGTTTTTGAGTTTATGCGTGAACTGGGTGGTTTGATGTGGGAAAACTGCGGTATGGCACGTACCAAAGAGTCTCTGGAATTGAACCTTAAGAAAATTCCGGCTCTGCGTGAAGAATTCTGGAAGAATGTCAAGGTTACCGGTAGTGGTCCGGAGCTTAATCAACAGCTTGAAAATGCTGGTCGTACGGCAGATTTCCTCGAATTCGCCGAGCTTATGTGCCGTGACGCCCATCACCGTAATGAATCATGTGGCGGCCACTTCCGTTCAGAATATCAGGATGAGGGTGAAGCACAACGTGACGACGTCAATTACTGTTATGTTGGCGCCTGGGAATACAAAGGTGATAACAAAACGCCGGAACTTCACAAAGAGCCGTTGAAGTTTGATAACGTACATCTCGCCGTAAGGAGTTACAAATAATGAGCGATCACAAGACCATGACACTCACACTGATCGTGTGGCGCCAGAAAGGGCCCAAAGATCCGGGTAAATTTGAAACCTACACTGCCAAAGGTATTACTGAGCACCACTCTTTTCTGGAAATGCTCGACTGTGTTAATGAAGATTTGATCCGTGCTGGAAAGGATCCGATTGCATTTGACCATGACTGCCGCGAAGGTATCTGTGGAATGTGTTCCCAGGTTATTAATGGCGCAGCCCACGGTGGCCAGGACCGTACCACGGTCTGCCAACTCCATATGCGTAAATTTAAAGATGGTGATACCATCTATATTGAGCCGTGGAGAGCCCGTGCATTCCCCATTATCACCGACCTTATTGTTGACCGTACCGCACTTGACACCATCGTTCAGGCCGGTGCATACGTATCCTGCCACAGTGGCGGTGTTCCTGACGGTAATGCCATCCTGATTCCGAAACCGGCTGCCGATGAGGCGATGGATGCCGCAGAATGCATCGGTTGTGGTGCCTGTGTTGCCGGTTGTCCCAACGGAGCTGCCATGCTCTTTACCGGTGCCAAAGTTTCCCAGTATGCCCTGCTTCCCCAGGGGCAGGCTGAGGCGGCAACCCGTGTCAAAAGCCTCGTTAACGCCATGGCAGAATGTGGTTTTGGTAACTGTACCAATCATTATGAATGCCAGGTTTCCTGTCCGAAGGGGATTAACGTTAAGTTTATTGCCCGGATGAATCGTGAGTTCTTAAAGGCTCAGTTTGTTTAGTAACAAAATCAGTAACATATAGCGTTTTTAGAATCCTGGGTATCCGTTGAGGTATCCAGGATTCTTTTTCTCCATCTATTCAGATACTCTGAATTATGCAATGTATTGATATTAAACAATATTGCTTGTTGTAATTTTAGTGGCTTTTTCTGCATTCATCCATATTTCAGAAAGGTTGAATTTAGGTATCCATAATAAAGCCCCACGCCTTGCGGAATGGGGCTTTACCGTTTTCAGATACTATTAAAACGTCTCAGAACTTGAAACTTACTTCCAACATTCCCTTTGCTTCAGGATGCGTGGTCATTTCTCCATACGCACCAAGATATAACTTGCCTACTCTCAAAAACTGCCATCTTGCAAACAGATTGCCTTGCTGAAGGTCTTGAGTGCTTAAACCGTACCTTACCCCTGCTTCGATGTTAGATGGAAAGCCAAAGAGCGAAACCGGCTTTGCCTTGGCAATTATTTCCGTTTCACCGGTCACGGTGTCCATTACTGCAATCACAGATACATCACCAGTATCATCACTACCACTTTCTATTTCTGCGTTAGCAATGATTTCTTTGCCTTCTCCCGGTACAGGGTCAATACCAAGTTTATCAACTATTACCTTCTTTTCAATAGTGACGATCTGCTTTGGCCCCGGTACAAGTACCCGCTTGATCTTCACAACTTCTTTTTCTTCGGTCTGAGTACGGTATTCAGTTTTGGTTACGGTATTTACCTGGGGGTGATACCAGTTCCACGTTGACGATGACACCGAAGCTACTGAAATAATAATCAGAATAGCTGAAAGTTTATTGCTGCGAAGCCACGTCATTAGTGCTTCCATTGACGGCCTCCTTGCCTTTGATGTATGCCTCTTTTACTCCGGTGACTCCCCAAAGTATCCCAATAATGGTAATCCATCCATAAGGCACGTCAGGGATAAGAGTTGTTTTGCTCACGATGTAGCAGCCCCATAACACTAAAAAGTACACCACAAAACCAGTACCAGCCCTTCCGAATGAAGGTGACTGTTGAGCATTTAATACACCTTTCAGCCAATCAGCAAATTCACGCATTTTTTACCACCTCTATTAAGTTATCATATCTTCGTCGACAGTCCTTCGGGTGGTCCTTACCGTACTTGGTATGCTCAAGTTTGAATGTCAGAATGTCGTGTGCTTCAACTGGCCTGTTGATACCCTTGAGATACGCTGCAAAGCTATCACCCATGCTACCGTACTGGTTTACATAGTCAGCTTGTGCCAGTAGTGCCGCCGTATCTGTTACAGGAATGCAGTGGGCATTGTTGAAGTTCACTGCGCTATCAAGACAATGGCTTAACTGTGCTTCGTCATACTTTGCCACAATGTCTTTGTGAGATATGAGGTTGAATGCCAGAGGCTTAACATCAATTGTCTGGTCAACAATTCCATGAATCTCGTCTTGAGTCAGTCCACAATCAGCAAGACATTTAAGAGCCTCGCTGTTGTTGCGGGTATCGAACTGGCATACTCCGAAAGACCAGCCGGATTTTCCAGATAGTACACCGTCAGGATCGGAGAACCGAAGAGCAGCATCAAGATTATTATCAAGTTCATTAGCAAGGATAACAAGCCGGAATAATTCGTTGAGCGTTTTCATTATCGGTTCACCGAATTAAACGATATTCCAGAAAGAGAAATATATGTCCCGCTTTTTGACACACAATAGACGCTACCATCCGGCATTACCATCACAACACTCAAGCCACTTGCGGTATCTGACACGGTGAAATGTTCTCTGCCTGTAGTCGGAGCATAACCAGCAGGAAGGGTGAATATGATTGATGAAGCACTCCCTCCTGTTATAGTGCCGCGCAGATGCACAATACCGTTTTGGTCTTTCGCATAAGCAGCAGTGGCATATACTCCTCCAACATTCGCCCATGAATTTAACAGAGTGGGAGTATTACCCAATATATCGGAAAGCCCATAAACCCTATTACCAGTGCCACCTTCATCTAAACTCAACGGTAGTATCGTGCCAGCTATACGGTTGTCGTAGACGGTCATATAAGTAGACGAACCCCCACTAGTATTTCGCAGTATGAAAGCATTGGTGTTGCTCTGGAATGTGTTGTCAGTAATTGTAGTTTCTGTTGACCGCGTAACGTCAACACCTGTTAGCGTACCGTTAAAAAAATTACCGGTGACACTACATCTAACCGCAGATCTAGTGTTTATGAAATCACCCAGTCGAACATCAAAAGTAGTATTTCCCTCGAAATAGTTATCAGTTACTCTGATCTGTCTGCCCTCAACTAACCAGATACCACCAGTCTGATTATTTTCTATTGTTATTGCGTGGATTACAGACCCAACACCTACAATGCCGCCAACGGGAATTTGAGCCTTGGTACCGACCATAATCCCATACTGGTTATCCTGGATTTCTCCTTCGCCCGTAACCTCAGTCCCGTTAAAAGAGTTACCATATCCAGGCGTAACTGATGTTGCCTTGATACCGTAATAGTTACCTACCAATCGGACATTATCAATTTTATTGACGTATGCTGCATCAAACAGATGGATAGCTGCCGCCCCTGAGTATGTAATGCTATGCGGAGTTGTCGCGTCAATCATTACTGAGGAATACGTGGTTGAAGTCGAACGATTGAATCCAGAAATAAATAGGTTCTTCAACTCTGAACGCAAGAACCCATAACAATAAATCCCATCCTTTGCAGAGGAAGTTCCGAGTATACCTAAATCACGAATACTGACATGAGTATTGAAACTGTAAACTGTGTTATGTATTCCGTCCTGTTGCGAGGTGTAGCCATTGCCAGCATTGATAGCTGCACCTGACCCTGAATATGAGATACACGTTGATCCGCTGCCACTCCCTGCAAGTGTGGTGAACGATCTCATCTGAATAGTTCCAGAAGTCGCATATGTTCTAGGTGATAATCTGACAGTGCCACCTGTTGATCCTGCTGCGGTATCGTTTGAAGGTAGGGGAGCCGTTTCGTTTGTCTCAGTGGTCATTGATGATAAAGCTGAGTTAATAGCTGTGTGCCATGACCCAGAACCAGAGTACCACCACTCAGGTAGAGTCTCAGTGACGCTGCCCTGTCCTAGTTTGACCACTCCTGCGCCGGAGAATGCCTGGTACATTCCAGCAGAAAAGCTGCCGTTGATCGTAAGAGTCCCTGATACCGTTATTATACCGCCCTGCTCAACCTTTAGCGAACGTGTAGATGGTACTGTTTCGGTTGTAATAGATACGGGAGAAGTCACCACTATTGTTTTTCCTGCTGTATCTGCATCAGCAATAGCATTGTGAAAGGTTGTCTTTGTGGTGTATGAACCATTGGAACTGAATACCAAAATAGCTGCATTCGCCTGAGTTGAAAGTGCCAGTATGCATATTAATGAAAGTATAAATTTGTGCATGTATGATCTCCTTTATTAAGTAACAGTTATGGTCACAGGAACATTTGATAATACTACGCATGAAAATACTGCGTTATTACTTGCCCCAGTTGTTGCTGTAAAAGTAAAACTATTGGTTCCCTTTGTAATAGCGGAAAGTGTCAGTCCACTTCCTACCCATCGGACAAGTTCCGTCAAATTGTAATACGTGCCTCCGGCTGCCATATATCCACCAACAGCAACATCCAGATTACTCGCACCGAGGCCAGCCGTCCCGTAAGATCCGAATGTTAAATGACCGCTTATATATGTCGATCCAGTTCCAAATGTAACCGTTACCGTTTTAGTGACATTATTAGTTACACCAAAAACAATGTTACCAACAAAAGCGGAATTGATTGTTGAAGCTGTAGCGTCGCCAATAGTGGGAGTAACAAGAACAGGGGACGTATCCATCACAAACTTGCTGCCAGTGCCGGTTTGACTTGTCACTGTTGCCGCCGCCGTCACGTTGCCGCTACCGTCGAACGATGGTGACGTGTAGGTAATGGGTCCGGTAATTGCTAGTGTGCGTCCTGTGGCAAGTTTAGTTGCTGTGCCAGCATTACCCGTTGCCGTGGTGACAGTCTGTGAAGCAATGTTGCCGGTCGTAATAGCGGTAGATGCCGCCTGATAGTAAGCCGGTATTTGGCCTCCTAACTTTGAAGAATCGGAGGAACTCCCAGCGTTGCCGCTGATAGTCGTGATATTCACATTCCCGCTCAATGGCTGACCGTTGACCGTAGTGGTCTTATCTACTTTCCCGTTAAGCTTGCTTTGCGTGGCGGAGGAAAGAGTTGTAAACCTTACAACTGAGACCTTTCCATTCAACTTCAACTGAGTCTTGGAAGAG
>CAIUSO010000125.1 GCA_903901875.1 uncultured Geobacteraceae bacterium | reverse complement strand
GATCTGAAGCCGATACCACGAGATTTGAGTCCAGCGACGATATCGATAAGATGCGTTAATGAACGTCCAAGGCGGTCAAGCCGCCATACAACAAGAATATCTCCTTCAGTGAGATAATCAAGGCAAGACTTGAGTCCGGGACGGTTGTCCTTAGATCCAGAAGCCTTGTCCTCATAAATATGCCGCTTATCAATCCCGACATTAGAGAGTGCGTCTTGTTGCAAATCAGTTGTCTGCCGGTCATCAGCTATACTGACCCTACAGTATCCAACAAGCATGCTTATTCCTCCACGAAAAACATTATTTATTACGTTCTCGTGAATATCAAAACTCGTATCATTTCGTCAATGTTTTTCGTGATATTTTGCGATGTTTGTGATGTGTTTATCGGGAAGGCACTTGCAGTGACTACTGCTTCGCGTAAAACAACTGTTTTTCGTGAATTTGAGAAGTACTATGAGAATGAAGACCTATGGTGGGGAAATACTTATTGTGGTGATACTTTTACAAATGGCCCCTCATTGCACGAATGTTGGGGTTACCCCATATACATGGTAGCTTACATTCGTTGTTTCTTTCATCCTCATGTGTGCAACTGTTCGGGCATTTATTGTTGTGTATTGATGCGGGGCTGTATGTCTACTTTTTCGTAAATAGTCTTCGATACCCCTGCAATTACATCACTCAGGTATTCATAATTCGGCCCGTGGGACATAACGCAGATTAAATATGGATGCATTGGGTGATAGACAATGCCGCAGTCATGCAGCTGGACCGGGGCTTGTGGTGCGTCTGAATGTTCACCGAATTTATGTGACACCTCAACTGAGGAGGGAACACCGGCAACAATACCGGTTTTAAACTCTGAATTGGACATGATTGATAACGCCCAGCTTGAAGAACTCCTGCTTAAATATGTTGCGTTATACAGCACCCTGAAAAACGACTCATACGTTTGAACAGACATGAAATTATCACTTGTGCCATCTGCTTTATCCAGTACTCTCAGCTTGGAATAGACCTTCTGTAATTCAGCGGGATGCACAATTCGAGTCAGATAGAAAAAAGCATTGTTGTCTGAATATACAATCATTCTGAAAATCAAGTCCCGAATCGTGTACGAATTGCCAAGCACCGTTGGATGAGACGGCTTGATATTTTGTTTCATATTCTCATCTGTTGATAAATCAAGCTTAACTTTTCTGTCGAGAAGATCTTTTTCCTCTTCACCCTGCTTCAATAACGCGATCATAAGTGGCACTTTCCTCAGGCTGGCAGGAATAAACTGTTCGGTGTCACCGATACTGAACCACTGACCGTCATTAAGCTCCCTGAAATACACGCTGACTTTCGTTACGTTGCCTTTATCGTTACGAGTGTTCAGGTATTTTTGCACCTCTGACTTGAACAGGTTCATATCTGAATTCGTCAGAGATTCAGTGCTATTATCACAGGCAAGCAACGGGTTGATAAATTTGGCCTGCCCTTCGCGCTGAAGGCGAAGATCAGCCCCGTTTTTCGTTGTTTTACTGCCATTCACACTCCCTCTAACAGCATAACCAGCCGATATACCGGCACAAAAAACTACTAAAAAAAATATTATCGTACGAATTGTCATGTTACATTGGCCTTTCTGCTCTCTTTATAAGGGGCATCAGACAGGGGAGATGCATGTGTGAGACTTACCCGGCTATGCGGTACCGCTCCCCGTCTTCAGCCAGCAACCCCTCGCGCACCATGGAACCAAGATTCTGCTCAACGGCTGACCGCTCGGCTTTCAGGTAAACCAACAGGGAATCTACCGTCATCCCCTCGGCGCGTGTAATGATTTCCCGCAGCATTCGGCTGCGCAGCTGCCTGTTGGAGCCCTCAAAACGTGATTGCTGTACATGGTGACTGCTTCGTCTCCCCGGATTGGGGAGATTCTGCTTGAGCATGGCACCGTAATCCATCAGGGCGTAGTACCATTCCCGAGGGTTATCATGATCAAGGGTAGCGGCGATCAGCGGCATGAGGCGAGAGTCACCAACATCAGTAATGCCCGTGTAGAAGAAATGGAGATAGACTGTTCTGATGTTTGTTTCAATGAGCGGCTCACCAATACCAAAGGCAAAGGCTGCCACGGCACGGGCCGTATACGGACCGATGCCGGGAAGAGACTGTAGGTCAGCAACCGACGACGGAAAGCAGCCGCCCAAGGTATCGACGACCTCTTCGGCACACCGTTTCAGATAGAGGGCCCGGCGGTTGTATCCCAACCCCTGCCAGACCGTCAGTACATCGGGTAACGGAGCGGCAGCCAGTGCGGCCACCGTCGGAAATGCTTCCAGAAACTCGGCATATTTTTCCCTGACCCGCCCCACCTGGGTTTGCTGCAGCATGATCTCCGACACAAGAATGCGGTAGGGATCCCCCGTTTCCCGCCACGGCATGGGGCGAGGATTCGTGCGGTGATTGTGATAGATCAAACGCCGGAACGTTGCCACAACAGGAGGCAGAAGCTCGCCATGCTCCCGCAGGCTTTCCGTTCCATATTCAGGTGTTAATCGCCTCTTCACCGGAGTGCCAGTTCCATGGCTTCAAGATTTTTCACCCGATCACGCAGCGCGGCTGCCTTCTCGAAATCCAGTTCTTTTGCCGCCGCCAGCATCTCCTTACGCAACTTTTTCACCAGCTTCGGGATCTCTTTTGGCGGCAGATAGGGTTCGCCCGATTCTGCCACACCAACCGGAGCGGTGACATAATCTTTCTCCTCTATGGATTCCAGAATACTGCGCAGCCCCTTTTTGACCGTTTCGGGGGTAATGCCATGTTCTTCATTGTAGGCAAGCTGCTTAACCCTCCGCCTGCCGGTTTCATCGAGACAAGCCTGCATGGATCGGGTGATGCCGTCACCATACATCAAGACGTGGCCATGAACATTACGGGCAGCGCGGCCACAGGTCTGGATGAGAGAGCGCTGGGATCTGAGAAAGCCCTCCTTGTCTGCATCAAGAATAGCAACCAGAGACACCTCCGGCAGATCCAGCCCCTCCCGCAGCAGGTTGATTCCCACCAGCACATCGAACTCACCAAGGCGCAGATCGCGGAGGATCTGCATCCGCTCGATGGTATCGATGTCCGAGTGGAGATACTTGATACGCACCCCCAGCTCCCGGTAGTAGTTGGTCAATTCTTCGGCCATCCGCTTGGTCAGGGTGGTGACCAGAACCCGCTCCCCCCGCGCCACGGTTTCCCGCACCTCATGGAGCAGATCATCGACCTGGCCGGCAGAGGTTCCTGCGGTGACCGGCCGGATCTCAATGACCGGATCAACCAGGCCGGTGGGGCGGATAATCTGCTCCACAAAGACCCCTTCGCTGGCCTCCAGCTCATAATCAGCGGGAGTGGCCGACACATAGACCGCCTGATTGATGCGGGCCTGAAACTCCTGAAAATTAAGGGGGCGGTTGTCCAGAGCCGCCGGAAGCCGGAAGCCGTAGTTGACCAGGGTTTCTTTTCGTGACCGGTCCCCCCGGTACATGGCACCGGTCTGGGGAATGGTGATATGGGATTCATCAACAAAAAGGATAAAGTCATCGGGAAAATAGTCAATGAGGGTATAGGGTGCTTCTCCCGGCTGCCGCCCGTCAAAGTAACGGGAATAATTTTCAATGCCGTGGCAAAAGCCCATCTCTTCCATCATTTCAATGTCGAAGAAGGTGCGCTGCTCAATGCGCTGTTCCTCAAGCAGCATGTTTTCCCCCCGGAAATACCTGAGCCGCTCCCCTAAATCAACCCTGATCTGCTCCACGGCCCGTTCCAGGGTTTCTCGGGTCGAGACGTAGTGGGACGCCGGGTAGATGGAGCATTTCGATAGCTTTTGCATCACTACGCCACGCAGAGGATCAATTTCACTGATGGCCTCAACTTCATCACCGAAGAATTCAATGCGCAGGGCCCGCTCACTGTCATAGGCCGGGAATATCTCCACCACATCCCCCCGCACTCGAAAGGTGCCGCGATGGAAATCCATGTCGTTCCGCTCGTACTGGATCTCAATGAGTTTTTTCAGCAATTCGTCCCGGCCGTAGTCGTCCCCCTGGTGGAAAAAAATGTGCATGGACTCATAGGCTGCCGGTGAGCCGATGCCATAGATACAGGAGACCGATGCCACGATAATAACATCCCGGCGGGTCAGCAGGCTCCGGGTTGCCGAATGGCGCATTTTGTCTATTTCGTCATTGATGGCCGAATCTTTTTCGATGAAGGTATCGCTGGTGGGGATATAGGCTTCCGGCTGGTAGTAGTCGTAATAGGAGACAAAATATTCCACGGCGTTGTCGGGAAACAGCTCCTTGAACTCACCATAGAGCTGGGCCGCCAGGGTTTTATTCGGGGCGAGCACCAGAGCCGGGCGGGAGGTCCGGGCGATGACATTGGCAACCGTAAAAGTCTTCCCCGAACCGGTAACCCCCAGCAGGGTCTGGTGCCGGTCACCCCGCTCGATGCCGGCTACCAGCTCCTCTATGGCCTGGGGCTGGTCTCCCCGGGGGATATAGGTTGTGGCAAGATTAAATAGTGACATGGTGAAGTGATTATGAAATCACATACTCCCGTGCCTTTTGAAGACGCGCAAGAGTTTCATCACTGCCGAGGGCGGCAACTATCTCCCCGATGCCGGGGGCCTGGGTGCCTCCGGAGAGGGCGATCCGCACCGGTTGTCCAACCTGACCCATCTTCCATCCATTTTCACTGCAAATTTCCTTGAAAAGGGCATCAATGGCGGCAGGCTCCACCGCCACGGCGGCGGCAAGCTTTTCTCCAACCGCACTGAATACGGACTGAAGATGATTTTTGTCAAACCTGGCCAGGGCGGCTTCATCATAACTCACCGGAGCCTGGTAGAAAAACAGTGCCCGGTCGGCCATCTCCTCCAAAGTCTGGGCCCGCTCCTGCAGGGTGACGATGACCTTTTCAAGAGCTGGTCCCCCCGCCGTTGTTACCCCTCGTCGTGAAAGATGGGGGAGCAGCAGCTCCGCCAGACGTTCCGGAGTACTGCTCTTGATATAATGGGCATTGAGCCAGAGCAGCTTTTCCGTATTAAAGACCGAAGCAGAGCGTCCCACACTGGTGATGGCAAATTTTTCTATCATCTCTTCACGGCTGAAAATTTCATCGTCACCATGGCTCCAGCCAAGGCGGACCAGATAATTAAGCAGTGCCTCCGGCAAAAAGCCCATGTCACGATAGGCTATGACACTGGTGGCCCCGTGGCGTTTGGAAAGCCGGGCCTTATCGGCACCGAGGATCATCGGCACATGGGCGAACCGTGGCACCGGATATCCCAGAGCTTCGTATAACTGGATCTGCCGCGGAGTATTGTTGACATGGTCATCGCCACGGATCACGGTGGTAATGGCCATGGTGGCATCGTCAATCACCACACAGAAATTGTAGGTCGGTGAGCCGTCGGTCCGCTGAATGATCAGGTCGTCAAGTTCCTCATTGGGAAAAGTTATGGTTCCCTTAATGAGGTCGTCAAAACCGGTCACTCCACCCTGGGGAGCCCGAAAACGAACAACATAGGGACGACCGTCAGCTTCTCCGTTCAGCTCTCGACAGGTACCGTCATATTTCGGTTTGCGCCCCTCCTGCATGGCACGATTCCGCTTCTCTTCCAGCTCTTCCGAACTGCAAAAGCATTTATACGCTTTCCCTTCATCCAGCAGCCTCTGTACCTGCTGTTTGTAGAGGGGGAACGATTCGGTTTGATAAAACGGCCCCTCATCCCATTCCAGCCCGAGCCAGGACATCCCCTCCAGAATCGCATCAACGGACTCTTTCGTAGAACGTTCCAGATCGGTATCTTCGATACGGAGTATAAAAACGCCCCCCTCTTTTCTGGCCAGAAGCCAGTTGAACAGTGCCGTCCTGGCACCCCCCACATGGAGAAAACCGGTGGGACTGGGGGCGAAGCGAACGCGAAGCTGGGACATTGACATACTCCTTAATCAACAAAAAATTATGTGGTCGCACTATAGCACTACCGACCACGTCAAAAAAGCATTTTCTCAGGCGGAGAGGATTGTTTAGTTTTGGCAAATTGCTGCCGTTTTTGCTATCATGCGTGCAAACATCGTTCTGGAGGCCCCATGCAGACCATAGATTCCCTCATCAGGGAAAGTTGCCAAAAGCATAGTGATCAGCCCGCCCTCTGCCACAAACTAGCGGGGAAATGGCACGCCATGACCTACGGAGCACTCTGGGAATTATCGGACAGAATCGCTGCCGGACTGATCAAGAACGGCTTCACTCCCGGCACCCACGCAGCTCTCCTGGCACCGTCATCTCCCCAGTGGGTCGCGGCATATTTCGGCATCCTGAAAGCGGGCGGTGTGGTGGTGCCCATCGATAAAGAGCTGAAAACCGCCGAATTGCGCCATATTCTCACCGATTGCGATGCCCGGTTTATTTTCAGCATCCCCCCCTACCTGGACCTGGTTCTGGAGATTTTTCCTGACATTGACACCCTTGAATATATCATCACCTTTTCCCCGGCGGTGCCAAGTGACTCCACCTCGGAAGCGGTTCAGGTCATCGATGCACTTATTGAAGAGTGGCGTGAACTGGTGGTTGCCGCCAATCTCCCGACGGAGCGCCGCACAACCATGGAGGTTCTGGCCCGTCAGGCCTACCGTCTGCTTAACTCATCCAGCTCTACCGGGGGGAGCAAGGGGGGCACTGCCGACCTGTTTGACCCGGTTGAGCGGCTGCAAAAGCGGCTCACCCGTGACGGAAAATTCCTTACCCTCACTTCTCTCTGCCACACCGCACCGCTACCGGAGAGAACCCGTGAGCCCCACGACACCGCTGTAATTCTCTATACATCGGGCACCACAGGCCGTTCCAAGGGGGCCATGCTCAGCCATTCCAACATCGTCTCCAACATCAAGGCAGCCGCCAACCACTTCGGGCTTGACGACAGCATCCACACCCTCTCCTTCTTGCCAATTAATCATGTTTTTGAACAGGTATGCGGCGTGCTGCTCCCGCTCTCCCTCGGAGGTAAAATATCCTTCAGTGAATCCCTCAAAAAACTGGGTGAAAATCTAGCCGAAGTCAAACCGACCTTTTTTCTTGCGGTGCCGGCGGTGTATCGAATGATCCTGGACCGGGTCACCAAAAAAATTAATGCCGGCACTTTTTCCCAATTTCTCTACTCGGTTCCCCTGACCCGCTCCATCGTGACCGCCAAAATCAAGGACAGTTTCGGAGCCGGCACCATCTTTATCAGTGGCGGTGCCGCACTGGACCCGGCCATCGCCCAGGGGATGACCGACTTTGGCCTTTCAATCTATCAGGGGTATGGCATCACCGAGACCTCACCGATTATCAGTGCCGAACAGCCGGGCGCTAAAAGACTTGGCACCATCGGCCGCCTTCTCGACGGTGTTGAAATGCGTATCGATGCCCCCAATGACGAGAAGGTCGGGGAAATTATTGTCAAGGGGCCAAATGTCATGCAGGGGTACTACAACAATCCCCAGGCAACCGCAGAGGTGCTCACCGATGGCTGGTACCGGACCGGAGACCTGGGGTACCTCAGTGACGATGGCTTTCTCACTATCAGCGGACGGGTCAAGAACCTTATCGTTACCCCCAACGGTAAAAACGTCTACCCGGAAGAGGTGGAAAACGAATTGCTCAAGAGTCCGTTCATCGCCGAAGTCATGGTCTACGGCCACCGGGTTGACCCCACATCGGAGGAGATACACGCCATCATCTTCCCCAATCAGGACGCAATTGACGAGCAGTGCCGCATTGACGGCAAGGGACCCATGAGCGAAGCCGGCGTGGAGGCGATCCTGAAGGTTGAGGTACAGCGGGCATGCCGTTGCCTCGCCGATTACAAACGGGTGCGGAAGTTCACCATACGCGAAGATGAATTCCCCAAAACAACGACCCGCAAAATCAAGCGTTTTGTCGTTGAGGCCAGTATTTCAACCGGCCACTGAGCGTAATATTGAGGTTCAATGCAGAAAGCCCCGCCGGATGACTCCGACGGGGCTTTCTGTTGTGCGATAATAAGCGGGCTGGATTAGTCTTCGCAGAGATCCATTTTAATATCCCAGTTTTTCAGCTTCATGGTGCCGTTCTTCTCAAGATTGAGATGCATTTTGAAGGCGCGATCCCACAGCTGTGGTTCATGGCCGACTTTCCGCTTGAGGCAGTCCGCTTCGGCGATGTCGAGGTATTCGGTCAACTGTGCCTTGTAGTCCGGATGTGCGCATTTTTCGATGATACGACGTGCGCGTTCCTTCGGTGCCAAACCACGAAGGTCGGCAAGACCCTGCTCGGTGATGACGCAGTCAAGGTCATGCTCGGTGTGGTCGATGTGCGAGCAGTGGGGTACCACGCAGGAGATACCGGTCGGATCGGTTTTGCTCGGACGTGATGAAGGAGTATGCATCATCTTCAGGAAGCCGTTACGCAGGAAGTCGCCCGAACCGCCAAGTCCGTTGATCATACGGGTACCACCAACCAGGGTTGAGTTGGCGTGTGCGTAAATATCGATTTCAACAGGTGTGTTCATGGCGATACACCCGAGACGACGGATCGGCTCCGGAGCGTTGGAGATCGAGAGAGGACGCAGGGTAATCTTGTCGAAATACTTGTCCATATTTTCAAAGAAACGGGGGAAGCCGGGGGAAGCCGACAGGGAGAGTGAGCAGGATGATGCGGCATCAAGCTTGCCCGAGTCAAACAGGTCAAGCATGGTATCCTGAAGAACTTCCGTGTACACGGTCAGGTTACTGAATGGTCCTTTTGCCAGACCGCCGATAACGGCATTTGCAATGGAACCAACGCCGGACTGGATCGGCAGCAGGTTTTTCGGCAGACGACCGGCTTTTACTTCCTGGGTAAAGAATTCAATAATATGGCCGGCGATGGCTTCCGAGGTATCATCCTGCTCGGCAAAGGCACGACCCTGATCGCGGAGTTTTGATTCAACAACGGCAATAACTTTGCTCGGATCACAGGCGATGGAGGTTGACCCGATGCGGGAACCGGCGGTCACAATGTTGAACGGCTGACGATTCGGCGGAGTTGCCGGTGTCAGAAGGTCATGGATCCCTTCGAAGGAGGGCTGTCCTGTGTTCACCTCAAGGATGATGTGATCACAGATCATCAGGATCTCCGGGATAACGCCGCAGGAGGAGGTCGGAACCAGGCTGCCGTCTTCCTTGATGGCGGAAACTTCGATAATGGCCAGGTCAAGCTTGCCGCTTGCAGAGTCTTTGGTGTAGAAGCCGTAGCCAAGATCCTGGGCGAACAGGGAGAGATGCTTGTCTCCCATGCGGATACGACCGGCATTGATACCGGCTGCAATGTTCTTACCGGTCTGGTAAGGCCAGCGACGGTCGATCATGTCGTTCAGTGCCCAGCGGTCTTCGGTTTCTGCACCGACGGAAGCACCGATGAACAGGTTAAACTTGAGTTTTCCCTGCAGGTTATTTTTTTCAACGTGTTCAGCAAGGGCAATCGGTACCACTTTCGGATATCCGGCCGGAGTAAACCCGGACCACCCCAGATTCATCCCATGTTTAAAGAAGGGAATGGTCTGCTCGGCAGTCATGACTTTACTCAAAAGTGATTTGCATTGTACTCGGTCCTGAAGAGTTCCGTAATCTGACATGTACAACCTCCTGTTTGTTTTTTGTGTTACAGGCATTTACCTGCATTGAAGCGGGTCGATTCGGCTGCGAATATTCAACAGTTCGATATCACAACTCATTTATGATTTAATTCTTAGTGCATTTTATGAGTAAAACCGAATTCTACTCATACCTCCCCCATTCGTCAAGTTAAAAACGTATACAGTATGGGAGATCAATTTTCGTAATCCACCGCAACAATTGAGGAGCAGACCGACTTCATGTGGGGGACCACCACACCGGCGTGATAGGGATGAATCTGGTAGGCCTGCAGGTCGTCCAGGGAATCGAAACGGGTGGTAAGGGCGATGTCAAAGGAGCGCTCCGACCTGATCAGGTCAACACCAACCTCAAGATGCCGCAACAGATCAATATTCCCCTCCATGCTGAGCAGCTTGTCCCGGGTTGCCGTCACATTTTCTACCGTTGGTTCGGCAAGTTTGAATAATACAATATGGGTAATCATCACAAAACTCCTTTCTGAGTTAACTACAGGTATATTCTTTATTTTCTCTACATCTTGCTACTTGCTGTTCGCCGTTTTTTCCCCTTCATCAATCGGCCGCAAAAACACCACATAGGCACCGCTCCCCCCCATTTCACGGGGGGCGGGGGCAAATTCAACAACGGCGGCGCGGCCGGCATCCCGCAACCAGGATGCCACAGCCTGATGCAATACCGGCTCTTCCGGTGAATGATTCCCCTTGCCGGTAATAATCAGCACTGCTTTCTGTCCTCTTTTACGGGCGGACTGGAGAAAACCGGGCAACGCCCCGAGGGCCTCCTCACGGGTAAGTCCATGGAGGTCAAGTTGGTGATTGACCGAAACAATCCCCCGTTTTACCTGGCGGAGCCGGTTTCCGGAGAGCGGCTGCAGCTCCCCTTCATCCTGAATCCCGTCGGCAAACGTGGTATCAAGCTTCAGGCGCCCTATCTCGGCAAGAAAAGCCCCCTCCTCAATTACCTGTAGCTCCTCTATCCGGCGCACAGCGGCCTTCTGTCGGGGGAGCGCACCGGCCTGAAGTGGTTTCCGCGCTGTGGGGTGAAAGGGGCGGACATCGGCGACCGCCTGTAAAAAAAGATCGATTCCCCCTTCGTTCTCCTCGACAACCTTTTTAACAGGGGGGAGCGGTTTTTCCACTGTTTCCGGTTCCGGCAGGGAAATACCCTTCAGAGTGGTAAAGGGAGAACTATGAAACTCCCTGGCTTTTGGCGGATTCTGCTGCTGCTTTTTTCTGGCCACCGAACTACTCCTTCGCTACCAGTGATATTTCTATGCGGTGGTTTTTGGAATTCCCCTCTTTTGCACTGTTTTCCGCAACCGGCCTATGTTCAGCACAGGCCGTCGCGGAAAGATTTTTTGGATCAACCCCCTGGTCCTGGAAATACCTGGTGACCGTGATGGCGCGCATGGCCGACAGCTCCCAATTGGAAGGGTAGAGGCGTGCCAGCTCACCGGCAACCAGAACGTTGTCCGTATGTCCCTCAACCTTGACCCATCTGGTACCGATCCCCTTCAGGGTTGGAATAATTTTATTGAGGATAGCTACCCCCTCCGGCTTCATCGTACTCTTTTCCCCCTCAAAGAGCAGGGCCGCCTCCAGATTTACCGTCAACTTCCCCTTCAGCTCAGAGACGGTAAGCTGCCCCTGGGCGATTTCGTCCTTCAGAGCTTCAATAAATTTTTCATAGATCCTGCTCACCTCAGCGGCCTTCTCTTCCTTGACCTTCTGCAGGGCAGCCACCTCATCACTCAGGGTTCCATTCTCCACCCGCAGCTCGGCCACCTTCTGCCGCAGCTCACTGATATTCTTTGACAGGGTATCGGATTTCGCCTTTAATAACCCTTCCAGCTGCATTTTATCGGCTGCAAGGCCGGCACTATCCTCGGTCAGGCGACGGAATTTTGCTTTCAAGGCACTGTTTTCCTGGGAAAGACTCCGGTACACCTGCTGCAGCTCGGCAAGATCTTTGGTAAGAAGATCCACCTCTTCTACTTTTTTCAGATAGGCACTTTCAGAGACCAGACAGCCACCGGTAGAAAGCAACAATATGCTGCCGACCATACAGATACACAGACGCTTAATCATTAACTCCCCCTTTGGTAATCGGGCACAAACAAAAGCAATATACCACATAATCCCGATTTTGACACCCCCCTTCTCCGATCATTTCACGCTTTCCCTCTTTCCCCCCTCTCCGGCTTGACATGGGGTCACTTTACCGTTACAACATCCAAAATATTTCAGACCGGGAGAAAGTTATAATGTCCGCACGCGTATCCTTTGTGGGAGCCGGACCCGGTGCTTCTGACCTGATCACGGTTCGGGGAGCACGATTACTGAAACATGCCGATGTGGTCATATTTGCCGGCAGCCTGGTGGACCGAAAACTGGTGCACATTTATGCCACCAAGGCAGAAATCCATGATTCGGCCTCCATGACACTTACGGAGGTCATTGCCGTGATGAGGGATGCCATCACCGCAGGGCGGTCCGTGGTTCGGCTCCACACCGGCGATCCGGCCATCTACGGAGCCATTCAGGAACAGATGGAAGCCCTCGATCTTCTTGGCATAGACTATCAGGTCGTGCCGGGGGTAACCAGTGCCTTTGCTGCCGCCGCCGCACTGAAGCAGGAATTAACCCTGCCCGAACTGTCACAGACCGTCATCTTCACCCGCATCGAGGGGCGCACCCCGGTACCGGAACGTGAACAGCTCCATGCCATAGCCCAGCTTGGCGCCACCATGGTAATCTACCTCTCCGTCGGCATGGTTGAAAAGGTGGTCGCCCAATTGCTGCAGGGAGTATATACCACTGCCACACCGGCAGCGGTGGTCTGCCGAGCCTCCTGGGAAGACGAACAGATCATCACCTGTACTCTTCTGGACCTGGCAGAGCGGGTGCGGGAGGCCGGTATCGACCGCCAGGCCCTGATTATTGTCGGAGACGTTCTGGCCGCCAGGCGTGAAGGGCTTAAAGCAAAATCACTGTTGTATGACGATGATTTTAGCCACGGTTTCCGCACACGGCATACCGTCTGAGATGACTACGGCTGTCATCGCCATAACCGCCCGGGGAGCACGACGGGGAAGAGTACTGACCCACGCCATGGCCGGCCTGGAACTGTATGTATCCTCCCGCTATGCACAAGAGGGGGGAGCAGGCAGCCGGACGTTCCACCCCACTGAACTGAGGGCCCTGATCACCTCACTCTGGCATGACGTTGACGGCTTTGTACTGATTATGGCGACCGGAATCGTGGTCCGAATGATCGCCCCACTGTTGCACTCAAAGGAAAGTGATCCGGCTGTTGTGGTCATGGACGATGCCGGAACCTTTGCCATCCCGCTCCTGTCCGGTCACTTGGGGGGAGCAAACCGGCTTGCCCGGCAGTGTGGAGAGGTCACCGGTGCCCTACCGGTCATCACCACCGCCACCGATGCCAACAATCTTCCCTCGTTCGATATGCTGGCCCAGGAGCTGGGTATGGCCATCGATGACATCGGCCAGGTGAAACATCTCAACGCCCTCCTGCTCGACCACCTCCCCATCGCCCTGATCGACCCGCACGGCGCACTTTCCAAACATCTGCTCCGGCACAGTACCATCAGTCACCATACAACGTATGCCGGGGCACTGGCCAGCGGTGCCCACGGGTTCATCCTGGTCTCCAACAGGCAGGAACCCCATCCGGAGCTCCCCGGCCAGCTGCTGATTCTCCGCCCCGCCAATCTGGTCCTCGGCATCGGCTGCAACCGTGGAACCCCGGCCCCTGAGATCGAAGCGTTTGTCACCGGCCACCTTCTGGAACAATCACTCTCGGTGAAAAGTGTCTGCACCATTGCCACCATAACAGCAAAGGGAGATGAAGTCGGACTGGTGAACTATGCCCAACAACTGGGCGTACCGCTCCGCTGCTTCACCAGCGAACAGTTAAATCGGGTCACCTGCCCATCTCCCCCGTCCCCATACGCCTTGGCTGCGGTCGGGGCAACCGGTGTGGCCGAACCGGCCGCGCTGCTCGCCTCCGAGGGGGGATGCCTGCTGCTCGGCAAAGTAAAATCAGCCAATGTCACGCTGGCAATCGCTCAACGAAACGGAGGATAACCCCATGTCCCACCTTCCCACAATCGCCATCACCATGGGCGACCCCTCCGGCATCGGTCCGGAAATCATCATTAAAGCACTCCACTCCCCGGAAGTAGCCGCCATCTGTCGTCCGGTGGTAATCGGGGACCGGAGGGCCCTTGAACGGGGAAGAGCCATCTGTGCCTCTCCGCTGATAATCTGGGAGATCGGTGACATTACCGATCTAGCGACCATCCCCTCTGGCACCATCCCCCTTCTGGCACTGTCCCAGCTGGCCGACGAGGATATTATCTTCGGCACCCCCTCACCGGCGGCAGGTGATGCGGTATTCCGCTACATCTGCGAGGCGGCCCGTCTCTGCCTCGACGGCAGTGTGGCTGCCATGGCAACCGCACCGATCAGCAAAGAGGCCATGCATCGGGCAGGCCATGACTATCCGGGGCATACGGAGCTTCTTGCCGAGTTGTGCGGAACTGACGATTTTGTCATGATGCTGGCCGGAGACATTCTCCGGGTTAGCCTGGTCACCATACACGAAGCACTTGCCAACGTCCCCCCCCTGATTACCTTTGAACAGGTCTTGAAAACCATCCGCATTACGGCGGAAGGTGTCTCCCGGCTCACCGGCATCGCCGCTCCCCGCCTGGCGGTACTGGCCCTTAACCCCCATTGTGGCGAAGGGGGAAAATTCGGCCATGAGGAGACGGACATCATCGCCCCGGCCATTGCCGAGGCCCGCCGCAGGGGGATTAATGCGGAAGGGCCGCTCTCGGCAGATACCCTGTTTCACTTTGCCCGGCAGGGGGCCTACGATGGCGTGGTGGCCATGTATCACGATCAGGGGCTGATCCCCCTCAAGCTGCTCCATTTTGATGATGCCGTCAACATCACCCTGGGGCTCCCCATCATCCGTACCTCGGTGGATCATGGCACGGCCTACAATCTGGCCGGAACCGGTACCGCATCGGCCGCAAGTCTCCTGGCGGCCATCAGGATGGCCGCCGCCCTTTCACGATAGATGCACTGCTTTCCACTTGCACTAATGGCAACTTTTTCGTAGACTCACGGCATGACTACCTTCGACACCATTTCCCTGAAAGTTCGCTGCGGCCAGCGCATTTCTCCCGACGAGGCCCTGTATCTGTTTACGTCAGCAGATCTTCTTGCCATCGGCGAACTGGCTGCCCTGGCGAACGAGCGGATAAACGGCTCCCACGTTTATTTCAACGTAAACCGCCACATCAATCCGACCAATATCTGCGTGAACCGCTGCGCCTTTTGCGCTTTTTCCCGTACCGCCGGTGAGGATGGGGCCTACACCCTGGCCCTGGATGAAATCTGTCGGCGTGCCAGGGAAGCCGAAGGGGAAGGGGCCACCGAAGTGCATATTGTCGGGGGACTCCATCCCGATCTGGCCTTCGAGTACTATGAAGAGGTGCTGCGTGCCATCACCGCCGCTGCACCGAAACTCCATATCAAGGCGTTTACGGCCGTAGAGATTGAATACTTCTCCCGTATTTCCGGCCTCACCATCGAACAGGTATTGATCCGCCTCATGGCCGCAGGGCTCTCCTCCCTGCCGGGTGGGGGTGCTGAGATTCTGGTTGAGGAGGTACGACAGAAAATTTGCCCGGAAAAGATCTCGGGAGAACGCTGGCTTGATATCATTGGTCAGGCACACCGTGCCGGCCTGAAGACCAATGCCACCATGCTTTATGGTCACGTGGAAAGCCATGGCGACCGGGTCGCCCACATGGCCATGCTCCGTACTCTCCAGGACGAAACCGGCGGTTTTCAGGCATTTATTCCCCTGGCATTCCAGACGGAGAACTCGGACCTCCACCTCGACATCAAAGGCACTTCCGGCATCGACGACCTGAAGACACTGGCAATCGCCCGGATTTTTCTCGATAATTTTGACCACATCAAAGCCTACTGGATCATGCTTGGGGAAAAAATTGCCCAGGTTTCACTGGCCTTCGGAGTCAACGACCTTGACGGTACCGTGGTTGAAGAAAAAATTGGCCATGAGGCGGGAGCGGTGAGTCCCCAGTCCCTGACCAAGGAGGGTCTTATCCGCCTGATCAGAAACGTCGGTAAAATACCGGTGGAACGTGACACCCTGTACCGTCCCCTTCACCGCTACTGATGTGCCTTCGGACCTTACCTCCCTTGACCGCCTCATCGCCGCCGTAGACCGGGAGCGGTTTCAGTCGTCCATCCGGCACCTTCAGCGGCAGTTCGACATCTATGCGTCTACCTCTCCCGAACCACTCCCGGCACCCGGCTTACTAATCACCCGGGAAATCCGCTGTCAATGTGAGCTGTATCTGCCGATTTCCCCCATTTCCACCCTGTTCAACCGGCTCTATCGCTCCGCACTCCGTTATCCGCCTCTCCTCTCGGTGACCCCCTTTCACCGTTCCCACAGCTGGGCGGACACCTTTGCTCTGCTCCCTCCCCGGTTCCACTTCGGTGCCAATCCAGCAAAGCTGCTCGATGCGCTGCTGACTGACCGGGAACTGTTGCTTTTCTTTCTCCTGACATCTTTCCTGCCTGACCGTTTCTATGGCAGGGAGGCACGCTACCCCGAACAGCAGAAATTTATCGGTGAGTGGCTTGCCCGTAATGGTATGGGAGCAGCTACGATTCTGGATGCCGCCTGCGGCGCCGGCGAGGAAACCCGCCTTCTTGCCGTGCAGCTGCTTGACGCAGGGATCGCCCCGGATCGGCTCCGCATGGAAGGATGGACCATTGAACCGCTGGAGGTGTGGTGCGCCGATCATGGCCGGTTTCCCCACGATCGACGCAAGGAGGAGCTCACGCTCCAGCTGGCCCGAGCGGTACGTGAACGGGGCGGAGACTCTGTCCTGACGTTTCACTGCGCCGACCTGACCACCCGGTCCACACCGGGTACCCTCTCCTCCTTCAGCATCATCGTCTGTAACGGTCTTCTGGGTGGCCCCATTATTGCCGAAACGGAGCAGATCGTACAGACACTCCGCAATCTGCTGGCACTGCTCAAGCCGGGGGGAATACTGCTGATTGCCGATCATTTTCACGGGGGATGGAAAAAAAAATGCCCGCAGGATTCACTGCGGGCACTCCTTGAAGCGGAGGGGTTAGAGAGTTTCATAGCCGGTGAGGGGATTGGCGCATTATATCCTGATAAGTAATCCACCCCAGGTAAGTCCGCCACCAAAGCCCATGGCCAATATGAGATGCCCCGGCTTGATGGTGCCGTTCCGCAGGTTTTCATCGAGCACCAGTGCCACTGACGCGGCCGAGGTATTGCCACAGCGGTCAAGGTTAAGGAGAAATCGCTCTTTGGGAAAACCGCTCTTCTTGGAAATGAAGTCAATCATCCGCACATTGGCCTGATGCGGTATGATGTAGTCCAGGTCCGCCGGAGTGATCCCCCCCCGGGCGCAGAGGGTGTTGATAATTTCCGGGATTACTTCCGTTGCAAAAACATACACCTGTTTGCCGGCCATCTGAAAATATATTTCACGGGCCTCAATGGTTGCCGCAGTCACCGGCGCACGAGAGCCGGAAGAGGGAACCTGAATAAGCGGCCACCCCTTACCATCACTCCGCATATAGGTCTGCTGGACTCCCGTGGAAGCATCACCACCCGCACTCAGGATGGCGGCACCTGCTCCATCACCGAACAGGGGGCAACTGTTCTTGTCGTTGAAATCAAGTATTTTTGAGTAGGTGTCGGCACCGATGGCCATTACCGTCTTGTATTTTCCACATTTAATGAAATTGTCGGCTATTTCCAGTGCATAGACAAAACTGGAGCAGACGGCATTCACATCAAAGGCGAAGGCATTTTTAGCGCCAATATTTTCCTGAACCATACAGGCGGTAGATGGCAGGGTCATGTCGGGGGTTGAGGTCCCCACCACGATACAGTCGATGTCCGACGCGGACAGACCGGCCCCTTCCAGGGCATTTCGCGCTGCAATGGTGGCCAGGTCAGAGGTGGACTGGTCGGCATGGGCAAAGCGACGTTCCCGGATGCCGGTTCGGCTGAATATCCACTCATCGGCATTTTCAACCAGATAATCGAAATGACTGTTTGGTATGACCCGGTCCGGCAGACATGAGCCGCTCCCGATAATTTTTGAGATGATCATATAATCCCCGATTCCGCCCGACCCGATGTTTCGGACGAATTTCACTTTAAATAAACTTCATCCCTTGTCTCACAAAAAAACAGTGTTTGTCAAGATCGACACTCACTCACCCCTACGGTTTCCCCTTGAACGTGAGAACATCGGCAACGGAACATGTCCAGAGAATGAAAAATGCTGCGAGAACCGCTTTTCCAAAGCCACTTGTCCCTTCAAGGGAGCCCATGATCTCGGTCGGAGTTATGGTAATGGCACCGCCGGCAATCTGGGCGGCAATAACCGGAGAAAGGCCCCGTAACAGGACAAACAGTGCCAGGAGCAGCACCAGATTAACCAGCACGATCAGAATTCCGCCGATCATTTTCCGGCCAAGATAGAGCTGGCCAAGTCCGGGGAGAACTAGGGCGGAAAGAAGCAGGGCGGTCATTTTCTTGTTCATGGGGATTTTCCTTTCGTCTTATTTATAGGTGGTATTCATGGGAGTCAGATAACCCCGATTCCCTTTTGACTTTACCGCCACATTGAGGCATAGTGAGCGTAATTTAAGCTGAATACTGGGAGCACTTCGATGGTTCTATACGCAAACATACTGCTGGCACTTGCCAAACTGATTGAACTGGCTAGTGGACTGTTGACCCTCTACAAGTACATTCTCCTTGCCAGTGTCGTCATCTCATGGGTTAATGCAGACCCCTACAACCCGCTCGTCAGCTTCGTTTATCGGGTCACCGATCCCCTACTCCGTCGTATCCGGCGCCACATGCCAGACACCGGCATGCTGGACGTGTCGCCCCTGGTGGCCTTTGCCGCCATTTATGTGTTACAGATCATTGTCTTCGATACCGCCTACCACTATCTGACCAGTAGCAGCATGTCAATCAGGGTCGGCAACTGACGTTGTCACCTCGGAGCCTGTAACATCAGGGGCGTCGGCCTGAGGTTATAGTGCCGGGGCTTTTTTTCCCAAAAAAAAACCCCGGTATTAGCCGGGGTTCTCAGGTTGTGCTGCGAAGCAGACCTTAAATTCTAGTTACGTTCGCGGCCTGAAGCCCTTTCGGACCCTTTGTTACTTCAAAAGTTACTCTATCGCCTTCTGCAAGGGATTTGAAACCTTCGCCTGCGATTGCGGAGAAGTGGCAGAATACATCCTCGCCACCTTC
>CAIUSO010000124.1 GCA_903901875.1 uncultured Geobacteraceae bacterium | reverse complement strand
CCGTATTTGCAAGAAGTGGTTTATCCCTGACCCTCGACTCGGTGGGCGTCAGAAGACGTGTGGTTCTCCCGAATGCCAGCGGAAGTGGCATATTCGGAAGTGTGCCGAGTGGAATATGAAGAACCGGCACTGTTCCCGGGAAAGCTACCTTCGAGGCCGCCTGGAGTCGTTGTCTTCTGTTCCAAAATCGCCAGCAACACCTCCCCCAATTCCACCGTCACCACCACTAAAACCTTCCCCAAAACGGGTAACTCCGCTCGACTACCCCCCGAAAGTGGTTCAAGAGGTGATTGGCACTCAACAGCTCGTAATTATAGAGTATATCGTCCGACTACTCATAAAACGTGTTCAAGAGGTGATCAAGCCGCAACTAGCTGGAATTAAGAGTGAATATCGACAACTACTCCCCGAACGGATTTCAAGAGGCGATAGCCTTGGGGGAGCCGATAAGATATGCTTTTACCCGGACGCATAAATCACCGCATAAGGGGAGCCGAAGTATGGCCGCAGCCGACCACATAGCTATTGCTCAAGAGACGATGACTCTGTCGATTACGAGGATTGGTGAGCGCTTTGCCCAGCTACGGATTGCCGATCCGGCAGCAGAGCAAGCCATGCTTCGTTCTATGCTGAAGTATGGGCAGCAAACACCCGTGGTCGTGTGTCGTATTGCTGATGGTGACCCGGAACTACTTGATGGTTTTAAACGACTCAGAGCCAGTCGGCAGTTGGGAATAAAGGAATTACAGGTTCGGACGCTCGATGTAGGGCTGCGGGCTTGCAAGGCAGCAATGCTGCTGCTTAACAGGGTTGGTCGCCCCATAACCGGTATAGAGGAGGCGTTGGTGGTGCATTCACTTTGCCATGAGGACGGCCTGAACCAGGTTGAGATTGCCACTCTGTTGAACTGTCACAAGAGCTGGGTTTGTCGGCGACTGTCACTGATCGAACGGCTCTGTGATGAAGCCCAGGAGAGCATCAGGCTCGGGCTTTTGCCTGCCAGTCTTGGTGCAGAGTTGGCACGGTTGCAGCGCTGCAACCAGGAGCTGTTGCTGAAGGTCATCCACGAACAACGCCTTACCTGGCGTGAAAGCAGGCAGGTCGTAGCTGCTCTCCTCGCCAGGCCGAAAAAAGAGCACGAAGGCATCTTCAAGAACCCGCGGGAGACGGCAATTTCGCCCGTAAGTAGTATCAAAGTTTCCCTGCCCAATGAAAAGGGTTTGAGCTCTCAGGTCAAACAGATGCGCCACCACCTTTTCGGTCTGGAAAAGATCTGTATCGAGGTGAAGCTTCTCTTCGATACAGACTTTATATTCTTTGAACCACATGAGGACAAGATGTTGCGGCAGGACGCCGCTCGGGCATTGCCTCGTCTCACTTCCGTGTACGCAATGCTGCATGACCTGGCCCGCAACATCAAACCCAGAGAGGAGGGTGTACAATAATGGCAATCTTTATACAAAACAGAGAGGACCTTGAACAACAGCTTGTGCTTATGAGAACGCAGAAGGGGTGGTCGATTCGGGCACTTACCCGTCACTTCGCCATCAGCCGTAATACAGTACGCAGTATCCTCAGGAAACATGATGCCCTCAGGGATGAGGGGCATGATATTCTCCTGGCAAAGAAACCGCCCCGTCGGATCCGTACGTCAAAAAAACTTGGCCCATTTGAAGACACACTTACGAAGCTTCTGGAAAAATATCCAAAGATTACCGGACAGCGGCTCTATGAGGAATTGACCGCAGTCGGCTATGACGGTGGCATCACGATCCTGCGGGATCGTTTACAAATACTCCGTTCCCGCCCCAAGCAGACGCCAATCGTTCGGTTTGAGACCGAGCCGGGTATTCAGGGTCAGATGGATTGGAGCCCGTATCGGATTAAATTCCTTAAAACCGGCCCTGCAGACATACAATGTTTTTCCTACGTTCTTGGGTTTTCCCGGCGGCATTTTATCGACTTCTCTCCGCGCCGGGATTTCTTTACTCTCATTCGCCGTCACCATGACGCATTTGCCCACTTCGGTGGTGTGCCGGCTCAATGCTTGTATGACAGCGAAAAAACCGTGGTCTTGCGTTGGGAAGCGGGGAGACCAGTTATCAATCCGGCTTTCGCCGCATTCATTACTCACTATCGCTGTAAACCAGTAATTTGTCAGCGAGCACGGCCAGAAACAAAAGGAAAGGTTGAGAGGCCGTTTCAATATGTGGAGAACAACCTCCTCTGTGGTCGTGAATTCCAGGATCTTGAGGATCTTCGCGCCTGTGCTCGCTGGTGGTTGGCGGAAAAAAATGACATGCACCGTCACAACACCACCAACCGCCTGCCGTTGGAGCTGTTTCTTGAACAGGAACAGGCTGCTCTGCAACCATTGCCACTCCATCTGTATGACTGTGCCGAGGTAGCCCTCAGGGTCTGTAGCCTTGATGGTTATATTGACTTCGAGACCAATCGCTACCCCATACCCTATGAACACATAACCGATATTGTGACGATGAAGGCCACGGAACATGAGGTGCTGATCTATTCACCGGAGCTTTCCCTTATCATCCGCCACGAGCGGGCACCTGCAGGAGCAAAGATCACTCTGGACGGCACAGAAGTTCACCGGACAAAAACACTGCGATATGGCTTGGAATCGGTCCATGTACAGTTTCTGGAATTGGGTGTATATGCAGAGGATTTCTTGAGGGGACTGAAGATTACCTATCCCAAGAACGCCGGCTTTCACGCCCGCTATATTCTGCACTTGAAGGAGCGTTATCACTGCGAGGACATCAATAATGCATTGTCCCATGCCTGTCACTATCACGCCTATGACTGTAAGGCTGTTGAGAGGATTCTGACAGCAAAAGCGCTCCCCAGAACACTGGAGGTGATACGCAACGAGCGCGCTGAAAACGAATTGAGGAGAGTGTTGCCTCAGGTAAAACAGCGGTCATTGGAAGAGTATTCCGTCCTCTTGGCACCCCACTCTACCGGAGAAAAACCGTGAAAACTACCGACAGTACCGCCCGAATCAAAGGGTATCTCCAGGCACTCAAGCTCAACCGGATTGCCGGTGCCTTGGATGAAGAATTAGCCATGGCGGCCAGAGACGCAACCACCTGCACCGATCTATTGGAAAGATTGCTTGCTATGGAAGCCAACTCACTGACCGAGCGTCAGATTGAACGACGCATTAAAGAATCAAAGCTGCCGGAACGCAGACTTCTTACCGACTTCGATTTCGTCTTCCAGACAGGTGTTGATAAACGACAAATCATGGAGCTTGCAACTCTCTCATTCGCCGGTCGAGGGCAGGGAGTTATCTTCGCCGGCAACTCCGGAACAGGGAAGTCACATATTGCAAAAGCACTGCTACTTATAGGTTGCCAGAAAAACTTCCGCTGTCGCTATGTCACAGCTTCCAGTATGTTGCGTGAATTGATGTCAGGTTTGGCCGACAACACTCTCGAACAAAGGCTCAGGCACTTTCTCGCTCCGGATATTCTACTCATCGACGAGCTCGGCTTCGATCGATTGGAACAGCATGACGTCAGGAACGCCTGCCTGTTTCACAAGGTAATTGATGGGCGGTACTGCAAGGGTTCAACCATCATTACAACAAATGTTGACTTTAAGGAGCTTGGCGATTATCTCGGAGACCCGGTTATTACGACGGCTACTGTTGACCGCATGATCCATCACTCTGTAATTATATCCATCGAAGGCCCATCCTGGCGGCTTTATGAATCCAAAATATTGAATACAGGGACTTAAGCATCTCTAACGCCCCTAAACGCAATCAAAAAAGTAGCGGCAAACCTCCACAAGGAGTTTGCCGCTGCTTTTTTTTGCCTCCTCTATCGGTAGCAGAGCGTGTCACGCAAAACATTCACGGAGATGAATTGGCAGTCAACTGAGCTTAAAACCCAAACAATGAGATCTCTACTAAACCCCAAAAACACGTTCGTACAGCAAACAGCAGAACATTTGCCGGGGAATGCTCGTTTAAAAACATGATTCTGCAACTTTAGGTGGGTCAAGCTAAAACCCAAAAACGGGTCAACCTGTTACCGGTGATGGCATGCATAGACAAATTTCAGTTTTCTGAATATTTAAACGTAACATGCTATTTACCCCTATTCTGCTCGAAAAAAGTTTTCATACCTCGCACTTCCTTTTTGAGAAACTTCATATTTCTCTCAATGTTGATAACTTTAATGCGAAGTTCGGTTATTTGTATCGCTAGTTTCTCATGGAACGACTCGTCCTTTTCATGTACAGGTGTCGCTACAACCGGCTGAATATGCTCTTTTGGTGACTGAGGTTCGCCTGAATCACCCTTTTCCGTACCCCTATTTTCTTCTGAAAAATTAACCGGAGTAAGTGCCCATCCCCCCACATAGCCGGAATAACGTCCGTCCTCCGAACGAACTTTTACCCACCCACCTGCACACCTGTCTTCAGCAACGACAATCGCCCCTTTACTCAAAAGGGTGACAATGTGTGCTTTCTTTGCCGGTTTTTGCCTGAGTCTGAGTTCAGAAGTATTCACGGTACAGATTGAACGTGCGTACGCCTGTTGAACAGAGAACGATGTCATTGTTATAACGAAAAAGACAGCAATCACATTTCTTTTTAAATATCCTCTTTTCATACCTGACCTCCATTCTCAGTTTCTTTCAAACGTGCAATTTAGAAAATGAGTGAAGGCATTCATACCAGCAATTTTACTAAAATTGTATATATTTAGCATTAATTAATAGCTTATAAAATAGGTATTTAGATAATATAATAATTCAATAATTGATGTTTTTAAATTGAGAGGCAAGAAAATACCATGATTGAAGAAGGATACAGTCAGGAGGAGTTTAAAAATAAGACGGGGATGGCATAAACCATCCCCGTCTTATACGTACCAAGCAAGTACCAAATCAGTGATCAATTGCCTTCGCCATACCGATACCGGTATTCTGGCGTACATAAACTTCATCAAACATATCTTCCGAACGCTTATTGGGGAAAAGGAGCGCACCGAAAATTGCAGCCATAAAGCCGAGCGGGATCGAAATGATACCGGGGTTTTTCAGTTTCAGGATCGGTGCATCAAGACCCATAATTGACTTGCCATCCTTGTTCTTTTCATAATCAGTATGAGCTTTGGCAAGGGCCTTGGCATCCTTTTCGTCAAGAAGAGCTCCCGGAGGAAGAGCAGCCTGCTTTTTCTCCATTGCGGTAATCACTTTCTGTGCTCCTGCTGCTACCACTTTAGGATAGGTCATGTTCGGAGAAATCATAACCAGACCGATGGAAGCAACGGTACCAACAACCAGACCGGAAATTACACCGGCGGTATTAAACTTACGCCAGAAGAGTGATAAGACGACAACCGGAAGGTTTCCGGAAGAAGCAACAGCGAATGCAAGTGCGACCAAGTGGGCAACATTCTGTTTTTCAGCTGCAATGCCGATGACAATACCAACTGCGCCAACAACCAGTGAGGTAATACGGGCAGCCATAACCTGCTCATGCTGATCGGCATGACCATCCTTGAGGACGTTAACATAGATGTCATGGGCAATAGCAGCGGAAGCGGCAAGAACCAGACCGGATACAACGGCCAGAATTGTTGCAAAAGCTACCGAGCAGAGGAATGCCAAGAAAAGATCTCCGACAATCGGTGCAATATCAGCACCCAACTGCTGTGCCAGAATAAGAGTAGCCATATTACCGCCGGCATCAACCTGAATAATTCCCTGGGGGCTAAGGTTAATGGCAGCACCAAAACCGAGCAGAGTAGTCAGAACGTAGAAGCCGCCGATGATGAACATGGCAATAATAACGGATTTACGTGCAGCCTGAGCGGTCGGTACGGTGAAGAAACGCATCAGGATGTGGGGCATACCGGCGGTACCAAGCACCAGAGCCATACCGAGGGAGATCTGGTCAAGGGGTGATTTCATGAACAGACCAGGCTCGAGGAAGCGCTGACCGGCATCAATGCCGTTAAGGGTGATCCCATCTTTCAATACGAGTTTCGATACATGATCCTGAATATCGGGGTTGTTGACGATGCTATCAAAGAAGGCGATCGGATTGAAGCCAGCTTTAGCCATAACCAGGAACGAAAGCAGGAAAGCACCGGACATCAGCAAACCGGCTTTGATGATCTGAACCCAGGTAGTGGCAGTCATACCACCGAACACGACGTAGCCGACCATCAGTATACCAACACCAATGATGGCGGTTTTGTACTCAAGGCCAACAAGCAGTGCCATCAGCTTACCAGCACCAACCATCTGGGCGGTCAGGTAGAAAGTTGAAACGGCAACGGTTGAGATAGCGGCAACAGCACGGACCGGTTTTGGGTCGGTACGGAAGGAGAGGATATCTCCCAGTGTGTATTTACCGGCGTTACGGCATGGCTCAGCAACAATCAGGAGCACCGTGATATAGGCAACCAGCCAGCCGACGGAATACATAAACCCATCGTACCCGTACAGTGAAATCATCCCGGAAATACCGAGGAACGAGGCAGCCGACATATAGTCACCAGCAATTGCCCAGCCGTTCTGAGTACCGGTGATACCACCACCGGCTGCATAGAAGTCAGCAGCAGTTTTTGTCTGACGGGCAGCCCAGATAACAACGCCAAGGGTAATACCGATGATGATTGCAAACATCGACAGAGTGATTGCTTTGTTTGCTTTCAGTTCACGTTTTTTAGCAGGTGCCTTGGCCGGTGCCGGAGTGGCAGAAGTGCCCGGAGCGACAACAGCCGCCGCACCTTGCGGAGCAGGTGCGGTCACAGCAGCCGGAGCAGCCGGTGAGGCAGCGGGTGCTGCAGCCTTGGATGGTTCTTCAGCAAAGGCGGCTGCGGCAAAGGTAAGAGCAACGGTAGCAGTTAAAAATATTTTTTTCAAAGTCATGTCGTATCCTCCTTTTCTAAAGATGTAATTCGTCGATCAGTTCTCTGGTCAGACGGTCAAAGTCCTTGTTGGCAACGTGAGCATAGTAAAGTGCCAATGCCCAAGAAACAAAAAACTGGGAAAGTGCAAAAATATAACCGAAGTTGATAACCCCGATCATTTTAATTTTGAACAACCCTGGTGCATAGGCTGCCCCGATTGGAAGCAGGAAGTAATAGGCGCTGGAGAATATCCACCAGCCGAAAAGAAAAGCCTGTTTTTTGTGATGGAGCTCAATGAATTTGGGATTTCTCGCTATTTTTGACCAATCATACTGTTTTTCTGCCATTAGTTACTCCTTTCTAAAAATTGATAGTTAATCTGCAACACTCACTCTGACCCGTTTTCCTGGCCCCCTTTCATAAAGTATTTAACTCACGTGACGCTTACACCGGAATTTTCATGTACCCAAACTTCATGGAAAGCTCTTCAGCACCTTCAAGCATCGAAGGAATAATTTCATGTTCAAGGCGATCCTGTAACATCCTGAATGATGGTGCAAGCAGTGTGAGTGCCCCCACTACCTTTCCTGCATAATCGCGGATAACGACAGCTACCGCGCAAATACCATCCCCTAAACCGCCAAAATCCACGGCAACACCTTTTTTTCTTATTTCATTCAGTTCTATCTCCAGAGACTCGGGATCAGGTATCAAACGTTTTTTATTGCCTCGGCTCGAAAGGTCCAGAGAAGTGACCGACTTCAGAACCTTGCCGGCGGCATTGGTAAAAAACGGGAACTTCCGTCCAACCAGGTCAACGGCTTTAATCTGTTGAAATGAGTCAACCATATCAAGGAATAACACCTCGTCATTATTCATAACCGTTATATAGACCGCTTCATCCAGCTTTCGAGCAAGTTCTTCCATGACGGGGTGAGCCAACCGTATCAGATTAGTACTTTTGAGAATATGCTGCGCCATCTGAAATGACTGAATTCCAAGACGGTACGTTCCAGAAACCGCATCCTTTTCCACAAGCCCCTTATCCTCCAGTGTGGCAAGCAGGCGAAACGCTTTGTTGTGGCTTAAATCAAGTTTTTTTTCAATGACCGTAATAGTTGGGTTGTCTCCCTGCTGCGCGAGTGCTTCAAGAAGATCGATGGCTTTGATGACCGCTTGTACGGAGTAAGCACCTTTTTCTCGTGACATGGAGATTCCTTCCATACATAATTTCGAAATCAAATGGAGTATTATTTTCATTTTCGAAATATTTATTACGATGTTATAAAAATGTCAATACCTTTTTTATTTTTTGTTAAATTATTTATTACAATTGTATTACAGTATGTTGAGACGTATTTCACAAACTATTCCGGCCTATTTATTGAAAAAATAAAACGTTTTTTCAAAATTATACGATCAGGAAATAATATGCTGATAATATTTTTTTCTACTCGGATTTATAAAAAAGTTAAAATTAAAACAGTGAGTTTATTTCCTGAATAGCGGTGAAAGGGAATTTGACGAGGTGACGACGTGTGAAATGATGCTTTCAACGTCGATGAGGATTGATCGGTGAGAAAATAAAATTAGCGCTTTATACGCGGGTCCAGTGCATCCCTGATGCCCTCTCCCAGCAGATTATAGGAAAGAACCGTAACCAGAATTGCAAGGCCAGGAAAAAGAGAAAGCCACCAGGCAAACTCAATATAATCTTTACCGGATGCCAGTATATTCCCCCAACTCGGCGTGGGGGGCTGGACGCCAATTCCGAGGAATGAGAGGGCTGATTCGGTGAGAATGGCACCGGCGACTCCCAAGGTTGCCGACACAAGAACCGGTGATACGGCATTGGGAAAGATATGCCTGAAGATGATGCGATGGTTTGAACATCCGATACAGCGCGCTGCAAGTACATAATCCATTTCACGGATAGAAAGTGTTTCTGCACGCACCAGGCGTGCTACCCCCATCCATCCGGTCAAACCTATTACCATCATAATATACCATATGGAGGGTTCCAGAAAAGTTATGATGGCAAGTATGAGGAAGAATGCGGGAAAACAGAGCATGATATCAACCAGCCTCATGAGAATGGAATCAACAACTCCGCCGTAATAGCCTGAGACAAGTCCCACCACGGTTCCGATAGAAACGGCAATGCCCACAGCGACAAAACCAACTTTCAATGATACGCGTGAGCCATAGAGAAGACGGGTTAAAACATCACGCCCCAGTTCATCGGTACCAAACCAATGGTGCCATGTTGGAGGAGAAAGCACAGAATAGGCATTAATTTCCGAAGGGCTATAGGGTGAAAGTAACGGAGCGCACAGTGACACAATAAACAGGATCAGCACGACGGTTCCGCCCGCAATGGCAAGTTGATTTCTTTTAAGGCGTGGCCAAAATACTGAAATGGTATAGCTCTGACTGAATCGTGCCATCCCTACCCCTCCCCATGCCTGATACGGGGGTCTGCAAACCCATAGCAGACATCGGCAATGAGATTACCCGTCAAAGTCAGAAAAGCACCAATAACGAGAATTCCCATTACTACCGGATAATCTCGAGACATGACTCCTTGGTAGAACAGTTGTCCCATGCCTGGTATGGCATATATCGTTTCAAAAATAACACTGCCTCCGATTAAACCAGGGATTGAAAAGCCGAGGAGAGTAATCAAGGGAAGCAGGGCATTCCTCAGTCCATGTTTCCAGATGACCACCCGTTCCGAAAGCCCCTTTGCCCGTGCAGTAACTATATAGTCCTGTCCGATGACGTTTAACATGGCAGAACGCATATATCGGGACAGTCCGGCCAGACTGCCGAATGATGCCACCATTACCGGCATAATCAGATGTTTTGCCATATCCGCCAGATATCTTACTGTCCCCCAGCTGTCACTTCCCAAGGTATGGAGACCGGAAATTGGCAACCATCCGAGTCTAACACCAAAAAAATACATGAGCAACAGGGCCAACCAGAATGTTGGTACGGCAAAACCGATAAAAACAAATACCGTGATGCCCTTGTCAAACAAGGTATCACGGCGCGTGGCGGCAAGGACTCCTATTGGAATGGCCAGACCAAATTCCAGCAGTAATGCGATAATGTTTAATGAAATCGTGACTGGTAAACGTTCTTTGATCTTGTCAAGGACCGGACGATTGTCTGAGGAAAAGGAACGACCCAGGTTTAATTGGGCAAGATTGGTAACCCAATTGAAGTATTGCTCATGGAGTGGCTTGTCAAGTCCGTAAAATTTGGTAAGGCGATCCCGCGCATCCTTACCGACTTTAGGATTCATGGCCATCTGCATCTCAACCGGTTCACCCGGGGCAAGGTGAATAACCGTAAATGTTATCAGGGTAATTCCAAGCAAAAGGGGAACCAACAGAGCAACACGTTTGAGGAGGTATACAGACATACAAATTCTTTCAGGTAATGGAAGGTTAATTACTCGTGATAATTTTTGCATAGTACCATTGATTTATCTGTCGTAAAAGTAAAATATCCGGTACCTTCACCATCAATTACCTTCCTTCGAAACTGAGTATTTAACCTGTATGGGAATTTAAGTTGATAAACCATGGAGGTTTCCCTATAATTCGCCAGTTATAATATGGAAATTAATACTATCAGGACGGTGTGTGTGGGTTATTTTATCTCTTTTGAGGGCGTGGAAGGGTGTGGCAAAACCACCCAGATCAAACTTCTGCACGAGTTCCTGACTGCACGGGGCCGATCGGTTCTTCTGACCCGGGAACCGGGTGGCTGCGCCATTGCCGATAAAATCAGGGCCATCCTGCTTGATGCCGAAAATCATGCAATGTCTCCGCTCGCTGAGCTGTTACTTTACGCTTCGGCGCGGGCACAGCATGTTGCCGAGGTGATCACTCCCGCCCTGGAAGCCGGAAGAATTGTATTATGTGACAGATTCTTTGACGCAACAGTGGCCTATCAATGTTTTGGTCGGGGCATTGACCGGGATACCATTGCAGTATTGAATACTCTTGCGTGCCAGGAAACCACACCCGAGTTGACGATTCTCGTTGATTGTGATCCCCACATCGGCTTGAGCCGTGCGCGAAAAAGAATTGAATCGTCACAGGGACCCCGTGAGGAACGATTTGAGCTTGAAGCACTGTCATTTCACCAGCGCGTCCGTGGGGGGTATCTGCACCTGGCGGCTGAGGAGCCGAATCGTTTTGTGATAGTCAACGGCGATGATACCATTGAAACTATTTTTGCCGCCATTTCAGAACATGTCGTCCAGCATCTGCCGGAGGAGCTACGTGTCATTTGCTGATATTCTCGGACATGACCGGATTATCGAGGTGTTGCGACGGTCGTTACGTAATGGCAAGACAGCCCATTCGTACCTGTTTGAAGGTGTATGCGGCTCAGGTCGTCGAAAGAGTGCTCTTGCGTTAATACAGGCACTCTTTTGCACCGTACTGCCTGACGATGCCTGTGGCAGCTGCCCGTCATGTCGAAAAATTGCGGGGGGAAACCATCCTGATATTCATTTTATCGCGCCCTTACCGGACAAACGTGATATCAGTATCGAACAACTTCGCGGAATGCAGCGTGACCTGTCACTGCGGCCGTATGAAGCACCGAGGAAAGCTTGTATCATTGATCCAGCCGAACGAATGAGTGTGGGAGCGGCAAATTCATTGCTCAAGACCCTTGAAGAACCGCCCGGAAATGCTCTGATCATTCTTTTGACAGAGAATGCCGGACTGCTGTTGCCCACCGTCAGGTCCCGTTGCCAGCTTTTCAGGTTTGCACCGCTCTCACTTGAACACCTGCTGACACTGTTAATTCAAAGCGGCATATCGTCTGATTCGGCAGCTCTTTTGGCACCCATGGCCGGAGGCAGCGTCCAGAAGGCCCTGGAGCTTGACAATGAATCCCTGACGATACGCCGTGAAGCCGTGCTTTCCAGTGTGGCGAAACTGAATTTAAATCGGATAGCTACTGTATTTGATGCTTCGGAAGAACTGGCCGGTAACCGGGAAAAAACTATCGAATTGTTGGATATGCTGCTTTCTTTTTACCGGGATGCAGTACTTCTGGGAGCTGGTACCGGTGACATAGTCAACCGTTCATCACGGCATGAGATTGAATCGTTGGCAGCGCGACGTTCCTTTCCAAAGAACCTGGAACTGCTGGAATCAATTTATGAAACAAGACGTTCAGTTCAGCGTAATGCCAATCCCAAATTGGCCATGGATCATCTCTTCATGACACTGGCTGACGGTAACAGATCATAATTTCGTCACAGGAGGCTGGCAATAATAATTGCCAGCCTCCATACCTGCGGGAGGTTTTTTTGGCACAAATCGTAATTATCCAATTTTCTAAAGCCGGGAAGATGTTTGATTTTAATGCCGGCACACTCGAACTTGCCCTGGGAGACCATGTAGTTGTTGAAACCGAGCGGGGAATTGGCGTCGGACAGATTGTCAAGCCGCCAGTGGAACGGGATGGAGAGGCTGTCTCAACCCTTGCGCCGGTTAAACGAAAGGCCACTGCTGAAGACATGGCAACGGTTGAGCGCATTACCCAGAAGGAGCAGGAGGCGTATCGTTTCTGCGTCAACCGAATTATCGAACGTTCTATGCCCATGAAGCTGGTACGTGTTGAATACCAATTTGACAGCAGCAAGGCGATATTCTTCTTTACCGCCGATGGCCGGGTTGATTTTCGTGATCTGGTGAAGGATCTTGCCCATTCGTTCCATACCCGGATTGAGATGCGCCAGATTGGAGTACGGGACGAAGCAAAAATGACCGGGGGAATCGGTATCTGCGGCCGGGAACTCTGTTGCAGCTCATTTCTCCGCGAATTCCAACCGGTTTCCGTTAAAATGGCCAAGGAACAGAATCTGGCACTGAATCCGAACAAAATTTCCGGGCAGTGCGGACGTCTTCTCTGTTGCCTGGATTATGAGTACGAAACCTATTGTTGTCTTCGGAAGAACTTCCCAAAGGCGGGTAAACGGATTAGAACCGTTAACGCGGTCGGGGTCGTTGATAAGGTTAACATTTTAACCGGAAACATAACGTTGAAGCTCGACGACAATAAAATTATTGTCATCAAACGGGATGAGATTATGGGAGATGGAGCACCTGCGGCAGTGGTGGCGCAGGCGGCACCAGCAACAGCCTCACCACCGCCCCGCGTTCGGGAACGTCGTCCTGAACCGCGAAAAAAACAGGAAAAAACTTCGCTGGAGACGTATACACAGAATGAAGGGCGTGAAAAGCCCCAACCAGTACAACAGGCACAACAAGCACCACGGCAGTCACCGGCAGCAGCACCGGACAAGGAAGCACCAAAAGATGGCCAGCCACGGAAAAAACACCGTTCTCGTAAACATGGACATCGGAAACCTTCCGGCGGCGGACAGGACAACGGTACGCCCACACCTACTTCAGGAGCCTGATATGAAACCGAGCTACTATGTTACCACCCCGATTTACTACGTAAATGATGTTCCACATATCGGCCATGCCTATACAACCGTTGCGGGGGATGTTCTGGCCCGCTACAAACGGCTCATGGGGTATGACGTCTATTTTTTGACCGGTAGTGATGAACATGGACAAAAAGTAGAAAAGGCGGCAATTACCGCCGGCGAAACCCCCCTCGAACTGGCGGATCGTGTGGTTAAACGCTTTCAAGCACTCTGGGAACGCTTGGGCATATCCAACAACGATTTTATCAGGACTACCCAGGAACGTCACAAAAATGGTGTCAGCAGCATTTTCAAGGATATTCTTGAGAAAGGCGATATTTATCTCGGAGAATACGAGGACTGGTACTGCACCCCCTGCGAAACATTCTGGACTGAGACCCAACTTATTGAAGGGCGCTGCCCCGACTGTAACCGCCCGGTAGAAAAGCTCAAGGAAGAGTCCTATTTCTTCCGCATGAGTAAGTACCAGGATCAATTGGTTGAGCATATAGAGGCTAACCCTGATTTCATCCAGCCGAAAAGCAAACGGAACGAAATTATCTCGTTCATCAAGGAAGGACTTCGTGACCTCTCCGTCTCCCGAACCACTTTTTCGTGGGGTATTCCGGTTCCCGGTAATGATCGCCACATTATCTACGTCTGGTTTGATGCGCTGACCAATTATATAACCGCCCTCGGTTACCCCGATGAAACGGGTAATTACGGACGCTACTGGCCCGTTGACGTCCACCTGATCGGCAAGGACATTCTCCGGTTCCACGCCGTATACTGGCCAACCTTTCTCATGGCAGCCGGTCTGCCGCTGCCAAAGAAGGTGTTTGCCCATGGCTGGTGGACCGTTGAGGGGCAGAAAATGAGTAAAAGCCTCCAGAATGTGGTTGAACCGAACATGCTGATTGATAAGTATGGTGTTGATGCAGTCCGGTATTTTCTGCTTCGGGAGGTCCCCTTCGGCCTTGATGGAGACTTTTCCCACACGGCACTGGTCCAGCGGATTAATTCAGACCTTGCCAATGATATCGGCAACCTCTTGTCACGTTCCACCGCCATGGCGGTCAAATATTTCGGCGGCGTTCTCCCCGAGGTTGCATCACTGACGGATATTGACCAAGCCTTAAAACTCAAGACGGAAGAGATGGTCGGCACCGTTGATAAATTTATCGATGAACTGGCGTTCAGTAAGGCACTGCAGGCTATTTGGGAAGTTATTTCCGCTGGAAATAAATATATCGATGATACGGCTCCCTGGACTTTGGCAAAGGATCCGGCAAACGGAGAACGTCTTGCCACGGTCATGTACTGCTTACTCGAATCCCAGCGTATTACCCACTGTATTCTCTCCGCATTCATGCCGTCTACATCGGCAAAAGCTCTGGTATCCCTCGGCTGGAATGACGTTGTATCAAAAGAGGCCCTGACGTGGGGCGGTCTGAAAACCGGGACCGAAGTCAAAAAAATTGAAGCACTTTTTCCACGGATGGAAGAATAGCCAGTTTTCGTGGCTAAAAGGGTGCACCCCACCCTTTTAGCCACGAAATACGTTGTGGAATAGCAGTGTTACACGTTCCGTGATAGGATAACCGGGAATGCCGCGAATAACCATATTCAGAAAAATAGTGGTTGTAACGCTGTTGCTTTCATTGCTGCCGTTACTGGCTTCATCGCTGATTCTTCTGTCTAATCTGGAAACAGTTAACAGCCATTTAACGGAAGAGATTGCAAACACATCTGATTTACAAGCAGCTGAATCCCTCCAGATGCGTGCCCAACATATTGCCGAGACAATCTCCGATTTTCTCAGACAGTGTGAGGGGGACCTTCTTTTTCTCTCCAATACGGTTCCCGATAAAAAAATGTTAATGAAGTTTTATGTTACCCGTCGAAATGACGTTTGGAAACGGTTTGGTGCCAGTGAAGAGATTCGTGAATTACTCCCCCTCTATCGTACTATCTCTTTTATTGCCAAGGATGGCAGGGAACGCCTTGTCATTCGGGATGGCCAGTTTCTTGAGGTGAGAGAATTAAGAAACGTAGCAACACCTGCAGGTACTGAGTTCAAAACAGAAGAGTATTTCCGTAGAATTGAAGCATTACGAAAGGGAGAGATTTATGTCTCTCACCTGACCGGTTACCATGTTTCCAAGCAGGATCAGCTTGCCGGGGCTACTGACCCGGAAAATGCCGAAGGAGGGAAAACCTACGATGGGGTGATCCGCTTTGGCACCCCCCTCTTCGACGCACAGGGACATTTCAACGGAATGGTGGTCATTTCACTGGACCATCGCCATTTGATGGAATTTACCCAGCATGTTGACCCGGGTAAAAAGTTTTCAACCGTTTTCCCTTCTTATAAATCAGGTAATTACGCTTTTCTTTTCGATGATGAGGGGTGGATTATCACACACCCGAAATTCTGGGATATTCGGGGGCTTGACCGGAACGGTCAACCGCTGGCACCCTTCAGCCTTTCTTCGCGCCAAAGTGACATTGATGCCGGTCGAATCCCCTTCAATCTTGATCAGGCCGGTTTTATTCATCCCAACTATCCTCAGGTCACCTTTAAGGTCCGAAATCATCAGGCCGGTTATGTGGATATCACCAACGTCGGTGGTGCCAAGAAAGTTATGTCATTTGCGCCTATACCTTATAGCACCGGCGATTACAGCAAGTACGGCATTTTTGGTGCCGTAACCATTGGCTTTCAGGTGAACCAGTTTCATGATGCTGCTCGAAAAGGGAGCCGACTGATCCATAGTGAGTTGAGGGAACATAGAAGGGTCAGTGCCCTGATCACTCTTGCCACGGCCCTGTTAACCGGTTTTTCAGCATGGCTTCTCTCCCGCGGCATTACCCGCCCGCTGCACCAACTAATAGAAGGAGCCAGAAAACTTGCCGAAGGGGATCTCCAGAACGGAAATGTTACGGTATCATCGTCCGACGAACTGGGGGAATTGGCCAATACGTTCAACTTCATGGCCAATGAATTGAAGGTAAGAAAAATGAAACTTCTCACGACTCTGGACGAATTACGCCGTTCACGCCTTGAGATACTGGATGAACGAAACTTCAAGGAAAGTATTCTCGAAAGTATCTCCAGTGCCATTGTCACCTTTTCCCCAGAAGGACTACTTACGTCCATAAATGGTACCGGTCGCCATTTCCTTGGTAATCATATTGCGGTTGATATGCATTTCAACAAGGTTTTTTCTGCATGGGATGGAGTGGCGGAACGTACGGAACAGGTGCTCACTACCCATGGAGGTTATGGGCGATACACCATGAAATTCGATCGAAATCTGGCTATTTCTCATTTTGATATCGGTTTCTTTCCCATAGGCAAGGAAGGAGAAAAAGGGGTGACCGTTACTCTGCGTAATGAAACCGAGAAAGAAAAATTTCGAGAAGAGATGACACGCCTTGACCGACTGGCATCCCTCGGAAAACTATCGGCTGGCATCGCCCACGAAGTAAGAAACCCATTGACCGGAATATCTCTGTTGCTCGATGATCTCTATGACAATGCTGCACTGGTCCATAACGACAGAGATATGATCAAGAAAGCACTGATTGAGATTGAACGGGTTGAGCGTCTCATTACCGCCCTTCTCAAATATTCATCGCCTCCCCGTTCCGATTTCAGGGTGTGTGATCTGAATACTGTTGTTAATGACACCATCCTTCTCATGGGAAGAGAATGTGGACGTCAAAAAGTTCACATATTCTTTATTGCCGGTTCCCTCGCATCCTTTCGCTTCGATCCTGAAAAAATTAAACAGGCAATTATCAACATTACGAGGAATGCTCTGGAAGTTATGCCCAAGGGAGGAACTCTCACTTTTTCAACCGATACCGTTGGTGGGCACGTAGTTCTCGCAATCTCCGATGACGGACCAGGTATATCGGAAGAGGATCTGCCGCTGATCTTTGAGCCCTTTTTTACACGTAAGGGAGCCGGAACCGGACTGGGTCTCTCCATTACCCAACAAATTATCGAAGAACACAATGGACAGATCCGGGTTGAAAGTTCCCCCCCCTCCGGAACGATATTCATTATTGAATTACCGCTGTTGCTTGACACTACCTACCACATAAACGGACCGGATACCCATGGAACGAATACTGATTATTGATGATGAAGCTTTTATTTGTGAGAATGTTGAAAGAATCCTTGGCGATGAAGGGTATCAGGTCTGTAGTGCATCCACCGGAAATGAAGCCCGGCAACAAGTTCAGACCCACGAAGTTGATCTGGTCCTTCTCGATCTTAACCTGGGAACGGAAAACGGTATTGATGTCCTTAAAGAGCTTCGAGAAATAGATCCTGAATTACTGGTCATCATTATTACCGGCTACGGATCTGTTGAAAGTGCCGTAGACTCCCTGAAACTCGGTGCTTATCATTACATGAAAAAGCCGTTTAAGGCTGATGCATTACGTGTCATAGTTAAACTGGCACTTGAGACTCAAACCCTTAAGCGGGAAGTTCGTAACCTGAAGCGTTCAGACAGTTATCTGGCGGGACAATTCCCCATGATCGGGGCAAGCAGGATCTTCACGGAAATGGTTGCCATGGTACGGGACATAGCACGTATCCCCTCCACCGTGCTGATTACCGGTGAATCAGGTACTGGAAAGGAGCTGGTAGCCCGTGCCATACATAATCTGTCGGACCGCAGTCAGGCTCCTTTCGTTGCCATTAATTGTGCATCATTACCATCAACCCTTCTGGAGAGTGAACTGTTCGGCCATGAGAAAGGTGCCTTTACCAATGCTACCAGCAGGAAAACAGGTCTTTTTGAAGAGGCCCATAAAGGTACCATATTTCTGGATGAAATCGGAGACATGGAAATGGCAATGCAGGTCAAACTGCTCCGCGTTCTACAGGAACGTACCATCCGCCGTGTGGGAGGCGTAAAGGATTGTGCCATCGATGTGCGTATTATTGCTGCTACAAACCGGAACTTACCGGATCGAATGAGTAAAGGTTCTTTTCGGGAAGACCTCTATTATCGCCTCAACGTTTTTCCCATCCATGTTCCAACACTTAAGGAGCGGAGTGAGGACATTCCTGGATTGGCATCTTTTTTTCTCGATATGTTCAGCAGTTCCTTCGGACGAGATTTTCACCGGATATCACCAGAAGCTGCCGAATTCATGATCGGTTATGGCTGGCCCGGCAATATCAGAGAATTGAGAAACGTCATTGAACGTATCTGTATTATGTACCAAGGGCCGACTCTGTTAGCTCAGTATCTACCGGTGGAGATCAGAAACTGCTCCATCCACCCCGCCCCGACAGTTTCAGTTCCTGACTTCATTGCCAATGGGGAAGCTGGCCTTGAGGAGCAAGTGATTGAATTTGAACGGGCCATCATTTGTCATGCATTAAAGATTTCAGGAGGAAATGTACTGCAAACGGCAACTGCATTGAAGATCCCCCGGGGAACATTGCGCTATAAAATGGAAAAATACGACCTCTAACTAAATTCATATCTCAATACATAAGGAAACGTCACCCATGGCGGAAAAATATGACATTCGTCCCGACCAGTCTATAGAATTGCTCAAAGAGTTACATATACTTACCCGAGACGGGAAACTGAATCAGGACAGTCGGCGTAAACTGAAGCAGATATACCACCTGTTCCAGTTCATTGAACCGTTACTCAAAGAGATTCAACAGGACCATGACGGCATTTCACTGGTTGACCATGGGGCGGGGAAATCCTACCTGGGCTTTATTCTCTACGATCTTTTTTTCAAATTTCAGAACGACGGGTCACGCATTTTTGGAGTAGAAACCCGTGACGAATTGGTGATGAAATCCCGGCAACTTGCCCACATGTTCGGTTTTACTGGCATGGAGTTTCTCACCCTTTCCGTTGCTGAATCTTCTGTTTCTGAACGCATTCCTGAGACTGTCGATATGGTGACCGCACTCCATGCCTGTGATACTGCCACCGATGATGCCATACATTTTGCATTGAAGAAAAATGCCCGTTTTATCGTGCTGGTTCCCTGCTGTCAGGCTGAGGTTGCCACACTGTTGCGAAAAAAAAAGGGAAAGTCATTAGCAGAGAATTCTTTGACGGAATTATGGCGCCATGGCATACATACCCGAGAATTTGGTAGTCATATTACCAATGTACTCCGTTGTCTGGAGTTGGAAGCGCATGGATATCAAGTGACAGTAACCGAGCTTGTCGGGTGGGAACATTCGATGAAAAACGAAATGATTATTGCCTGTAATAGGGATCTGCCACGGCGACGTCCGACAGAACGACTTCAGGAAATTGTCCGTATACTTGGTTTGGAGGAGTTATCAGAGCGATTTTCGTTATTGTGATTGTTTTCGCAATTACAGTTACGGCGGGGCGAGCCGTTTGTTCGCCCCGCCGATTATTTAGAACCACCTTTGTCTCATTTATACCCAAGCAAGTCATAGGAGGACTTTACAATTTTTGAAGAAACATACGTACCGTAATTGGATGAGACCATTCGAATAAACTCACTTGTGGCATCAGTATCATACGACGTGAACACTACCCCCCCAATAAGTGGAATAATACCCATTTCAAACCACCCGACTTCAGTCCATGTTCTGTCAATATCAGCATGTCGGAATTCGTATTTTGTCGGGACTTTTATCTGCTGTAACTTACTGCTTTTTCCGATGGTAATGGTTGCTGACGTATCTAATTCTGCGACATAGCCATACCCCCAAATTGCCGGTGCAAAAATCACAAATCCGGGCCAGTTAACAAAAAAGTTAGTCCCCACACCGTCATACCGAGGATTAACTGTTATATCAATGGCTGCATCAACCATGTCACCATGGTTTGCCTGACTGAATGGATAAATGACCCGCTCAACATTACTGTTTCTCTGTAATGATTCTACTATTGCAGCAATATATTTACTTTTTTCCGGATCACTCATATCGTTTGAAGTGACTCCAATTTTTATACTTTGCCTCGCCACCACTGATGGTATGACGTGATAGTCACCAAGGTTTGAAACGGTCAAATTGTGACTGCACCCACTGGAAAGGCAACTTGCAGTAATCACGACAATCAGGCCAACTCCACGTAAAACTCGTCTTTTGACATTTTTAAACATAGTTCCCTCCTGATAGATGATATTGATTTATAAAAGTTTATATAACACTCTCAAGTTCAATAATATACATAATTAATGCTAGTTAAGTTAAATACATATTTACAAATCAATTAACTTCAGCTCTATTATTGAGTTCCTGACCTTCCTGGCCAATTTTCGCCATCTTGCTGGCCAGTTTCAGCCATTTGGTGAATCTCTACAATCTTTTTCACATCTCCACCCCACAATACTACATCAAGACAGCATGTTACAATCGCAAATACTTTGGCATTCATTTTGCTGATGAATGCCAGACAATAGGGATCTATCTCATCCAAAGGAGAAATAATTATGAACCTGAGTAATCGCTTTAAGAACCTGTTAATTGCTACTGCACTGTTGGCAGTACCAGCAGTGTTATGTGCCGCACCTGCACCAATTGTCATCAAATTCAGTCATGTTGTAGCCCAAAACACGCCAAAGGGACAAGCTGCAGATTATTTCAAAAAATTGGTCGATGAACGCACCAAGGGTAGAGTGAGAGTTGAGGTCTATCCGAACAGCCAGCTCTACAAAGATAAGGAAGAGATGGAGGCACTTCAGTTGGGGGCAGTTCATATGCTGGCACCTTCCTTGGCTAAATTTGCACCTCTTGGCGTTAAAGAGTTTGAAGTCTTTGATCTTCCCTTTTTGTTTGGCAGCTATCAGGAACTTCACAAGGTAACCCAGGGTCCCGTCGGGGCCAAGCTGCTTAAAAAGCTTGAGCCGAAAGGGATACAGGGATTGGCCTATTGGGACAACGGATTCAAGGTCATGAGTGCCAACAAGCCGCTCAAAACACCCGATGATTTCAAGGCATTGAAAATGAGGATCCAATCTTCCAAAGTTCTCGACTCCCAGATGCGTTCCATGGGTTCAATTCCACAGGTAATCGCCTTCTCAGAAGTGTATCAGGCTCTTCAGACCGGAGTAGCCAACGGCACGGAAAATCCGCCATCCAACCTTTACACTCAGAAAATGTATGAAGTTCAAAAGTATGTAACACTCTCGGATCATGGGTACCTGGGATATGCCGTTATCGTGAACAAGAAGTTCTGGGGTTCGCTTCCCGCAGACCTGCGCACCATTCTTGAAGGGTGTATGAAGGATGCCACCAAGTTTGCCAACGATGTTGCCAAAAAAGATAATGATGAAGCATTGGCAGCGGTGAAGAAATCAGGGCGCTCGCAGTTTGTCACCCTTACTCCCCAGGAGCGGGCAGTATGGAAGAAAAATATGGACAAGGCCCATAAGGAACATATGACTAGAATCGGGGCAGATCTTGTCAAAGAAGTGTACCGCGAAACCGGTTACAATCCTGAAAAATAGAAGCGGTCACGGTGCTTCAGGAATGGCATTTCCTGAAGCACCGTTTTTATTTGTACTATCCCAACGGTAAATCTCTACAATTCAGGAGATATGTCATGTTTAAATTCCTTGATCATTTGGAAGAGTGGATAATTACGTTCCTCATAGGTTCTGCCACCGTCATCATCTTCTGCGCTGTCGTACATCGTTATGCTTCGGGAATTCCAATTCCAGGATTACAGAACTGGCTCATTTCTATCAATTTCAGTTGGGCGCAGGAACTCTGTATTTACATGTTCGTATGGATGGCCAAGTTTGGTGCTGCCTATGGCGTTCGTTCAGGCATTCATGTGGGCGTTGATGTGCTTGTCAACCAACTTCCAACAGAATGGCGCAAAAAAGCCGTCCTGATAGCCCTCATTGGTGGAGCGCTATTTACCGGCATCATAGGCACTCTGGGTGCCCGTTTTGTGTGGGAGAATGGTATGCATTATGCTGTCTTTACCCTCTTGGGAATGGATGTTGGTGAGGTCCCCCAGGGGCCAACGTCGCCCGATCTGGAGTGGCCAACCTGGATAATTTATTCTGCCGTACCTTTGGGCTCATATCTGATGTGTTTCCGTTTTCTACAGGTTATGTGGAACTTTGTCCGTACCGGAGCATTGCCGGTACACAATCAGGCCCATGTGGACGGCCTTGATGAAGAAACAGTAGTCAATGACTCCATTATTACAGGGGGTGTCAAATGAGTTCATCAGAAGCGACCGCACTCCTGTCTCCCATGTCGAAAACAAAGGCTGGAATTTGGTTGATCAGTTTATCAGCTATCCTGCTCGGAATCTCCTGCTACTTCGGAAATGTGGGTATTGTGTTTTGCCTGCTCCTTGCCTTGATGCTCACCGGCATTCCGGTATCAATCGCACTGGGCCTGACCGTACTGACCTTTCTGTTTCTGATGACCAATGTCCCCATTGAAGCTGTTGCCCTCAAACTTTTCACCGGCATTGAGAAATTTGAAATTATGGCTATCCCCTTTTTCATTCTTGCCGGCAACTTTCTAACCCATGGAGGTGTTGCCAAAAGAATGATCAAATTTGCCACCAGCCTTATCGGTCACTGGCACGGAGGTCTTGGCCTTGCCGGCATCATGGCCTGCGCAATGTTCGCGCTAGTCTGCGGATCAAGTGTGGCCACCGTGGTTGCCATTGGTTCCATTATACTGCCGGCAATGGTCAAACAGGGATATCCCATGAGATTTGGTGCAGGAATTATCGTCTGTGCCGGATCGCTGGGAATTCTCATGCTCCCCTCGATTCCAAAAGTAATTTACGCTATAGCCACCAACACCTCCATCGGTGCCCTCTTTATTGCCGGCTTGCTCCCAGGCATCCTCCTTACCATAATGCTCTGCATTGTCACCTGGTTCATAGCTAAAAAACGTGGCTATGCCCGTCTTCCACGGGCTACCTGGGGTGAGCGATGGGTCGCATTTCGGACAAGTGTATGGGGACTAATGCTGGTGGTCATCATCGTTGGGGGGATATATTCGGGAGTATTTACCGCAACCGAAGCGGCAGCCATGTCCGCAGTCTACGCGTTTTTTATTTCGGTATACGTCTACAAGGATATGTCACTGAAGGATGTACCCCGGGTACTGCTTTCCTCTGCAAACTTGAGCGCGATGCTTTTATACATCATCACCAATGCCGTGCTCTTTTCGTTCCTCATGTCCCACGAAAACATTCCGCAGATGATGGCAGACTGGATCCTTGGCAAGGACCTTGGGGTAGTTACGTTCCTCATTTTTGTCAATATTATTCTTTTACTTGCCGGAAATGTTATGGAACCGTCATCAATCATACTGATATTTGCTCCGATTCTGTTCCCTGCGGCCATGCGCCTTGGCATAGATCCTGTTCATTTTGGTATTTTAATTGATGCAAATATGGAGGTTGGTCTGTGCCACCCCCCGGTAGGCTTAAACCTCTATGTGGCAAGCGGCATATCACGGTTAAGCATCAGCGAACTGACAATGGCCGTACTACCCTGGCTCGGAACAATGATCGTATTCCTGGTCATAGTTACCTATTGGCCATCACTGTCTATCTGGCTTCCCAAAATTATGGGTATGATGTAAATGTCTGATCATACACTTATATATATCATCGTTATTTTCAATAGCGCAGTACAGGTCATACTGATTCGCCGCCTGAAGCTGTCCACAGGGGAGAAATACCTGTATTGCGCTTTGGCTGCCGGGATTCCCCTGCTGTTAACGCTCACCATGAGATTTCTGATTGCCGGCTCACTGTTTCACGGCCGCTTGGTTGACCAAACACAATTGGAACGGTACATTACCACCATGGCCAGTTCACTGTTGATTATCGGTCCCTGGATAGTTACTGTTTCTGCTCTGATTGCTCGCTGGAGAGACCGTTATGCGCACAGAGTTGTGTTGTCGCCCTGAGACGTAAGCTCTTTACCAAAACTCAGACAACACCACGTCGCAGGTGAATCTGACACTACGGCTGCAAACCACCATTGCAATCACAATGACCAATTCAATCAGAGTGAATCCGCCGACTGCATTTTTTTTCATGTCGCGTAGTGACAATCCAGTCTTGAAAAATTTGAAGATTCGTTGCATATATAAGCTGTCACTGAAAATGGGGCAGATTATAGCGCAAGGGGTCAGTACGTAATGCAGAATAACGGATGGATTGGTGAAGTATGCGGGTTACTCTCATTGTTACTGTTTGTAGTGGCTAACGTCTACTATCCTGCCCGCTTGATAGCGAACCAATATCGTCCCTGGCCACGAGATATTGCCATATTCTTTAAAAAATATCTCGATATCCATATGTGGCTCAATGTGGTTGCATTTGTCTTCATGACCATCCATGCTGCGGTTACCAATGACCGAAACATCTTCCTCTATGGCTCACTTCTGGTAACCGTCTGGCTGACATTTGCCGGTGTTCTGATGCGTTCCAAGAGATTTTCCAGCGACACCAAAAAACAGATGCGGCTCATTCATACCCAGCAGGCCATCTTTCTGGTATGGCTGGCCATTTTGATACTGGGGCATATTTTGGAGTGAAGTACAGCGCCATCACCTTTCAGAATTTCGTCATAACCTGAAACGGCGGACCATATCCTGAAGCTCCACCGAAAGAGTCGACAGGCGGGTCGATGAGGCAGACATATCCAGAGAACTTTGCGCACTCTTCTGAACGGTGCCGGATATTGAGTGTATGTTATTGGTGATATCACGAGTGGTAGCTGTCTGTTCCTCGGCAGCGGTGGCTATCTGATTTATCTGGGCAGTCACGTCGTTGATCTGCTCAAGAATAGACTCTAAGGCATGCCCGGATTTAGCAGCTCCGATTGTACCCTGTTCGACCTCGACAACCCCCTCTTCCATGGCCTTTACTGCAAGTTTTGTCTCATTTTGAATACTTTTGATCATCTCTCCGATCTCGCGGGTTGCTCTGGTTGTCCGCTCAGCAAGTGCTCGCACCTCATCGGCAACAACAGCAAAACCTCGCCCCTGCTCTCCCGCACGGGCAGCTTCAATTGCCGCATTAAGAGCAAGCAGGTTGGTCTGATCGGCAATATCTTCTATGGTCTCGACTATCTGACCAATTTGCTCCGAACGCACCCCCAATTGCTCAACAGCACCTGCCGAACTGCGAACTTTAGCGGCGATCCGACTCATCCCTTCGACGGTTTCCCTGACGATCATGGCTCCGCTCTGGGCCGTCGAACTGGCATTATTGGAACATTCTGCGGCCACGTGACAGCTGTTGGCAATGTCGGAACTGGTCGCAGACATTTCTTCACTGGCGGTGGCTACGGTCGCCGATTGTCCCACAACAGTATGGGAACCATCGGCGGTAAGTTGTGCAAGTGCGGTGAGTTCAACAGCCGAGTTTGACACCTCTTGCGAGCTCTGATTAACTTTTTCCATTACCTGCCGTATGCCCTCAACCATACGCCGCATCGCCTCATAGATGCCGCTTTTGCCACTATCCATACGAATAGTAAGATTTCCTTCCGCAACCTGTTGGGCGATACGCTCCATTTCAATCGGTTCAGCACCAATATTTTTAAGGAGTACCCTGGTAAAAAAAACCGCAAGCAGGCTGACGACAATAAGAATAACCAGCGCCACCCCTACAATAAGGTAGACTCCCCGTTCAATACGGGCTCGGTTTTCGTCAGAGGCTTTTTTGATGATAACGTCCAGATCATCTACGTAGTTACCGGTACCGATAACCCAGTCAAACGGCTTAAAATAGAGAGAATAGCTCCGTTTTGGCAAGGCAGCATCATTGCCAGGTTTTGGAAACCAGTAATTCGTATATCCCCCTCCCGGCTGCATCCCTGCTTTAAGAATTTCCCGAATAAAGTAATTTCCTTTAACATCCTGCTGGCTTGCCCGATCCTTTCCTTCAATAGTCACCTTGCCAAGCATGGCGACGTTAACCCCTGCCGAAGTATCTGCCCATATATAGCCATTATCCCCAAAATGAAGATTACGGAGAATATCCGCACCGTTCTTTTTTGCCTCTTCAAGTGAGATTTCACCCTTTTGCTGACGATCATTCAGCTGCTGCAGTATGCTGACAGCTAACTCAACCTGACTTTTTGCCTGGTTATCAAATGAATGGAAGAGGGATTTTCGGTAGGACTCAATAAACGTGGTATGACTATTAATGAATTCTTTCAATGCAATAGTACCGGTAGGAGCACCGAGCACAAAGCAACTTATCAGGACCAGAGCCATGATCTTTGCCTTAAAAGTGATACTGGAAAGAGTAGAACTCATCATCACACCCCATGTAACTCAGTCGATTTTACTGAATTTTTTATTTATTAATTCTAATCTATAATATATAATTACAATAGAAATACTTGGGAGGTGTACAATAATTAGTTGTTATCTCGCCCGTATGGCACACTGAAAAATGGACTTAAAACATAATCCGCAGATTGAAACCCCCAACGCTGTTTCACTTGCCACAGCTTGCATAACTGGTCAGAGTGACCGCTAACGTGTTCACAAATGGACACACTCCTACAAGTTCCTACAATAATACCATGTAGTGTAGGAATTATTCTGACATTTCAGTGCATATACATTAGTTAAAAAGTTTGATATATTTCTAAAGATAACATGATACATTTACCGAGTGATACGTGTACAGAAATCAAAGGACAATAATTTACGGTGGATAATTCTCTGGAGGAAAAAGTGGACATACCGGTGACAGTTACGGTTCCCATTTCAACTATATTATGAATACAACTACCGAACAATCCAGTGGAGAAATGTTGCCCCTTGTCGAGGCTCTCAAATCATTTTTCTGCGTATCATCTGCAACGGACCGTAACATCGACACCTTGTCGTTTCAGGAGGTTGTTTCTTCCTATCTGGCGAGGATTTCACGCTGGCTCATCGAAGCAATGACCGATTTCATTCCTGAATCATCAGATGCTTGCCTGGAACCTCCCGCTTCATTCACAAACTTTACCTCAGCATCAGTCAATTTTGCCGGCACATATACCGGCTCAGTCTTTATTCACTGCCCTGCCCCCCTGGCTTCACTCCTTGCCACACGTATGACCGGGATCGACGGCATCGAAGAATATGAAGGTATTACCGATGCCATGGGAGAACTGGCCAGCGTTCTGGCCGGTAACATTAAGCAGACCCTCTCGGCCGGGGGACTTGATATCCAGCTTTCCACCCCCAGCGTTATTTCCGGCTCCCATTATTTACTTTCCTACGCCAAACTCCATAAAACGGTAACTATCACGTTCATTATCGAAAAACAGGAAATGTACATCTCCCTGACTGCAGAACGAAATAGTTTACTCCATGCGGCGGCAACCGAGTTGCGTAACAAACGTGAATGGCTGAGCCTGGCTCTTGAGGGTGGTGGACTCGGCATGTGGGACTGGCACCTGAATAGCAATCTGGCAAGCTACAGTACGGAATGGGCTGCCATGATCGGCTATTCGACGGCAGACCTGCTTCCCGACATAACTTCCTGGCAGGCACTCATGCCCGCCGATGAGTGGCCACAGTTCATGGATGCGTTGCAAAATCACCTGTGTGGGAAGAGTACACGGTTTGAAAGTGAACACCGTATGACAACTCAAACCGGAAAACACATCTGGTTCCTTACCAGGGGAAAAGTGGTGGAGCGGGATGCGGACGGCACTCCACTCCGTATAGCCGGCACAAGTCTTGACATTTCCGACCGTAAAATAGCCGAAAAAGCACTTTTTGATTCCCGCCAGGCAATTGCTGCAAGTGAAGAGCGGTTACGCTGTATCACCAATTCAGCCCATGACGCAATTTTGATGATGAACCCCCATGGGGAGATCACCTTCTGGAATCCTTCTGCGGTCAAATTACTCGGATTCTCGGGAGAAGAGGTGATTGGCAAGTGCTTGCACTCATTTATTGTTCCGGAACATTACCGTGATGATTTTCATTCGGCCCTTCCCCGTTTTCGTTCATCCGGCCAGGGAGCTGTGGTGGGCAAAGTACTGGAACTCAACGCCCTCTGTAAAGATGGCAGAGAAATCGAGGTTGCCCTCTCCCTTGCATCGGTTTCTATCAATGGTGAATGGCATGCTGTCGGTATCATGCGGGATATCAGTGAGCTGAAGAGATATGAGGCTGAACTGCGCCAGATGAACGAACTACTGGAACAGCGGGTGGCTGAAGAAATCGCAAAGAACCGGGAAAAAGACAAGCGAATGATTCAGCAGGATAAGCTTGCCTCCATCGGCCAATTAGCCGCCGGGGTAGCCCATGAGATCAATAATCCGATGGGATTCATTATGGGGAATCTCAATTGCCTGAAAGGATACGCCGACGCGCTCAACCGATATTCACTGGCTGTTGACGACACGCTAACCTCTCTTTCCGATTCTGAGCGTACACACCTTGCAGAATTACGTTCTGATCTGGACATTGATTATATACTCGATGATCTCCCATCCCTTCTGGCGGAATCAACAGACGGGGCCGAAAGAATAAAACGTATCGTACTTGATCTTAAGGATTTTGCTCGTCCCGGCAGTAATGAAATGCAGGAGGCTGACCTGAATCAACTGGTACGCAGTACCATTAACATTGTCATTAATGAATTAAAATACGTTGCAGACCTCAATCTTGAGTTGGGGGATCTGCCCAGCTTATTCTGCCATCCTCAGCAGATTAATCAGGTTATTACCAACTTTCTGGTCAATGCTGCCCACGCCATGGAGCAGCATGGTATCATTACCGTGAATACACGTCAAAATGGTACCCATGCCGTATTATCAATCACTGATACCGGCAAGGGAATTGCGGAAGATGTGCTCGGCAAAATATTTGATCCGTTCTTTACGACCAAGGACGTTGGCAAAGGCACCGGTCTTGGCCTTTCCATCTGCTACGACATTGTGAAAAAACATCAGGGAGAAATTCATGTCGAGAGCAAGGTTGGCGTTGGCACTACGTTTACCGTCAGCCTGCCGTTGTCTGGGAAGAAGTAGTTTTCTATGGGGGAGGTGTAACGTAATGGCTAAGACAGCGGCGGAGAGACAAGCGAACTACCGGGCGCGGCGTAGTGAAGGAGAAGGGGAAAAACGGCTGAATACATGGATCAATAGTAGTAGTTACCTCGCCCTTGAGCGACTCGCACTCCATTGCAACTTCACAAAAAAAGAATTACTGGAACGTCTCATCATTTCTGCAGATTCAGTAGTAATCAAGACACTGGCAGAAAATTCGCCTGAACGGGACAACTATCTGAAAGGGAAAAGCTAAGGTCTTCGGGGGGCTGTTTTGGCACTAATTACCGCAGTGATTGAAAATTCAACGTATATAATTACCGTCAAAGGATCGTTATCTTTTGAGGAAATGCTTAAGACAGCCAGTGATTACTATTCAAACAGCGCGGTACAGACTGTTATATGGGATATGCGGGATGCCAAGATTGTGCAATGCATCGTCACCCTTGTTGACTTAATGCTCGAGATTCGGAAGATCCTCACCAAACGTCAGACTACTACGGTGCATCAGGTTATTTTTGTAACCAACGACGATGACGATTACCCGATGATGAATGTCTATGCATCCATGGCCAGAGGAAAAACCGTTGGAATCACATACACCGTGAGCCGAACCCTCCCGTAGGGGTGTATGGCCGTACGCACTGACGCCCTGCGTGGCATAAAACAATATTCATTTCGTGTATTTCGTGGTCATAATGTTTTTTAGAAGTAACCCCGTGCCTGCAAATCTTATAATCCTGACTCAACGACAATAAAAGGAGCCCAATAGAACGGGTTATTGCGTTTAGATAAATCACCCACTCCCGCTTTGGTTGATACTACTTTGAGACCGCGCTGATCTTTGCTCGTTTTACTACCGCTATTCATGACCGCCCTGCGTGCATTTGCCAGTGCCAGCGTGGCATTGCCAGTAACTTCAAGCTCTTTATAGAACCTCACCATAAGATCCTTTGTGGTTATGCTGTCTACAGGCCAGAGTGAAACAACAACTGCTTTCGCTCCTGCAAGGATGAATGCTCGGCCAATCCCCAAGAGCCCTTCGCCATTATAATATTCCCCGTTGCCACTATTACAGGCGGACAGTACAACCAAGTCCGCTACAATATTCATCTTCCCAATCTCCGTCGCGGTGAGAAAACCTGAGTCGTTGCCATTGTCATTTTTCACGAGCATTCACCCACCTGGTTTTCATACCCATTCACCCAGGCACGGCGTGCTGAATTGGTTCGTTAACGTATCATAGTTTGAGCCCGATGGTACCCTTCTTTTTTCTATAACTTTCCCCCTCTAT
>CAIUSO010000123.1 GCA_903901875.1 uncultured Geobacteraceae bacterium | reverse complement strand
CGTATGGCCATACGCCCCTACGGTACAATTACAACATTAATGACCATCGTGCCAAACCCACCATCGTAGGGGCGTATGGCTATACGCCCGTGGAGCAACATCGAACATCGTAATTACGCCACCATTGAAAGGGCGTATGGCCAGACGCCCCTACGGTACAATTACAACATTAGCGACCATCGTGCCAAACCCACCATCGTAGGGGCGTATGGCTATACGCCCGTGGTGCAACATCGCACCATCGTAATTACGCCACCATTGAAAGGGCGTATGGCCAGACGCCCCGATTTTACCCGCCAACCGCAACCCCTACCAATCGCCCAAATTCAGCAAGCTTGGCAATTTCCCGAGGTGTGACGGTATCCTTGCCACGTTCATTACACAGGATGAGGCAGTCAGTACGTTGACCGGACTGTATCAGTTGCCGATAGAGTTCGCTGGGTTCGTATTTTTTAAAATAAGAAGCGCCAACATAGAGAAGTACCGGTTCCTCAACACGAGAGAATTTGCTTCCCGTTGTATACCAGCGGGAAACCCCCTGCCGGGACAGCCACACCCCCCGGTCAGAGATTTTATAAAACTTGCTCTTGCGGGCTGTATCGGCCAGACGTTTGACCTCATCCTCAGGTAAGAGTGCCACGATGGTGCGGATAATCTTATTCATCGACGCAACATACACGAACGTCGTTCCATTCAAATGGTCGTCCTCAAGCAGCTTGGCGGTATTATAAAGCTGGAGCGGATAGGCACGAAACAACTGCGCCGGAATAAGTTCTCCCGGGTCAAATGATTCCCACCGGTCTGATATAAATAGTACGGTACGACCGGTAAAACCGGCACTCTTCCAGACACGGTACGCATCTGACGGGTTTTCTACCAGTTGCTTCGAACCGGTTAGTGACTGAAGCGGAGCAACGACAGCAACGACTCGGTTTGCTGCACCATAACGATCAGTAACATACAGAACTGCACTCGCACAAAGCAGGACAATACCAATAGTCACAAAAGTTGTTCGAGCTGTCAGTTGCTGCATCAGGATCCTTAAACAATAAATATTTTAATAAATGTACTCATATTATCGGAGGCATAAAACAAATCCCCCTCAATCCCCCTTTGCAAAGGGGGAAGCTTAAATTCTCAAATTCAGAAATGTACCGAATAGGCCACAGGTTGGGCACGCTTCGTTTTGCCCAACCTACGATAAACGGTCAAAACAAAGAAAAACAAAAATCCCCCCCTTTGCAAAGGGGGGCTAGGGGGGATTTGCCTCTACGGCTGCTTCTTAAACATCTTCCCCCAGGTAGGCAGCTCTTTCCGTTCCTCACCGGTGGCAGAAATATCAACAATAACCCAGCGCCCCGAGCGATTTTCCAGTTCATACCGCACATCGTACTGATAATCTTTAACCTCATTAGAGCGAACACCGGTAACAATATCAGCGTAGGCAAAATCCCATATCTCTTTAGTGATAATACGGCATTTGGCAGCCGTTGAAAAATCAGTTGAAACAAAATCTATTTTCTTCATTTCAGAAACCATTCTACTCTTACCCTCTCCAATGGCAGCCATATGATAATACGCCTTTTCAGCGAGCTCCTGTGTTGCAACCTCCTGAAGCTTGGTCATATTAATTGTTTTATAGCCATCACTCAGTAAAGAGTTATAGTTAAGCACCAAACGCTGTACGCCATTGGTACTGGTCGCAGTTGAAGCGACTTTAAAGACACCGGATGAAGTGGTTTTAGGCGACAACGAAGGGGAATCACTACAGCCAAACAAACAGAGAAGTGGGGCAACCATGAGACAACGGGTGAATACCATAATCAATCTCCAAATTGGTATATTTCAATCCAAACTATATCAAATAATGAAGTAAGAGCTATACAAAAAAAGGCCGGGAATTACCCCGGCCCTTTATCTACGGTAGTTTAAACCGTACTACCAAGCTTCTCCACCAACTCCACCAGAATTATGCTGATTGCAAGAACTGTTAAAGTTGGAACTCGAAAAAGTGGAACCCTTAATGCGAGAAGCGGTTGATCCCCAGAAGTCAAACGACGAAGTTGCTGTGCTTCCGCTTGAACGATAGCGGCCTGGCGCATTGGTGGTCTGAAGCAAACGAGAGATTTTACCACCATGGGGAACCCTGATATGGCAGCTAGCACACGCCATAATTGCATTACTACCATGCTGACCACCAGTAACATCTCCGTTAGAGTGCCAGTTATTTGATGCGGTAACGGTATGACAATTCAGGCAGAAAAGACCATCCTTTGTTCCATTACCGGTAGCATATGTGGCAACACGAAATAAAGTACCCGAACTGGTGCCGTTTGATGCAGCAGCAGTGTAAGGCCAGGCTTTATTTGTTCCTGCAAGCATCCATTTAACAGATGAACCATGAGGTCCCTTGGATGCCGCCGAATCAGTTGCATGGCAATCAGAGCAGGTCATAACCTGTGTTCCAAGGTTTACATTCCAGGGAGCTTTCATTTTTCCGGCTGTGAGTGCCTTTGGAGCAGCCGAATTAGGATAATTATTGAGGCCGGTCACAACCGGATGACCGGATGCATTGTTAGGGTTAAACTCAAGTGCAAGGTTTGTTAACGCACCGGCCGTACCAGCAGTATAAGGAGCACTGGTGTTGTTAATTTCTGGAGTGATACCGGTACCAAGAGCCGCATGACACTTGAAGCAGATCTGATACTCAGAAGTAACCGTATTTGAAGCAAGCGTAGATACGGCTGAAGCACCAGACCATTTGGAAGTCGACCAAGTCATGGAACGGCCGGTTGCATTGGACAGGTTCGTCGCAATTACACCGGAACCAGCGGTTTGTGTCCCCGCACGAAGTGAATGCATACTGTCAAGACTGTTATTCTCGTCACCGTGGCAGTCAAAACATTTAGCTGTTGTGTGCTTGTTAGCAAGTGCAAACTCACCGAAAATATTCTTGGAAGACTTATTCGGGTCGGTAGATGCACTATTGTGACAATTAAAGCAGTAATTATTTGGATTCACAACATTATACCCTGCATCCTGCAGAATCTTTTTCTTGCCCGAGGCATGTATATTGTACTTAAGAGCGTCGGTCGTTGCCTGTGAATTACCATGGCAATTCATACAGACCATTTTAGTATCATGGGCACCACCAGTAGCAGCCCAGTACTGAGTAATATTGGTAGGGCTCTTTATGTCACCGGCGGCTGCAAAGGGTGAAAGAGCGTTAGTCCCATACACCGTTGCACCGTTTGCGTCATGGCAGGAAAGACAAACTGTCTTCAAATCAGCTGCTGTTGCAACCGTTTTGTCAAAGGCAACAGTTACGCCCGTATCAGCATTTTTGAGGGCGACAACGCCACCTTTATGAGTCGAGTTTGCATGACACACTGAACAAGCCTGTGAATTGGTTCCGGTCAGTGTACCATGCGCGGAGGACTTGCTGGTAAAGAAGTCACCACCCTGACCAGTAATTGCACGACGAGTTCCTTGTGCTGTACTGTGACAAACACTGCAATTAGGCACAAAAGCTTCTTTGTGGCTGTGACAGGTAATACAATCAACAGTACCTTCATGATTTGCAGCAACATTATTGTATCTGTGGTGATTGGTCTTTGTATGGCACGCCTCGCATGCCTTGGTTGACGTCCCGTGGTTATCATCACTGCCGAGTTGCGTAGCATTGTCATAAATAACGGTTAGCGAACTGTTACCAGTAGAATCCCACGTACCTGTTGTCGCATTAAAGACGCCAGACACCAGTTTTCTGTTTCCAGTAGTTTTACTGTGACAGGTTGCACAATTAATATCACCGTATTTTCCATCGGTGAGCCCCCATCCCTGAGTCCACTGGACCGAATTGGTATTAAGATTATTATGCACAAGAGGACTACCAGCAGTTGACTGCGAACCAAGTACCACAGGATTTCCGGTTACACCAAACGTGTTACTGAACGTGGCCTGGAAATAATACTTCTTGCCAGCTCCATCGGCACCACCAGCAAGTCCGGTCGCAGTAGCGACAAAAGATGAACCGCTGCGAACTGCCACAAGAGTATTCGGGAATACACCAGATGCAGTACCATATTTAATTTCACAGGTTCCCGCGTTGTTACCGTCATTTAAGTAAGAGGCCTTAACAGTAATGCTATCAGCTGTAACCTGATAGAATGACAAAGGCCCAGGTGTCGTCGAGTTTGGTGCGGTAACCGTAAAAGATCCACCCGATGCCGAGCTGCCATCAAGGTTTGTGACAGTAATAAAGCGGTTTGTCATGACTGCATCCGCAGCTACTGAAACGTTGGCTGTCAACTGAGTACCGCTTACGGGAACAACTGAATTCACCGTAATTCCGGCACCGCTGAAGGCCACACCAGAAGTAGCAGTAATTGCATCAAAGTTGGTACCACTAATAGTTACCGTCGCAGACTCACCCTGACCAGCAGAGGCAGGTGTGTTTGAGGTAATTGTTGGGCCAGCAACTATTGATAATAAACCGGTACCGGTTACTGATTTGGTATCAGCGTTGGTTACGGTTATATTGCTGACACCGACTGTAGTAACACCACCAACGGAGATATTAACCTTTATTGTATTTTGATCAACAAAAGTCATTGAATTCAACGTTACGTTTGCGTCGCTGAAGGTAACAACAGAGTTCGGATAAAAGTTTGTTCCAACGATAGTAAGGTCCTGAGCAGTTGCTCCCTGACGCATCGCAGGTGAAGCAGAAGTCAAAGTAGGTTGGACACCAAGAACAGTAAAAGTAGCTGTTCTCAACCCGTAATCTCCGTTTGACAGATTCAGTAATCTCGCCCCAATAGGCGCAACAAGATAATCAGAACTTATTGTAACATTTGCAGTTACTGATGTAGTGGTTGAAAAAGGAGCAGAGTTAACCGTAATACCACTAGAAACAGTACTACCGTTAGTAACAACAGGAATACTGGTGAAAGAAACACCAAAGCCGGGACCATCTAATAACCCTGTACTGGCTATGGCAATATCCAAGGTCTGTCCAGGCGTGCCGGAGACCGGAAGAATTGACGTTGTTCCGGGACGAGCAGTAACCGTCAGAATAGAAGCGGTTCCTGCCTCCAAAGAAGTCGGGTTGGTGACAGTCACAACATGGGCACCTGCTGTAGCAGAGGTAGACAAAGTAATATTTGCCTGCAAATGGGTAGAATCAACAAAAGTAACACTGTTTGTTGTGATGCCGGAACCAAAACCAAGATTGGCGGTGGCTGTCAAAGCAACAGCTGATGCCATGTTTGCGGAAAAGTTGGTTCCGTATACATCTACATTGATCGTAGCAGCTTGTCCGAGAGTAGCCGGTGTCATAGAAGTCAATGTCGGTGCGGTTGCACTAAATACATTGAACGTACTGGTGTTAAAACCAAAATCAGGATTAGCAATGGTAACAGTTTGAATACCAAGAGTTGCAGTAGCGGTAGTATCAACATGAGCTGTTATGGATGTCGCACTGGCAACTATTACATTACTCAGAGTAATACCACTACTGGCAACAGGAAATGCAACAGTTGCCCCAGCCTGAAAACCAGTACCCGTTATGACAATATCAGTGCCAGTTCCCTGAAGTAAGGAAGAAGGTGCAATTGATGTGATGGTCGGTCTGGCAATGGTAGCGACCGCTGAGGCAAGAGCAAAGTTAGTTAAATCTGGGTTAGTAACAGTAACATTTGAAGATTGCACACTGCTGGTAGTCGTATTAACCAGCACCGTCAAATGCCCTGCATCAACAAAAGTAGTCGATCCGGTCTGCGCTTCAAAGCGGGAACTACTAAAAGTTACCGTTGCACCAGAGACGAAATTGGCACCATAAATATTGAAGAGTACGTTTGATGCACCCTGCCCAATGGTAGATGGGGATACTGAAGAAATATTAATTTTCGTTGGATCGTATAAGGTGAATGAGCCGCTGGCAGAAGAAACACCCGTATCACCGTTGGTAACAGTAATTGTTCGTGAGCCAACTGCGGCAGCCGCAGCAATGGTTACGTTTGCTGTCAAATGAGTGGCATCAACAAAAGTTGTACTGTTAACAGTAATGCCTGTACCTGAAAAAACTGCTGCAAGAGTAGTGCCGCTGACAAAATTGGTACCGTTGATAGTTACATCCAGATTGGTTGCACCTTGTGCTCCAATAAGAGGTAATGTTGATGTAACTGTCGCCCGTGAATTAACCGTAAGCAGACCTGTGCCGGTTCCGGTCTGAGTATCAGGATTTGTTACTATTACATTATGAGCACCCGCAGTGGCAGAGGTCGTTACCGTAATGTTGGCAGTCAACTGGGTAGTACTGTTCCAAGTCGTTGAGTTTACCGTTACACCAGTTCCAAAGTTTGCGGCTAGACCAGTTCCACTAACAAAGTTTGCACCGGTAATTACCACACTCTGTGCCGTACCACCTTGGCCGAGAACGACAGGAGAAATACTGGTTACAGTTGGCGGCGGATTTGATGAGATGACAAAACCGGTAGCAGTAAAAGGAACACTTGTCGCAACACCATTGACTACCGTTATATTACGAGCACCAGGAATGGCCGCAGATGTTGCGGTGACTGGAACAGTAATCTGAGTATCGTCGACAACTGTAATTATCCCGGGTGTAACCAGCGTACCACTTATTAAAACCGAAGTGGTTCCCGTCAGACCTGTACCATTAATAGTAACGGTATTAGTACTTCCATCTGCATTTACACCCGTCGGTGAAACGGAGGTTATTACTGGTACACCTGTTGTTGCTGCCTTAACAACCAAGCCAGACATTGCTCTCATGGCGGAACTACTTGCAGTATGCTGTGAAGTTGTAGTTCCCGCAGTAGAGTTAACACCAATATAGTTTGCTACCGCATTCGCAGTGTTTGAGATATTAGATACAGCACTTGACCAGTTTGTGGCCCATGTTGAAATCGTGCGAGCACTTGTACTACCAGTTCTCGTAATATTTATGATATCAGCAGCCATATCACCAGCAGCGAGAACCAGCGAGGGAGAAATAGGACCAACTGCAGAGCTCTGAGCAGTGCCGCCATTATATAAACCACCAGTAAAAGCACTCTGATCAGTTCCATTATATACAGCCGCATATAAACTACTGTAGGTTGAAGTGCCAGTAGTTCCCCCCATGGCTACGACAATATTCGAGCTTGTAGCTGCCTTGATACCAGTATCATTCAGGTAAAACAGATAGGTATGTTGCAAGGCACTGGTAGCATTATTCCCTGCGACTGGGGACATTGCTTGCCCACCGAAGGTGACAGCACAGGTCTGAGTCGCATTTGCAGAGCTAATAGTTGTTGACACACCAACAACCAGCGTCCTGTTAGGACCAGCATTAACAGTGTACGCATACGGACCAGTAGGGAATGCCGTATTAGAATACAGCGAAGTCCACGCCTGTTGGATAGAGACCGCTGCATCTGATTGATGCGGCTTATACCACCCCTCGTACATGATGACACTCAGCAGAATGGTCCATACCAAAACTAGGCTGACTTTGGCCATCACGCTCAATCCTGTAATTTTCTTGACCATTACTTTTCCCATAGTCCCCGTCCTGTTTTATATAGTTTGAGAATTTAATTAAAAATACATTCAGATGCTATTCAATTACAGACTTGAGTGGCAATCTATACAAGAGATCTTCGGCGTTGCCGATGTATTCCAACCTGGGCTTGTACCATTGTTATGACAAATAATGGTTGAGCAGGTACCGGCATTAGCAACATATGCTCCGCTGTTCAAAGTAACCTTCGAGATGTCATAGGAGTTAGCGTCAACTTTGTATCCGCCAATTCGTGACCACACTGCTGTGTAGGTGCTGAAACTTGCCGGGCGAAGCTGGGCTTTTGAGATAATTGTATCGTTATTGAAAGCAACATCCCCAACTTTATTCACATGGAACTGGAAGCCAACAATGGCATTGCTACTATTAACAGTACCCGCATGGCACTTGTTGCAGCTGTAGTTTGCCGCTGAACCGTAATCAACACCACTGACACCTGAGTGATTGCCATTCGTTGTGACGTGTGCAGTGTGTGAACCACTGGTCGGCAACGCGGCATGGCACAGTGCGCACTTGGAACTGTTATTTGGATATGGCGTGCCCCACGCAGGAGTGAGAGCATAGTTACCTTTACCGTCACTGTGGCAATAGGTAGAACTACATTTCTTGGTTCCTGCGGAGTAACCAACTACATTATTCATGGCAACTGTGCCGTTTGGATGGTTACTATTGGCATAGGGATGGCAATTGATGCAGCCAAACCGGTAGCCGTTACTGTCAGATGTATTGACAGTGGTATACGATCCAAAACCGTACTGACTTACCAGGTTAAACATGGTACCGGTATGAACAGTATGGGACCCTTTCAACGTTGGGTGGCAGGTGAAACAGGTAGCTGAGTGAGGCGCAGCGTTATGAGTTGACATATCACCATGGCAACGGCTGCAATCATTTGCATTGGTGTGGGCTCCTCCACCACTGATCTGCGCCGGTGGATAACCATGGCATGCAGTACATTCTGCAGAGAAAGAACCTTTTGTGCTGTTGTGAACATGGCAGCCACCGCACTGAGTCGGAAGTGCTGTTGTATGGAAGCCGGTTGTCGGAGTAGTATGGCAGCGCTGACACATACCAATTCCTGCGTTGTCCGTATTGACAAACTCACGCTTCGTTGATGCTGTATAGCGATAGAATACTTTAGCAGGCTGTCCTCCAACGGTTACATTACGCCGTACCAGGAAGATGTTAACACCCTTGGCAGCTTTTGGATCAGCAGCATCATACTCAACGTGGGCGCCGTGACAGTCATTGCACTGAACATTCTGACTCGCGTTATTATGATTTACTTTAGCGGCATGGCAATTGGTACAGAGGTTGGTTTTGTCAGCAGCACCGGCTGCAACGGCTGCTGAACGGCGGTCGGTACGTAATATGTTACCGTCACTGGTGCTCAGGCGGGCAAATGCGGTCTTGCCATCCACCGTAGAACTGCGTGAGTCCGTGTAATGAACACCGTGGCACGTTGTACAGACAACCTGCTTACCCGACAGCGCGAGTGGAGCATTAAGATCGGAAGTTGCATTTGCAGAATTATTGTTTTTTACCGGTTTAACAAACTTGGCCGGATTCGCAGTAGCAATGGCACTGTAGTTTACGAGAACCGGATGGCTGCCCTGTAAATGTGAAGCAACATTACGGGGACGATGGCAATCGAGACACATCTGGTCCGCATTGTTCGGCACTCTTAAAAAATTGGCTGCAATCACACCACTGCCATTTGCAGCAGCAACATCAGCTGTGAAATTGGGATCATGGCACTTTGCACAACCAAGGTCGTTACGATGGGGGTCATGGCACCTTACACAGGCTAGACTGCTACTGGTTCGATCACGAAGGCCATCTCCGTTCATGAGCAGAGACTGGGGAGGAACAGCTCCTGCTTCGGGTACCGTATCACTGCCATCCCAGCGGTGAGATGTCTGGTAAACCTTATTGATACCAACAACGGAATGGCTATTGTAGGGGTTTGCCTGATCTGCAACCGTAAAAGCGGTAGTAGCACCCGGGTTGCTTGGGTTATGGCAGCTGAGGCACACCGTGTTGTAATTGTTGCCAACGGGCGCGATGCTCGATGTATGACATGTTTCGCACGTCTTACCATTACCAGGGTCGTAGTGAGGCGCATCATACTGAGGGGAACCACCTGCGCCGACATGTAACGGCATGATCAGTGCGAAAAACGCAATAACCAGGGTCGATGCTACCGATTTCATCATAATTCGCTCCTAAGCTGCAAAGTCTTATTACTATTCAGAATTTAATTCTAAAACACTTTATTTAAATGATGCAGTTGTTGATAATTGAATCAAGTTTGTTAAAGAGACCGTCCCATTATTGTATCCGACCAGATCTTTGTTAGTGATAATCTGTTCTGTTTGAAAATCATTTACTGAGAGTGCAGAAGATGGTGTCATATCACAGATAAGTTTTGCGAATTCGCCGACAGGTATTGCATTCTCGGTTGTTGTAATAATTTTGAATGTTAAAGTTCTCGTATCATCCGAATAAACGGCACTTCCAATACTATTTAAACTGCTTAATGTGCAGGATGCGCTTGATACATTCACACCTATTGGCTGTTTTACTGTTAATTCAATCAAACCAAGAGGTGCAGAGCTGTCAACATTATTGGTGTTAAACACCAGGGTTACTCTTTTAAGTGCTACAACCTGACTTCCCGTATTAACACTACTCCCCCCTCCACCGCAGGATGCAAGGATCAAACAAAGTAAAGATGATACAAGAACTTTAAGCATTTTTTTCTGAGAACAATTCAAAGCCATTATACTTTATTGACCAAAACCGACAGCATAATGGAGTATGGTTATGACATCATCATTACCAATTTTACCGTCTAAAACAGGCTTACCATTAGTAATAGCAAGATCCGCGCTCAGGAGATCATCATCTGTCGCAACTTCCTGACCCGAAGAAAGTCTCAGTGCTTTCAATACATCGGTAATATCAACATAACCTTTTTTATTTCCAGCCGGTGAGAGGTCACCATTTCTGGTACTCTCGCCGCCTGCACTCAATGCAAAGACGTTAAGTGCATCAGCACCCTGATAGTTGGTAACATCAAGCACCGTAGTTCCACTGCCGTCTACTCCCGTGGTGACAAAGTTACCATCCTTATCTGTAGCATACAGAATGCCGTTTTCTGCAGTGTACTTATGGGTTGACTTATTAAAGCTTACCTTAGGCACCACGTTATCGTAGATAAGTGTGCGATAGCTGTTTGAACTGATGCCGTTTGAATCGGTTGCGGTGACTGCAATCTCATAGCGTCCAGCAGTTGTGAAGTTGACAATCAAAGAGAAATCTCCGTTATCATTTACTCCAACCTGCGTCAGTTCACCATTCACCAATGCAGTTACAACTGAACCTGCCGTAGACTTACCAATAACTATAACTGATTTCTTGGCAGTTGTTATATCCTGAGGAGGTGATGTGATAGCAATAAAAGGTGATGCTGTGGTGTAGATTACGGTTCTGGCTATCGTTGAGACCTTAGCAGGTTCAGCGGCATTGACAATAGAAACCTCTACAAGGTTAATTCCAGCAACCAGGCTGTTGACCGTTGCTGTCCAGACAACCCTTCCCGACTGGTCAGCAGCAGCGGCAACAAGTTTAGTTGCTGGTGCGTTATTGGCATTGACAGTTGCTGTGTACCCAGCTGGTGCAGAGAAGGTAAATGAGTATTGCGGGTCAGAGCCAGATACCACAACTGTGTTATTAGGAATATTTACCACCAGTCGTGCTGACTTGGGCTCATAGGTCACGGTACGCTTGAGAGGTAAACTAACATTACCAGCAACGTCAGTAGCAACTATTGAAAGAGTGTTAAGGCCAAGTGACAACGTTGCCGGGAGACTGAACAGGCCATCGTTTACCGGTGCAGTTGCCTGAATTATGCCGTTTACCGATACTGTTACGGTACAAGGACTGGCATCTTTCACGGTGCCCGTTATTGTCTGAACAGGTTGAAGTGTGGTTTTGCCATTTGACATCATGAACACTTTGCCCGACTCAAGAACCGGCGCTACATCGTCCATCATAATGTTGACACTGTTGGCTGCTGTGCTGAATCCTGCTTTGCTGGCAGTAACCAGGAAGTTATTGATTCCAGCTGTGAGAGTAACAACTTTGCTCCATGTACCGTCCGTAACAACCGCTGCAGCACCATTCACCGCAACGGAATCAACACCCGGCGTAACGGTACCCTTCAGTGTGATTGAGCTGTTTTTTGTCGGCGACTGGAAGTTATCAACGGTGAGTACCAAGGTGTTACCACTCTGTGCAATCGCGTCAATTGTAATGTAGCGAGAGATGCCACCGGTAGCGTTTTGTGCTTCAATAGATATTACATTGTTACCAGTTTTGAGAGTCACGAGGGATGACCAGGAAGTGCCAGATATTGTGGCAGTTATACCATTTATCTTAACCGAATCGGCGTTGGATATTTTACCTGAAATAGTTAGTGAGGTCAGATTGGTAGCGAGTGGATAACTGTCAACCGTCAGGGTCGGTCCTGTCGGGCTTGCACCTGTGGTACCTGAATTCCATCCAGCAATGCCAAACAGAGCAAGTTGGCCGGATCCGTTGGCAACGACGAGTCTATTATAGCCGGAATCAGAACTGTCAAAAATGATGTCAGAAGGAACTACAAGTTCGCCCGGTTTCAAACCGTAATTACCAATATAACGAAGAAAAGCCGGTTTGGAAGTAGTTGCATCAATTGCCTGGATAATAGACTGAAAGGTATCAACGACATACATACGAACGAGTGATTTGGCATCGGCTGAATATTCAAAGGCAATTGCCTGAGGGGCGGTGAACTTGAGTGGTCCGCCTCCAAACGTACCGACGTTTTTCTGCCAAACTCCGGAAGTTGAGAAAAATTGCACACGCCCATTAAGTGTGTCAACGACTGCTATCTGGTCAGATACCTTTTCATAGGAAATGCCTGTTGGCTGGTGAAACAAACCACTAGTGTTGCCCGTTGCGCCGAAACTATTGGATGGCTTTCCAACCGCCGAAGCGGAAATACTGCGGGGAGTGTAGTCGGAATTGAAAATCTGAACACAGTCATCACCACTGTCCACAACATAAATGGTACCTTACTTGTCAGTAACTATTCCGTTGGCCTTTTTGAAGGTTCCGAACGTGGCCTTAACTTCACCACTGAACTTATCAAGTGCCTGAACCGTCGTACCCTGACTCACCAGAATAGTATTATCGGCTACCGCTGCTACGCCCAGAGGGCTCGTGGCAACCGGAATGCTTTTGAGAAGCTTGCCGGCATTATTATATCTGTTGACTCCACCACCACGCGGATCAGTAACATAAATGTCACCCCACTGGTCTATGGAGAGCCGAACTGGAGTTCTCGCTCCGTCACTTATGGCAGAGAGGGAACTTACCATTGGTGCGGACATGGTACCGTATGCTTCGGGTATCAATGATATCAACCCGAGAAGCATGAAGAGTGAAAACCCGAGTACACGGTTTATACGGCTACAATAGGCCATAACGTAATTCCTCCAGACATATAACTTGCAAAATAGATAGTTACGTATAGTTCACACTGCTGTGTTTCTTCAGTTACTTTCTGTGTCCATCCAACGTCAAGAAGCTTTTCAGATTACTGATCGATGCCGGATTACCAGCAACCGGTGAGCGACCAGGAAGCAGTACTCTTGCTGTCGAATACGCCGTGAAGCTGATATTGTTAATCGGGTCAGTGGAATTTACCACACCGACATTACCGTGCTGTACGAAAACCAGCGAGTCAGCAATAAGAGCTCTTGTAAAGGCTGCATTGTGGACAGAAGCACCATGGTCACTGGCAAGAGTTGCCAGGTTCATTGCGGCCCCCATGGTCTGGAGACCAAGTTGCTGTGCTGTCTGTGAACCGACATTGTCAGCCGATGCAACCTGAGTTGTCCAGTTGCTGACCTGGGATGCGTAGTTTTTGGTGAAGAAATACGGGTAGGCAGTTTTGCTGTAATAAATGCCTACCTGCTCCAACTGCCACTGCAGGAAGTCGAGGGCCACATCTGTTACATAGGCACCGCTACTCATGTTGGCAGGTTGTGTCGAAGTGGTCGGATACATTCTGTCGACACCGTTGCTTGTTCCGCTGTGGCATCCCAGACAACCGGTGTAGGCAACCGTTGAACTGTAGCTCTTGAACTTCACACTGGAGTAGACATTAAAAGTATGCTTGCCTCTGCCACCCATATGACAAGCGACGCAGGAACCAAGTTTGGCGGCACCGGAAATATTGCTATCGCCCATCGGATATGTAACCGATGCAAGACCTGCAGACGCTACGCCATGGGTAGGACGATCTTCGCTGTACCGAACGGCATCGGCTCCATACCAGCGGTAACCGGCCTTACCCTGCCATACTGCGGCAGACGGAAGATAGTGGGGATTAACAAAGGGGGTGTTAGTGAAATCATAGTTGCCCGCTGCCAATGAAGCACCGTTTTCCACACCGGAGTGACATGGAATGCAGACATTTGACATACCCTGGTTGGCAAATTGCACTGTCGCTTTTGCTGCAGCCCCGAAACCACCCATACCCGCCTTGTATGCACCAGACGCTGGACGAACATTATTGATAAAATCATTTGATGTGTGGCAGGCTTCGCAGGTCAGCGGCATTTTACCGGTGCTTACCGTTGACTGGGCCTTGGTGTTGGTCCAGTTTGATCCAACAGCGTTAATAAATCCACTGGCAGTATGGCAGGCATTACAGGTGTCTTTAAGAGAAAAATCGTAATGTGTAAAGGCATCTGCGAATACATCGCCATGACCAGACTTGACCCAGTCCCGTCGTTCCTGCATGCCAACACCATACTTTGGATTATGGGGCTCGTGGCAGACAGAACAGTTATTGTTGGTCGCATTCATGTATTGGGCTTGGAATACGTACCCATTATAAGTCGATTTTGCACTGTCATGATTTTCGTTAAGGGTTTCTTCATGACAGGTGAAACATCTTCCGCTGGTAGACGGTGATGCATCATTATGTTTCGGTCCATGGCAACCGGCACAACCTGTACCTTTTATTCCAAATTTGTCATAAGCGGTCGTACCCTGACCCCAGTATTCATTGGTATAATGCCCTGAGAGTTTAAAGTCGGACACCAGGTTTTGACCGGCTGCGTCGACCGTGCTGTCATGACACTGAATACACTGTTTATCGACCGTTTTTTCAAACGTACGCACCATCTTAAGTGTGATTTCCGCAGGAACACTCGCCTGTATTGAGAAGTTCGGCTGAATTCCCTCAAGTAACAGGTTGTTGTTGCTGTCATACGCTCTGGCAACAACGATGAGATTGGTTCCCGCATACACGTCAAAAGCTGTTATGTGTACGATACCATCCCCACCCTTGACAAAAACTTTGCGTGCAATCGGAATATTCGGGCCGGCCACCTGAAAACTGATTTGACTGATACTATCAGCGGTCGTCAAACCGGTCAGTTTTGCTGTGAGTTCGCTGGTCCCTGTGGTGAGTTCCGATCTGGTCGTTCCGGTTGCCCCGCACCCCGTCAATCCCGTTAACAACAGGGCAATCAGCAGATAATGAACCTTACTGAAAACGTCTCTCATGCGTACATCTCCCTTATATTCAGTTTCCGAACCGAGCTCTACTATATTTTACTATTTTCTACTCTTAATACCAAAAGTCTGTACGACTATTTTTTTGATACTGTATACATTACTGCCAAAACAATCAATAAAAAATTCACACTTCTTTCACAATTCATTATTTATTTTCAGCGTTGACAGTCATTTTCTTGGTTGAGGCATCTCTCCCCCCATCCGCCCTGAGGGCACCTTCTCCCAGAGGAACAATGAACAACCGCAACCCTTCTCCGTTGCCGAAAGACGGATGAGTCAAGTGAAGCAGAAAAAAACGTAATGATATCTTTCTTCATAGTCATTGGCATAAATATTTGCAAAAAACAGACTTGTCAAAATATCAGACTCCAAAAATCGCCCACAACAAACAAACTAACACGTTCACAAGGTATAATGACCATTTCGCAGCAAGTGTCTCAGGAGCCGTTTATGTGCGTTTAGTGATAACTTTACTTTTTTTGACTATTTTTTTAGAATTCAATTTTGCTTTTCGCTCATATATATTTTATTTTTTTAAATATATATAAACTTTTCTTGCACTGCAACTAAATTTTATTCATTTAATCTAATTATAGAATGGCATTTATTAGCCTTGACAAATTAGCGTTAACTGGCTATTTTTATGTCGATTTAAGACGTAGTCTATCTTATTTATCTTTTCACGAGGTATCTCATGAGAATAAGTACAAAAATTATTTCTGGTTTTTTTTCTGTGTCCTTATTGCTGGCTGTTGTTGCGCTCGTTGGTTATTTCAGCATTGATAAATTCAGTGACCTACTTGTCGAATATGCTCTTACAGAGGGAAAGTTAGTTGCAGATTCCCAGCGTATCAAATCAGATATCAATCAGATGAGACGTTTTGAAAAAGATATCTTCATCAATATCGGTATTTCCGAAAAAACCGATTCGTATTTCAGAAAATGGCAAGAATCTCTGGATCATGCAAACAGACGTTTTGAAGAAATGGATAAATTGCTCACATCTCTCACGAATGAACACGATGCAGAGTATGCTAAATCTGAGCTGGTTATTCTGAAAAAAACTCGGGAAGAGATGAATTCTTATTCTGCAGGTTTTGTTAAAGTATTTGAAAAAATACAAGGCGGCGTTATTAAGAGCACAACAGAGGCAAATGATGCCATTGGAGAATACAAGGAAGCAACCCATAGAATGGAATCGCAAATTGTTACGATTGCTGAAGAAATCGACAAGCAAATGGCGTTTGGAATCAAGGAAGCGGCACGTCTTGAGAGTAAGATTAAAGTAATTATTATTTCGGTTTCCGTTACAGCCATGCTTCTCGCTATTTTAATTCCACTATTTACCATCAGGTCAATTAAAAAACCACTGGGAGCAATGCTCATTATGGTTACCGACATAGCTCAGGGTGAAGGTGACCTTACACGTCGTCTTGATGACTCCAGTAAGGACGAGCTTGCAGAAATCAGCCGGATGTTTAATCTTTTTATTGATAAATTACATTCTATCATTAGTAAGGTTTCTTCGACCACCACCCATGTTGCATCTGCGGCTTCTCAACTTTATGTTACCGCAGAAAAGATTGCTGCAGGAGCTGAAGAAGTAGCGGCTCAGACCATAACGGTTGCTACAGCCAGTGAAGAGATGTCTGCTACCTCGGGTGATATTGCCAGGAATTGTCTTATGGCTGCCGAGGGTGCTCAACAGGCGTCAACTTCTGCTCACATCGGTTCGGAAGTTGTTGAAAAGACAGTATTAGTCATGAGCCAGATAGCTGACAGAGTACAGAATTCAGCCAGTACCGTCGCTAGTCTTGGCTCCCGTTCCGATCAGATTGGTGAAATTATCGGAACAATTGAAGACATTGCCGATCAGACCAATTTGCTTGCACTCAATGCCGCAATTGAGGCGGCAAGGGCTGGCGAACAGGGTCGGGGTTTTGCTGTCGTAGCAGATGAAGTTCGTGCCTAAGCAGAGCGGACAACAAGGGCTACGAGAGAAATTGCAGAAATGATCAAAACTATTCAGAAAGAAACAAAAGAAGCCGTAACTGCAATGGAGCAAGGTGTAAGTCAGGTAGAAGCGGGTACAATGGAAGCAGAAAAGTCTGGTCGGGCACTGATCGATATTCTCGATCAAATTAACGATGTCGCCATGCAGGTAAATCAGATAGCCACAGCTGCAGAGGAACAAACGGCAACCACAAGCGAGATCTCCAGCAATATGCATCAAATTACCGATGTTGTGCATCTGACATCTCAGGGAGCCTATGAGTCGGCAACGGCAGCTTCACAGCTCCATAGTAATGCCGACGAATTACTGCGGCTTGTGCATCTTTTCAAATTGTAATTCAGATTATGTCAACGTTGTCCGTATATGGTCTCCCCCCTATTTGCAAGGTTTTTTCACTTAATGACAGGGACAGGATTGCTTCCGTATATTCGGCCTCTTTGTGAGGGATATTCCCTCGGGCCTTGATGAGT
>CAIUSO010000122.1 GCA_903901875.1 uncultured Geobacteraceae bacterium | reverse complement strand
AGTTTTGATTCTGGCATTGAAATCAAGACGATACACCGTCAAGGTGCCGGAACAACCCTCAATACGGCCCTTATCAATAGCGGACGTATATTCCTGGGGACGGAAAACAAGCTCCTCAATCTCTTCACCAATTATGGAAGAAATAAGCAGCTTCGCTACTTTTGCATCTTCCATAAGATATTTGAACACAACATCGTACAGAGGGTTGGCTATCTGCATGGGCAAACTCCTGACGCAAGTCCGATGATACTTTTGTTATAAACAATATGCAGTATGTCAATTAAAATAGTAACCATAAAAACAACCGAGAGGGCATATTTATGTCCTAATTGTCCAGTTTCGATTTCCGAAACTAACCATAAGTTTCTATGTCAGACACCAAGCTGGCAAGCCCTGGATAATCGTTCCGGAACCGGTCTGACGTTACCTTGCGGAAAATGATGCGGAAAATGACATCGATAAAGGCCAATTCTCCGTTTTCATCAATAAGAACGTTATGTTGCCCCGGATCAGTAAAATAATATGCCCTGTCTGGTGATAACCATACCTCATTGTCCGGGTCGAGAAGCCTGAATCCTCGTTCTTCGAGATCGGTGCGAATATGTACCGGGAAAGCTAGTGTCTCTGGATTGGTAACAACGAACATCTACCGCAAGAGCTGTTTAATCCCGCTCCGTGTTGTGACCATACCGATAACTTCAAGGGTAGTATCGAGGAAATACTCGGAAGATTTGATAAGACGATCTGTGAAGGCCGCCATGTCGCCTTGATAGTAGGTTAGTTCATTCATCTTGATGGCCCAGGCCAAACCATCAACGTCCAGATCAAAATAGACTAGATTTTCGCCGCCACGGATATTACCACCGCGCCGCCATCGCTCCAGGAAAACAGTTTCCCCGATTATCTGCTTGCCATTTTGCGTTGCCCACTCGATAGCTTTGCGATTTTGTCGTTCCCTGTATGTTCGAGAATAAATTGAGTCTGAATGATTGCCTGATTCAAGGTAATCTTGGAGACTTTAGATTGACTGTCTAATCGCTTCGATTGTGCTTGTTTGCATGCAGCATTTATCACTGGTTTGATATAAGCCATTTTCTTCCCCCATAACTAACTCACTGTCTTTTTTAACACTGTTTTTACAATAATTACCATCAAAAATCTGTGTTGTCCGGTTAGAAAATTGCATGGCGAAAAACGCTGCCTCATGCAAAAAACTAACCGGACAACGCTGATCAAAAATCTGTTTTCAGGGACTACTAGGGAGACGCTGCTGTCATGTTGCTATTGCGTCCACGCCCACCCCACCACAAAAAAACGCCGCTACTCCGGTAACGATCCGAAAAGCGGCATGGTGTGCATATGTGAAAGCGGGCGTATGGCCATACGCCCCTACAAAACCTCTGGTATTTTTTATATATCCAAATTGACCACATTCAGAGCATTTTTCTCGATGAAATCACGGCGGGGTTCTACCTGATCCCCCATCAGTATGGTGAATATTTCATCTGATTCCACCACATCCTCAATCTTGACCTGCAGCAAAGTCCGGTTTTCCGGATTCATGGTGGTCTCCCAGAGCTGCTCCGGGTTCATCTCGCCCAGACCTTTGTAGCGCTGAATAGCCAGACCCTTTTTGGCATTTTCCATGAAAAAATTAAGCAGTTCCTGGTGATTGGCGGTTTCGAAGAGGATCTTTCCCCCCTCTTGTTCGACGGTGGCCCGGCCATCGGCCATGGTCTCGATGATCCGGCGGTGATTATCAACCAACAACAGATATTCGTGGGTTGAAAGAACTGCCAAGACCTGCTGGTCGATAATTGAGCGGATGTTACCGATTCTAAAGGTGATCCGGTCCTCGTCAACCTGGTAATCGGAGCCGGGGGCCAACGCTTTCATCGCTTCCAGATAGGGGGCCATGTGGGTCAATTCTTCCAGCTCGGCCGGCACGTTGCTCCGGATGACGATGGAAAGAAGTTCGGGGGAGATGCCCTTTTTCACCACCTTGTCGAAGATGGCACGGTTTTCTATGAACTGCTTGATGACCGGGACAATCTGCTTGCCGCTATAGGTACGATCACCCTTCTCAAGGCGAAGAACCAGATCCTCGGCCCCTACCTCCAACAGGAAACTCTGGTAAGCATGCTCATCCCGCAGGTACTGTTCCCGCTTGCCCCGCTTCACCTTGTAGAGTGGCGGCTGGGCAATGTAGAGATGGCCCCGTTCGATCATTTCCCGCATATTCCGGTAGAAGAAGGTCAACAGCAGGGTCAGAATGTGGGCACCGTCTACGTCGGCATCGGTCATGACGATGATGCGGTGGTAGCGGAGCTTGGCGATATTGAAGTCATCCTTGCCGATGCCGGTGCCCAGGGCGGTGATCAGGGTGCGGATCTCCTGGGAGGAAATCATCTTGTCGAAGCGGGCCTTCTCGACGTTGAGAATCTTGCCCTTCAGGGGAAGAATGGCCTGATTTTTCCGGTCACGTCCCTGTTTTGCCGAGCCACCGGCCGAGTCACCTTCGACCAGATAGAGTTCGCAGAGTGCCGGGTCCTTTTCCTGACAATCGGCAAGTTTACCCGGAAGGCCACCCATGTCAAGGGCCCCCTTGCGGCGGGTCAGATCCCGTGCCTTACGTGCCGCTTCCCGGGCCCGTGCTGCTTCTATGGACTTATTAAGAATATCCTTGGCAATTTTGGGGCTCTCTTCCAGATAGACCCCCAAGCGCTCATTCAGTAGCGACTCCACGTATCCCTTGACCTCGGAGTTACCCAGTTTGGTCTTGGTCTGCCCTTCGAACTGGGGCTGGGGAATCTTGACCGAAATAACGCAGGTAAGCCCCTCCCGCAGGTCGTCGCCGGAAACCGTCACCTTCTCATTTTTCAGCAGGTTATTGGCCGCCGCATAGGCGTTCATGGTTCGGGTCAGGGCCGCCTTGAAACCGGCCAGATGGGTTCCCCCCTCATGGGTGTTGATGTTATTGGCAAAGGCGAAGATTTTTTCATCATAGGAGTCGTTGTACTGCATGGAGACTTCCATCTCCACCCCCCCTTTTTCCCCTTTGAAATACATCGGTTTCGGATTGATGACCACCTTGTTCCGGTTCAGGTACTCGACAAAGGAGTTAATCCCCCCCTCGTAATGGAATTCGTGGTTTTTCCCTTCCACCCGGGCGTCGGTTATGACAATTTTCACCCCTGCGTTGAGAAACGCCAGCTCCCGCAGACGCTGGGAGAGTATGTCAAAGGAGTATTCGGTGGTTTCAAAGATCTCTTCATCGGGCATGAACGTAATCTTGGTACCCCGTTTTTTTGTTTCTCCCACCTGGGCCAGGGGGGCCTGGGGGTCACCCCTCCGGTAGGACTGACGGAAAATTTTACCGTCACGGCGAATTTCCAGTTCGAGCCATTTTGACAGGGCGTTAACGACTGAAACACCGACCCCGTGCAATCCGCCTGAAACCTTGTAGGAATCATTATCAAATTTTCCGCCGGCATGGAGAACCGTCAGGACGACCTCAGCTGCCGATTTTCCCTCATGTGCCATAATATCGGTCGGGATACCACGGCCGTTATCGATGACCGTAATGGAGCCATCGGTATTGATGGTTACCGAAACGTCATTGCAATACCCTGCAAGAGCTTCGTCGATGGAGTTGTCGACAATTTCATAGACCAGATGGTGTAAACCGGCTGCCGATGTGGACCCGATGTACATGGCCGGACGTTTCCGTACCGCTGACAACCCCTCAAGAACCTTGATATTTTCGGCTCCATACTCTTCAGAACCATTTGATGCCTTATCCTGTTCACTCATGCGTTAATTTCCTTCAAACGTCAGATTGCCGTCTTCGATATGAAAGACGGCGCAGTGTGGTGCGGCAGCCAGCAAGGCCGGTGACCGTTCCGTGGTGGTGATAAATACCTGTATGTCCCGCGTTGTTAAAAACTCCATCAGGTTATGGTTTCTCCCGGCATCAAGTTCGGAACTCATGTCGTCAAGCAGCAGCAGTGGCGGTTCGCCAAAGGTCTGGTTGAGATTATCCATTTCCGCCATTTTAAGCGCCAGGATGAAACTTTTCTGCTCCCCCTGGGAGCCGTAGGACTTGATCTGCCGGTCGTTCAGTAAAAACTGTACGTCATCGCGATGGGGTCCGGATGTGGTGGTACCGTACCGTTCATCGGAGCGGAGCTGACGTTGAAAAAGCTGCAACAGCTCTTCTCGAATCTGCAGCCGATCCGTTGACAAAACCCCCTCCGGCTGGTAGCTGAGCCGCGCGGTTTCCCCGCCGCCAGCAATGGTGTCATAGTAACTGTGCAGTTTGCCATTCAGGCACTCCACATACTTCAGGCGACGTTCTATCACCTCGGCACCGCTTACCGCCAGTTGTTCTGTCCAGATATCAAGTCCGCTTCTTTCGGACCCCTTGAGAAGATGATTGCGCTGTTTTAGCACCCGTTGGTAGCCATGCCAGCAATGGAGGTAACCGATATCACCCATGTAGACCGCCCGGTCAAGATAGCGACGCCGCGCTTCGGGGCCCCGCTTGATCATACCGGTGTCGTCGGGTGAAAAGACTACCGCGTTTAGCTTACCATGGAGTTCAGAAGCTTTGTGTACCCCCTTGCCATCTATTTCCACCTTACGCCCACCCGGCTCAATAAGAAGCCGAACCTGACTTTCCGTACCGAGCGAGTGAACTGTTCCTTGAATCTGTGCTATCTTCCTGCCATGGCGCACCAGCTCGGGGAGTCGAAAACTCCTGAATGAGCGGGGGCTTCCCAGCAGGTACATCGCCTCCAGGAGATTTGTTTTTCCCTGGCCGTTTCTCCCGTAGAGCAGATTGAAGTGCCTGCCCGGTTCAATGGTAACGGCCTGGACATTTCGAAAATCGGCGACTGCCAGGGAACTGAGACGCATCGCGTACCGCTACAGTCTCATCGGCATTATGACCGCCAGAAAGCTCTCCGATTTTTCCGGAACGATAATTGACGGCGACAGTTCGTCTTTAAATTTCATTTCAACCCGGTCCGTTTCCGCAACCGAAAGCACATCCAGCAGATAGCGGGCATTAAAGCGAACTGAAATTGCATCCCCCTCATACTCCACATCTATCTCTTCCATGGCGTCTCCAAGGTCCGGATTGCTGGAGGAAATTTTTATGCAGCCACTGACTATTTCCAGCATGATTCCCTTGAATTTTTCACTTGAGAGAATAGCCATACGTCGCACGGAATGACTGAAATCTTCTTTATTGACGGTAACCACCTGATTGTTCATTGTCGGGATTACCCGATTGTAGTCGGGAAATTCACCGTCAACGAGGCGCATAATCATGGTGAAATCGCCCCGCTTGATGACGGCACTGTTATCGAGAAAGCCAAAGAGCAGGGTTCCCCCCTCTTCTTCGGTGATCTTTTTCATTTCAAAGACACCTTTTTTCGGAAGAATGACACCTTTTGTTAACTCTGGTCCAACTGCCCCCTTCAGATTACCCGAAGCTATGGAAAGACGATGACCATCGGTGGCCACCATTTTCAGGCAGTTGCTTTCATCATCACGCTGCTCTACTTTTATGAAGATACCGTTGAGATTGTACTTCGTCTCATCGGAGCAGATGGCGTACGCTGTTTTCTCAATCATCCCCCGCAGCAGCGGTATTTCAATTTCAAAAAGGTTTTCTTCCATAACTTCAGGAAAATAGGGAAATTCATCCGGTGACAGTCCAACGATGTTGAATTGAACTTTACCGCATTTAATTTCAACCCAGTCATTTTCTTTGGTAGAAAACTGAATCGGCTGGTTGGGAAGTTCTTTGACAATTTCGAACAGTTTTTTAGCCGATACGGTAATTTTACCGGGAGTGACAACCTCAACGGCATAACTGCTCTTCATCCCGACTTCCAGGTCCGTTGCCGTAACCAGCAGCCTGTTTTCCGTAGCCTCCAGAAGAACGTTGGATAATATGGGCATTGAGGTTCTTTTCTCTATTATTCCCTGGATCTTTTGCAGTGACTTGAGGAATTGCTCTTTATCTATTTTGAATTCCATACCGATCCCCTTCCTACCTACCGTAGTTTATGTATTTATAATCTTTAAAAACCTTGTAGTACGTTATTGGTCCTGTGGAAAAGGGTGATAACTCTGTATCACACCGTATCATAAAAGAAAAAGAACCTGACCTTCTTGTGCATATCCGAACCGGTTATCTGCAGTTATGAACAGCTTGAAAAGTTACCCACAACCATCAACAGTGTATCAACAGCTTTTCATCACTTGAGAAGTATCCGTTTTATCTCATCGATTAGTTTGGACATTTTCGGATCACTACCTATGGCGGCATCTATTTTTTTATAAGAATGAATGATGGTTGAATGATCTTTGCCGCCAAATTTCATACCAATATCAGGATAGGAAGATTTTGTCATGTCACGACAGAGCCAGATGGCAATCTGCCGTGCCTGTACGATATTTTTCAGACGTTTTTCCGACTTGAGATCGACTATTTTTAAATCAAAGTAGTCTGAAACTATTTTCTGAATCAGCTCAACGGAGATTTCCTTATGTCGGTCTCCCAGGATATCCTTAAGATTTTCTTTCGCCATTTCAAGGGTCACCGGCACACTCTGCAGGCTGCTGAAGGCACCCAGTCTAATTAACATTCCTTCAAGTTCCCGTATGTTACGGGTATCGCTCGATGCGAGGAAATAGTACACATCCTCGGGGAAGAATACCCGGGTTATTTCCGATTTTTTCTTGAGGATGGCAATTTTCGTTTCCACGTCGGGCGGTTTTATATCGGCAATCAGCCCCCATTCGAATCGTGAGCGGAGTCGTTCTTCCAGGTCGGAAATTTCACGGGGGAATTTGTCCGACGTTATGACGATCTGTTTATGGGCATCGTGCAGTGCGTTGAAGGTGTGAAAAAATTCTTCCTGGGTTCCGGTTTTACCGGAAATGAATTGGATGTCATCCACAAGCAGCACATCAACCGTCCTGAAACGATTTCTGAATATATCCATTTTTTTCATGCGGAGGTGATTCACCATCTCATGCATGAATTTTTCCGCAGAGCAGTAACAGACGTTCAATTCGGGGGAATCACGTCGTATGGTATGACCAATGGAATTGAGCAGATGACTTTTACCGAGACCAACGCCGCCGTAGATGAATAGTGGATTGTAGGTATCTGCCGGATTATTTGCCACCGCCATGGCAGCTGCATGGGCAAATTGATTTCCGGTGCCGCTCACAAACATATCGAAGGTGTATTTGGGGTTTAACGGGGTAAATACCTGTTCCAAGGGGAGCGGCGAGTTTTTAACCGGTGCTGGTTCTTCATCAATTTGGTCAATATAGTCTTCAGATACGTAGGGGCGGTGCTCTTCATCGGCCCTGATGTTGAAGGTGAGAACAACAGGTAATCCCGATGTTGCCGCGAGGGAATCGGACAGCATTTTCAGGTAGTGGTCTTCAAGCCATTCTTTGATAAAAGAATTAGGCACTGAAAGAAAAACATCCGAACCGCTATGGCTACTGTAATGGATCGGTTTGATCCAGGCAGAGAAATCCGATTCGGACATCACCTTTTCTATATTTTCGGTTGCTTGTTGCCAGGCATCTAACATCGATTACAGGTCGCATTCATGAAAAAAGGATGGTTATCAACAACGGAACAGTCAGGGTAACTGTGTAAACAGACTGTCTATTAACGGGAACAACTGAATTGTTGCTCCTAGTTATCAACATAATTTTCAACACCTGTTGAAAACTATTTTATCAAATAAAAATAATGTGTTACATGTAAATAATGGGTATATTACGCCTGTTCAAGGCTCCAAAGGATACCAGAGGTCCCTCTGTTTTTCAAGGCAAATTAATGGACCGGATACTGTATCTCATATAATATATAACTTGACATCATCGGGGAGTTGTGTTTAATAACCCATTTCCTGAAAAATTTATTTAGAGGTAGAGTGAGATGAAAAGAACTTATCAGCCAAGTAACACTTCCCGTAAACGTACCCATGGTTTTCTCGTCCGGATGTCCACAAAAAATGGTCGTCTGGTTATCAAGCGGAGAAGGGCAAAAGGGCGTAAAAGCCTGTCCGTAAAAATAGCCACCAAGTAACACCCTTTTTGCGTGGCAGCAGATTCCTCCACATCGTATCCGAAATCAGCACGTCTGCTGAAGCGGGCCGAATATCTTCGACTCGCTTCAGCACCACACAAGGCCACCTCACGTGGCTATCTGGTTGTGTGGCAGGACAATGGCCTTTCGGGGGCACGTCTTGGGGTTACGGTCAGCAAAAAAGTTGGGTGTTCTGTGGTGAGAAGTCGTGTAAAGCGTTGCCTGCGCGAATTTTTCAGAAAACATCGACTTTCAATGTCAGCGGTTGATATTAATGTTATCGCTCGACGTGAATCTGCTCTGTTGACGTATGCCGAAACCATTCGGGAACTCGATAAGGCATTCCGTTTTATTATAGGCGCATCCCCATGTTCAAGAGCTGTCTGCTCCTTGTAATCAGGTTCTATCAGAAGTTGGTTTCTCCGCTTCTTCCCCAGGCCTGTCGTTTTTATCCCTCCTGTTCCGAGTATTCCCGCGAGTCAATCATTCGGCATGGTGTTGTCAGGGGTATAGCACTGACTTTTGTCCGCGTGGGCAAGTGTCATCCGTTTCATCCGGGCGGTTTTGACCCGGTACCTCACTACAAAGAATAGTATCAGGAGCTTCGATGGAAAAGCGTGCTTTCATAGCGGTAGGTCTCTCAATTGCTGTCTTTTACCTGTTCTCCATGGTGTATGGACCGGATAAAAAAGCTCCACAGGTGGTTCCCCCGCAGGGAGCTCCCGTAACCCTGTCCGCCTCTCCAGCCACTCCGGCTGCTTCTGCTGGTAATCCTGCAGCCGCTTCTCAGGAGCAGTCAGCCACTGCCGTTTCTCTCCAGAAAGAGGTCACCGTTGATACCGAACTGTACACGGCGGTATTTTCTTCGCGGGGTGCCAGTCTGAAGAGTCTGGTTCTCAAAAATTATCGTGAAGAGAAGAGTCCCACCGCCAAAAATGTCATGCTAGGTGCCGACGCCGATCCGAATGTGCTATCCTATGCAACCCGTGCCAGTGGTTTTAATCTCACCGATAGCTGTCAGTACACCACCGATGCTGGTTCCATTACCGTAGAAAAGGGGGGGACGCGGTCACTGGCCTTCACCTACGTGTCAGGCCAGGGTTTTACGGTTCGCAAGACCTATACCTTCTCTTCCGGGGCCTATGGCATCAAGCTTGATAATGAAGTCTTCAACAATTCGGCTGCTCCGCTTGTGGGGTCTATCCAGCAGGTCATGACCTATCCGGCCGAGCCCAAGGTAAAGGATAATCGCTATGACACCGCGGGTGCCTATATCTTCTCCGATGACAAGATTCATTCTGACAAGATCAAGGATGTGGCCGGTGCCTCTAAACGGTATGATAAGGGGATTCTCTGGTACGGTTTTGCCGATAAATATTTTCTTAACGCGATCATGGCTGAAAAGGGGAGTATTGGTTCCGTTGAGCTGAAGAAGAACGGTGCCGGTTTTTTTGAATCCACCATCTCTTCGCCCCAGTTTACCATCAATCCCGGTCAGTCAACGGTCGTATCACAACGGATTTTTGTTGGTCCCAAGGACATTGACATTCTGAAAGCCCAGGGCAATTCCCTGGTGCAATCCCTTGATCTGGGGTGGTTTACCGTTATTGCCAAGCCGCTTCTCTATACCCTGAAATTCTTTTACAGCTATGTCGGCAATTACGGTATCGCCATCATAATCATTACCATCATACTCAAGGCACTGTTCTTTCCCCTGACCCATAAGAGCTACAAATCCATGAAGGGGATGCAGAAAATCCAGCCGGAGATGGCCAAACTTCGTGAAAAATATAAGGACGATCGGGATGCCATGAATAAGGCGGTCATGGAACTATACCGAGTTCACAAGGTTAATCCCATGGGCGGTTGTCTCCCCATGGTGGTACAGATTCCGGTCTTTTTCGCACTTTATAAGTCACTGATGTTCTCTATCGAACTGCGCCATGCGCCATTCTTTTTCTGGGTTACTGACCTTGCCGACAAGGATCCCTACTACGTGACGCCGGTTATTATGGGAATTACCATGTTTCTACAGCAGAAAATGACGCCGTCACAGATGGATCCGATGCAGCAGAAAATGATGCTGGCCTTGCCGGTGGTGTTTACCTTTATGTTTCTTAGTTTCCCTTCCGGTCTGGTTCTTTACTGGCTGGTTAATAATATCCTGACCATCAGCCAGCAGATGTACATCAACAAACTGGTCACCGATTAGTAGAGTGGTTTTGGAAAGGTCTGATCATGTATATCCGTGATACCATAGCGGCGGTGAGCACCCCCCCCGGCAATGGCGGCATCGGCATAGTCCGTGTCAGTGGTGACCGTGCCGCACTGGTGGGGAGTACTCTTTTTAAACCGATAAAAAACGGTGGCCTCGTGAGCCACCGTTTTTCTTTTGGTACGATTTATGACACTGAACATGACCAGATAGTTGATGAGGCAATGGCTGTACTTATGTGTTCTCCCCATTCCTATACCCGGGAAGATGTGCTGGAGCTTCATTGTCATGGCGGTTGGCTGGTGGTGGAACGGGTTTTGGCCCTGGTTCTCTCCTGTGGTGTTCGTCTTGCCGAAGCGGGGGAGTTTACCCGCCGGGCATTTCTTAACGGGCGCATTGACCTGACCCAGGCCGAGGCGGTGATGGACATCATCGCTTCCGAGAGTGATTCAGCCCTGCAACTGGCCCAGCAGCTCCGTGGCGGTGTGCTTTCCCAACGGTTAGACGGCATCAGAGCGTTACTGCTACATGGGCTGGCTCTGGTCGAGGCTTATATTGATTTTCCCGACGATGATCTGGGCCATCTGGACAGCGTTGCTATCCTTACGGCCGTTGACGATGCCCGTCGGCAGATTGGTGACCTTCTCGGCTCCTTTGAAGAGGGGAGAGTCATCCGGGAGGGGATTGCCGTACTCATTGTCGGTAAACCAAATGCGGGGAAATCGAGCCTTCTGAACCGTCTGCTCAATGAAAACCGGGCCATTGTCACCTCTATTCCAGGCACTACCCGCGATATAATTGAGCAGAAAATAAACTTTGAAGGGCTGACGGTCCGTCTCCTCGATACAGCCGGTATTCGTCATACTGAAGACCTTGTTGAGCGGGAGGGGATAAGCCGCACCCTTGAGCAGATCCCCCGTGCCGATCTGGTTCTCGCTGTTTTTGATGCTTCTGCCGACTTTACCGCGGAAGACCAGCTTATTCTTGATGCCGTGTCCGGCCGTCCCGTTCTTGCCGTCATGAACAAATGTGATCTTCCTCGTCGTCTGCAGCTACCAGGTTCCGAACTGTTTCTCGACACGGTTGATATTGCCGCACTGTCCGGAGCCGGTATTGATCTACTCAAGCAGCGTGTTGCCGCCCGGTTTTTGACCGGTCGTGGCGATTCACGTGACAGGGTGGCACTGAGCCGGGCCCGTCATAGGGATGCCTTGGAAGTAGCCGCACGTCATTTGGCTACTTTTGGTGAAAATTTTGGTGAGCAGAATCTTGAACTTCTTGCCCTTGATCTTCGGGGTGCTCTTGAGGGGGTCGGGTCGGTTACCGGTCAGGCGGTTAATGATGAATTACTTGACCTGATATTTTCTTCTTTTTGTATTGGTAAATAGCGGTCTGTTATGTTCCACGTGAAACATTTTACCCAATGGTGAGCTTTCCATGATGACCTACGATCAGACATATGATGTAATCGTTGTTGGTGCCGGTCACGCCGGATGTGAAGCAGCCCTCGCTGCGGCTCGCATGGGGTGTCGTACCATGCTCCTGACTATTAATCTTGATGCCATCGCACTCATGTCCTGCAACCCGTCAATAGGGGGGCTTGCCAAAGGGCATCTGGTCAAGGAGATTGACGCCCTGGGTGGTGAAATGGCGAAAAACATCGATGCCACCGGCATTCAGTTTCGTATTCTCAACACCAAAAAAGGTCCCGCCGTCCGTGCCTCACGGGCTCAGGCAGACAAGCAGCTCTATCGGCTCAGGATGAAGCGGGTTCTTGAGCAACAGGATAACCTTGATCTCAAACAGGGTGAGGTTACCTCTCTTTACCTGGAAAACAGTCAGGTGCGGGGGGTTGAGATTCGTTCCGGTATCCGCTATCTGTCTCAGACGGTGGTCGTTACAACCGGTACCTTCATGCGCGGTCTGATCCATATCGGGCTCAATAATTATCCCGGCGGCCGTGCCGGAGATCAACCCTCTATCGGCTTATCGGACCAGCTGCGAACTGTTGGTTTCTCCGTAGGCCGCTTGAAAACCGGTACTCCGGCCCGGCTTGATATACGCACCATAGATCTGTCTAAGCTGGAGACCCAGTGGGGCGACAGTCCACCACAGCCGTTTTCATTCAACACCGAGCGGATTACCATGCCACAGGTGCCCTGTTATATCGCCTATACCAATGGCCGCTCCCATGACATTATCAGAGGGGGGCTTGACCGCTCACCACTCTATTCCGGGGTTATTGAAGGCATTGGTCCCCGCTACTGTCCTTCAATCGAGGACAAGGTGGTGCGGTTTCCTGAGAAGGACCGCCACCAGACGTTCATTGAGCCGGAGGGGCTTGACACAGTCGAGGTGTATCCCAGCGGCATGTCTACGTCGCTTCCCATTGATGTGCAGATAGCATTTTACCGATCAATCGTTGGTTTGGAGCGGGTTGAAATCATGCGCCCCGCCTATGCCATAGAGTATGATTATGTCGATCCTATTCAGCTCTACCACTCTCTGGAGACCAAGTTGATTGCCAATCTGTTCCATGGGGGGCAAATAAATGGCACTTCCGGCTATGAAGAAGCTGCGGCCCAGGGACTTATTGCCGGTGTAAATGCAGCACTGCGGGTCAAGGGGGAAGAGCCGCTTGTGCTCGGCAGGAGCGATGCCTATATTGGGGTGATGATCGATGACCTGGTAACTCTTGGCACCAAGGAGCCGTACCGGATGTTCACCTCCCGTGCCGAGTATCGTCTGCTGCTGCGGGAAGATAATGCCGATTTGCGTCTCCGTGATATCGGATACCGGCTTGGCTTGATATGCGAAGCTGAGTATGCTTCTTTCGTTGAAAAGCGTCAGCGTATCGGCTGTGAACTGGAGCGTCTGAGCCGCACACGATTACAACATACGGAAGCGGAGTGCGCCTACTTATCTGGTAAGGGATTAGCCGATATCCAGAAGGGAACGACTCTGGAACAGCTTCTTAAGCGTCCGGAAATATCCTATGAAGACCTGGTTGAGCTGGACGATGTTTCACGTGAAACATTGTCTGGTGTTCGGGAACAGGTAGAAATTCAGACGAAATACAAAGGGTATATTGATCGGCAGCTCGAACAGGTGGCACAGGCTAAAAAGCTTGAATCAACTAAGATTCCGACAACGCTCGATTATAATTCCATAAAAAGTCTGACCACAGAGGTGCGGGAAAAGCTGCTCAAAAACAGACCGGGCACTCTGGGGCAGGCTTCTCGCATACCCGGAGTAACACCTGCAGCCATATCAATTGTTTCCATTGCCCTGAAATCATCATCGTGGAAGGAGCTAGCGCACTAATGGGACACGCCAGCGTGGGGCAACTTGTCGCAGAGAAAGCACCGGCCGGAGCGGCCTCGCTCTCTACACAGCAGGTGAAATCATTTGATCGTTACGCAGATGAACTGGTAAAATGGAACAGCAAGGTTAATTTAACAGCCATCACGAAGCCACGGGAAATTGCCATCAAGCACTTTGTGGATTCGTTGGCACTGCTTCCGTACCTGTCGGTCACTGACAGGCTGCTTGACATCGGTTCGGGTGCCGGGTTGCCGATTATACCACTGAAAATAATGCTTCCTGATGTGGCTATGGTAGCGGTTGATGCGGTGGCGAAAAAAATACATTTTCAGCGTCATGTTATCCGACTTCTGTCACTGACACATATTGAGGCACTCCACAGTAGAGTAGAAGAACTTCATCGCAGCCATGGTCAGCAGTTTACACTGATCACCTCCCGTGCCTTTACCCGGCTTGACCGCTTCGTTGAACTGGCTGCACCTCTGTTAGCTGAGGGGGGGGTACTGATTGCCATGAAGGGAGACCATGGCGACAGAGAGATTACGGAAAGCGATGAGGCACTGCGGGCCAGCGGTTTTGTGGTGAGCTCGGTAGTTCACTATGAATTGCCCGATGCCATGGGGTCACGGAACCTGACCTTCATGAAACGGTGCGAAGGCCCGTAAAATAAGGGCTGGAAGGGCGACGTTCCAAAAATCGCGGTGAAAGCATTTTTAGACCACTGCTGAGGTGGTGGGGTGGAAAAAGCGCCATTTTGCCTTACAGGCTGTTTTTGGACGAATAAGCGCAGATACGCCAAATTTGGCAGCCATCGTTGAGAAAAAGTTGCAGATGGAAGCAATCTGCACTAGAGTGTGAGGTTGTAGCGTATATTAAAAGTGAACATGGGTTACACAATGCAGGTTCGAATATATTATGAAGACACCGACTCCGGAGGCGTTGTGTACCACGCCAATTATCTCAAGTTCATGGAGCGGGGGAGAACGGAATATTTTCGAAGCCATGGTTTTCTGGTGGCCGAGTTGGCCGAAAATGGTTTTGTATTTCCGGTTGTCCATATGGAACTGGATTTTAAGGCACCCGCACTGCACGATGAGCTTCTGGATGTCGAGACAGTACCGGTTGCGGTGGGGGGGGCGTCGGTGACGCTGCGTCAGAAAATTGTGCGGGTATGTGACGGGAGACTGCTGGTTGAGGGGTTGGTGGTGCTGGCATGTGTCTCCCCCCGATTGAAAGCGAAAAGAATACCGCTGGCCATCCGGCAGATGCTGGAGCAGGAGCAGGAAGCGGCGGCATGAAAGGGTGTGCGTACGTTGAATAATTCTGAAACGGGTAGAATAGGGCGGCAGGAGGCACTCAGACTGCTCTCCGGCACAGATTTGCTGGCGTTGGGGATGGAGGCTGATGCCATCCGAAAGCGGCTGCACCCGGAGAATATGGTCACCTTTGTGGTTGACCGGAACGTTAATTACACCAACATCTGTAGCTCAAAATGTCTCTTCTGTGCTTTTTACCGCTCGAAAGAGGCGGACGATGCCTATCTGCTGAGCCATGACCAGATCTTCCGTAAAATCAGCGAGCTGGTGGAGGCGGGAGGAACCCAGTTACTAATGCAGGGGGGACTTAACGCGGAACTGAAGGTAGAGTATTTTGAGGAGCTGTTTCGGGAAATAAAACGGTGCTTTCCGACCATCCAGAACCATTCCCTGTCACCGGCAGAGATCACCAACATAGCCGTCAGTTCGTCACTGTCGGTTGATGAGGTTCTGCTCCGGCTCAAAACTGCCGGTCTGGACTCCATACCGGGGGGAGGGGCGGAAATTCTGGTTGATGAAGTACGCAAGGCCATCTCGCCGGAAAAGATCGGCTGGCAACAGTGGGGCGACGTCATGCTGAAGGCTGCCTCACTGGGGATGCCGACCACGGCTACCATGATGTTCGGCAGTCGTGAAAAACCGGAAGATATCGTTGAGCATCTGTTCCGGGTCCGTGAACTGCAGGATCGGGGGGGCTCATTTACCGCCTTTATCCCCTGGACCTATCAACCGGGAAATACGGAGCTGGGGGGGATTACGGCCACCGGCACCGATTATCTGAAGGTACTGGCACTGTCCCGTATCGTGCTGGACAATATCCCCAATATTCAGGCAAGTTGGGTTACCCAGGGGGCTAAAATGGCATCGGTGGCACTCTTTTTTGGTGCCAACGATCTGGGGGGAACCATGCTGGAAGAGAACGTAGTGGCGGCAGCCGGTTGTAGTTTCTGTATGTCGCAGCAAGAGATGATTTCCCTGATACGTGATGCCGGCTTCCGGGCCGCCCAGCGTACCACAACCTACTCAATTATGAGGGAGTTTACGGTTTGAGTTATTTCCATAAGCAGGCTGGAACCTGCGAAATTATTACCACCGTGGCACGGCTTGCCGAGCTTGCAGAGATACTGAAAAGCCAGCGTGAAATTGCCGTTGACCTTGAGATGGACTCACTGCATCACTACCGGGAGAAGGTCTGCCTTGTGCAGATATCGACCCGTGAGCAGAGCTGGTTGATCGATCCACTGGCGGTTTCGTCACTGGAACCGCTGGCAGCACCCCTTTCGGACCCGGCTATTACTGTGGTCATGCATGGGGCGGATTACGATATCAGATCGCTCCATCGAGATTTCGGTATCGAAGTGACCAACCTGTTTGATACCATGTTATCGGCCCGTTTTTTGGGGATCGGTGAGTTTGGTCTGGCGGCTCTGTTGCGGGCCCGTTTCGGTATTGAGCTGGATAAAAAGTACCAGAAGGCGGACTGGAGCAAGCGCCCGCTGAGCCGTGAAATGTGCGCCTACGCCATGGCCGATACGTCGGACCTGCTGCCGCTCTATGACCAGTTCCAGGATGAGCTGACCCAGAAGGGACGGCTTTCCTGGGTAGAAGAAGAGGGACGGCTGGTCTGCCAGGCACGGGTAACGGAAAAGGAAGGGCCGCTCTTTCTCTACTGCAAAGGGGCCGGTAAATTGCGGGGAGTCAGCCTGGCTATTCTGGAAGAATTACTGCAGATGCGGGCCCGCCAGTCGGAATTGCTCGATCGCCCCCCTTTCAAAGTACTGTCGGCTGATACCCTGATCGAGGTGGCAGAGCTTCGTCCCCGCTCACTCCATGATTTATCCCTGATCAAGGGGATGACATCAGGTCAGGTCCAGCGCCATGGTGCCGGTATCCTGGCTGCCGTAATAAAGGGGGTGGAAACACCGGAGCAGCATTTGCCCCGCTTTCCCCGCAGTGCAAAAAAAGAGGTGACGGAGCAGACCAAGGAGCGATTGAAAAACCTGAAAATATGGCGGGAGCGGTTAAGCGGAGAGCTGGGACTTGATCCGGGGGTCGTAGCACCGAACTGGCTCCTTGAGGCGGTTGCTGATACGACTGAGGCGTCCCCCGAAGAGCTGGATGCCCTTCCTGGTATGAGAGAGTGGCAGAAGCAGCTCTTTGCCGCCGATCTGGCCCGTATTGTAGCGATGGCATGACCTGATGGTGCGGGGGAGGGGCTCAAGCGGGGGGTTTACCCTTATCGAGATCATGGTGGTGGTGGTTATTATCAGCATGGTGCTGATGCTGGTCATTCCAAAACTTCCCTCTTCGGATCAGAATAATCTGAAGAATTCGGCGAGAACCCTGGCCTCGACCCTCCGCTATCTGCAGGAGCGGGCGGCCGCATCGGGCAGCGGTTTCTCGCTGACCATGGCACCCGGTACGGATCATATGAAAATAAGTGAGGTGAGCGGAGACGGCAGCAGGGTGGAACCGAAGGATCCCCTGTTACAGAAATCCCCGATCATCGCGGGAATAATCGTTACGGACGTGCGGATACCCCGCCTTGGCAAGGTAACCGAGGGGGAACTCCGGGTGGATGTGGGGGTGGGTGGGATTCGGGATTTTGTGACAATCCATCTGCAGGCACCATCGGGACAGTTCTGGACCGTTATGGCCTTTCCGTCGGGGGGCAAAGTCAAGCAATATCCGGGATACCTTGAGGATCCTTTATGAGGAGAGGGGACCGCTCGGGATTTACCCTCCTTGAAGTCATGATCTCCCTGGCCATTATGGCCGGCGTCATTCTGACCGTACTTTCCTCGGTAAACTACCATCTCGGTATCGTTGCCAATGAACGGGACAGCACCACCCTGACTCTGCTGGCCCGTAGTCGTCTGACCGAGTTACAGACAGCACCAAAAAAGGACTCCGGTACCTTTGCCCCCTCCTATGCGGAAATAAACTGGGAGTCTGACCTACTGCCGACCGAATATCCCGGCTTGAAGAAGTTGGTGGTCCGGGTGAAGCGGGGAACGGGCGGCAAGGAGGTAGTGCTTGTCAGCTATATCGCGCAGTAAGGGCTTCACGCTGATTGAAGTACTGATTGCGGTTGGTCTGCTGTCGATCCTGACCGCCGCCCTCTACGGGAGCTATTTCGGCGTTATTCGGGGGAGGGATCGGGCTTCATCGGGTATGGAGTCACGCCGGGAACTCTCCAGCACCCTTGATCAGATTCGTCGGGAGGTGGCATCCCTGATTCCGGTGACAACCGGTACCATCAGTGACCAGTTAAAGCCCCGCTTAATCGTGGAGGATCGGGATTATTTTGGACTTCCCTCGTCGACGCTGACCCTCACCACCCAGGTTCCGTCGACCGGTTACCTGCGGAAAGAGTCCGGTGTGGTGACGGTTACCTACCAGATTGAGGAAAAGGGGGGGAGGCGGATCCTGACGCGCCAGGAACGGGATATCTTTTCGGAGGAGAAAACCGTACCCTCATTTCCCCAGATGGAACAGATTAGCTCTTTTCTGGTGGAGTGCTATGATGGCTCAAAATGGATCAAAACCTGGAATACGACCGTCAATGGAAGACGACCAACGGCGGTGCGGGTGACGGTGCAGGTTGAAGATGAAGGAAAGAAGGTTGAATTTTCCACTCTGGCAACACCCCAGGTGAGCGGGTTATGAAAAAGGGGATGGGGGGTAATTCGGGCTTCGCCCTTATTCTGACGCTGGTTATCACGGCACTGATGGTGGCGATCGTGGTGGAAATGGTCCATCAGGTATCCGTCGATGTGTCCCTCAGTCGTAGTTTCCGGGATGGCCAACAGGCTTCTATTCTGGCCGAGTCCGGCGTGACCGGGGGGAAAAAACTACTGCAGATGAGTGTGGTCGGTAAGGATTACATCTCCCTGAGCGATATCTGGGCCAAGCCTCTCAAGCTGGAAGACGAGATAGGTTCTCTGGTCATCACCATTACCGATGAAAGTGGAAAAGTCTACATTAACAATATTGTCACAACAGGTGGTACGGATCAGGCGCAAAATATGGCGTCTGTGAAACTGCTCGGTAAACGTTTCAAGACCCCGGATGCAGCCTGGGATGCCCTTGCCGGTTGGATTAACAGCAATTACAAATGGGGAGGGGCCACCGAGGCATTGAACTATTATCGTGCCAATGGCTACAACCCACGCAACGGCAAACTGCCGACACTGAATGAGTTGACACTGATTAAAGGATTTACTCCCGAGCTTGTCAGTAAGATGACGCCATATATAACTGCATACTCGCCAACCGGTGATATCTGTCTGGTAAATATCAACACGGCACCACCAGAGGTTCTGGCTGCCCTCGATAGTAGAATTGATGATCGATTGGCGGCGAGAATTGTCTCGGAGCGTCTCGTAGGCCCGTTCAAAGCTACGGGAGAGCTGTCAGGCAGGGTTCCGGGAATGGAAGCAATTGGCCCCAGTCTTATCGGCAGGATAGCCGTGAAGAGCAGCCTCTTCAGAATAACGTCTGTGGCAAAGGTCAAGGAGGCGGTACGGACCGTTGAAACGGTGGTGCGACTCTCTGGAGAACCGATGTCCTGGATAGAATATTAATTCCATGATACACATGACGCGAGGTAGTCGCTACATATGGACTGTTTAATACTACAGGTGGCAACAACGGAGTTGACGGTTGCCCATTTCGGAGTGACCAGGGGAGCAACGGAGCTGATTGGTGCCGCCTCCATTGAGTTGAACGGGGAACGCACCCTGGCGGAAGCCATTGGGGGGGTGGCGGAGAAAATTGTCGGTTCTCCCCGGGTGGTGCTCTGTCTTTCTCCGGCCCTCTTTGCCCAGCGTTCAATTACCCTTCCCTTTAACGACATGCGCAAGGTCCGTGAGGTGTTGCCGGCCCATCTGCAGGGGGAATGTGCCATGCCGATTGATGAGCTCTCCCTGGGGGTTATGGCAGCCGGAACCGGCAGGTTTCTGGCCCTGTGGGCCCTCAAGCGGGATATCGGTGAGGCCATCAGCCGCTTTCGGGATGCCGGGCTGGAACCGCAGGTTATTACGGCACTCCCCTTTGCCTATGGGGAACTGCCCGGCATTCCTGCCGACTGTTTTGTCTGCGACGGCACGATACTGGCACTGATACGGGGGGGGAAGCTCAGCTATTTCCGCACCTTCAACACCACTCCCACCGGCCCGATGATTGCCGCTACCCTGGCCGCGCTGGAACTTTCCGGCGGGGAACTGCCGACGCGCCTCTGCCTCATCGGCGCAGCAGCTGTTACCATGGCTCCGGATTCTCTGCCGCTGGCGGCGGAGGTCGTGGCGGTGCCGACGGACCTGGGAAAGCTCTTTAAAAATGAAGAGACGTTTCAGCAACTGGCCGGCCATTATGCGGTGGCCCGTGCCTGTTTTGCGGGGCGGCTCCCCGATTTTCGGCAGGGAGAACATGCCTGGACGGCCGGTGATGCAAAATTACGGCGGAAACTGGTGCTGACCGGACTGCTTGCCACCGGTATCATGGTCCTGCTGCTGGCCCAGGAGGGGCTCAAATACCGGGCGGTTACCACTGACCTGGCAGCGGTGAACAAATCCATCGCCGCCATGTATCGTGAAATATTCCCGACCCGCAGCAAGGCGGTTGACGAAGTTGCCGAGATCAAGGGGGAGATAAAAAAACTGTCCGGCGTTGAATCCACCGGCAGCTATCTCGATGTGCTGAAAATCGTCGCCGAAGCCAAGGGGAACACCATCAACGGTCTCTATGAGGCGGAATATGAGGGGCGCACTATCCGCATTAAGGGGGATGCCCGTTCGAACCAGGCGGTCAATGAGTTTAAGGCAGCCCTGATGCCACTTATGGCCTCCGTGGAGCTGGGGGAAGTCAAAAGTCGTCCCGATGGCATGGTCGGCTTTACCCTGACCGGAACAATGAAGGAGACGAACAAATGAGAGCTGTGGAGATGATTCGCGATCTCTGGCTGGATCTGGACCGGCACTCCCGCCTCTGGCTCGGCTATGCCCTGATTATGTTGCTGATTGGGGTGGTTGGCTGGTCTGCCCTGCACAGCCGGGTGCTGGTGCTGGAAAAGAAACGGACCGGCCGGGAAACCGTACTGAAGGAGCTGCTCCCCCTCAAGGTGGCCTATCTGACGGCACGCCAATCGTCCGATCTGCTCACGGGGAGAATGGCATCTCTCCGTCCCGATGACTCCCCGGCAAAGCTGGTGGAAGAAACCGGTATCAAGGGGAAATCGGTTAAAATCACCCCGATAAAGGGTGAGGAGAAAAACGGTTACAGCGAGGATGGGGCCGACATTCGGATCGAATCCCTGACCATGAATGAAGTGGTTAACCTGATGTACCGCCTTGAAAAGGGAAATCGTCCCCTGATCATTAAAAAAAGTAACATACGGATTCGTTTCGACGATCAGTCACGCTGCGATCTCAACCTGGTGCTGGCCCTGCTCAGGCCGGTGGCCGGTCAGGTTAAAAAATGACCGGTGCGCGGGTGGCACGGGGGGGAGCGGTTCTGGTCGGCGTACTGCTGCTGTTCCTGCTGTTCAGTTATCTGCTGTTCCCGACGGAGCGCATTGACGGCATCATCGGCCAGACTCTCTCCCGACAGGGGTTGACCCTTGCTCCGGCGGTACGGAAAACCCTGCTGCCCGGTCTGGCCTGGGACAAGCTGCTTGTTTCATCGGAACAGGGACCGCTCTTTGCCAGTGACCGACTGCAGATCAGATTCCTCTTTCTGCCGCTCCTGACCGGGCGGGCTGTGATTGAAACCAGCGCGACCATTGGTGCGGGGGAACTGGATATCCGTACCGGGCTTACCGGCAAAACCGCCCTTGATCTCTCGGCGGACGGGGTGCCGCTGGCGGGGGTCCCTTTCTTCAAAAGTGTCATGGGCGCCAAGATGGCCGGGACGCTCTGGAGCCGGGGTAAACTGTTGCGGAGTGCCAAGGGGATTAATGGGGATGTGAAGCTGGAAATTAAACAGCTGGAGTTTTCCGGCATCAAGCTGGGTGATTTTCCCCTTCCCGATGCCACCAATATGAAAGCCCAGGGGATGGTGAGACTTACCAATGGCAGGGCCCGGGTGGAAAGTTTTACCCTGGAGAGTGATGGTCTCTACATGCGGCTCTCCGGTGATATTCCGGTGGACGGGATTGCCGAAACCCAGCTCAATATGATGCTTGAAATCATGCCGAAGGCGGAGTTGCTGGACAAACAGAAGCTGGTGTTTTTAATGTTGGCAAAATTTATGGTTTCCCCCGGTGTCTATAACGTACCGGTGAGGGGAACGCTGTTGAAACCGGTGATCAGGTGAGCCGAGCGGCCCGACAGGCTCCTCGGGTACTGACAGGGGGAATATGGGTCCCGCACGACTGAACATATGAACATCGGCCTGCTGGGGGGGAGTTTCAATCCGGTCCATAACGCCCACCTTCGGATTGCCGACGGGGCGAAGCGGGCCTGTGGACTGGAACGGATCATTTTTATCCCTGCCGCCGATCCACCCCATAAAATCCTTGCCGGTGACGTTTCCTTTGATCAGCGGGCCCAGATGGTGCGGCTGGCCATTGCCGGCCATGGCGATTACGAACTGTCATCCATCGAAGCGGAGCGGGGGGGGAAATCCTACTCCATCGACACCATCAGGGGCTTTCGGGACCGGTGCCCGGACAGTGAGCTGTTTTTTATTATCGGGGGCGACTCGTTTCTGGACATCGGCAGCTGGCACCGCTATCCGGACATTTTTGCATCGTGCAATTTGATCGTGGTGGAACGCCCGGGCCATCCCCTTGCCGATCCCTTCGATCACCTGCCGGAGGCGGTCAAGAACTGCTTTACGGCTGCCATGGACGGTACCGGATGTTTATGGCATGAATCGGGCCATGGCATTTATTTTATTACCGGAGCTCCCCTGGAACTCTCTTCAACGGAAATTCGCCGACGGGCCGCAGGCGGGATGGACATCACCCGACTGGTTCCCATGGACGTAGCTGCATATATCTCGCACCAAAGGATCTATCACCAATGCCTGCAATAAAAGAAAAACCTCTGGAAAAACTGACCCTGACCGCCGCCGAACGGGCCCTTAAATGTGCCGAACTGGCCTATGACAAGAAAGCCTATGACATCTGCGTCCGTGATATCTCACGGGTGTCGTCCATTGCCGATTATATGGTGATCATCTCCGGTTCGTCGGATAAACAGAATCAGGCCATTGCCGACAATATCCGCTCCGGCCTGAAGAAGTTCGGCAAGGTCAATGATATCGAAGGGGCCACCGACGGTAAATGGATCGTCATGGATTATGGCGATGTGCTGGTACATATCTTCCACGACCAGATCCGCCGGTATTACGACCTTGACGGCCTGTGGGGAATGGCCCCCGATCTTGAGCTGCCGGCGGAAATAAAAGGGGCCCGTAAGGAATCGGATTTTTGAAAATAAAGGTCCTCTGGATCGGCAAGAGCCGGGATTCGTGGGTGAAGGAAGCCATTGGCGACTATGCCGGGCGTATCCGCCGCTATGTTTCCCTTGAGCTGATCGATATCCGTGACGAAAAAGGGGCCGAGGCGGAAGAGATGCGGCGCCGTGAGTGTGAACGGCTGGAAAAGCATCTGTCACCCGCTGCAACGCTCATCCTCCTCGACGAGCGGGGAGAGATGGTTGACTCCCCCGGTCTGGCGACGTATGTGGGGAAACAGCGGGATGGGGGGACTTCGGAGCTTATTTTCATCGTTGGGGGTGCCTACGGCTTCTCCGATGAATTCCGGCGGCGCGGCAAACTGCTGGCACTGTCAAAAATGACCTTTACCCATCAGATGGTGCGCCCCTTTCTGCTGGAGCAGATTTATCGGTCGTTCACCATCTTGAATGGTGAACCGTACCACCACTGACGAAAAGGAGTGAGTCCATGAAAAAGCCGCTGGTACTGATGATTCTTGACGGATGGGGAGTTAACCCCAACCCGGCCCATAATGCCGTTGCCCTGGCACACACCCCACACTTGAGCGGATATCTGGCGGCATACCCCCATACCACTATTCTGACTTCGGGCATGGCCGTTGGCCTGCCGGAGGGGCAGATGGGCAATTCGGAGGTGGGGCACCTTAACCTGGGGGCCGGTCGGGTGGTCTATCAGGAGCTGACCCGGGTCAGCAAAGCCATTGTGGATGGAGATTTTTTCACCAACCGGGTATTTCTGGACTGTATCGCCACGGTCAAGGCCTCGGGGGGGAGGCTGCACCTGGCGGGGCTTCTTTCCGATGGCGGAGTCCACTCCCACAATACCCACCTGTACGCACTGTTGGAACTGGCCAAACGGGAAGGGGTGGCAGAGGTGTTCATCCACTGCATCCTTGACGGCCGGGACACGCCACCCCAGAGCGGTGCCGACTATCTGGCCCAGCTTGAAAGGGAGATAGACCGGATCGGCATTGGTACCATTGCCACGGTCATGGGGCGTTACTACGCCATGGACCGTGATAACCGGTGGGACCGGGTGGAAAAAGCCTATGACGCCATGGTCCATGGGCAGGGAGAGTTGGCCGTTTCCCCCCGTGAGGTAATCGAGCAGAGTTATGGTTCCAAAATTTACGACGAGTTTGTGGTGCCGACCGTCATCTGCGAAGATGGTGCCCCCCGTGGGGAGATTCGCGACGGCGATGGCTTTATCTTCTTTAATTTCCGCTCGGACCGGGCTCGGGAAATTACCCGGGCACTGGCCCTGGCCGACTGTGACGGTTTTGCCCGTCACCAGCGCCCCCAACTCGCACGTTATGTCTGTCTGACCGAATATGATGGCACCTTCGCCCTTCCCATCGCGTTTGCGGCAACCGGTCTGGACAACATTCTGGGAGGGGTGCTGGCCGATGCCGGTCTTACACAGCTTCGAATTGCGGAAACCGAAAAGTATGCCCACGTGACGTTTTTCTTCAACGGTGGTGTGGAATCCCCTTTTCCGGGGGAAGACCGGGCATTGATTCCATCTCCCCAGGATGTGGCCACCTATGACAAAAAGCCGGAGATGAGCGCGTTCGCAGTGACTGATAAGCTGTTGAAGCTGCTGGAGCGGGATCTGTACGATGTTATTATCCTCAACTTTGCCAACTGCGATATGGTGGGCCATACCGGCGTGGAAGAGGCGGCCATCACTGCCGTCGAAACCGTGGATATCTGCGTAGGGCGGGTGGTTGCAAAGGTTCGGGAGCTGGGGGGAGCACTGCTGATCACCGCCGACCACGGCAATGCGGAGCAGATGCAGGATGAAAACGGTGAGCCGTTCACCGCCCACACCACCAATCCGGTCCGGCTGATTCTGATTGATGACAGTCGAACCGGTATCTCCCTGAGGGATGGGGGATGTCTGGCCGACATTGCGCCGACCATGCTGACCATGTTGGGTCTGTCCCAGCCAACTGAAATGACCGGGGAGAGTTTCCTATGAAAACCGTCAAGATTCCGTCACAAAATAAGACATACACCATCGGCAAGATAGTCTGCCTTGCCCGTAACTATGCGGATCATATAAAAGAACTGGGCAATGAGACGCCCGCGGCACCGGTGCTCTTCATGAAACCGGCCACATCGGTCATTGGTGACGGGGAGGCGGTGCGCATACCATCATACTCAACCGAGTGCCATTACGAAGTGGAGCTGGCGGTGTTGATCGGCAGCGAAGGCCGTAATGTGCCGGTTGAAACGGCCCTGCAGTACGTTGCCGGGTACGGTGTGGCCATCGATATGACCCTCCGTGATGTGCAGAACCATCTGAAGGGGAAGGGGCTGCCATGGGAAATTGCCAAGGGGTTCGATACGGCCTGTCCCCTGTCCGATTTCGTGCCGGCTGAGGCCATTGCCGATCCACATGCCTTGACGTTGAAGCTGGCGGTCAACGGCGAGGAACGACAGAACGGCTGCTCCTCTGACATGATCAACACAATCCCCCGGATTATTGCCCATGTGTCATCCATCTTTACCCTGGAGCCGGGCGACATCCTGTTGACCGGCACCCCTTCGGGCGTGGGGGCGGTTGTGGCGGGAGATGTCATGACGGCGGAGATTGTCTCCGTGGGACGTATCACTATCCCGGTGGCATGACCAGCTGCAGGCTGCCATGGGATGCCGCCCCGGTACAAAAAAGCACCGATTCTCCCGGCTGATCCGCCTGTTGGCCCGGTTGCGTCCCCTGGAACTTCCGGTTACCCACCGTCACAACAGTGTGGAGCTCTACGACAGCGGCAGGCAGTTCTTTCCGGCACTGTTTGCCGCCATCCGCTCCGCCGAAACATCCCTTCTGCTGGAATATTACCTCATTCACCACGACCACACCGGGAGCGAGTTTGCCAATGAACTTGCCGCTGCTGTGGGGCGCGGGGTCTCGGTCAAGCTGATCTATGATTATATCGGCTGTCTTGACACACCGGCTTCCTACTTCAAAAACCTTACCCGTCAGGGGATAGAGCTGATGCCGTTTAACGCCCCCTCCTTCAAACGGGGGATTTATCTGTTCGATATGCGGGATCATCGCAAGATGGCCATTGTCGATGGCACGGTGGCTTTCCTTGGGGGGTTCAATATCGGCGATGAATATGCGGGTCACAGCTCCGCCCGCTACAGTTTTCGGGATTTTGGCCTGAGTATACGGGGGGACGGGGTAGGGGAGCTGGAAGCTATTTTTCACGGTACCTGGGCCGGGGATTTCAGCGCAAACCCCGGTCAGTTGCGGAAAGAGCGGGCAGCAGACCAGTGGGCTGGGGATGCGGCGGTCAACATCATCAGTGGTGGACCGCGCCAGCGTCGCTCCTTTATCCGAGAATCCTTTCTGGTGAATATCGCCGCAGCCGCGGAGGAAATTTTCATTGCCACCCCCTACTTCGTGCCCGGTCCCCGCATCATACGGGCACTGCTGCGGGCGGTCAGGCGGGGGGTGCGGGTGCAACTGCTGCTGCCGGCGCGGAGCGACGTGCCGTTCATGCTGCTGCTGGGGAGAAGTTCCTATGCAACGCTGCTCAGGGGAGGGGTGGAAATCTTTGAGCTGGAGCGGGAGATCCTCCATGCCAAGGTGATGTTAATTGACGGGGAACGGGCGATTATCGGTTCGGCCAACCTGGATCAGCGGAGCTTTCACCGCAATTTTGAGATCAACTGCCTGGTTGACAATATTGGTTTTGGTGCCCAGATCCGGGGCCTGCTCAGGCAGGAGATCGGGCAGGCACGGTTGGTGACTTTGCATGTCCATGAGCGACGGGGTCTGCTCGTGCGCATTATGGAGCGGATCGTCTCCCTGTTTGGCTGGTTTCTGTGAGTTGCTGCCTGATAGATAGCCATTGCCACCTGGACCTGGGACCACTGGCCGGAGAATGTGACGCCGCGATTCGGGAGGCCGGGGCGCTTGGTGTCGGTACTTTTGTGGTGCCGGGGGTGCATCCAGATGGCTGGCACGGCATCGCCACCCTGGCCGATGCATACCGGGCCATCCGGCCGGCTTACGGGATTCACCCGATGTATGCCGATCTGGTGGATGAGCCGCTGCTATCCCGCTTGCAGGAACAGGCGGTCAGGGGGGTGGCCATCGGGGAGGTGGGGCTTGATCCCGGTTACCCGATCCCCTTGGAGATACAGGAGCGGGCCCTGCGGGGGCAGATCCGGGTGGCCAGAGCCGTTGACCTGCCGCTGCTGATCCATTGCCGGCGTTCCTTTCAACGGCTCATAACCATTTTGCGGGAAGAGGGTGCAGAACGGGTGGGGGGGATCATGCATGGCTATTCAGGATCGGTGGAGATGGCGCCACAGTTCATCGGACTTGGTTTTGCCCTTTCTCTTTCCGGGTCGGTAACGTGGAACGGCGGACGAAAAACCGCGCGGGTCGCCCGTGAGGTGCCGCTGAAACATCTGGTGCTGGAAACCGATGCTCCGGATATGACACCCCAATGCCACCGGGGTGAATGGAACCGCCCCGCCTGGATCGTGGAGACGGCAGAGTGGGTGGCCCGGTTACGGGGGATCACCGGAGAAGAGCTGGCCCGGACAACCTCGGACACCGCCCGCCGCGTTTTGCGACTTAACAACGGAGAAAAGACGTAGGTTGGGCAAAGCAACGCGTGCCCAACATTGTCTGCCGCCTGTTTCGCTTTGAATTATTCTGTGGTACTATTTAAAATAAAGGCTGGCAGAAAAGGAGTGATCGATGAAATATATTCTGGTTCTTCTCTTTGTTTCTCTGGTGACTCTGGCAGCCAATGGCTGTGCCATGTTTACTGCCTGGAAAAGCATTCCCCCTCCGGGCGGCTGCGACCAATGTCATACGGTGCCGATCAGTGCAAACTGGAAGGTTTCCTACCGGGCCGCTGACATCTCCGATGAACGGGGGAGGTTGCCGTTCCAGACCTCCGAGTATAACCAGCAGATACCTGGCAAGCAGGAGCGTCCCCAGGACTCAAAGCTGGTTGAGGAAAGGGCCTGTTTTGATTGTCACCGTTCCCCCGGGCCGGAACACCGGCAACACAAGGGGCATTTTCATCATTAGGGCCTACCGTTCCGTGAGTGCCAGCCTGATCGCCAGCGAGGCAAAGACTCCGGCGGTCAGGCGGTCGAAATACTTTGCCAGTGCGGGGCGGGCCATGAGGTATCTGCCGATACCGCCGGAAAAATAGCCGATCAGGCTGAAGATGACGATGGCCTGCAGCATGAAGATCAGGCCGAGCAGCAGCATCTGGAGCGGAACATGACCGGCCGACGGCGTCACGAACTGGGGAAGAAAGGCCAGAAAAAACAGTGCCACCTTCGGATTGAGTACATTCATGATAAAGCCCCGCTTGAAGAGTGCGGCAGTACCCCGTGTGTCAGCGGTTCCCAGGGCCATGGATGACCGTTCCGTCATGGTTTTGTATGCCAGATAGAGCAGATAGGCTGCACCGGCATATTTGACCACGTTGAAGGCCGGCAGTGACGAATAGAAGAGGGCCGAGATGCCGAATGCGGCGGCAATGGTATGGACGCTGACGCCGCTGCACATACCGAGGGCGGTGATTATGGCTGGCCCCCTTCCACGGGTGATCCCCTGGGTCAGGACGAAGATGTTGTCGGGGCCGGGGGCGATGGTCAGGGCGGCCGATGCGCCGAGAAAGTAGAGCAGGGTAATTGTCATGGGGGTCCCAGGAGTCTGGAGGTTTGCAAAAATAGGGCTGGGCGGTTTATGCTTTTCCCCATCAGCTTCTCTAAACAATTTTGTGGAGGAATCCGAATAGAATTACCCCTCACGGCTGAAGCGGTAGCCGACCGCCCGCACCGTTTGAAAATGCTTCGGATGTGACGGGTCCGGCTCAAAGTATTTCCGGAGTCGGACGATAAAGTTGTCCAGGGTTCTGGTTTCGGTATCGCTGCTGTACCCCCACACCGAATGGAGCAGATCGCTCCGGTGGATGGCCTGCCCCTCCTTCTGGAAAAACAGGGAGAGCACCCGCACCTCCATCTCGGTCAAGTCGATTTCGCCCTGGGCGGTGCGGGCCCGGTATGACAGGAGAAATACCTCGTTGTCGCCGAAACGGTATCCCTCCTCGATCGGTTCGGGGCGATACCAGGAGGAACGGCGGAGCATCCCCTTGACCCGCAGCAGAAATTCAACCAGATTGAACGGCTTGGTCAGATAATCATCGGCACCGTTCTCCAGTCCCTCAACCCGGTCAGAGTCCTCGGAGCGGGCGGTCAGCATCAGAATCGGTACACGGGGATCCAGGACGCGGATAGCCCGGCACGCCTGAAAGCCGTCCATGCCGGGGAGCATGACATCGAGAATTACCAGATCGAAGTGCTCGATGTCGAGGGTTACCAGTGCCCTTTCGGCCGTTTCAAAATGGCTGACCCGAAGTCCCTCTTCCTCAAGATTGAAGCAGATGCCCCGTGCCAGATGGATTTCATCTTCAACCAGCATGATATGCGGCTTGTCGTTATTCATGTCACTCCCCCTCAGGCCACCGGAATTTTAACGGTAAAGGTACACCCTTTGCCCGGTCCATCGCTGGTTACGCCAACGGTGCCGCCGTATCCCTTGATAACCGATTCGACGATATAGAGCCCGAGTCCGGTGCCCCGGACATTCTCACCCGGCGGCTGTACCCGGTAAAAACGATCAAAGACATTCTTTCGCTCCTTTGGGTCAAGTCCCCGGCCGTGATCCTGCACCGTGAGGCAAAGGGAGGAGCCGGCCTTGCTCAGCCGGACGATGATGTCCGGACTTTGGGGCGAATAGAGTATGGCATTTTCAAAGAGATTTCTGATGACCATCCCCATCTCCTCCGGGTCGATGACGGCAATGAGCGTGGCAGGGGCCTCACAGGTGATGGTTCCCCCCTGGGGGAGGGTTGCCCGTTCCCGTTCCACATGCTCTCCCACCAGCAGGGACAGGTCGGTGGGGCGCCGTTCTGACGTCTTGCGCCGCTGTTCGAGCCGGGCCGCCATCAGCAGGTTATTGATCAGATAATGGAGTCGGTCGGTGTCGGCCAGCATGGTGGTGACAAAGGATTCAAGACGCTCTTCGGTAGGTTTCCGGAGGCGAATGGTTTCCAGATGAAGCTGGATGGAGGCCAGGGGAGATTTCAGCTCGTGGGTCACCTGCGAGATGATGTTGCGCTGTTGCAGATAGAGGTTTGACTGGCGGTTCCAATAGACAAAAATGACATAGACGCCGATCAGGATCAGTACCAGCATCACCAGTCCTTCAACCATGACCGGCCAGTTGGCACCCCTCCCCAGCAGTTCGGGGCGGTATTTCTCGGCCAATTGACTGAACTCCCGGTGTTTGCCGATGAACCAGTAGATCCAGAATATCACGAGGGTGATCCAGACCAGCTGAATGGCGATCAGTGCCATGATCGGATGAAATATGCGGCGAAGTATGTTCTTGATGGTGTCACCCCTTGTGCATCATGGTACTTTCTGCTATGGTATGGCTTTATGAAACGCAGTTATAAATTCTCTCTGGAGTGTGTCGATGGCCCACGTTGATTTCAAGAAGCTTAACCGGCAGATGATGGTGTACCGGATAGTTCAGACCATTTTAACCGGTTTATTGATAGTTCTGGCGATCATGTTTCAGGGGCGTTTTGCTCTTCTGCAAAAACCGGGGCAGTTTTTCAGCAGCATCGCCGCAGCCATCGTGGTTCAGTTACTGCTGATCTACCCGGTGTATCGGCTTGCCTGGCGTGATGCCGGCGTTGAGATCGAAGGGAGCGTTGCCCCTTTGACGACGGAGCAGGTTGCGGCACTTCGCAAGAAACGTCTCATCGGCGATCTCTGGAAATTCTGCGGAGTGGCGTTTTTTATCGTATTCGTCTCCCTGGTTCCCGATGCCCGGAAGGCGTCCGGAGCACCTCTGGTGCTGGCCTCCACCATATTTTCGTTTCTGCTGACATGCCTCATGTATTTCCAGTGTTTCAATTTCAGTGCGAAGAAGCGGATGAAAGAGAGCTGAAAAACGCCTCCATCCGTGCAAAAATATCCGCCGAATCCCCCCTGATGATTTCCGTATCCGGCAGAGACCTGAGAAATATCCGGCCGTAGCTTTTGTTGAGTACGCGCCGGTCCAGGATGAGCACGGCTCCCCGGTCGTCACGGCTTCTGATCAGCCGACCAAATCCCTGGCGGAATTTTATGACCGCCTGTGGTACCGCAAAATCCCGAAACGGATCCCCCCCATCCATTTTGATCTTCTCGGCACGGGCCTGCTGCACAGGTTCGGTCGGCACCTGAAACGGCAAACGGGCGATAATGACCAGCCTGAGGGCCTCTCCCTTGACATCAACCCCCTCCCAGAACGAGTCGGTGCCAAAGAGTACGGCGTTCCCCTCGGCCCGAAAGCGGGTCAAGAGTGAATGGCGTCCCGTATCTCCCTGTTTGAGCGGGGTGAGCCCCAGACGGGCTAACGCCGGTGACAGGGCCTGATGGACACGGTTGAGCATATCATATGACGTGAAGAGGATAAAGGCCCCGCCCCGTGAAATGGTCACCGCACTCATGATATGCCGCTCAAGGGCGGCCCGGTAGTCCGGTGTGGTCGGTTCGGGCATTTCGTCCGGAACGGCAACAAAAACCTGGCGGGCGTAGTTGAACGGTGACGCCAGTTGCAGTTCTGAAACCCGCGTCGCCGGCAGGAGGGAAAAACCGGTGCGCTTTTTCAGGTAGGTGAACTGGCCACCAACGGTCAGGGTTGCCGAGGTGACAATGATTGTTTTCAACTTGTCAAGCACCGTCTCTTTGAGCTGGGCCGAAATGTCGAGGGGGGCGGCGGTGAGCCTGGCCTGGATTCCCCGGTTCCCCCGTCTTGTCTCGATCCAGCGGCAATAGCCGGCGGCATCGGTGGTGAAAAAAAGCAGACCATCGGCCATATTTTGCAGGCGACCTTCAATGCCGCCGGTGTCGAGCAGTTGGTCGGCCAGTCGTTCCTGCAATTTTTCCGGCAGATCTTTCGAACGCCGTACCAGGGTGCGCAGTGCCGACGTATAATCGTTGATACCGTCTGCCAGAGCCTGAAGCCGCTGGCGGCATTCCATCCAGAAGTCGGTTCGTTCAGCCTCGGGGGTAATGCGCAGTTTTACCTCTCGCCCCGCTTCCCCTTTACCCTCATGCTCCACCCGCAGTGCCAGCCAGTCCATGGTCTGTTCGGTAAGTCCGGCCACATCAGAGGATTTTGGTATCAGATGTGCCTCAAGCAGACCCGATAGCTCCATATAGAGCCCATCTTGGGACTCGGGAAGGTGCCGGGTGATCCCGGCGGCGATGATGGTCAACAGCCCGGCCCGGTTCTGCGTGTGGGGTACCAGTCGCTGCAGCTGCTTGAGAATGCCGCTCCGGGTAATGGAGAGGGAGAGGTGGCTGGTGGCCACATCCTCAAGATGGTGCCCTTCGTCGAAAATCAGACGGGTGAATGGGGGGAGTATCGCCGTGGCATCATAGCCGGTCTCTTTTCGGAGCACGATATCGGATAACAGCAGGGCGTGGTTGACCACCAGCACCCGGGCGGCCGAAGATTCCCGGCGGGCACGGTAGAAGAAGCAGCGGCCGAAATGTTTGCAGCGGGATCTGCCGCACTGGTCCGCTTCGCAGCAGATTTCCTCCCAGGTGGTGTGGTGGGGGATGAAGGAGAGATCACTGCGGCAGCCATCCTGGCAACTGTGGCTCCACTCGATAATGGTAGTCAGTTCGGCAGACGCCTCATCGGGAAAGAGAGATGGTTCTGCCTCCGCGTGTTCCAGTTTCCGAAGGCAGGCATAGTTGCTCCGCCCCTTGACCAGTGCCGCCTTGAACTCCATGGCCGAATTCCGTGCCAGAAAGGGGAGATCCTTCCTGATCAACTGTTCCTGCAGGTTGATGGTGTTGGTGGAAACCACCACCCGCTCATTATTGCGCAGTGCCCAGAGCAGTGCCGGGATCAGGTAGGCCAGGGATTTTCCGGTACCGGTTCCCGCTTCCACCAGCACCACCCGGTCATGGTTGAAGGCTTCGGCAACGGTACAGGCCATGCGGACCTGCTCATCCCGTGGTTCGAAGCCCTTTAAGTGGGCCATCATGCCATCAGCGGCAAATATTTTGCCGATTTCTGCCATGGTGAGCTGCTCTCCCTTTTTTTCGGTAAAGGGGGCAACTACCTGATAGCTGCGACTGCAGTCGTTGTTGATGATGGTGAAGCCGATCCCCTGATTGCCGGTGACCGAGGCGATATCCATATCGGCCGACGAAGGGGTGAGGTCGCCGGAGGGGTGATTGTGTATGACCACGTCGCCGCTGGCGGCGCGGGTGATGATGGCAGGCACGGCCACCCTGTTTCCCCGGGCGATGGTCTCGGCTTCATAGACGATACCGTCGACGTTGGTTCGCCCGATGAAAAAAACCTCGTTTCCCCCCGATGAGGAGATCTCGTGGCGCATCAGCAACAGGGCATCTTCGGTGAACTGGTTATTCATTGACGATACCACGGGCCGACATGGTGTGCCGTGCCGGAATATATGAAGAAAGAGATCGGTTCATGGAGTCGGGCAGAGTAGCATTTTTTGAGGAGGAGCGGAAATAAAAAGAGCGGGTTAATCGGGGAGAGGCACGCCGTCCGGTCAGGGACGGGGGAGAGTGCCCCCGGTGGCATACCACCAGGAAACCAGCACCACCATGCCGCTCAGGGTGCCCAGCAGTCGGTTCAGCACCCTGCCCGGCACCCCAAACGTTCCGATAAGATACTCGGCTGCGGTGCCGAAGCAGAGGCCGGCCAAAAATCCGAACAGGTGGGCCCCCAGATCAGTCTCCTTTCCTTCGGTTCCCAGGATGGCCAGGAGTGCCAGGCCGGCAGCCACCGGGACGAACCAGCGCTGTGGAAGGTGCTGACGAAAGCGGACCATACTGACGGTGGCCAGGATACCGACCGCAGCAAAAACGGCGGTCGAAGCACCGACCGAGTTGTGGGTTGATGGATGGACCCAGGCGTTGACGAGATTGCCGAGGGCCGCGGAAAGCAGCAGGAGCAGCCAGGTCAATCCCCCCCCCATTTCCCGGCAGAGCAACCCGATGAAGGTGCCGCCGATGGTCAGATTGCTGAGAAGGTGGACAATTCCTGAATGGAGGGTCAGGGGGGTGATGAGACGCCACCATTGGCCACTTTTTATGGCACCGGCGTTGGCGGTGCCAAGGTCGTACAGATCCACAAGACCCCTGCCCGGCACAGATACCCCCATGAGTGTCAGATTGTGGAAGGTGGCAAGCAGCAGCAGAACCGAGAGGGTGGAAAGCACGCTCCCCGCTGCCGGACGGTGGGGAGGGGGGGGCGGAGGCCAGTTAAAATTGGCCTTTTCAAAGAGCTGGAGTTCACGGCTGGCACTTTCCATCTGATTTTCCGCCACCAGCAGCTGCCACCGTTCGCCGTCGGCTTCGATGCAGCACGGGATAGCTCGCGAGTCGAGCACCAGTGCCCAGAGATGCGCCTGCTGTCTGGTCAGATGACAGCCGTATCGAGCTGATACCGGGTGCCAGAGGTGATCCGTTTCATTATGGTGGTTGGTGGTCATATCAGGACTATAACCACTACGGTGCAGAAATACCAGAGCACCTCGGGAAAAATACTGCTCAGCTGATCAGCCAGATGGTGATGGGGAGAGTGAGGAAGGAGAGGCAGGTCTGGACGGTAATAATGGCCGCCATGCTGTCGTGGTCTCCCCCCATTTGCCGCGACAGAATGTAGGCGGACGGTGCCGTGGGGACGCTGAACAGTAGAACGGTCACATTCAGTGCTACGCCGGTCAGACCTAAAGCAGTGGCCAGTCCCCAGGCGATGAGTGGTTTACAGAGAAACTGGATGGTGCTGCTCACCATGAGGGGCTGCCAATGCAGGATCAGGTTTCCCGCACGGTAGGCGGCACCGACCGCCATGAGTCCCACCGGAAAGGCTGCCTTGCCGCCGAGGGACAGAATACCGTCTATGGCCGTCGGAAGTTTTATTCCGGAGGCGTTGATACCGACACCGATCAGGCAACCGATAATCAGGGGGTTGCGCAGTAAGTCGCGGAGGAACCGCCTCACGCTGATGCCGCTTCCATTCCCTACGGCGAGGGAAAAGAGTGAAACGCAGAGAATATTGATCAGAATAATCATGAAGCCGGCGGCCATGGCTGCCAGAAAAAGGCCATCGCGGCCATAGAGATTTTCTGCCAGTGCCAACGCGACAAAGGTGTTAAAACGCACCCCCCCCTGGAAGAGGGACGTCAGAACCGGTGCTTCGGTCCGTCTATTAAAGAGCCACCAGACCATCACCAGCAGTGCACTGGCCAGCACCCCCCCTTCAACAGTGACGAGGATTTTGAGCCAGGGGAGGGAGCCGATCTCTTTGCCGGACAGGCTGTGAATCAGGGTGGCCGGCATCAGGAGAAAATAGGTCAGTTTTTCCGCACCGGGCCAGAATGTCGGGGGGAGGAAGGCGGTGCGCTGGATGAGAAACCCGACAAAAATAAGTGCAAGCACCGGTATGAGGGCATCGGCAATGGTACTCATCGGATGCCCGTTTGGGGGTGTTCGTCTCCCGCTGCTACCGGAAAAATAGCTCTGTTGTCGCTGGCTAACTGCATTCAGAGGTTCCTGTCGGAAAGATAGAAAAATAATTGGCCTATAGTACCTTAAATTCCACGGGGAATGAACATCTTTTGACAGATTGTTATCAAATCTGTGGTTGGTTTAAAATCGCGGCCTTTTGAGGCTGAATGCCTTTGAACCTTTTTTCACATCCTGCCCACCGGACTCGCCGCGATCAGTCGGTCCGTCATTATCTCAATCTCCGCCAGTACGGCACCGTCAACTTTTTTCAGCCACCGCTTCGGCAGTGCCTCACTGCCGTAATAGGCACCGGCAAGCATGCCGCAGATGGCACCGGTGGTATCTGCATCCGCCCCCTGATTGACGGTGCCGATCAGGCACTCCTCAAAACTTTTACCCCGAAAAAACCAGTGGAATACGGTCTGCATGGTGTCCACCACGTAGCCGGTTGCGAGGCCCCGGTAGGGTGTGTAGTTAAAGGTGGGGAAACGGGCCACCAACCCTTCGACGTGTCGTCGCAGACGACTTTTCTCCGCACCGCAGAGGGCCATGTGGAGGAGTTGTCCAAGGCAGATGCAGGCGGCATCGGACACCGGATTGTTGTGGGTGATGTGGGCCTGCTCAATGATATACTTGTTGAGAAGCAGATCGTCGGGGAGGGAAAAGAGAACGGCAGGGAGGATGCGCATGGCGGCACCGTTGCCCGCATCCCACTCGTTCGGGGGGGATTCGAGTCTGCCATGAAGCATATAGGCACGAATTCCCTTGCGGCAGGTGTCACCACAATCCACTGGCCGTGATTTGAGCCAGGCGGCAAAATTATCAGCAATTCCTTCCAGTGACCACGCCTGGTTTTTTAAGATGGCCCGGCCGATGCAGAGTGCCATCTCGGTGTCATCGGTAACCTGCCCCGGTTTGAGCCGGAGCCAGCCACCGCCGATAATGTCACGAAATGTGCCGTATTTTGAGGCAATCTCCGAAGCGGTCATGAACTCGACCGTGGCACCGAGGGCATCACCGATTGCCATGCCGATAAAGGCAGCACGGGCCCGGTCGCGGATATCATCCCGATTATACTGGTGGAACATTGGCACGCCTTTCTCTTGCTGCAATGGGGTGTGAAGTCTGTTGCGGGTGACATGCAATTAATAATCCATCTTCCCTGCATAAAAATTATGCATCGTTCCCAGTGAATCCGGTGATACGGTTGTCGCTGTGGGGGCTGTCGGTGTCGTAACAGCCTTATTTTCCGGCAGATCGCAGCGTTGAAGTAAAAAAAATCGGGAATGGCACACATTATGCCTGTACTGCCATGTCAGATGATGGGCAACGATGCCCGCAGGATTGCTCCTGCGGGTTTTTCTATTTGAGGAGGGAGACGATCATGGCTACTGCCTGCGAAATGAAAAACAAAATTCAGGGGCATCCCTGTTTTGGCGGCAATCATCATAAAAATGGCCGGATGCATCTGGCCGTGGCACCCATGTGTAACATCAAGTGCGGTTATTGTTCCCGGAAGCATGACTGTGCCAATGAGTCACGCCCCGGTGTCACCAGCCGTATTCTCACCCCGGCTGAAGCGATCATCAAGGTGCGGGAGGTGATGGCCAGCCCCATTGCCGGGCCGATCATCAAGGTGGTCGGCATCGCCGGGCCCGGTGACCCCCTGGCCAATGAGGAAACCTTTGAGACGTTCAAAATGGTCAAGGAAGAGTTTCCCCATCTGATGCTCTGCATGAGCACCAACGGCCTGCTGCTCCCCGAATCCATGGATCGGCTTGAGGAGTTGGGGCTCCATAGCCTGACCGTGACCATCAACGCCGTTGATCCCCGGGTCGGAGCAGAAATATACCGCCACGTCATCTACCATGGCAGACATTACCAGGGGGTAGAAGGCGCGGAAATCCTTATTGCAAATCAGTTTGAAGGGGTAAAGCGGGCCGGTAAGCTGGGCATGACCATTAAAATCAACACGGTACTCACCCCCGGCATCAATGACAGCCAGATTCCGCTCATCGCGGAACGGGTCAGGGATCTGGGGGCCTTTGTCATGAACATCATGCCGATTATCCCCCAGGCCGAGTTGGCCCATGTGCCGGCGCCGAGCGAAGCGTATCTGGCCGGTGTCAGAAAGGCCAACGAGTCGACCATCGGGCAGTTTGCCCACTGCAAGCAGTGCCGGGCCGATGCCATCGGCCTTATCGGCCAGGACCTGAACCTGACTATTGCCGAACCGGCCTGCGCCACGGCATGATCATCGCACCGTTTGAACCGGGTGATGTGGCACTGTTTCTCCTGCTGGCACGGGACGAGGGGTGGATTGCCGAGCAGTGGGAGTGTGATTTTCTGCTGAACATCTTCCCCCAGGGATGCTTCACCGCCCGGAATGAAACCGGTGAATCGGTCGGTTTTGTGACTTCACTGCGTCACGGTCGCAGCGGCTGGATAGGCAACCTGATCGTGTCGGAACGGCTGCGGGGGACCGGTGTGGGAACGGGACTGTTCCGTGCCGCGTTGGGGGCGTTACGGGATGCCGGTGCAGCCACCATCTGGCTGACCGCTTCCCGGTCAGGGGCGCCGCTCTATGAAAAGTATCATTTTACGACCGTCGATACGATCAAGCGCTGGGTTGGCGTGGGGAGGTCGTCCCAAGGACAGGAACTGCCGGTCGTATCATGTCCCGAATCGGCTCGCATTCTGGATGCACAGGGGTGGGGAGATCGGCGTGACGCGCTCCTTGAGGTGACGTGTGGACGTGGCAGCTTCCTGGAGGGCGAGGATGGTTTTATCGTCCGGCAGCCGTGCGGTGATGCCGTTCAGGTGGGGCCTTTCGGTGCGGTTGACGGTGCGGGAGCGGGAGGCCTGTTTGACGAGGTGTGCCTGACAGTTCCTGCGGGAACGAAACTGTTCGTGGACGCCCCGGCGGCCAATCAGGGGGCGGGAGCCCTCTACCGACGGTACGGCCTGGCCGTGGCCGGCAGTAACCTGCTGATGTACGCTGGAGAAAAACCGGACTACCGGCCGGAGCTGGTGTTTGGGCTGGCAACCATGGGGAGTTGTGGGTGACAAATACTACTTCATAAAAAAAGAGATTTCTGGCACAGCCAATGCAAGAAATAAGTCAGTACTGGTAGATTCGGCAACGGCGCCGCCTCCCTCGGGGGGCTGCGCCGTTGCTGTTAAAGGGGGCACCATGTCGGGAACTGAACATTCACCAGTAATCATAGACGACACCACTCTGCGGGATGGCGAGCAGACGGCCGGTGTGGTCTTTTCAAAACGGGAAAAAATTGCGATAGCACGGATGCTTGACTCAATCGGAGTGGCTGAGATTGAGTGTGGTATTCCTGCCATGGGACTTGAAGAGCGGGCAGGTATCCGGGCGCTGGTGGATTTGGGTCTTAACGCCCGCCTCATTACCTGGAACCGGGCACTGTTGCCTGAAATTAAGGCAAGTATTGCCTGTGGCGTGCAGGCGGTTGATATTTCCCTGTCGGTTTCCGATCAGATGATTTTCCATAAGCTGCGTAAAGATCGGGCAGCTGTGAAGGAACAGTTGAAGATTGCTCTCGGCTATGCCAAAGAGCACGATCTGTATGTGTCGGTGGGGGGGGAGGATTCCAGTCGCGCCGATCTGGGTTTTCTGGTGGAATTGATGGAAATCACCCGCTCAATGGGGGGGGATCGCTTTCGCTTCTGCGATACCCTGGGAATTATGGACCCCTTTACGATGTATGAAAAAGTGGCATACCTGCGAAGGGGGGTGCCTGAGATTGATATAGAGGTTCATACCCATAATGATCTGGGTATGGCAACGGCCAATGCCATTGCCGGTATTCGTGCCGGTGCCCGCTTTGTCAATACGACGATCAACGGCCTGGGAGAGCGGGCTGGCAATGCAGCCCTTGAAGAGGTGGTTATGGGACTCAAGCATGCCTGCGGCATCGAAACCGGTATAGATACCCACCGCTTTCGGGAAATGTCACTGTTCGTGGCCAAGGCGTCCCATCGTCCCTTACCTGTTTCGAAGCCGGTGGTGGGTGATCGGGTCTTTGCCCATGAATCGGGGCTCCACGCCGACGGTGTTATCAAAGATCCCCACAACTATGAGGGGTTCGATCCGGCCGAAGTCGGCCTGACCCGCAGCATTGTGGTGGGAAAACATTCCGGTACCGGCGGCCTCATCGAGCGCTACCGGTGTATGGGCATTGCCGTGGACCGGGCGGCAGCAGAACCCTTGCTGGTACGGACAAGGGCCCTGTCGTGCAAGCGAAAGAGAGACCTTACCAATGGAGAATTGATGGCCATTTATCATGGCGAACAGAGGCTGCCACAGGCGGCATAGGGAGAATATCATGTGTGATGCAGGAACATCATTTGTACCGATTGCCGAGGCGGCACAGCTTCTGGAAACCACCGAAATGCGGGTGCTGATGCTCTTGAAAAAGAATGAGCTGCAGGGAAAGGTTGTGGATGAGGCATGGTATGTGGATCGCTCCTCCCTCCAGCTGTGCAGCAAGCCGAAGGCAGCCGACATCGTCAAGCCGGGATGTGGCGGTGGTTGTGGTGGCGGCTGCGGAGGGCATTAATACACCGAATGAGCGGATAGAGGGGGATTTTGCCAATGGCTGTCATTATCAAAGCATCGGATTTGAAGTTCAGGTATCCACGGGATATCCCGAATCGTACGGCACCAAAATTTAGCGGCCTGCCCGATCCGGCTCCGTTCAATCGCCACGACCTGTATGAGGTCCTGCCTATTTTATCGGCTGCCATGAACGGGCTCGAAAGCAACGATGGCGAAATTCTCCATCTGCTCGAGGATATTCTCAACGAAATGCCCGGTTTTATCCGGACGCGGGAAGATGTCTATGACTATCTGCTCGGATCGGCCAACGAATGCTTGAGACGATAGGCAACGTGTGGGACTATGTGAACGGGGGAATTGTCGTCATTACCACCAACGGTTCCCTGACCCGTGATGGCCGCGCCATATTCGGGCGCGGCGTTGCCCGGCAGGCGGTGGAACGATATCCGGGACTTGCCGAAATTCTGGGCAGACTGATAGCGAACGGGGGGAGCCATGCCTATGATCTGGGCAATGGCATCGCCACCTTTCCGGTGGAAGAGACCCCCTGGTCCCTTCCCGACCTCCGTATTATTGCACGCTCAGCCGCAGAATTGCGGCAGTTGGCCGATGAAGCGGCATGGAAGCAGATTATTGTGCCGCGCCCCGGGTGCGGTGGCGGGGGTCTTGCATGGAAAGATGTCAAGCCGTTGCTGGCTGAGGTCTTTGATGATCGTTTTATCGTTATCGATCGGTAACGAATTGAAATAAACTATTGCAGTCATAATGATAAAATTGCAGTATGATAACCCAATCATGCACAAAGGAGTGGCCGCCATGTACAATGCCGGTATGCCGAGCAGTAAGCCCCGAACCCCCTACCACGAGTTTTACGCCGATGACTTTACCCCCCGGGATCATTACCGTCTGTTGTGGGACCATATCAAAGCCACCGGCAACAACGCCCTGGAGGCCAAGGCCCATGAATCACAACTTGCCCTGCAGGCAGAGGGGGTTACCTTCACGGTGTATGGTGAAAGCGAGGAGGGGATCGAGCGTATCTGGCCCTTCGACCTGATTCCCCGTATTATCACGGCACCGGAATGGACCAAGATTGAAGCCGGGCTGAAACAGCGGGTCCGGGCACTGAATCTTTTTCTCGGCGATCTGTACGGTGACCAGAAGATCATCAAAGACGGGGTAATCCCGCCTGAACTGATCTATCAGGGGCGGGACTTCCGGCGGGAAATCGTCGGTATCGTGCCGCCACGGGGCATCTACACCCATATCAGCGGTATCGACATCATCCGTGATGAGCAGGGGGAGTTCCTGATTCTTGAGGATAATCTCCGTACTCCGTCCGGGGTCTCCTACATGATCGAAAACCGGGTCATCGAACGGCGTATTCTGCCGGAATTCTTTAATAAATACCGCGTCCGCCGCGTCGAGCACTACCCGTCGCTGCTGCTGGCGGCACTGCGCTCCCTTTCGCCGCGTGGCAAGGACACCGCTGAAATCGTCGTGCTGACCCCCGGCATCTATAACTCGGCCTATTTTGAGCATACCTTCCTGGCCAAGGAGATGGGGGTGGAGCTGGCGGAAGGGCGGGATATGGTGACGGTCAATGATATCGTCTACCTGAAGACCACCACCGGTCTGCAACGGATTGATGTTATCTATCGCCGTATTGATGACGATTTCCTCGATCCTCTCGTCTTCCGTTCCGATTCGTCCCTCGGCATCGCCGGAGTAATCAACGCCTGGCGGGCCGGTAACGTGGCAATCGTCAATGCTCCCGGTAGTGGCATCGCCGATGATAAGGCGGTCTATCCCTACGTGCCGGACATCATCCGCTACTATCTTGGCCAGCAGCCGATTCTCAACAACGTCCCCACCTATCAGATGACTAATGTCAAGGACCGTGAATACGTGTTTGACAACATGGAGCGGATGGTTATCAAGGCCGTCAGTGAATCGGGAGGATACGGCATGCTGATGGGCCCCTCCTCCACCCCTGCGCTCCGCAAGGAGTTTGTGGCACTGGTACAGGAAAATCCCCGCAATTATATCGCCCAGCCGGTGGTCTATCTGTCACGCCATGTCTGTTACATGGATGGTGAGTTGGAAGCGCGCCACCTTGACCTGCGCCCCTATGTGATTTACGGTGATGATATCGAAGTCGTTCCCGGAGGGTTGACCCGGGTGGCCCTGCGCAAGGGGTCCCTGGTGGTCAACTCATCTCAGGGGGGGGGGAGCAAGGACACCTGGGTACTTGCCGAGTAGGTTCGGGTGCCTGTGCGCCCTTGAGACTAATTCTGGAATATAAACCAGCCGGATTCGAGAAAAGGACAACGTTATGCTAAGCCGAATAGCTGATTCTATGTACTGGATGGCCCGCTATCTGGAGCGGGCCGGAGAAACCGCCCGCCTGATGGAGATTAATCTTCTCTATCTGGTTGAAGCCGAAGAAGATATGGGTGAGGTTGACAAATGGCGCCCCATCCTGCAAATTAATGCCTCCGAACCGCTCTATGTGGATCAGTTCGGCAGCGGCAGCCTGAACACCTCACGGGTGCTGCAGTTCATCAGTGCCGGTCGTAACAATCCCAGTTCGATCCGCACCTGTCTCCGGCTGTTCCGAGAGAACGCCCGTGTTGCCCGCGACCGCATTTCCAAGGAAATGTGGGAGGCGGTCAACGAAATCTGGATGGGCTTCAACGAACGGCTCAAGGGGCCACTTTCCGCAGAGCGTGCCGGTGCACTGTTCGTAGATCTGCGTAATCAGGTGGCACGGTTCAATGGCCTGGTGGCCTCCACCATGATGCGGGGAGAAGCCTATGCCTTCTACCAGCTGGGGGGCTGTTTCGAGCGGGCCGACATGACTTCCCGTACCCTGGATGTCAAGTACCACATTATTCTGCCCGATCTTTCCATGGTCGGCTCGGCCCTCGACTATTACCAATGGGCGGCCCTGCTCAAGTCCCTATCAGGATTCGAGGCGTTCCGGCGCAATTATCACTCCGGCTTCATGCCGGCTGATGTGGCCGAGTTCGTGGTCCTCAATCGGGCATTCCCCCGCTCAATCGTCTTTTCGGTGAAGCACATGGGGGGGGCATTGGAAATTATTGGTCTGGAAAACAAGGACGCAACCCGGTCGGCTTTTGCCAGCGTTTCAGCAATGGTTGACAAGACATCGCAACAGATTTTCGATGATGGTCTCCATGAATATCTTGAGAGCCTGCTGGCGAAGTTAGCACAGTTTCATACGGCCCTTGCGGAAGATTTCTTCCAGTAAGGAGGCTGACAATCAGCGTTGTCAGTCTCCCTCTGCCCGCCAGGTCCGAAAAGGAGAAGGAATGCGTTATCTCATTGAGCACGAGACAGTACTGGAATATCCGCACACGGTCCGCGAACATCATATTGAACTGCGGCTGTCTCCCCGCCCCGACGGGCACCAGAAGGTGCTTTCTTCGGTAATCGAGACCGTACCGCCGTCCGAGCTGTCCACCTACCATGATTACTTTGGCAACCGGGTTGATTATTTCTGTGTCATTCCTCCCCATCGGACTCTGATTACCCGGCTGCGGAGCGAGGTCGAAACACTCAAGGAGAATCCGTTCAGCTTCACTTCCGTGCCTCCATCGGAGGAACAGGAGTGGCTGAGCAAAGAGTTGCGGGCCGCTCCGGCACTCTACGACTTTATTCTGCACCGGAGCCTGTTAACCCCTTCAGTTGACAAGCTGGCTGAAGTCATTGAAGCGGCAATTCCAAAACGTGACCAGAGCCGCCCCATGCTGGAGTCGTTGCTGGAGTTGCAAGCCTGGGTTTCAGCCCAACTGGAGTATCGTCCCGGTAGCACCGAAGTCCACGGTTCCCTGGTGGCCTCGCTGCGTCAGGGGGGCGGGGTCTGTCAGGAATTTGCCCATCTTTTTATCACGGTGGTGCGTGCCTGGGATATTCCGGCCCGCTACGTCATGGGGTACCTTGATCCCGGTATCAGCGGAACCCTGGAGACCACACTGTCCACCCACGCCTGGGCCGAAGTGCTGGTGCCGGGAGGGGGGTGGATCGGTTTCGACGCCACCCATAATCTTCTGGCCAACGATCATTATGTTGCCGTGGCCATTGGGAGGGATTCCTATGATGCAGCTCCCCAGCGGGGTAGTTTCAAGGGGGATTCGGCCGGAGAACAGCCGGAAGTCACGGTCACAATGCAGGAACAGTAAAATTCAAGTGAAAGGACGATGATGTCCAGCGTTGATTCAATACGAACAGAAACATTTTTTACCATCGAAATGCCGTTCCGTGAGCGGATGGAGACGCGCCGTACGCGCTTTGTCGGGGGGGATGGTCCCCGGGCTGCCGTTGTCGCCGGTATCCATGGCGATGAACTGGAGGGGCTCTACGTCTGCCACCTGCTGGCCTCCTGGCTGGAGGAGCTGCTCCGCACCAATCCGTCTGCCTTACGCGGCAGTGTAGAACTTTATCCGGCGGTTAATACCCTGGGGCTTGATACCCTTACCAGGGGGCTGCCGGTGTTTGACACCGACCTGAATCGGGCTTTTCCCGGATCGACCGCTGGTCCCCTGCCTGACCGGCTTGCCGCCGCTCTGATGGAAACCCTTGCCGGTGCCGCCCTGGTGGTGGATATCCATGCCAGCAACATCTATCTGCGGGAAATCCCCCAGGTACGGATTAATCAGGATTTTGACGACAAGCTGGTGCCGCTGGCCCGCCATCTGAACCTTGACCTGATCTGGCTCCATGGTGCCGCCACCGTATTGGAAACAACGGTTGCCCACAGTCTCAACAGCTGCGGTACCCCTTGTCTGGTTGTGGAGATGGGGGTTGGCATGCGCATTACCCCTGACTATTGCACACAATTAGTCACCGGTATTTTAACCGCCTGGAAGGAACTGGGCATACTGGCACCGGAGGTGGTGGTTCCCCTGACCACCCATGCCCCGCTGATTGCCGATGACAGCAATGTTCACTTTCTCAATGCCCAGACCTCCGGTATGTTTGTTTCGACCGCGGCCCACTGGACCGATGTGCGCCGTGGCGAACTGCTTGGTACCATCGTCTCCCCTTTTCGGGGGGATATCCTTTCCGATGTCCGGTCACCGGTGGACGGCATCCTGTTCACCTTGCGGGAGTACCCGCTGGTGTATGAGGGGTCACTGATGGCACGGGTCATGGCGCGGACCGGGGGGAGAACATGAAACGGAATTTACTCTGTATGACCGCACCGGTCCGGGATGGTTTTGACATCCCGTGCCACGAAATCGGCCCGCCATCGGCGTACCCGGCAGTTGCCCTGGTGGCCGGTCTCCATGGGGATGAAATTAACGGCGTGTTTATCCTCTCCCGCCTTGCCGATTTTCTGAACAGCGTGGAAGAGGGGAAATATCCCGAACTGCGGCTGATGCGGCGGGTGCTGATAATCCCCGCCGTGAATGTTCTGGGGGTAAACCTCCGAACCCGCACCTGGCCCTTTGATAAAACCGACATTAACCGGATGTTCCCCGGCAGTACCACGGGAGAGACAACCCAGCGGATCGCCTACGCGGTGCTGGAAGCGACCAAGCGGGCCGATTACCGCGTCGATCTTCATACCGCCAGCTCCGATTTTGAGGAGATACCCCAGGTGCGCCTCCATGGTCCCACGGAAGAGGAACGGAAAACCGCCCGGAAGTTCGGGTTGCCGGCCATCATGGAGCGTTCCCTGTCGCCGGTATTTACCACCACCATGATGTGCTCCTGGAAGGTGTGGTCCGGAGAAAGCTTCCTGCTCCGGATCGGTCAGGGGGGGACGGTACAGTTGAACCACTGCCAGCGGGTATTCCGGGCCATGGTGTCATTTCTTGGCAGGATCGGAGTGCTGGAGGGGGTGGATATAGCACTTGAAGATGAGGAAATATGTCATTTTGATAAAGCAAGCGCGTTCCGGGTCTATGCGGAAAAGGCCGGTACCTTTGTCTCCGACAGCCAGGTCGGCCGGTGGGTCCGTGCCGGACAGGAGCTGGGCTATATCTATGACAGCTTCAGCGGTAACGTGATTGAAAAGGTAGTGTCACCCATCGCCGGCCTTCTGACCGGTATTCGCCGCCATCCGCTGCTATTCGAGGGAGATCTGATCCTGCGGGTCAACCGGAAGGCGTAGTGGTGATGGAACGGACCGGACATCGGGGCATACTTCATGTCATACAGAACGATCCTGACGTCCCACCGGGCAACCTGTGTGACGATCAGGACAGAGCACCGGTTATTCACCATCCGTACCGTGATGGCTCGCTGCCGGAAGTGGCAGAGATAGGGGCACTGGTGGTGCTCGGCGGGGCCATGGGTGCCAATGATGACGACCGGTACCCGTTTCTTACGGACCTGAAACGTTTGATTCGGAACAGCGTGGTTGCCGGTATACCCTATCTGGGGATTTGTCTCGGGGGGCAGCTGCTGGCCGCAGCCTGTGGTGCCCGGGTGGTTTCACAGCGGTGGGAAGAGATTGGCTCCCGGGATATTTTTCTTACGGAGCAGGGGAGGGAGGATCGTCTCTTTGCCGGACTGCCCATGGCAATCGGCACCTTTCAGTGGCACCACGACAGCTTTGATCTCCCTCCGGAAGGGGTGCTTCTTGCCTCTTCACCGGCCTGCCCCCATCAGGCCTTCAGGGTGGGCGACAACGCCTGGGGGTTTCAGTTCCACCCGGAAGTTACGGAGGAGATAATCCGTGGCTGGTGCGCCTGGGACAGCGCAACCCGGCAGCGCACCGAAGAGTTCGTTGCGGATTTTACGGTGGGGGACGCACAGTATCGTTTGACCAGTCGCATTCTCATGGAAAACTTCCTGAAACAGCAGCTCCCCTGATTTTACTCCACCTGGTCCACCCGCAACGCAAACGTCAGATCAAGTCCTGCCAACGGATGATTACCATCAAGCGTCACATCGGTATCGGTCACCGAGGTAACCACCATATTTCGCTGTTCCGCCCCCTTAAACTCCACCTGCAATTTCTGGCCGGACGTAATCACCTTGTCGGCAGGGAACAGGGAACGTGCCAGGGTAATGATGTTTTCCGACAGTCGGTGCCCATAGGCGGCCTCGGCGGTCAGGAAAATATTTTTCACCCCGCCTGCCCCCATGCCGACAATAGCTTGCTCCAGTGCGGGAAACAGCTCGTTATTACCGAGAGTAACCGTGAGCGGCCCCTGCTCGTCACTGCTGTAGAAGATCCTGCCGTTGTCAAGTGTGCCGATATAACTGAAGGTAACGGTACTGCCGATTTCTGCACGTTTCATGAACAGCTCCTTTCGTGTGATGGTGTGGCGGGACATCCGCAGGCACCGCAACTGCAGATTCGAATGCCGCATTCGGGACAGGCACGATTTCTGGAATCCCGGCCGTCAACGGTACTATTGCATGCGGGACATACATAGCGGTAGAAGGCAAAGCCGCAGTTGCGGCAGACCAGTTTGCGGTGGTCATCCTTGTGGGGAACGATGTGAATTGAACCACAAATCAGACAGAGTCCGGCAAGTTCCGGGCAGTTTCTCATGCCGTCCCGATCCTCCCGGTATTTTTTGAGTAATTTTTCACTGTGTAAATCCATGGAAACACCTCTGGCTACCTCATGCAATTATTTTGCCGTAATCGAGGGGATACGGCAGAGTGCTTCTTCTCGCGGAAAGACACTGAAAAACTCCCCTCCCCAGAAGGGAGATGAGTTAGTTGCTCTGCTGAAATATGTTGCAGAACTTCCGCTCTCTGCCTCGAAGGGGTCACCGGCTGCCGGCAGTACTCTTTTACGTCAAATGAAACCACATCTGCCTGCTTGTTGCACAGTTGATTGATCTTTTCAGACTCTCCTCCGGGAGGCGATGCTTGTAACATACCGGTTACAATGAGATATAAACAATAAATGCTTTTGGCACGTATAATGTAGACCCCCTGTCAACGATGTGAATTCCATATCGCCAACATGAACCGATACAGATTCCTTGCCAACGGCGCCAACGCCCCGCTCTCAAAGATGAGATGCGGGGCGTTTTTTTTGGGCAATCCCCCGAATAAAGCGGTTCCGAAGGTGGCAGCAGCGGTAATGGTGAACGGAGCATACGGCTCAAAGACCGGGGAGCATGGCGCGTAGTACCGCCCCATGGGCGTCTTGTCAGCTACCTCGACAACGGTTTTACCTCCAGTGCGCTGGAGATGAGGAGTTTACCATGAGACAGATAGCTATTTACGGAAAAGGGGGGATCGGCAAGTCCACCACCACCCAGAATACGGTTGCCGGACTGGCTTCCCTGGGAAAAAAAATAATGATTGTCGGCTGCGATCCCAAGGCCGATTCAACCCGCCTGATCCTCCACGCCAAGGCACAGAATACCGTCATGGATCTGGTCCGTGATCTGGGAACGGTAGAAGACCTTGAGCTTGCCGACGTTATGAAAATTGGCTACGCCGACATTAAGTGTGTCGAATCCGGTGGTCCGGAGCCGGGTGTGGGATGTGCCGGTCGGGGTGTTATCACGGCCATTAATTTTCTGGAAGAGAACGGTGCCTATTCACCTGACCTTGATTTTGTCTTTTACGACGTGCTCGGCGACGTTGTCTGCGGCGGTTTTGCCATGCCGATCCGTGAGGGGAAGGCGGAAGAAATTTACATCGTTACGTCGGGCGAGATGATGGCGATGTATGCGGCAAACAACATCTCAAAAGGGATTCTCAAATATGCGTCATCCGGTAAGGTTCGCCTGGCCGGTCTGATCTGTAATGCCCGGAAGACCGACATGGAGTTCGAACTGGTGTCGGCTCTGGCCAAAAAGCTTGGTACCCAGTTGATCCACTTCGTCCCCCGTGACAATCAGGTACAGCGGGCGGAGTTGCGCCGCATGACCGTGATCGAGTACTCTCCCGACCATCCCCAGGCAAAGGAATATCTGACACTGGCCCAGAAGATCAACGACAACAAGATGCTGGTCATCCCGACGCCGCTGGAGATGGAAGAGTTGGAAGAGTTGTTGATGGAATTTGGCATCATGGAGGCCGATGATGAGGTGAATGTGGGAGTGGCTGAAGTGGCGTAGGAAGAGCATGTGTGAATGGTATGACCATGGCCCCCTGTGTAGATTTGGGGGGCCATGCTGTTTTTTCAGCAAACGAGTTTACGAACTTAAAGCAACAGTCGATCAATTGCCCCAATTATTTCCACACGCTGAGATGAAACGGAGGCAACCGGTCGCCCGAGAATCCTTTTGCGGACGGATGTTATTTCAGCCGTTGACAGAATATACTCTGTGCCGTTAACCCGTATGGTCGGATTAAGAACCGGGGCTCCTGTAAAAAACTCTTTGCATATTAGTGGGATGACAACGCAGGTAGCCAAAATATCTACAAATCTTCCCTGCACTTCAATCAGATACGGAGCCTGTCTACCGGTACGTGAACCGGGGTTTGTGTACACATCAAACTGAGCCATTATAGATCTTGCCCAATGTCTTCCGATAGCGTACAGCGTTCTTCGATCATACAATTATACGAATTAAATGCTGCTTGATTTTCATGCTGCCAGTGCTTGAGTTCTTGCTCGGTGAGAAATGTGATCATGGATTGTTCGAGTAATAAGGAAAGATTTCCTTTTTCACTGCGTACCCGTTGTACCAGATCACTGTTGGCGGTTAAATTTACCGCACGTCGCGGTGCAGTTCTGTTGTACATACGCTCCATAGGTGCTCCTCCATGGTTTATGCGCATGCTAGTACGCATAAACGTTCAAGTCAATAGTATTTTTCAGCAAATCTCCGTCTCAATCCGCTCCAGCAGTGTCAGTGCCGATGAATGACTTGTAGCGGTCCGGCTTGGTTGTTTGTTCCATCTATGATCCTTTGGTGACGAGAATGATGTTGCTCGTCTCTGCCTCTGCAATTTTGCTGCCGGGTATTCTACGGACCGGTAACGCTGTAGGGGCGTATGGCTATACGCCCGCCTTTTGACATTTGCCCGGTTTCCGACTTTCATCCGTAAAAGATATGGTGGCTGGGCGTATGGCCATACGCCCCTACCGGGGTGGCCTGCCGTATGCGTAATTCTTACATCATCGCACACGACGATTATATCCTCTTCGCGCAATGCATTTACCGTCCCATTCGCAATGCCGTGTTTCATTTCTCATTGACCATCAACGGAGGGGCGAATAATCGTTCGCCGGCTGATTATTTTTTCAGCATCTGCCCGAGATGCTGGCGAATGCACCATCCCCTTTCTGTGCTCTTTTTTGCCTTTTATTTAATCAAAAACTGTTATCAAGCTGTTTTTAAAAGATAAATAGTTTTTGGCACACCCTGTGCTAAGTACAATACCACAGCAGGCAGAGGTAACATCATAATGATACATTGGGCAAAGGCGCCTCCGTAACAATCGGGGCGCCTTTTTGTGTGGCCCCGTAAAAACTCAGACAGCTCACGGATTGGTGAGCGAAAGGAGCATTACAATGAGACAGATCGCGATTTATGGCAAGGGTGGTATCGGCAAATCAACAACAACACAGAACACGGTGGCCGGTTTGGCCTCTCTCGGAAAAAAGGTGATGATCGTCGGCTGCGACCCCAAGGCGGATTCAACCCGTCTTATCCTCCATGCCAAGGCACAGAGCACGGTTATGGATCTGGTCCGCGAACTGGGAACTGTTGAGGATCTTGAGATTGATGATGTGATGAAGGTCGGTTTCGGCAATATCAAATGTGTTGAGTCCGGTGGACCTGAGCCGGGTGTCGGCTGTGCCGGTCGCGGTGTTATTACCGCCATCAACTTCCTTGAAGAGAACGGTGCCTACACACCTGACCTTGATTTTGTATTCTATGATGTTCTTGGTGACGTTGTCTGCGGTGGTTTCGCCATGCCTATCCGTGAAGGGAAAGCGGAAGAAATCTACATCGTCACCTCCGGTGAGATGATGGCCATGTATGCCGCCAACAATATTTCCAAGGGGATTCTCAAGTATGCTTCCTCCGGCAAAGTCCGTCTGGCCGGTCTGATCTGTAACGCCCGTAAAACCGATATGGAATTTGAACTGATTTCCGAGCTGGCACGTCGCCTGGGAACCCAGATGATCCACTTTGTTCCCCGCGACAATCAGGTACAGCGTGCGGAACTGCGCCGCATGACCGTCATTGAATATTCACCCGAGCACCCCCAGGCAAAGGAGTATCTGACCCTGGCCCAGAAGATTAACGATAACAAGATGCTGGTTATACCAACACCTCTGGAGATGGAAGAGCTGGAAGAACTGCTGATGCAGTTCGGTATCATGGAAGAGGAAGATGAGAGCATCGTCGGCGTTGTGGAAGCGGCAGCAGCCTAGGAGTCTGCCGGACTTAGGAAATCGTCGCGAAAATCCGGCTGGGCGAGAGCAGATTTTGACGATTTTGAAGGTCAATAGTCGTTCTATTGACCGAAAAAGCGGTGAAATATGATCTGTTCAGACGGATTTGCAGCAGATTTCTCCTAAGT
>CAIUSO010000121.1 GCA_903901875.1 uncultured Geobacteraceae bacterium | reverse complement strand
CTGACCGCTCCGGTTCATTGACAATTATACACCTCCTTCTCTATACTCACCAATGTACCATGAAAATCAGTTAGCCACAATATACATATCACCATGCCTCTGGGCACCATCACATCTTCACCGGAGAAAAATCATGAGAGTTGCCATACTCACGTTAAGTGACAAGGGGTCTCAGGGTAAACGCACTGATGAAAGCGGGCCGGCTCTTGCCGCCTGGCTCGCAAACAGGGGGGTACGTACCGTCGCCTCCGCCATGATTGCCGACGAGATTGCCCAGATTATGGCGACTCTTATCGCATGGAGTGATGCCAACACTGCCGACCTTATTCTCACCACAGGAGGCACCGGTGTCTCCCCACGTGACGTTACTCCGGAAGCGACCGCCCGCATCTTGGACCGTCAGATTCCCGGCCTGGGCGAACTGATGCGACTCAAGAGCCTTGAAAAAACCCCCACAGCTGCCCTCTCCCGGGCCATTGCCGGCATCCGTAATCGTTCATTGATCATAAACCTTCCCGGCAGTCCCCGGGGAGCCGTGGAAAATCTTACGGCTGCCTGGCCGGCCATCCCCCATGCCATTGAAAAAATTCGGGGTGACCAGAGTGACTGCGGCGATAGATTTTCGATCAGATAGCAGGTATCTCTTACCAACGAGTAAACAGGGAGTTTGCGTGAAACATCAGGATGTAATCCGTGTAGTCGGGCCGGAAACCGCTCGAATGCTTGAACTGGGCCACCCTTGGGTGGTGGCGGATAGTTTTACCCGAAAGTGGCCACACGGCAGTTGTGGAGATTTGGTCCATCTCTCCGACCAGCAAAAGCGTTTTCTTGCCACCGCCCTTTTGGACCCCCAGGAGCGGGTGGTTGCGCGGGTGCTGGATCGTCTCCCGGTCCAGATCACCAGATCCTGGCTCGTGCAGCGTTGTCGGACTGCCATCCAGCTCCGCCAGCACGCTAACCTGACCACTACTACCGCATACCGCCTCATTAACGCCGAGGGGGATGCCCTGCCCGGCATAACGGTGGACCGCTATGGGGATTTCCTGCTGCTGCAACTGTATACCGCTGCATGGCGTCCACATCTGAAACTCCTGACCGACGTGTTGCAGGAATTACTGTCACCCCGTGGTATCTACGAAAAACAGCGACCCCACAATACCCAACAATTGGCTGCCTCAGCGGATACCAAAAAATACGGTACACTTCTGACCGGAAAAGCTGCGCCCCCACGGTTGGAAGTGCGGGAAAACGGACTCCTCTTTGTGGTTCAGCTGGAGCAGGGGCTCCACACCGGCCTGTTTCTTGACCAGCGGAGCAACCGCCGCGATCTGATGCAGCGGGTTAAGGGGAAACGGGTTCTCAATCTTTTTTCCTATTCCGGCGCGTTTTCAGTGGCCGCTGTCGCGGGGGGGGCAACCCACGTCACCAGCATCGATGCCTCGGCCCGCTACAATGAAATGGCCAGGGAAAACTTCGCCGCCAACGGCTTCGATCACCGGAACCATTCGTTTATTACGGGGGACTGCCTGACCGAACTGGCCGCCCTGTCACAACGGTCTGCACGCTTTGATGTAATTCTCATGGATCCCCCTTCCTTTTCCACCACCGCAAAGAACCGTTTTACCACACGGGGGGGAACGTCTGACCTCATAGCAGCTTCCCTGCCACTCTTAACATCTAATGGTTTACTCATTGCCTCATCAAACCATCAGAAGGTTGACAATGCCGACTACCTGAAAGAACTACGCCGGGGAGCACTCCAGGCGGACTCGGAGCTGCGGGTCGTTTCCCTGTTTGGCCAGGGGGAAGACTTTCCCTACCCGGTAACGTTTCCAGAAGGTCGTTATCTTAAGTACGCCGTCTGTGTTAAAACCGATTATTCACCGCTTACCAAGCAGAACAAAGAGTTTATATGACCATGGAAATCCCCGACTGTGACATCAGAATCGATTATTACCGTGCCTCCGGTCCGGGTGGGCAGCACCGTAATACCACCGATTCGGCAGTGCGTATCCGCCATCTGCCAACCGGCATCGTGGCCCAGGCTTCCGAAAACCGTTCCCAACTCCAGAACCGGGAGCTGGCCATGAAGAGATTGCAGGGTGCCCTGGAACGGCGTGAAAGAATTGTCAAAAAACGCCATGCCACCCGCGTTCCCCGCCGGTCAAAGGAGAATCGGCTTTCTGAAAAACGGCTCCGTTCGGAAACAAAGAAACTGCGCTCCTCACCGGAATAGCCCCAACGCCCAGAATTCGTTTGACTCATCTGCGATATCACTGTAATTTGGCAGAGTTTATTTCAGGAGATTGCAATGGTTCGCGCGTACCTCTATCTTGCCGTTTTTATTCCGTTAACCTGTTTTTTTTCAGCGAGTGCTCTCATCTCTTCACTGTTTCTTGCCAGTGACCGATGCTTTGCCTGGCACGCCCGTCTCTGGGGAAAACTGGCACTCGCCCTGAATCGGGTTTCAGTCACCATTTCCGGGGTCGAGCATCTGCCCGATGGCCCGGTTATCTTCATGAGTAATCATCAGAGTAATTTTGATATTTTGGCTCTCCTCTCCCTGATACCCCATCAGATCTATTGGATCGCCAAAAAAGAGCTGTTCGAAATTCCGGTATTCGGACCTGCCATGCGGCGCGGTGGCTATATACCTCTGGATCGTGGCAACGGCCGTAAAGCACTTCAGAGTATGGATGAGGCGGCGGCGACAATTCAGCAGGGAAAAAGTGTGGTACTCTTTCCCGAAGGCACCCGCAGCCCCGACTGTGATCTTCTGCCATTCAAGCGGGGAGGTTTTATCCTGGCCCGCAAGGCGGGAGTTCCGGTCATCCCGGTCACCATCAACGGTAGTGGAAAAATAAATCCGGCCAGCCAGATAAGGCTATTCAGCGGTTCTATCAGCATCACCATCCATCCTCCGGTTGCCGTTCCGGAAGGGCTGAAGCGCAATGAGGCTGAAAACTGGATGATGAGTAACGTACGTGAACAGATCGAATCCGTGCTGGAGCATTGAATGCATTTTGGCTTTCAGTATATTGTGCTTATTTTGATCGGACTGGGGGGGATGGTATGGGGTGTACCCGCTGCCCATCGACTCAGAGCCCCCCTTGACGCTGCTGCGGCCGGTGCCGTTCTCTGCGGAGTTGTGCTCTTTGCCCTGGGAGTTCTTCTGCTGTTTATTCCACACTTTTTCAGGTAGCCCCGATGAATGAACCGGTCAAGCGCATCGTAGTCAATGGAATCATTATTTCTCTCCTCAGCACCCTGCTTCTGGTGGCAGGAACCTGGTGGCGCCTGAACAGTCAGTTCGCCCTCGGCGAGTCAGCCCTGCGCCGGGGAGACTACTCCGCTGCCGTTGCCGGTTTTGAATCGGCCCTCCATATGTATCTTCCCTTTAGTCCGGTGATCGGGTTGGCTGCGGAACGTTTATGGCAGATGGGTGAAACAAACGAGCGGGTCGGTGACATCGAACGGGCACTGATTGCCTATCGTACGCTCCGGAGTTCTTTTTATGCCGACCATTGGCTGGTGACTCCTGGCCTACCCTGGATTGAAAAATGTGACAAAAAGATAGCTTCGCTGGTACCTCTGCAACACGAAAGATAATTCCATGGATGAATCGGTACAACATTCGGCACTTCAGATAGTTTCCCTCGGCGGTTTGGGCGAAATCGGCATGAACATGATGGCCTATCAGCATGGTGAGGACATCCTCGTGGTTGATTGCGGCTTGATGTTCCCCTCCCCGGATATGCTCGGCATCGATTACGTCATTCCGGATATCAGCTGGCTCCGTGAGCGTGCTGGCCAGGTCCGGGCAATCTGCCTGACCCACGGCCACGAAGACCACATCGGTGCCCTCCCCTTCGTCCTGCAAGAGTTGAATGTTCCGGTATACGGTACCCCCCTCACCCTTGGTCTGGTGCTGGCAAAGCTGGAAGAATACAAAATTGACGGCATGGTGGATCTTGTCACGGTACAACCGCGCCAGACCGTATCGGTCGGCTGCTTTCAGGTGGAGTTTCTTCGGGTTGCCCATTCCATCGTCGATGGCTGTGCCCTGGCCATCACCACCCCCGAAGGGGTTATTATCCATACCGGTGATTTCAAAATCGACCATACGCCGGTCGATGGCCAACTGACCGACCTGGCCAGTCTCTCCCGTTATGGGGAGGCGGGGGTACTTGCCCTGCTGTCCGATTCCACCAATGTGGAGCGGGAAGGGTATACCCTGTCGGAAAAATATGTGGGTGAAGCTTTCGCCGACATTTTCCCCAAGTGTTCCGGCCGGATCATTGTCGCCACCTTTTCCAGCAGTATTCACCGGGTACAGCAGGTGGCAGATAATGCCATCCGGTGTGGTCGCAAGATTCTGCTCAATGGCCGTTCCATGCTGAAAAATGTGCAGATCGCCCGGGAACTTGGTTATTTGACCATTGCCGACGAGCATCTCATGGATCTGAAGGCCCTCCCCCATCTTCCCCCGGAACAGGTCTGTATCATTTCAACCGGCAGTCAGGGGGAGCCCATGAGTGCCCTCACCCGAATCGCCATGGATGACCATAAACAGATCAAACTGGAACGGGGCGACACGGTCATTCTCTCCTCACGGGTGATACCGGGCAATGAGCGCACCATCTCCGAGTTGATCAATCACCTCTACCGCCGGGGGGCGGAAGTATTCCATGAGAAGGTATCGGAAGTTCATGTGTCGGGTCATGCCAGTCAGGAAGAGCTGAAGTTGATGATCAACACCGTGCGTCCCCGCTTCTTCATCCCAATCCATGGCGAATACCGTCATCTGGTCAAGCATATCCAACTGGCCCGTAAGATGGGAATTCCCGAAGAGCGCTGCATTCTGGCGACTAACGGTGAAGTAGTCTCCTTTTACTCACACACAGCTGCCATTGTGGAGCAGATCGACTCGGGCAGGGTTTTTGTCGATGGCAAGGGGATCGGCGATGTGGGGAGGATGGTGCTGCGGGACCGCAAGCATCTGTCGGAAGATGGCATGATCGTGGTAATTATCGGTCTCAACATGATGACCGGTGCGGTCATCTATGGCCCGGACATCGTGTCACGGGGTTTTGTCTTTGAGGATGAAAGTCAGGAGTATCTGGAAGAAGCCCGCAGGGTGGTTGTGGTCGCCCTGGAAGAGATTAACGTGGAAATGCGCTGTGATGCCGACGAAGTAAAAACCGCCGTCCGCCAGGCTCTGCGAAGGTTTTGCAAAAAGACGATCGAACGGCGGCCGGTTATTTTACCGGTTATTTTGGAGATGTAGAAAACCTCCCTACCTCCATCTTTATCCTAAAAAAAAAGCCAGTATTGTCCGGTTAGAAAATTGCATGGGGGTATAATACGCTGCTTTATCCCCTCATCCGGCCTTTGGCCACCTTCTCCCGGGGGGAGAAGGGTTGTGTTTTTTCCTTCTCCCTCGGGGAGAAGGTGCCCGTCAGGGCGGATGAGGGCAAAACGGTGCCACCTGCAAAGACCAAACTGACATCAGTGAAAAAAGCGGTTAACTGCCGTTTACAAGATGTTCACGTTACTGTTGCCAGTCTCCTGATTGCCTTACCCCACCACAATCCGAGCAAATCTTCGTTTGCCGATCTGGACGATATATTCACCGGCGCTTGCCAGTTCCAGGTTGGTATCGCTGACTTTTTCTCCGTTCAGCTTGACCCCGCCGCCATCAATTGACCGTCGCCCCTCTCCGTTTGACTTGGTCAGACCGGCCTCGGTCATGGCCCGTGCCAACAGAACCGGACCATCGGCCAAGGAACAGGTCACCTGGGGCATATCTTCCGGTATTTCGTTTTCTTTGAAACGCTTGACAAAATTTTCTTCGGCTGTTTCGCCCGCACCGGCACCATGGAAGCGGCTGACGATTTCGCGCCCCAGCCGTTTCTTGGCTGCCATGGGATGCAGAGAATGATCCTTGAGGTCACACTTCAACTGGTCCAACTCTGCCAAGGTCATATCGGAGAGCAGTTCGTAGTAACGAAGCATCAGTTCATCGGAAATAGACATCACCTTGCCGAATATTTCATCGGCCGGCTCATTAATTCCGATATAATTACCCAGGGACTTTGACATTTTGTTGACGCCGTCAAGCCCTTCAAGAAGCGGCATGGTCAACACGCACTGGGGAGACTGTCCCCATTCACGCTGCAATTCCCGCCCCATGAGCAGGTTAAATTTCTGGTCCGTCCCCCCCAATTCCACATCGGCCTTCAGTGCCACCGAGTCATACCCCTGGATCAGCGGATAGAGGAACTCATGGATGGCGATGGGTTGCTGGGTGGTGTACCGTTTATGAAAATCATCCCGCTCCAGCATCCGCGCCACCGTGTACTTGGAGGCAAGAGCGATCATGCCGCCGCACCCCAACTCGTTGAGCCACGTTGAATTGAACACGACTTTGGTCTTTTCCGGATCAAGAATTTTAAAGACCTGCTCCTTGTAGGTTTCCGCGTTTCTCAGCACGTCTTCACGGGTCAGCACCTTACGGGTTTCCGATTTACCGGTCGGATCGCCGATCATGCCGGTAAAGTCACCGATGAGAAAATTTACTTCGTGCCCCAGTTGCTGAAATTGGCGGAGCTTGTGAATCAGCACCGTATGCCCCAGGTGGAGATCGGGAGCGGTCGGATCAAATCCGGCCTTGATCACCAGCGGCACGCCGGTGGAGAGGGATTTTTCAAGTTTGGTATTCAGTTCACTTTCAACCAGTACTTCAACGGTGCCGCGCTTGATGACGGCCATCTGTTCGGATACGCCCATGCCCCTTGTGCTCCTTAACAGGAAATATTGATACGTTCGATACTGACCGCCATGCCACTTGTTTCATCCACACCGATAACTACGGCATTCAGGCGGATATCTTTTTTAGCCACTTCAAACTTTGCCGGCAGCTGGGTCAAAAAGCGGTGAATGGTTTCTTCTTTGCCCATACCAATGACAGAATCAAAGCTTCCGGTCATACCGGCATCGGTCAGAAAGGCGGTCCCATTGGTCAAAATCCGCTCGTCGGCGGTCTGGACGTGGGTATGGGTGCCGACCAGTGCAGAGATACGACCGTCAAGGTACCACCCGAGGGCCGATTTTTCCGAGGTCGCTTCGGCATGGAAATCAACGAAGATGATGGGGGTTTCCTGGCGGAGCCGTTCAATTTCCCGGTCAGCCACCAGAAACGGGCATTCCAGTGTTTTCATGAACACGCGCCCTTCTAAATTGAGAACGCCGACCTTGATCCCGCCGGGAGTGGTCAGGATACTGCTCCCGGTGCCGGGGGCACCCGCCGGATAATTGGCGGGACGAATGATGCGCCGGTCCCGGAAAATAAGCGGAAGCTGTTCCTTTTTATCCCAGATATGATTACCGCCGGTCAGCAGGTGGATGCCATGACTGAACAGCTCACGGGCCACCTCTTCAGTCAGCCCGAAACCTCCGGCGGCATTTTCACCATTGGCAATTATAACATCAATGACATGGCGATCAACCAGACGGTGCAGCTCCCGGGACAGTGCCTGCCGCCCCGGTTTGCCGACGATATCTCCAATGAATAATATTTTAACGGGCATACTCAACTGAGCGCGTTTCGCGAATGACATTCACCTTGATCTGTCCTGGGTAGGTCATTTCCGCTTCAATCTTCTTGGCTATTTCCCGTGCCATGACCACCGACTGGTCATCGTTCACCTGGTCACTGGAGACCATAACCCTGATTTCCCGTCCTGCCTGGATGGCAAAGGAGGAGAGGACCCCGCTGAACGAAGTGGCAATTCTTTCCAGATCACCAAGACGCTTCACATAGGTTTCCATCATTTCGCGGCGGGCACCGGGACGGGCACCGGAGAGAGCATCGGCGGCCTGGACCAATATTGCCAGTACGGAGTTCGGTTTTTCATCCTCATGGTGGGCCATGATGGCATGGACAATTTTAGGCGTTTCACCATATTTGCGGGCAAGCTCGGCACCGATAACCGCGTGGGAGCCCTCAACCTCATGGTCAACAGCCTTGCCCAGGTCGTGCAGCAGACCGGCACGTTTGGCCTGTTTGACATTTATCCCCAGCTCGGCTGCCATAATGCCGCAGAGAAAGGCCACTTCAAGTGAGTGCAGATAGACATTCTGGGTATATGAGGTACGATATTTGAGACGACCGATCAATTTGAGTATTTCGGGGTGGATGCCATGGACCCCCAGGTCGAAGGCAGCCTGTTCACCGGCTTCCTTAATAGAATGTTCCACCTCTTCCGTTGACTTTGCCACCACCTCTTCAATCCGTCCGGGGTGGATACGGCCATCGGCCAGCAGTTTTTCAAGGGAGAGACGGGCCACTTCACGGCGCACCGGGTTGAAACCGGAGAGGATCACCGCTTCCGGCGTATCATCGATAATCAGGTCGATACCGGTGGCAGCTTCCAGCGCACGAATATTACGCCCTTCACGGCCAATGATGCGCCCCTTCATCTCATCGGACGGCAGCGGCACCACCGACACGGTACGTTCAGCCACATACTCCCCTGCATAGCGTTGAATGGCAAGGGCCATAATTTCCTTGGCCTTCTTATCCCCCGTTTCGCGGGCCTCCTCCTCAATCATCCGAATGATTTTGGCCGCGTCATGCTTGGCTTCGCTCTCCATTGCATTCATCAATTCTTTTTTTGCTTCAGCAGCAGACATACCGGAAATCTGCTCCAGGCGGGCATTCTGAATATCAACCGCTTTTTTCAGTTCCCCATCGCGCGCATCAAGGACCTGCTCTTTCTGGGAAAGGTTCTGCTCTTTTTTAAGAACATCCATCTCCTTCTGGTCAATCAATCCGGCTTTTTTATCGAGATTTTCTTCCTTGAGGGTCAATCTTTTTTCCAGTGCCTGCAAGTCCTTGTTTTTTTCGTTGGTCTTCCGTTCGTACTCTTCCTTGGCCTGGATGGCAGCGTCCTTGGCTTTAAGCTGGGCTTCCTTGGTGATGGTGTCCGCTTCCCGGCGGGCATCGTCAAGAACCTTGCTGGCAAGCTCTTCCGCCTGTTTGAGAATCGAACCGGAATCCTTTTTGTTGACCTTGTTGCCGACAAAATACGCACCGGCAGCAACGACCAGCGTGATGACAATCATAACAACTTCCATGCTGATACCTCCTCTATATAAAATCCGGCCCCCGCAGCGGGTACCGGTTACTTCCCTGGTTCAGAAACTGTCGCACCCGGAGGAAAACTCTGGATACGTACGATACGCGTTTCCGACACGATTACATCCATCGGAATATCATGGGATTCCGGCACCACACCCCCATAGGTCAGCTGAAAATCATGGCAAAGCCCCACAAGGAACGGGACTTCCCCCTCCCGCTGTTGGAGAAATCCATCGTAATACCCCTTCCCGTAGCCGATACGATGGCCGGAGAGGTCAAAGCCGACCCCCGGTACAACCATTAAATCAATGCGTTCCACCCCGTAGACAGGGGCGTCGGGAGCCGGTTCGGGAATACCGAAGGCCCCCTTCCGCAGTTGGTCCAAGCTATGCACCCGCCGAAAAGACATATGGCGTCCAGACACCGCCGGAAAAAGGACCACCTTGTTGGCAGCAAAACAGCTGTCCATAATCATGGCGGTCCCTATCTCGTTATGAATCGGTGCATACAGTGCAATGACAGCGGCCTGACCGAATTCATCGAGTGACAGCAGATTGAGCTGTGCGTCCCGATTGGCGGCAAAACGGGCATCATGACTGAGCTGCCGACGTTGCTCCAGCAACTGCGCACGCAGGGATCGCTTAGGCATGGAATATCTTTCACGTGCAGAACGAACGGATATGCCCCGACGGAAGTCGGGAGAGGTCGAGCAGGGAGGGTGAACGGAAAAAGGCCTGAGTGCCGTCTTGTATCATCAATTAATTACACAATAATGCTGCTCAGAAGCGGTTTTCCTTTCTGTTAAATATATTCAACGGACGTTATATTAACTTCAATCAGACGTGTGCAAACGACAGCGTATGACGAATCCGACCGGCAGTACACAAATTATGCGAATATATAATCAAGTCTCCCTGAGAGACCATGTAAAATCAGACGGTATCCAGCGACGCAATAATGGAAGACAACCGGTTGGCCGTTTCGGCATCCTTCTCCCGCCCCGTACGAAGTTCAAGAAGCTCCTCGGATATATTGAGCAAGGCAAGACACAGCACCAACTGCGCATCGCCGCTGCGAAGCGCACTGCCAATTTCCTGCAGCTTCCCGTTCACAAAGAGTTCAACTCCGTGAACCTTCTCGGCGGACGCGGAACTCCGAACGGAAATCTCCCGGCCGAGGACAGTTACCAGATGGTTTGTCTTCATACTGTTACCAGTGAAAACGGCTTAAATCTGATCAAGCTTTTCTAAGATAGCGTCAACCCGGGACTTGATCCCTTCGCGGTCACCCAGAAGTTGCTGTACTTCTTCGGTCAAAAGTTCGTTATCGTCTTTAAGTCTGTTATACTTATCAACAAGAACGCCAATTTTTTCTTCAAGTGAATCGATTAATTGTTGTGTCATAATGTCCATTTCCTTTCGAGGTGCCCTACTATACGAAGGGGCTGGCACAAAGTCAAGCCCCAATTGATTGAAATCGCAGAGTTCCATACTCTTTCTTCAACCGGCATATTCTCTGGTTTCATGGCTGGAAGAGAGCGTCCGTAAACTCCTGCGGGTCAAAATCCCGTAAATCTTCAACCGACTCTCCCACGCCGATATAGCGGACAGGCAGGGCAAATTCATGGCTGACCGCGACCACTATGCCCCCCTTGGCAGTTCCGTCCAGCTTGGTCAGGACCAATCCGGTCACACCGGCCGCTTCTTTGAAGAGGCGGGTTTGGGAAACCGCATTCTGTCCCGTTGCCGCATCCAGAACCAGCAGCGTTTCGTGGGGTGCCCCCGGAATTTCCCGGTCAATAACCCGGCGAATTTTCTTCATTTCTTCCATCAGATTCACTTTTGTATGCAGGCGACCGGCCGTATCCACAATCAGGATATCAACATCACGGGCCACCGCAGCCTTGCAGGCATCAAACACGACCGCAGACGGGTCCGCACCCTCCTTATGCCGAATGACATCCACCCGGGAGCGGGCTCCCCACGCCACCAGCTGTTCTGCGGCAGCGGCACGGAATGTGTCAGCGGCAGCCAGCAGCACTTTATTGCCGGAAGCGGTGAATCGGGAGGCAAGCTTACCGATAGTCGTCGTCTTACCGACACCATTCACGCCGATTACCAGCAGAACAAACGGCTTTTTCCCGACCAGGGACATCTGGCTGTGATGGGCCGACAATCGGGAAAGAATTTCCTCTTTCAACGCCCCCCGCAACGCCTCACCATCCTTAAGCTCATTACGCCCCAGACGCTGTTCAAGGGTACGAATCAGCTCGACCGTCGTCTTGACTCCGATATCGGAAGTAATCAGAATCTCTTCAATCTCTTCCAGCACATCGGCGTCGATGGTTTTCTTGCCCAGCAGCAGGGAATCAATACGACCGACCAGACTTTCCTTGGTCCGTTTGAGGCTGGATTTCAACCGCTCGAAGAAACCGGGCTTTGGTGTCGTTTCCTCCACCACGGTCCCCGACGTATTCCACTGCTGTTCTGGTTCAATTTCCGGCTCAGGAGCGGGCTCCGGCTCCGGCTCCGGCTCGGGTTCAGTTTCCACGCACGGTTCAAGTTCTGTCTCAACTTCAAACTCAGGCCCTGACAGAGGCAGTTCCGACCCGGATGCAGATTCAGAGTCATCAGGTGGACTCGATGTTTCCTCCGAGACTTCAGGAGTTTCATTGGTTTCTGACGATACCGTCCCCGTTAACTTGCTGAATAGCCCTCGAAAAAAACCTTTTTTTTCTTTTTTTTCCGGTGCGTCCTGATTTTCCATCAGTAGCGTACCATATCCATAACGTGTTGTGCAGTTACACGCGGGGCGCGTGTACGCCCAGGTCCTTCTTTAAAATCGACTATACCGGCATCGTGCAGTTTTTTCAATGTACGTGATAAATTGGATTCTTTACGATGGGTCATCAATGCCAGTGCCCGCAATGAAACGGGGCGTTCCGATGCAATCATCCGCAAGAGGCTCAGATTGTCCTCGGAGAGCAACTTCACCATTGCTTCTGGAGAAGCCGCTGCCCCTAACATATGTGCCGCCGTGGTATCACTATCGAACCAACACGACGGTGTCTCATTTACCGTGTCCGGTTTTGCAACGACACGTTTTGTCCACGTCATAAACTCACCAATCGATCCGGTTTTATAAGTCATTGGGTATCCCCCTTTCGTTCATAGTTCGCTTCACCTCTCGCCAAAAATCGTCAAGCAATTGCACGGCTGATGTGAAAATATACGGCCGACCCTTATCATCATCAGTTTGGTGCCAGTGGTCATAAGCAACCGGTGCTTTCACATATTTACCGCCCATCCTCTGGACCCCATGCGCATTATCAAAACGAACAAGTGGTATACCTCCATCAGGACGAAAAACAAAGGCGTAAATAATACCATGGGGACGTGATGGCGTTGGGTTCGTTTTTTGAACCTTAAATTCGACAACGTAGCCTTCGGCCGCTTCATATCTGGCCCCGTCCAACGACAGAAGCAATTCAAGTTCGGCATTCTCATTCATGCGGTCATTTAATCATCATCAGATTTATCACACAAGCCATTACCCTTTGTCCGATTGGGAAGGCGTCCTGATTCTCCATCAAAATCCTCTCTTCAATTCACTCATTGCCTGGCGGAAATGGTATACCGATTGTGCCACCGCCCCACCCGGTCCCGTCTGCATGACAAGGGCATACTCCCGATCAATCGGACCAAAAATAATATGGCCATCCCGGGAAGTAATAACCCCCTCGGATATCTCACCGGTCGAAACAGATGTCTGCATTTCACCAAGGCGTGCCAGGATAATACCCGTGTGGGCTGCCAGAATACGGAGGTCAGTGGGATTCCCCTGACAGCTCTCCCTGACCGCCTCCCCCTCCTGGTCGATCAGGATGACACCAATCGCCTGAGGTACCTTCTCAAAGAGTTTTTCCAGTATCTCTTCCAGTGCCATGATCGTCTCCCCGTATGTGGCAATACCACGTATCCACCATTACTGCAAGAGGCGATGGGCAGAACGGGTGCCTGCTACGGAAGATACCGTCAATGGAGGCGCACCGAAACGATCCGTGAAGCTCCCGGTTCTTCCATGGTGATCCCATACAGCGTGTCGGCGACCTGCATGGTCGCCTTGTTATGGGTAATGATAATGAACTGGGAAATGGAACTCATTTCCCGCACCATCTCATTGAAACGGCCGATGTTGGCATCATCCAGCGGCGCATCTACCTCATCCAGAAGACAAAAGGGGGTCGGCTTGATTAAAAAAATCGAAAAAATCAGGGCCACCGCCGTCAGTGCCTTTTCTCCCCCGGAAAGCAGGGTCACATTTTGCAGTTTTTTACCCGGTGGCTGTACAATGATATCAATGCCGGTCTCCAGCAGATCCTCCTCGTCGGTCAGGCGAAGTTCGGCACGGCCGCCGCAGAAAAGGCGGGGAAACACCTCCTGAAATTTGGCATTGATCATGTTATAGGTTTCAAGAAACCGCTGGCGGGTAGTACGGTTGATGCGCTGAATCGCCTGCTGGAGTGAGTGGAGCGATTCTTCAAGATCTTCCTTCTGACCGGTGAGAAAATTAAAACGTTCCTCCATGCCGGCACACTCTTCAATGGCCATCAGGTTGACCTCACCCATGTCATCGAGCAGACGTTGCAATTCAACCTGACGTGTCCGCCGGGCGGGCTCATCGAAGTCACCTGCTTCCAGACGTGCCACCGCCTCAGACATGGAGATCCGGCTCCGCTCCATCAGCGTCCGTTCCAAATGCTCGGCCTGCATGGTCAGCGTGGAAAAACGAAGATTAATTTCCGACTGTCCTTGCCTGACCTTCTCCCCCTCATCCCGGTTCCGCTTCAACTCCCCCTCTATTTCCGTAACCCGCTTGCCCGCCTCATCAAACCGGCTTCGCACCTCCGCCAGCCGTTTTTCCGATGTCATCTGCCCATGGACCAGTGACTCCAGGCGTTCTGCCCCGGCGTCAATCTCTGCCTGCAGCTGAATGCGGGCTTCCTGATCTGCCCCCTGTTCAGCCTTATCGGTCGCCATCCGCCGTTCAATCTCTTCGAGCTGACGCTCCAGATCGCCCAGGGCCCTGATAGCGGCTTCATGCTGTTCCTTCACCGTTGCCGAGCGTACCCGGATGGCCGTCACGTTTTCCCGCGCAATCAACAGCTGGGAACGACGGGAGTCAAGCTCCTTCTTGAGCCGCACCGTCTCCTGTTCCAACAACCGGGCTCCGTCACCACCAGCCTGCAGCTGTTCACCGGACTGTTTCAGTTCGGCCTCAAGCTGGCCCCGTTCTTCATCAAGATTCTCCGACTCCAGAGACTGGACCTCCAGCCGCTCGGCGATGCGTGCTGCTTCGTCACGAACCTGCTGGTGATCCTTCCGGAGACCGGTCAACTTCAACTCCCCCTGGTGGAGTCGGGTTCCGCCGCTTTTAAGCCCTTCGGCGACCTCCTGACTCCGGCGGCGCAGTTCGTCCCGCCGACTGCCGATGGCTGCAACTTCCTGATCAAGATCGGCCACCGACAGTTCAAGCTCCCGTATTTCACGCTTTTTATGGATCAGACCGTTACCGACCGACTCTGCCGACCCGCCGCTGACAATCCCCCCCTGGGTAACCAGATCACCGGACCGTGCAACAAAAGTCAGTTCGGGGTGCAGCCGGGCCAGGTTGAACGCGGTATCGATGGTATCCACCACCATAACCGATGCCAGCAGATTGGCGACCAGCCCGGTAAATGTCCCCTCAATCTCTACCTGCTCCAGGAGGCAAACGGCATCGTCTATCATCGGGAACGGGGGATAAGGCAGATCGAGGGGCACGGCTATGCCGGCCCGCCCTCCCCCTTTTGTTCTCAGAAATTCCAATGCCTGCCGAGCATCCCGATCATCTTCACAGAGAAGACACTGCAAGCGCTCCGCCAGCACCGACTCCAGCACCGATTCCAGTTCCGCAGGTGCCCGAACCACATCGGCCACTACGCCGGTGAAACGGACACGCTGCACCCCATCCCCCATGAGAGAACGGACGCCCTGACCAAAGCCGGCAAACTGGCTTTCAAGCTCCTTCAATGAGTGGAGTCGGGAACTGTTACGCGTCAACAGGTCCCGTGCAGATTGCCAGTTTTTGTCCACCTCGGGAAGTTGCCGCTTCAAGGTATCCTCATCACCCCGCAGTGACGAAAGCTCCGCCTGTAGTTCCTCCTGTTGCTGTTGACATGCCTTTGTTTCCTGTTCCAGCTGAACTTCACGCTGTCGCAGCTGTGCATGGCGCTCCGCCAACTGCATGGCTTCCCTGGCCTGACGGTCCGACCGCTCCTTGAGCTGGACCAATCGTTTCTGGGCGGTCTCACTGCGACTCTTGTGCTGGGCCACCTCGGCAAGTGCCCCGAAAAGTTCCCGACGCCGCAGCTCCAGCTGCCGATTGAGCTCCTCCTCGGAGTGCTGATATTCAACCAGGGTTTCTTCGGCCAGCTCCAACTCGGCCTGCATACCTGCCGCATCAACCGTTCCGGTAGTAAGGCGGAGCTCCAGCAGTTCCCGCTGTTGGAGACATTCGGCACGTCGTTTCTCCAGTGCCCCCCCCTCTGTTGCCAGTCGGGTCACCCTGGCCTCCAGGGAGGCAAGCTCTTTCCGCTGGAAGGCAAGGCCCTGTTCTGTGGCGGTGTACTGGCTTCTGATACGAAAAATTTCTTCTTGTGCCACAGTCAGCTGTTTTTCTGCTTCAAGATGGGCAACACGGGCTTCTTCAACCTGTGCTTCGGCAACGGCAGAAGTGGCAAAGACCACCCTGATCCGCTCCTGTAACCCAGCCAGCTCCCGCTCTGTATCACTTCGTTGTTGCACCGTCTCTCGGAATTCCCGCGCGGCCAGAAGCACCTCGATGTCCCGCAATTCATCCCGGTATTCCCGAAACTTTTCGGCTTTTTTGGCCTGCCGCTGCAGTGACCCAAGCTGGCGCCGGATTTCTCCCAGCACATCGGCAAGGCGGGACAGGTTCTGCCGTGTCCCTTCTATTTTTTTCAGTGCCAACTGTTTCCGTGATTTAAACTTGGTGACCCCGGCCGCCTCTTCTATCAGAAAACGGCGTTCTTCCGGCCGTGAATGGAGGATCTGGCCGATTTTTCCCTGTTCGATAATGGAATAGGCCCGGGTACCGACACCGGTATCCATGAAGAGTTCGGTAATATCCAGCAGACGGCAGGGGGTTTTGTTGATCAGATAATCGCTGTCCCCATCCCGATAGAGGCGACGAGTAAGCTGAATTTCAGCATAATCGAGATATTTGGCGGGTGCACGGCCATCTTCCGTGGAAAACACCAGTGACACCTCTGCCACACCGAGCGGTTTACGATTTTCACTCCCCGCAAAGATCACATCCTCCATGGCCTTACCACGGAGATTCTTGGCAGACTGCTCCCCCATGCACCAGCGGATGGCATCAACGATATTGGACTTACCGCAGCCGTTGGGGCCGACCACACCGGTGACATTCTGCTGAAAGTCAACAACTGCCTTCTCAGCAAAACTCTTGAATCCTGATATTTCGAGTCGTTTGATTTTCATAGGGTGCTCATGGTGGCTCACATAAGCTCAGACTTTGATCTTTTGCAGGGAATAAAAAAACCGGTAGTGGCGTCACGTCTCTTAATGGAAATACAGGTTCCACAAAGACCCTTCATCGTCGTATAGTCACTGCAACCACGACGAATCTCGACCATTACCGGCTGGATAATTTCGTATTTTATGAAACTAATGGCTAAAATGTCAATACAATAAAAACGAGGGGATGAAGAGTGGGAACAGAGCGACAAGCACGTGCAATTGTGCAGTATCAATCAAAAACCGAATGCGATTTCATTTTGTACCCAGATCAGGAAACTAACAACAAATGTGGTGATATTTTAACAACCAAGAGATATAATGGCCCGCATAGTATGCATCCCACTGATGACAGGGCTTAACTGTATGAGCCTCAATAAATTGACTATCAAACAGAAACTGTTGCTGACAAGCGTCAGCTTTCTGCTTGTCAGCATTTTATCCATGGGGATAATCACCTATTTTTATGAAACAGCTGAATTCGAGGAGGAATTCAATAAGGTTGCTCAGACCCAAAGCCAAATTTTTTATAACAATCTGTCCAATGAGGCTGAAGATATGTCGGGGATTCACGCTGCATTATCGCACATTGAATCTCTCCTCACGCCATTCGCCAAGCGAGATCGAGCACAACTTCTGACTAATACCCAACCGCTGTTTAACCAATTCCGACAGACCTGTAAAATCACTCACATGTATTTTATTACCCCAGACGGCACTGTTTTCCTGAGGGTACACAAACCGGAACAGTCGGGCGACGTCCTGCAGAGAGACACCTTTCTCCGCGCTTCAAAGAATCACTCTCTGGCCAGCGGCCTGGAACTTGGCTTAAACTTTTTCTCATTACGAAGTGTCAACCCTGTATTTAGTAGCGGAAAATTGCTCGGTTACTTTGAAATTGCCAAGGAAATTGATCACATCTTCGAGGGGATGAAAAAGAACTCTGGCTATGATTTTGCCGTTTTTCTCAACAAGGATTTTCTGCAGAAACATGCAACAGTTGTTACCGGACCACTGGTCGGCCCCTTTGAAATTCTCTATCCAACAGACAAATATACGGCCGAAAAGCTTGCGCACCGAATAAATACGGCACACAGGCAGCCACTCGATTTCAGAGTTTCCCTTGAGTTGTTTGATGGCAAGAAAATCTATATGGGCGTATCGCCGCTCCATGATTCCGCCGGGAATTTAGTAGGCAGGCTGGTATCGTTCAAAGATATTACCGCCAAATATGCTCAAATGTGGCACAGGATTGCCATGACCTCGATTACATTTGCCACCTTAATTCTCTTGGTGCATCTGTTGGTAGCGGTCTTCACCAGAAAAAGCAGACAGCAGCTATTTGGCCTTCATAGTCACATGATAGAAGTATCTAAAACGTTAGAGATGCCTGACAAAATCCCTGTATCTTCTTCAGATGAAATCGGTTCCCTTGCCGTGGCATTCAATTCAATGATAAGTGCGCTCGAAAAGCAGAGGTCTGATCTGTCAGAGCAGCTCAGTTTCAGACAATCACTTATTGAAACAGTTCCCATACCGATCTTCTATAAAGACCTGCAGGGCAGATATCTCGGATGCAATGAGGGATTTGTCCGTTTGCTTGGTCTGGAAAAAGAACAGATAATTGGTCGTATACCTTCTGATGTCGCTCCCCCGGAAAAGGCTGAACTCTATCGCCAGAAAGATAGAGAACTCCTGGAGAGAAATACCCAGGTTCAAACGTACGAAAGCACCATTATTTCCGCTGCCGGCGTATGCTATGATGTCGTTTTCTACAAAGCACCCTATTATGATTCGCTGGGGAATCTCGCCGGACTGGTAGGTTCCATTCTGGATATAACTGAACAAAAAAAGCATATCAGGACGTTGCTTGAATCTGAGAACCGGTTTAAATCCCTTTTTGACAACATCGTTGATGCCGTTTTTGTGCATGATCATGATGGTACTATTTTAGATGTCAATGCCACTGCCATTGACAGACTTGGTTACAGCAGGGACGAATTCAAAAACATGAATATCAGGGACATTGCCGTTCCAGAAGACATACCTGCGATGCAAGTAGCCTTTCAGAATGCCGCAAAACAGGGGTTACATCAGTTGGGCGCAATGAGGGCTCGTAATGGCACTATTATTCCGGTAGAAATAAGTTCCAAGGGTTTTGATTTTAACGGAAAAAAAATGCTTATCGGTTTGGCCAGAGACATGACCGAAAAAAATCGTTTGGAGACAGAGCGGCAACTACTGGAGCTGCAGTTACGACAAGCTCACAAACTGGAGGCAATCGGAAGCCTTGCAGGCGGTATCGCCCACGATTTCAACAATAAACTGACTGTCATACTGGGACATGTATATATGTCACTTAATGGCGCAAATCCAAAGCGGCAACGTGAAAGCCTGGAGCAGATCAAAAAAGCTGCCGAGCAGTCTGCCGAGCTTACCCATCAATTACTGGCTTTTGCAAGCAAACAGGTGTTTGTCCCCAAAGTGCTGGATCTCAACGATACCGTGGAGAGCATGTTAAAGATGCTGAAACGACTCATTGGTGAAAACGTCATTCTCACCTGGAAATCATCGCCCGATCCGTGTCTAATCAGCTTTGACCCTTCCCAGATTGATCAGATAATGACTAACCTCTGCATAAACGCCCGTGACGCTATTTCCAATACCGGCACAATTACCATAGAAACGGGAAACCGCATTGTAGATACGGAACATACCTCCCATAATCCTGACGCATTGCCTGGCAGATACGTCGTACTCACCGTGAGTGACAATGGCAGTGGTATGGGCAGTGAAACACTGGAACATATCTTTGAACCGTTTTTTACGACCAAGGATAAAGGAAAAGGGACCGGTCTCGGCCTTGCAACAGTTTTCGGCATTGTCAAGCAGAACAGAGGCTTTATTGACATCTTCAGTGAGTTGGGCACAGGCACAACATTCACGATATTCATCCCACAGTGTGACGGTGCGCCCTCTCTGGAAAATCAGGATACGAGAGGCAGCTCTTCTTTGTCAGGCCACGAAACCATTCTGCTCGTGGAGGATGAACCGGACATTCTGGACATTGCCACCAGGATGCTTGAAAAACAGGGGTACACAGTATTAAGGGCGAGCGGACCTGGCGAGGCGATGGCATTGGCCAAAGAACACGACGGAGGCATCCACCTGCTCATAACTGACGTAATCATGCCGGAGATGAATGGCCGCGACTTGGCAAACGCCCTGACTTCAGGCCACACCCAGCTGAAGTGCCTGTTCATGTCCGGTTACTCTGCCGATATTATTTCCCAACATGGTATCCTGGATGAAGGAGTACATTTCATCTCAAAGCCATTCTCACAACCGGAGTTGGTCTCTCAGGTGCGTGAAGTGCTGGATGGTAATCAAAACGGTACATAGGGCTTTTTTTCTTTACAAAAACGTGGACTTGTTTGATATTGCTGTGTTAGATACTGTGTACCGGAAGCATCATTTTCGCAGACCTCACACAGCCTTCATTCTGCGTGTGAACTTGTGAGGTACCAACGTGTTATTGAATGGTTATTACACTTACTGAGAGGGACAAATGACGAGATCAGAACTAATAGACGTATTTGCTGAACGAGCGGGGTTGTCAAACCATGTTGCTGAAGGTATTGTTGATTGCTTCTTTGACAGTATGACTGATGCCATGCTTGCAGGTGATCGGATTGAGATTCGAGGGTTTGGCAATTTTGAAGTTCGTGAATATGGAAGTTATACGGGCAGAAACCCCAAGACGGGTGAACCTTCTCAAGTTGCTCCCAAAAAGTTACCTTTCTTCAAGGTTGGCAAAGAGCTTAAAGAGATGGTAAAGTCAAGCATTGAGTAGTTACCCGTGGTTATGTCACAGGAGTTACCAGTTAAATGACCCAATCATACACTATTCCTGAAAATATAGATGAACTTGTCAAACAGTATCGTGAGACACGACCAGTATTGAAGCAACTTCATGCTGATTTAATCACACTGATTCGGAGAGACAATATATTATCCTGTGCCAAACGCCTGAAAATGTTAGTCAAGCGAGAAGGCAAGAATGTTATCTCTTTTGACCATGCCCATGAAAGTGATCTGTTTTCAGACTACTTGCTCTACAGTTTCAGACCCAACGGTATTAATGCTGCTCAGCAAATGCTCAATGCAAAGCGTCACCCCAAAGAATCTATAGAGCACCTTTTTCTTGAAGGTATGGCAAAAGCTCGTTTCTCTCTCTTTATTTACAAAGAGATAATTGGCGATTATGGCTTTATTGGAATTGACATACAAGATGGTAAAGAGTTCTTCATTATGGATCTGACCTTACCCCATGAAAACATAGTGGGTGTGATGAGTGGCTTCAGAATATTCCCCTTCCGTGGTTACTGGATGCATACAGGAGCTAATGTTACGTTGGGAGAATGTCCTGATTTAGCACACTTTAAACCAGCAGGTATTGTCAATAACCAGAACGAAGAGCGAGATATGAATGAGGCCATTATCTTCAAATGGAGAGAACTCCACGGCTAAATGCAAAAGAGGCCACCCTTTACAGGATGACCTCTCACCTTTTCGCTATGTCCATTTTTGCCCCCTATGAAATGCGTGATGTCGCTACTGCTGTTTCATGTTTTGCAATCGACACTATACCTTTTACCATTCCCGTTGCCAGAAGTACTGCCGGTATTACCTGTGCTACCACTATCATTGCGCAGAATCCCAAGAATACCCAGACAAAAATCCCACTTGTATCTTCTGCCATTCCACTTGCTGTACTTGCTGCCATTACTGTTGCCGGGAGTAATGTTCCTACGATGGTGGTGATAAGTGCTCTCATGACGTCCTCCTTGTAATTTTTGTATTTCAATCTCTCGCTTGGATTTAATTGCTGTTGCTTTATACTTAGCATAGAGAGTGCCAAGTTTGAGCTGCTCTGCTGTTTGAGATGTAACCTGCTGATACGTCAGCATTTGCCGCTGAAATTTTACTGTTGTTCATAAAGAAGTTGCCTTGAGTATCGTGAGATGTATGAATATTGGATACAAATTTGCCGGTATACGGGATATATTCTTTAATAAATAAGGAAGTTACCTCATTTTATCAAGTCCATAGGGGTGTATCTTTTCCATATACTAATGATCAAACTATTACATATACAATTAACAGGGTAAGCTTGTAGTCAAGCTGATTTTTTTGACTAATAGGCAACCTATTGGCAACCCACACTAAAAACGGGGGTACCTCATCTGGCACCCCCGTTTCTATATATATTATTTTACATAAATTTTATGGCGGAAGAGCAGAGATTCGAACTCTGGGAGCTGTTACACTCGGCGGTTTTCAAGACCGCTGCCTTAAACCACTCGGCCACCCTTCCGTATAGGACCAACCTTATATCATACCTGTTTCCATTTTTCAAATGGTAAGAGCTATTAATCCCGGTACGAACTATTTTTTTGTTGGCTGCGCCACTCCAGCAGCCTACGGTACGGCAATTTTCTCAATTCCACCCATATAGGGGCGCAATACCGAAGGAATGACAATCGACCCATCTTCCTGCTGATAGTTTTCCAGTATGGCAACCAGTGTGCGACCAACCGCCAACCCGGAACCGTTCAGAGTGTGGACAAATTCCGGCTTACCCTTTTCATCTTCCCGGAAACGGATAGAGGCGCGGCGGGCCTGGAAATCGCCAAAAGAGCTGCACGATGAAATTTCCCGATAGCAGCTTTGCCCCGGCAACCAGACTTCCAGATCATAGGTTTTTGCAGCAGAAAAGCCGATATCTCCACTGCAAAGTGCCATAACACGATAGGGAAGCTCCAACAGTTGCAATACTTTTTCCGCGTGTCCGGTCAACGTCTCCAAAGCGGCGTCCGACTCGGACGGGTGGACGAATTTAACCAACTCAACCTTATTAAACTGATGCTGACGAATCAGGCCGCGGGTATCTTTACCGTAAGAGCCGGCTTCACGGCGAAAACAGGGGGTGTAGGCACAATAACTGATCGGCAGTTCGCTTTTTTTGAGAATTTCTCCCCGGTGAATATTGGTAACCGGCACCTCGGCGGTCGGAATGAGAAAAAACTCCGGATCTACCATCTTAAACAGATCTTCTTCAAATTTGGGAAGCTGTCCCGTTCCCTGCATGGAGTCACGATTCACCATAAATGGCGGCAGCACCTCCTGATAGCCATGGGTATCGGTATGCAGATCCAGCATCAGATTGATCAAAGCCCGCTCCAACCGGGCTCCCGCACCCCGGTAGAGGGTAAAACGGGCACCGGTTATCTTGGCACCACGCTCAAAATCCAGAATACCGAGGGCTTCCCCCAGATCCCAGTGGGGCTTGGCAGTAAATGGGAGAGTGCAGGGTTCACCCCACGTCCTGACCTGCACATTGTCATGTTCCGAACGTCCGGGGGGAGTTGTTGCATGGGGCAGGTTCGGCACGGTGAGCAGGAATAAATTAAGCTGCTCGTCAACGTGCCCCAGCTCCTCATCCAATCCCTTTATTTTTTGAGAGACCTCACGCATTTCCAGTATCTTATCCTGCACCAGGCTTTTGTCCTTGGTGCGGCCGATTTCGTCGGAGGCAGAATTCCGCAGTGCCTTGAGGGTCTCCCCCTCCTTCAGGAGTGTCCGTCTCCGTTCGTCGAGGTTACGAAAACCGTCAAGATAGGACTCTCCACCGCGGCTGCGAAGTCGCAGCTCGATCTCATCAAAATTTTCACGAATAATTTTCATGTCAAGCATGGGAAAACACCTTTATTTTTAAGTGGTAAGCGTGTATGTATCACCGTTACGAATTAATTTATTTAGCATTTGCACCGATATACGTCAATGCAAAAGAGTTCACATGTTCACATTTACCACCCGTACCCTGCTTCTGATACTGTTTCTCTCCCTCCCGGCCCCCCTCTGGGCGGAGGAGATCATCATTTCTGCCGTCGGTGATATCATGCTGGCCGGCAGATGGGCCCCCGTACTGAGAAAAAAGGGCTATGACCACCCCTTTCACGGGGTAAAAAAACTCATTCTCACCGGGGACATCAACCTGGCAAACCTGGAATCACCCATTGCCACGGGGGGCGAAGAGTATTCGGAAAAAAAATTCCGTTTCCGTGCCGAGCCACCGGTTGCCCGGGCCATCGCCTCAGCCGGCTTCAATCTGGTGACACTGGCTAATAATCACTCCATGGATTTTGGGGGAGCGGCCCTGCTCGAAACCCTTGACCATTTACGGGAGAATAACATCGCCTGGGTCGGCGCGGGGAAGAATCTTGACGATGCGCGGCTCATGGCACTTTATACGGTAAAAGGGAAGAAAATCGCTTTTCTCGGCTATTCACTGACCCAACCGATCGAGTTTTTCGCCGGCAAGGATCGCCCCGGCACCGCCCCCGGCTACGAAAAGCTGGTTACCGCCGATATCGCACGTGCCCGCTCCCAGGCAGATTTCGTCGTGGTATCGTTTCATTGGGGGAAAGAGGCCAGCGGCACCATACAAGCCTATCAGCAAATCGCCGCCCGAAAGGCTATCGACGCCGGGGCCGACGTTATCATCGGCCACCATCCCCACGTACTGCAAGGCATAGAGCACTATAAAAAGGGGCTCATTTTTTACAGCCTGGGCAACTTTGCCTTTGCCAGCAGCAGCACCGTGGCCGATGTCAGTGCCCTTGTGCGGATCAAACTGAATGGGGATCAACGGACGGCAGAAATCGTCCCCCTCGATGTACTCAATGGCCGGGTCGGCTTCCAACCCCGCATCATGACCGGCAAAGCCGGGAGTGGGGTTATCGACAAGCTGAACAGCTTATCTCGCCCGTTCAAAACCGAGATTGCCCATGACAGTAGCGGCTATTTTATTACCTTTTGACAGACAGGCCATGGCAATGAAACTACTTCTTACTACTCTGCACGCCAAATATGCCCATTCGTCACTGGCCCTTCCCTCTCTGGCAGCCCATTGCCAAAGCCTGCCGGAAGTTTCAATCTCCATCAGGGAGTGGACCGTCCATGATCCACGGGAATACCTGTTGAGACTCATCATGGCGGAACAGGCTGATCTGGTGGCTTTTTCCTGCTATATCTGGAATATTGAGCAGACCCTGAAGATCGCCTCCGATATCAAAAAACTTGCTCCCAAAACAGTGATCGTACTGGGCGGACCGGAGGTTTCCTTCGGCATATTCGACTGTATGCAGTTGCACCACTCCATCGACTACATCATCAAAGGAGAGGGGGAAGTACCGTTTCGCGCCCTGCTGTCCGAGCTTATCCAACCGGACAGTTCCGGTCGCAGTGAGCGGCTGGCACGGATCGATAATCTTTTTTACCGTGACGAGGGGGATATTACTTCCGGACCGGTCAACGGCAGCTATGTGGAACTGGACACCCTCCCCTCTCCCTTTGCCGCCGGACTGGTGGATATGGCAAAACCGCTCACCTATTATGAAACCTCACGGGGATGCCCCTTTTCCTGTGCCTTTTGCCTTTCCTCGGTTGAGGAGTCGGTCCGTTCCTTTTCAATGGAAAGGATTGAGCAGGACCTTTTACTGCTGATGCAGCTTGAGGTGCCCCAGATTAAGCTGGTTGACCGGACCTTTAACTATGACGCCCGCCGGGCAAACCAGATCTGGAATTTCATACTGCAGCATAACCGTACCAGCCGCTTCCATTTTGAAATTGCCGCAGACCTGTTGACCGATGATAACATGGAGCTGTTATGCTGCGTTCCAGACAACTGTTTCCACTTTGAAATCGGCGTCCAGTCCACATCGGCGGCGACCCTTGAACGGGTGGGGAGAAGAGCCGATCTCTCCCGCATTTTTGCCGCCGTGGCACGACTCAAAAAGGAAACAAAAATAGAGATACATCTGGACCTGGTGGCCGGTCTGCCGGGCGAGGATTATTCCGGATTCCTTGACTCACTGCAGATGGTTGCCCAGGCCAGGCCGGACATGCTGCAGGTGGAACCGCTCAAGGTGTTGAAGGGTGCTCCCATGCGCACAATCGCCGCACGGGAACAGTACCTCTTTTCCGATGCCCCTCCCTACACAATTTTGGGCAATCCCTGGCTTGATTTCACCGATATCTGCCGCATTGAAACCATCGGTCGCCTGCTGGACCTGATCGCAAAGAATGGCCATTTTAAGGCGACATTCCGCACAGTTGAATACCATCTTCGCTTTGCCCATATCCTTGATCAAATGGCCCGGCAGGTTGGTAACGACAATCTCTCCAGCCTCTCCAGCAGACGGGTATTCGAACTGGTGGCACGACTGGCCGGACCGCTGCTGCCAGCGGAGCAGCAGCCACTTCTCTGTGACGCCCTATTTTATGATTACTGCCACATGGAAATGCCGATGATGGGCAAATTACCGGCGTTCGTAGCCGACCGGCAGCAGCACTGTTCATGGCCGGGGCGCACAGAGCTTCCGAATGAGGTTCTCGTACCGGATGGCAGCAGGGTAAAATCCTTCCGTTATACCTTTGCAACCGATTTTCGAGAGGGGACGGCGCGGAGTGGTCCGACAACAGTGACTTTTGCCTACATTTCCCTGGCTGGTAAGGGGTTACGGATTGTGGTACGGTAGGAGTTGCCTTGGGCATGTTTTGCCTTGCCCAGGCGACCGGTCATCATGAAGTGTCTCATCTCAATATAAAAGATATTTTTTCCGAATTACCGCAAACGTATCAAGCTCGACACGCCACCGGGCAACGATATCCTCCGGTCGCTGTCCCCCTTTGGTCAGCTGGAGCCACACCCCCCTGTCCCCCACCTCGGTACCAAAACCGTCAACCTGCTTGAAGCGATTCGGGTGGAGCTGATAGATCGCTTGAAGCAGGGAAAGTCCTGCCAAGACCGGATCAAGCAGTCGCCGGTCCGTTATGGTAACCGCAACACCGGAGCAGGCTTTCCCCGCATAGGGCTGCCCCTCCTGGGACGGCACAAAACTGGCGGGTGTGAAACGCACCCCCGGAATTGCCCGTTGTTGCAGGAGAGCAGCCACGCCGTTCCCGTCAAACCAGGGAGCTCCATACAACTCAAAGGGTCGATCCGTCCCCCGCCCCACCGAAAGGTTGGTGCTCTCCAGTATGCCAAAACCAGGATAGAGAAGGGCCGCCGTCAGACTTCTCATATTGGGAGAAGGGTTGCTCCAGGGAAGGGCCGTCTCGTCGAAAAACATGGAGCGCCGCCACCCCTGCATCGGAATGACCGTCAGATTACAGCCGATGCCGAACTCGCCGTTGAACAGCCGTGCCAGTTCTCCCATCGTCATACCGTGACGCGTCGGAATGGGATGGATGCTTGTCAAGGCACCACAGCCGCTGCTTTTTTCCGGCACCGGAACGACCGGTATTGCGCCGCCGATATCCACCCCGTTGATCGGATTGGGGCGATCGAGCACCACAACCGGAATCCCGTTGGTTTTAGCCGCACGCATCACCAGTGATAAGGTGCCAATGTAGGTATAAAAGCGGCTCCCCACATTTTGAAGGTCGATGACCAGTATATCGACCCCCTTCAGCATCTGGGACGTTGGCCGACAACTGATACCGTACAGGCTGTTTATTGGCACGCCGGTCCGGGTATCTACGCCGGAGGGAACCTTGGAATCCTCGCTCCCCCGAATACCGTGTTCCGGGCTGTAAAGGGCCACCAGGCGGACGCCGGGTGCAGTAAAGAGAATATCGATGGTACTCTGTCCGTTGGCGGCCCGCCCGGTATGATTGGTAACCAGACCGACCCGTTTTCCTTGAAGAACGTCAAAGTGACGCATCTGCAACGTATCAATGCCGGGAAGAACAGCCGCACCAGCAGGGCTGACCAGACAGAGCAGCATAACAAAAGTACGGATCAGAATTGGCATGCCACTTCATCCCACTCTACCGGCTCCATGGTGACCTGCCGTCCCAGTTCCGCCAGGAGCTCATCCATATCGGCCACAAACCCCGGCATAATGGCTATGCGGATAATCCCCTCCCGGTTATCAACCGTACTCATGACATTCATCCCCTCATAAGCTTCCAGAATAAACTTGAGAAAAACCATATCACGGTGGAGTACCTTGAAATAGCGACAGATCATCGAATTTCCCTCTGTTACTCTGTTCCGTTCTCTTTCCACAAATACCCCCCTGGTGAAATATGCGCCCCCGCACATCAACGGGAGCGTGAGTGTAGCAATTTTGGCAAAACTGTAAAGCATTATCGGAGCCATCATGCCCCGTTTTATATTGTTTCGACTTCACCGTGGTGGTATATAAGCGGTTTATCTCTATCGGAGGCTTGCAATGAAACATGGCGAAACCGATTCTTACTGGGGTGGCATCGTAAAATCAATGGGGCTGGTGTTCGGCGACATCGGCACAAGCCCGATCTACACACTGACCGTCATTATTGCCCTTACTAAACCGACCGAGGAGAATGTCTACGGCATTATTTCCCTGATCGTCTGGACCCTGATGATTCTGGTCAACATCGAATATGCCCTGCTGGCCATGAGCCTCTCCCGGAAGGGTGAGGGGGGAACCATCGTGCTCCGGGAAATCCTGGTGCGGATGATCAAACCGGGACGCCAGATGGTCTTCGTGACATTTCTCTCCTATCTGGGTGTGGCACTGCTTCTGGGCGACGGAGTCATAACTCCGGCCATCAGTATCCTCTCGGCGGTGGAGGGTGCCTTGCTCATCCCCTCCTTAAGCGGCGTCAGTCAGTCGACGCTGATCCTGGCTGCGGCGATTATCGCCGTGTTTCTCTTTATCTTTCAATTCAAAGGTACCGACAAGGTGGCTAAGGCGTTTGGCCCCATAATGGTAATCTGGTTTTCCGCACTCTCCATTTCCGGTTTTATCGCCCTCTGGTCCCATCCCGGCATTATCTCCGCCATCAGCCCCCACCATGCCATTAGCTTCCTGGCCAAAAACGGCATGGCCGGCTTCTTTGTGCTCTCCGAAGTAATTCTCTGCGCCACCGGCGGCGAGGCCCTCTACGCCGATATGGGGCATCTGGGGCGAAAACCGGTCAAGCGTGCCTGGTACATCGTTTTTGTCGCGCTGGTTATCAACTATCTGGGACAGGGAGCCTTTATCCTCAGTCACCCCGACGCAAAGAACATTCTATTCGGCATGGTACAGTCACAATCGTCCTTACTCTATATCCCCTTCCTGATCCTCACCGTCATGGCGACGGTCATCGCCTCCCAGGCACTCATCAGCGGAGTATTTTCCATCGTCTACCAGGGGATAACCACCCGCATCCTCCCCCTTCTCAAGGTTGACTACACCTCCCACCAGCTCAAATCACAGATTTACATCGGTGCGGTCAACTGGATTCTCCTGGGCCTGGTCATCATGATCATGCTGATATTCCAGAAATCAGAGAACCTCGCCGCCGCATACGGTCTTGCCGTTACCGGCACCATGACCATTACCGGTATCATGATGGTGATGATTTTTGCCCGAACTCAGAAAAAATGGAAAGTTCCCGTCGCTCTCTTTGTAACACTGGTAGATTTTGCCTTCCTGATTTCCAATCTTCACAAACTGCCCCATGGCGGCTACTGGTCGCTGATTCTCGCCTCCATCCCTCTGGGGGCCATCCTTATATGGACCAAGGGACAACGAGCCCTCTACAAGGCCCTCAGGCCCCTTGACATGGAAACCTATCTCATGAGCTACGAGCAGATCTACCAGAAGGGACACATTTCCGGCACCGCCCTGTTCTTTGTCAAAGAGTGGAATACTATTCCCCCCTATCTGGTCCACTGCACAATCCGTTCTAATATTATTTACACCCGCAACGTTCTCATTTCCATTATCCGCACCGATGAGCCGTACGGACTTGAAAGCGGTCTGACCACCGGACTGGGTACGGGACTTGACGCCTTTGTAATTAAAGCGGGGTACATGGTAATGTTTGATATCGAGCAACTGCTCAAGGATAACGGCATCGTGGAGAAAGTCATATTCTATGGCATTGAGGACATTGACACGGCCAACCCGGCGTGGAAGATTTTCTCGACAATTAAAAAGCTCACCCCCAACTTTGTCCAATTTAATAAATTGCCTGCGGCCAAACTTCAGGGTGTGGTCACCCGGGTGGAGATGTAAATGACACACTGGATTCTATTACTTTTTGCCCTTGGTATCATCCTGTTGGGGGCCACCGTTTTTACCAATGGCCTTGAATGGTTTGGCAAAAAAATGCAGTTATCGGACGGCGCGGTCGGCAGTATCTTTGCCGCCGTTGGTACCGCACTGCCGGAAACTCTGGTTCCCCTCGTTGCCATCATTTTCGGCGGCGGTGAGTCAGGTCACAAAATCGGCGTGGGAGCCATCATCGGAGCACCGTTCATGCTCGGCACCCTGGCATTCTTCATCAGCGGTCTGGCGGTCATCTGGAACCGTAAAAAGCGCCACGATTATCCGATCATGCGGGTGGATACCACGGTCATGCGTCGTGACATGGAGTTTTTTCTAATCCTCTATTCCTGTGCCATCGGTGCCTCACTGCTGGGGGGACATCCGGTCATCAAGACCTTCATCGCCCTCTCCCTGCTCCTCACCTATGGCAGCTATGTGCTGATGACATTGCGAGGGAGCGGAGAAACGGCGTCCAACGAAATAGAGGAGTCGGAGCTGGACCCCTGTTATTTTGCCCGAAAATCACATGACCCCCACATGGCACTTATCGGCAGCCAGGTTCTCAGTTCACTGCTGCTAATTGTCTGGGGATCATACATATTTGTGGAAAAAATTCAGATTATTTCCGGGCAAATGGGAATTTCACCCTTCATTCTGGCCATGATAATCGCCCCCATAGCCACCGAACTACCGGAAAAATTCAACAGTGTCATCTGGATAAACAAGGGGAAAGATACTCTGGCCATTGGTAACGTCACCGGTGCCATGGTCTTTCAGGGCTCCATCATAACGGCAATCGGCATCTTGATGACCGACTGGCAATTGAATGGTGCGGCACTCCTGACAGTTGCCCTGACCTTCGCATCGGTGGGCCTTGCCTACCTGCAAATCAGGATCAAAAAACATCTTACTCCCGGCACCCTGCTGATGGGAGGTCTGTTCTACGTTATATTCATCATACTCATACTGATGGGGAAAATCTGAAACCCTGGCAGGTGCCCCGCCGTTCCAACGCTGAATCTATCAGATTGAGAATCTCAAACTTTTTCAGTGACCAGAGTGGTGCAACCAGATTTTCGTGGCCACCATCTCCGGTCAGGCGATGAATGAGGATGGCCGGATCAAGTCGTTCAAGAAAGTCGCAGACGAGGCCGGCATAATCATCCCGTCCAAGCATCGGCACTTCACCCCGAAGGTACATCTCCTCAAGCTGCGTGCCCTTCATCACATGGAGCAGATGCAGTTTTACGCCAGCCACCCCCCTGCGGTTCAGTTCATCTGCCATGGCGAGCATATCATCACGTGATTCTCCTGGAATTCCGAGAATTATATGGGCGCAGATCCGTATGTTTCTCACCTGTGCGCGAAAAATGGCATCAACGGTGGATTGCTGATCATGACGCCGATTCAGAAACGTAAGACTACGGTCATACATGGATTGCATGCCGAGTTCCAGCCAGAGGTAGGTTCTTCGGGAAAGTTCAGACAGATAGTCCAAAACATCATCGGGAAGACAGTCCGGCCGAGTAGCGATAATAACGCCCACCACATCGTCAACGGTAAGGGCTGAATCAAACAGGGTCCGCATCCGTTCCAGGGGAGCATAGGTACTGGTGTAGGCCTGAAAATAGGCGAGAAATTGAGCCGCACGGTACTTACGAATCATGACCTCCTTACCGTCCTCCAACTGGGAGATGACGGAGAGATCACGGCGGATACCGTGGGAACCGGACCCATGGCCGCCACAAAACACACATCCGCCCACAGCAAGGGAACCATCACGATTAGGGCAGGTAAAACCGGCATCTACCGAGATACGCTGCACTTTACAGCCGAAGTGGCGTTTTAATTCATGGGAAAAGGCATTATATTTTTTTGATTGGGACATGGGGGAATGGAATCGTTTCCAGCAGACAAATCGTGGCGTTATCGCGATGGTGACAATATCACCATGGCGACAATATCACCATGGTGCGCTGTTACACCGAGGGCGTATGGCCATACGCCCCTACCGAATTCGACACAACAAATAAAAAGAGCGGCATCGCTGCCGCTCTTAAATGTTATTGAGAACAATCTATCTACGAGCTGACTTGCTTGCAACCTGCATACGGATAAGTGCACGTTCAAGGGCAGCTTCGTACACTTTAAACTGCTTGTCTTCTGAAGTGAGCTTTTTGAGAGCATCTTCAGCACGACCCTGTGCAGCCTTGGCGCGCTCCACATCTATCTCAGAAGCGGCCTCAGCTGTTTCAACGAGGACGATAATTTTGTCTTCTCGTACTTCGAAATAGCCCCAGTTCAGAGACATATGCTCGGTGGCACCATTATTCTTGTAGACAAGCTCACCAATTTTAAGAGAAGTTAAAAAAGGCGCATGACCTGGTAACACACCGAATTCGCCAAGTTTACCGGTTGCGGTAACTTCCTCAACCTCAGTATCGACGATTTTTTTGTAGGGAGTAACTATTTCTAATTTCATCTTCTCAGCCATAACATAGTCCTTGCAGGGGCAGTGCTTGCGCCTTATAGGTGCGAATACCACCCACCCTGATATGGGCGCACGTGGTGCGCCCCTACAGATAAATTATACTGCGGCCAACTTTGCAGCTTTTTCGATGGCTTCTTCGATCGAACCGACCATATAGAATGCCTGTTCCGGCATACTGTCATGCTTACCGGCAACGATTTCCTGGAAACCCTTGATGGTATCCTTCAATTCGACATATTTACCCGGTGAACCGGTGAAAGCCTCGGCAACGTGGAATGGCTGTGAAAGGAAACGCTGGATTTTGCGGGCACGGGCAACAACCAGCTTATCCTCTTCCGACAACTCATCCATACCGAGAATGGCAATGATATCCTGAAGATCTTTGTACTTCTGGAGAACATACTGAACCGAACGGGCAACGGCGTAATGCTCCTCACCGATAACCTGGGGATCAAGAATACGTGATGTGGAGTCAAGGGGGTCAACTGCGGGATAAATTCCCAGCTCGGCAATCTGACGTGAAAGAACTGTCGTTGCATCAAGGTGGGCAAACGCCGTAGCAGGAGCCGGGTCAGTCAAGTCATCGGCAGGTACGTAAATAGCCTGAACCGAAGTGATGGAACCTTTTTTGGTGGAAGTAATACGTTCCTGAAGCTCACCCATTTCGGTAGCCAAGGTCGGCTGATAACCAACGGCGGAAGGAATACGACCGAGCAGTGCCGAAACTTCCGAACCTGCCTGGGTAAAACGGAAGATGTTGTCGATGAAGAGCAGAACGTCCTGACCTTCTTCGTCACGGAAATATTCGGCGACGGACAGAGCAGTCAGAGCAACACGGGCACGGGCACCAGGAGGCTCGTTCATCTGACCGTACACAAGAGCTGCCTTGTCAAGAACGCCGGACTCTTTCATTTCCATCCAGAGGTCATTACCTTCACGGGTACGTTCACCAACCCCTGCAAAAACCGAATAACCACCATGCTGCTTGGCGATGTTATTGATCAGTTCCATAATAAGAACGGTCTTACCAACGCCGGCACCGCCGAACAGGCCGATTTTACCACCACGTGCATAGGGAGCAAGAAGGTCAACAACCTTGATACCGGTCGTAAAGGCTTCAACTTTGGTAGACTGATTTTCAAAAGAAGGAGCCTCGCGATGAATGGCATATTCCTTCTCATTACCGATGGGACCCATTTCGTCAACCGGCTCACCGATAACGTTCATAATACGTCCAAGGGTTTTAGCACCAACGGGAGCACAAATCTGTTTACCGGTATCGATAACAACCTGTCCACGCTTCAGACCATCGGTCGAATCCATGGCGATGGTACGGACCGAGTTTTCGCCGAGATGCTGGGCAACTTCCAGTACCAGATTGTTTTCACGGTCATCAATTGCCGGATTTGTCACGCGAAGTGCGTGGTAGATCTCCGGCAGCTTGCCGGGCTCAAATTCAACGTCGATAACGGCGCCGATAACCTGCGAAATTTTACCTGTATTCTGACTCATGGAACGGTGTCCTCCTGCGGCCCTGGGG
>CAIUSO010000120.1 GCA_903901875.1 uncultured Geobacteraceae bacterium | reverse complement strand
TTCGACAATAAGTTTGGAGAGACGTTCAAGGAACAAGCGGCGGTCATTGTTGTCGATAAAATATCCCGTCGCTCGATTCCGCGAACTCTAACGTGCTGCAACAAACCGGGGATGTCTATGCGTGCTGTACGGGGCATGAGCGAAAGATAGCAGAAGAAATCAAGTTGGGCAACTAATCAACAAAGTCCCCTTTGACTCCTTTGACTCCCCTTTTGCAACTGTGAATCAAGATAGCACCGAGCTTTTTCCTCAATCCATTTCGGCATCCCATAAAAACCTTCGGCAATGCCGCCAGCTATGCACGCTTGCGTATCGCTATCTCCGCCAAGTGATACTGCCAGACGGACCGCACTTTCATAGTCGCTTGACTCAAGAAAGCAGATGATCGCCTCGGGTACGCTTCCCTGACAGGTCACGTCAAACGTGTATCCTGGGCGAATCTGATCACAGGTGCGGCTCAGATCATAACTAAAAGTCTCAGTCACATAACGCCGGATTTCATCTTTTGAGCTTCCGTTGCGGGCGAGAAAAATAGCTGTTGCCGTTGCCTGCGCCCCCTTAATGCCCTCCGGATGGTCGTGAGTGACAGAGGTGAATAGTTCAGCTTTTGCCAGCACTTCTTCCAAGGTATCGTAGTAGAACCCCACCGGGCTAATCCGCATGGCTGCACCGTTACCAAAGCTGTTGTACGGTTTGGTATACGATTTGTCCGCCGCCCATTTTATGAACGTGCCACCATAACCGGCATCGGGGTAGCGATGGTAATACTGTTTCAGCAGTTCGCAATAATCCTTTTCCCAAATTATTGCTTCTGCCAGTGCCACCGTTAATACGGTATCGTCCGTAAAGCGGCAACCGGGGCCGAATAGCTCAAACTCCGTTGTTTTGATTGGATTGAACTCAAACCGCGACCCAATTATGTCCCCTGCAATTGCTCCGATCATTATCACCTCATGCGGTTGTACGGTTAATTCTTACTTACACGACAGTTTCTTTAATCCATGACTTCAACAAAGATTACCGGTGAATTTGGTGAGGTTGGCGACTCATTCAAACCTACGCACATTGAGCCTACGCGGCTCCCAAACTTCGCGATTTTAAATCTACAGATTCCAGCCCAATCAGCCTGAATGCCTTTAATGGTTGCCACATCATCAGTTGTTCAGGGCACCTTCCAACGCCACTGCTACAGCTACCGATGCCCCTACCATTGGATTGTTACCCATTCCGAGAAACCCCATCATTTCAACGTGTGCAGGAACTGAGGAAGAACCGGCAAACTGGGCATCCGAGTGCATTCTGCCCATAGTATCGGTCATGCCATAAGACGCTGGACCAGCACCCATGTTATCAGGGTGTAGTGTCCGACCGGTACCACCTCCCGATGCAACGGAAAAGTATTTCTTTCCCTGTTCCAGGCATTCTTTCTTGTATGTCCCTGCAACCGGATGCTGAAAACGGGTCGGATTGGTGGAGTTCCCGGTAATGGAAACATCCACGCCTTCGTGATGATTGATGGCAACTCCTTCACGCACGTCATCGGCACCATAACAACGAACCTTTGACTTTTCGCCCTTTGAATAAGCCACTTCTTTCACTATCGCCAGGTTTCCTGTGGCATAATCAAATTGAGTCTGCACGTAGGTAAAGCCATTGATGCGGGATATAATTTGTGCCGCATCCTTTCCAAGACCATTTAGAATCACTCTTAAAGGTTCCGTGCGAGCCTTGTTGGCCGAACGTGCCAAGCCAATGGCACCTTCCGCAGCGGCAAACGATTCGTGCCCCGCCAGGAAGGCAAAACACTTTCGTACCATTTCTTATACTACATATTCGTAAGGCCACCGTGGCGGAACCAGAACTGAAAGGTATATACAGCATCCTGAAAATGTCTGCCACACCGGGAGGTGTAAAAAAACTGACTCTTTGACGCTGATAAAATAAAATGTAGTGCCACTTGACGAAAATTGAGTTTGTAACATCCTTCAACAACTAATGTTTTTTATTACAGTGTCAAAAATAGGTTAAGGCATGAATAATACTTGCGGATTACGGGGATGTGACGTTAGTTCGCGTACGGATCGGAGTTAGTCGGACTCTCACTGCTCACTGGCGGGGAAATCGGCGTATGATTTTTTACCGCAAAAATTTCTATGCCCGGTTTCGTCTCCAGTGGGCAGACGTTTTCACAGATGCCGCAGCCATTGCACAGGTCATCCATTATGTACGGTTCCTTGATGGTTCTGGTCGTTCCGTCCATTGCCATGACCGTGACATTTCGGGAACGGATGGCCTTTTCAGGAATCGGACAGTGCTCTTCACAGACGATGCAGTCAGTCCTGCGGGCAAAGGGGAGACAATGATTCCGGTCAAAGACGGCTTTGCCGATAACCTCCCTCCGTTTTGCTTCAACCGGCAGGCGGGGGATGGCACCGGTGGGACAGACCTGGCCGCAGAGGGTGCAGTTGTATTCGCAATAGCCGAGGCGGGGAATGACCAGCGGGGTGTAGATACCTTCAACTCCGGCCTGATAGGTTGCCGGGTAGAGGGCGTTTTTCAGGCATACTTTCATGCATTCGCCGCAGCGGACACATTTTCTCAGGAAGTCGTCCTCACTCCGGACGCCGGGGGGGCGCAGGAGACGGCTCTGCTGTTCAGGAGTGCGAAAACGGGTGGGGAGTGCCAGAAGAAGACCACCGGCCATGGTGCCCAGCAGCAATCGACGCTCCGGTACATGGGGAAACGTGCGGCCCGCTTTTAAGGAGAACCGGAAGGTGGCCCTGTCATGGGGGCATCCCGCAGTACACTCCATGCAGAGCAGGCAATCCACTTTTCTGAACTGTCCCGTATCGAAGGCGGTTGGGCAGAGTTCGCTGCAACGTCCGCAGTCAGCGCATGTTCCGGTGGGCAGTCGTCTCAACAGGGAAAAACTTCCGAGCCAGCCGAGGAGCGTGCCCAGGGGGCAGAGATTGCGGCACCAGTTTCGTGTTTCAAAGCGTTCCAGGGCGATAATGGCCAGAAAAAGGAGTGCCGAGAGGAGTGCCAGCGGGTAGAGGGTATCACGGAATGGCAACAGGTGATCCCGTATCAGATTGTATGCCGGGGCCACCCCGTCGCGTTTTTCACCGATCAGGTGGTACAGTGCCACCCACCCCTCCCGGGCCGAAAGCCCCAGCAGGGGGTAGAGCAGAAAGGTAAGGGCACGCAGCAGGAGGGCGATAGGGTCCAGCAGGCCGCTGAGGTTGAGATTGAAAAGCGAGGAAAAGAGCAGGGGGAGGAGCAGCCAGTATTTGGTCGTACCTTTCAAAATTTTGAGGGGAGCACTTTTGGGTATCCAGCTGGTGACCAGGTCGAGAATGGTTCCGAGGGGGCAGATCCAACTGCAGAAAAAACGCCCCAACAGAACGGTTGCCACCACCATCAGTAGTGCCGGCAGCAGTAACCAGCTCCAGGATTTTACTGCCAGCAGGTAACTGAACAGAACGAGCGGGTCGATCCTGAAAAATGCATTAACGGCTGCATTGATCTCGTCCTGTCCCCGATATTCGGTCTGAACGAACAGTAGAAGGAAGAGCATAAGGAAAAGATGCTGGCTGATTCGGGACGGAGCTATTTTCATCGGTTATACCTTTATGACCCGTATTTTATCCAGATTCATCTCCCCAAGTCCCCGTTTGAATGCGGCAACCGTTACGGCAATATCTGCCGGTTTCAGGCCGAACAGTGTGGTGGCGTAGGCATCGGCAGCTACCGTATCGGTTGAGGCAATTACCTTGTTAAGCACTTTGACATCGGCCATGCTTCCCCCCTGGGGGCCATGGGCAGTGAGTATCCTGGTGGCGTCAATGACGGTCAGGTGACTTTTGACATGGGCGTTGATATCGGCCAGGGCTATGTCAATATTTCGATGGATATACCCCCGGTTACCCCCCATGATTCCCATGACATTCTTCAGCCCCAGGGTCAGTTTTGAAAGGCCGTGGTGCTTGGCCACCGGAACATTGATGTACACGTCTGCGGAGAGTGCTTCATCATAGAGTTCCCATTCCTTGAGAAAAGAGCCGTTCAGGGTGACCATTTTAAAACGCTCTTTTTCAATATGCGTGCACGTGACCCCCTTCATCCCCTTCAAGGCACCCTCAATGCCGCTATTGACGTAGCAGCGGCGAGCATCATTGCAGGTGTTGTCAAAGACCTTGACCCGCTTTGCCCCTGCCGCCAGACACTCTTCAACCACGGCACGGACCACCAGTGGATGTGTGTTGGCACCCTGATCAGTGGTGCGGTCCCACCCCATGTTCGGCTTGACCACCACAATATCGCCCGGTTTGACAAAACGCTTCATGCCCCCGACCCCGTGAATCGCCCTTCGGGTGATGGCGGCAAAATCGCTCCCCTCGGCAACCGCAACAAGAGAAGGTTCCCGAGCTGAGACCGCCTCGGTTACCAGTGACGGTGCCATAAGGAGTGCTGCACCTCCGGCTTTTAAAAATGTACGCCTGTTCATCTGAACCTCCGGGGTTTGTGTGTTTTTCTCTCACTATGTAAATAGTACATCTGCCGGTGTTGCTGCATACCAGCACAACGCCGATTCATACTACGCCTTTGTCGAATAATTTCAAGGGGACAAATTCAGTCGTCTGGTCGTTTGGGCTTGTCAAATAAAGCCGGACTGTGGTATCTTCACGAAATTTTCAACGACAGAGATACACACATACATGGGGGTTTACTTTGAACCAGTTTTATAAAAATCTTTCACTCTGGCTGGTTATCAGTCTGATGATGATCCTGCTGTTTAATATGTTTAACAAACCGCGTACCACTGCGGAAAAGCTTAATTTCAGTGATTTTATCACCCAGGTTGAATCGGGTAAGATTACGTCGGTCACTATTCAGGGGAATGATATTTCCGGAAAGTTTGATGGAAAGGATGGCAAGGAGTTTCATACCTACAAGCCCTATTCCGATGCGGACCTGACCCAAAAATTGCTTGATAAAAAAGTAGTTATCAACGCCAAGCCGGAAGAGGAAAAATTCTCCTGGTTCTCGATTTTTATCTCCTGGTTTCCTCTGATATTGCTGGTTGGCGTCTGGATCTTTTTCATGCGTCAAATGCAGATGGGGGGGGGCAAGGCCATGTCCTTTGGCAAAAGCCGTGCTAAACTGCTGACCGAAGCCCAGGGAAAAATTACCTTTGAAGATGTTGCCGGTATTGAAGAAGCCAAGGAAGAACTTGAAGAAATTATTGCGTTTCTGAAGGAACCGAAGAAATTTACCGCGTTGGGGGGGAAAATTCCCAAGGGGGTGCTGCTGGTTGGCCCTCCCGGTACCGGTAAGACGTTGCTGGCCCGTGCGGTTGCCGGTGAAGCGGGCGTTCCGTTCTTTTCCATCTCAGGTTCCGATTTTGTGGAAATGTTTGTCGGCGTGGGGGCCAGTCGGGTCCGTGACCTGTTTCTCCAGGGTAAAAAGAGTGCCCCCTGTATCATTTTTATTGATGAAATTGACGCTGTTGGCCGCCATCGTGGTGCCGGCATGGGTGGCGGCCACGACGAGCGTGAGCAGACACTTAATCAGTTGTTGGTGGAAATGGACGGTTTTGAGTCCAACGAAGGGGTTATCCTGATCGCCGCAACCAACCGCCCCGATGTTCTTGATCCGGCCCTGCTTCGTCCCGGTCGTTTTGACCGTCAGGTCGTGGTTCCCCGCCCCGATGTCAAAGGGCGCGAGATGATCTTGAAGGTGCACTCCAAAAAAGTACCACTGTCGGCCGATGTCGATCTGGCCGTTATTGCCCGTGGCACCCCCGGATTTTCCGGTGCCGACCTGGCTAATCTGGTTAACGAAGCGGCTCTCCTGGCTGCGCGTATGAACAAAACCGTTGCCGAATCTTCCGACTTTGATAGTGCCAAGGATAAGGTCCTCATGGGTGCAGAACGACGCAGCATGGTGATCTCTGACGAAGAGAAGAAGAGCACCGCCTTCCATGAGGCCGGACATACGCTGGTGGCGAAGCTTGTTCCCGGTACGGACCCGATTCACAAGGTATCCATTATTCCCCGTGGCCGGGCACTTGGTGTTACCATGCAGCTCCCCATTGAGGACAAACACAGTTACTCACGGGAATCCCTGCTGGCACGTATTGCCGTCCTGATGGGGGGGCGTGCCGCCGAGGAGCTGATCTTTGATACCTTCACCACCGGTGCCGGTAATGACATAGAGCGTGCCACCGATATGGCCCGCAAGATGGTCTGTGAATGGGGTATGAGTGATAAAATGGGCCCACTTTCCTTCGGTAAGAAAGACGAGTCGATCTTTCTCGGCAGGGAAATGGCCATGCATAAAAACTTCAGCGAAAAAACCGCCGAGCATATTGACGATGAAATCAAACGTATCGTTGACGAATCCTATGAGCGGGCGGTCAGATTGCTCCGTGAAAACCTCCCGTCGCTCCATGCGCTTTCGGTATGCCTGATCGAGAAGGAAAATCTGAGCGGTGACCAGGTTGACGAGATTATCGCGTCCGGTACCTTGTCTCAGACCGATGCTGCGCCGGTACAGGCGGTTCACGCAGATATAACTGCCTGATATGCCCGGTTTTACCCCCCGATTGCTGGTTGTTGAAACGGTAAAGCAGGCATCCCGTGAGTTGGGGCGAATCGGAGTCGATCCCTCTGGTATCACCGAGATGGCACCCAAAATGCGCACCATCTGTGTGCAACTTTCTGACCTCCAGTGCCGACAGGCCAACATCCTCAAACAGGAGATGCTGTCGGTGGGGGGGGATGCGGCCGTGGCGCGGGGAACGGTGGCGTGCAGCATTGACCGGACCGATTGCCTGTTGATCGGTACGGCGAAACAACTCTCCCGGCTCTCCCGGAAACTGTCCGTACAGCCGTTTGGCCTCTCCCGGCTGGCAGGAGAGCTCGACGAACTGCTGAAACGGATTTTAATCAAACCGGCAGGGTGGAAAACGTCGCAACGGCTACTGCCGTTACAGCGGCCATTGATCATGGGCATTCTCAATGTGACTCCCGACTCGTTTTCAGACGGGGGGCGCGCCTTTGAACAGGACAAGGCCGTTGAAAGAGCACTTCAGATGGAGGCGGAGGGGGCTGATATCATCGATATTGGTGGTGAAAGTACCCGTCCGGGAGCAGAGTTGGTTTCTGCTGAAGAGGAGCTTTCCCGGATTATTCCGGTTATGGAGTCCCTGGCCGGTACTCTCAGGTGTGCCATTTCGGTAGACACCTGGAAGAGCACGGTTGCCGAACGGGCAATGGGGGCCGGTGCTGAAATCATCAACGATATCAGTGGATGTGCCTTTGATCCCCGAATTGCCACGGTGGCCGCAGCGACAGGGGCGGGGGTGGTGTTGATGCATACCCGTGGTACCCCCGATAAAATGCAGCAGAATACCGACTACGTTGATCTCATGGGTGAACTGATGGCGAGCCTGGCCGTTTCTTTGGAGCGGGCCCGTGGTGCCGGTGTTGCCGATGACTGTATCGCTCTGGACCCCGGCATCGGGTTTGGCAAGAGTGTGGTCGGCAACCTGGAAATTATCCGGCGGTTGTCAGAATTGTCCGGTTTCGGTCTCCCCCTGCTGGTCGGTCCGTCACGGAAATCATTCATCGGTGCCACCCTGGGGCGCGAACATACGGAGGAGCGGCTGTTCGGTACCGCCGCCGCCGTTGCCCTCGCCGTGTCCCATGGTGCTGCCATTATCCGGGTCCATGATGTGAGGGCGATGGGGGATGTTGCCGCTCTGGCCGCTGCGGTAATGAACGGATAATATGGCGTTGCATGCCGATTTCAAAGGGGAAATATGGCTTTTGATCCTGACAGTATTACCCTCATTGCCGTATTCGACAAACTTGTTGTTGCCGGTCTGATTTACGGTTGCACGCTCATTCTCAAACGGGATGCTGCGGTGCGGCTCCTCGCCGTTCTTGCCGTCGTTACTGCTGCCGCGTATTGTGCTGATCTGGCCGGCTTGACCGCAACATCCGCGTTTTTCCATCTGCTGCTTACCTCATCGCCGGTTATTGTCGCTCTTATCTTCCAGAGTGATATTAAACGTGCCCTGTTCACCTTCTGGAAACGACACGCAACCGGTGACGGGGATAGCCTGGACCTGACCACGAGCGTCGATGAGCTGTCAAAGGGGCTCCATGAACTGGCTGCCCGCCAGATCGGTGCCCTTATCGTTATTATCCGCCAGATGTCACTGGATCATCTGGTTCAGGTTGGCACTGAAATTGATGCCAAGGTGACCAGTGAACTGCTGAACTCCATCTTTCTCCCCTATTCACCGATCCATGATGGAGCCGTCATTATCCATAAGGACAAGATTATTTCGGCCGGATGTATTTTGCCGCTTTCACAGAATCCTGATATAGCCAAACGTTTCGGTACCCGCCATCGTGCCGCCCTGGGAATTTCCGAACAGACAGATGCCCTGGTGCTGGTGGTTTCGGAAGAGACCGGCAAAATATCCATTGTCCATGAAGGAAAAATTACCTATGACGCCGATCCGGCGGAGATTCGACGTCTTGCCCGTAAGGCAATTGAAGGGCGGCGTGCTCCCCGGGTACCGGCTGCAACGGATCACTAAGGAGGCGGTAAACTATGAAAAAACTTTTCGGAACCGACGGAGTTCGTGGCGTGGCAAATGTCTATCCGATGACAACGGAAATGGCAATGCAGCTGGGGCGTGCGGCCGCCTACATTTTTAAGGGGGGGAGGAATCGTCGGCACCGGATCGTTATCGGTAAGGACACCCGGCTCTCCGGCTATATGCTTGAGAACGCTCTGGTTGCCGGTATCTGCTCCATGGGGGTTGATGTACTCCAGGTGGGACCCCTGCCGACACCGGGTATTGCTAATATTACCTCTTCAATGCGGGCAGATGCGGGGGTTGTTATCTCCGCATCCCACAACGCCTTTCAGGACAACGGGATTAAATTCTTTTCTGCCGACGGGTTCAAATTGCCGGACGATGTTGAAAGGAAGATTGAGAAGCTCATCGAATCAAACAAGATAGATGCTCTTCGTCCGACCGCAACCGAAGTCGGCAAAGCGTACCGGATTGAGGATGCTGCCGGGCGGTATATCGTATTTCTCAAGAACACCTTTCCCCAGGAGCTGGATCTGTCCGGTCTGAAGATCGTCCTTGACTGCGCCAACGGGGCTGCCTACAAGGTGGCTCCGGCGGTATTCGAGGAACTGGGTGCCGAGGTGATTCCCTACGGCGTCAAGCCGAACGGTACCAACATCAATGCCGAGTGTGGTTCCACCTATCCGGCGGTTATCAGCGAGGCGGTCAAGAAACATCGCGCGGACATCGGTATTGCCCTTGACGGAGATGCTGACCGGGTCATCGTCTGTGACGAGTTTGGCAATGAGGTGGACGGGGATCACATCATGGCCATCTGTGCCAGCGATATGCTCAAGCGGAAGCTGCTCAAGAAAAAGACCCTGGTTGCGACGGTCATGAGTAATATGGGACTTGATATTGCGCTGCGCAAATGCGGCGGCAAGATTATCAAAACAGACGTGGGGGACCGTTACGTTGTGGAGGCCATGCGCAATGGCGGGTATAATCTGGGGGGAGAACAGTCGGGGCATATGATCTTCCTCGATCATAATACCACCGGTGACGGTATCATGTCAGCCCTGCAACTCCTCGCGGTCATGCGCCGTGAGGGAAAAACCCTCTCCGAACTGGCTGAAATTATGATCCCACTTCCCCAGGTTCTGAGTAACACCCGGGTGCGGGAAAAGGTTGATATCATGTCAATCGCCGATGTTGCGGCAAAGATTCGTGACGTTGAAGCAAAGCTGGGGAGCGAGGGGAGGGTACTCATCCGGTACTCCGGTACGGAACCGCTCCTGAGAGTTATGCTTGAAGGTCAGGATAAATACGAAATTACCACCTGGGCCAATGAAATTTGTGAACTGGTCAGGAAACATATCGGAGAAAAATAATGGCGAAACTGGGACTGAATGTCGATCATATTGCCACCGTCCGTCAGGCACGGGGGGGGGCGGAGCCGGATCCGGTTACGGCTGCTGCCATCGGTGAACTGGCCGGTGCCGAGGGAATTACCATCCATCTGCGGGAAGATCGCCGACATATCCAGGATCGGGATCTTGAAATTCTCCGGCAGACAATCAAGACCAAGCTCAATTTGGAAATGGCTGCCACCCAGGAGATGGTGAGAATCGCCCTCAGGGTGAAGCCGGAACAGGTAACGCTGGTGCCGGAAAAGCGTCAGGAACTGACAACCGAGGGGGGACTGGATGTTATCGTCAACGCCAAGCATATCTCGGATACGGTAAAACGGCTCCGTGACGGGGGGATCTCCGTCAGTCTGTTCATCGATCCGAATCAGGAGCAGATCAAGGCGGCACTCAAAACCGGTGCCGATTACATCGAAATACATACGGGAAAATATGCGGATTCCATCGGCTGGGATGCACAGCACCACGAGCTTGAAGCCATCGATACGGCCATCAAACTGGCGCGGAAAGTCGGCCTGGGGGTCAATGCGGGACATGGGCTGAACTATACCAATATCAAGGCGGTGACCGCTCTCGGAGGGGTTGAAGAGTATAATATCGGCCATTCCATCATCGCCCGGGCCACCTTTGTGGGGTTGGATCGGGCGGTACGGGATATGGTAGATCTGCTCAAATACGCATGATCTTCGGTATCGGAACCGATATCGTTGCCATAGCCCGCTTTCAGCGTTTTATTGATGGGGGAAACAGGGCTATTCTTGAACGTCTGTTTACGGAGGAGGAACGGTCGCGGTGCGGCGGGAGAAAGGATGGGGCCTCCTGCCTGGCCGGTCGGTTTGCGGCAAAGGAGGCTTTTCTCAAGGCCCTGGGCACCGGTCTCCGAGATGGTATTTCATGGCTGGATATGGAAGTAACCAATGACACCCTGGGCAAGCCGCTGTTGAAGCTGTCCGGTCAGGCAGCCCGGTTGATGGAAGTCAATCTGCTCGGCAGCCATCTCTCCATTTCCCACGATGGGGGTAGTGCCATAGCGATGGTGGTTCTGGAGTCACGATGAAAGTAATAACATCACAAACCATGCAGGAGCTCGACCGCAGTGCCATCAACGAACGGCATATCCCCGGAGTGCAGTTGATGGAACGGGCCGGTCAGCGGTGCGTCGATGAAATTGTAGCCGAATTCGGCTCTGCCGGTTCTGCGGTGATTATTGCCGGCAAAGGTAATAATGGGGGTGATGGTTATGTCATCGCCCGTCTGCTGAGACAGAAGGGGGTGAAGGTTCTGGTCATCCTTTTGGCCGAACGCCGTGATATCACCGGTGATGCGGCCACCTGTCTCGACCGTCTTCCCGCTGCCATGGTCAACTGCTGTACCGATGAACGGCTCTTCGTTTCCCGGTACGGCGAGGTGATCCGTCGGGCAGACTATATTGTTGACGGGTTGTTCGGTACCGGTTTACGGGGGGAGGTCACCGGTCTGTATCGGGAAGCCATCCTCTGTATGAACGGCTCCGGACGTCCGATCATTGCGGTGGATATTCCGTCCGGCATCAACGGCACCACCGGTGCCGTCCTCGGGGTTGCCGTGAAAGCCGATCTCACCGTAACCTTTGCCTTAGCCAAATTGGGTCATATCCTCTATCCGGGGGCAGAGTATGTGGGCAGACTTGTGGTGACCGATATCGGCATTCCGGCCGATCTCACGGAGGGGGCGACCGGTTTTGAATTTCTCACCGCCGCTCTGGCTGGGTCTCTCGTGCGGAAGCGGGAACGTCAAGCCCACAAGGGCTCCTTCGGCCATTGCCTGGTGATTGCCGGTTCCACCGGCAAGAGCGGTGCCGCCTCACTGTCCGCAAACAGTGCGGTACGCAGCGGATCGGGACTGGTTACTGTGGCGGTACCGGAAGCTCTCCATGGAATCATGGAGGTGAAAACAACCGAGGCCATGACGGTGCCGCTGCCCGACTCCGGTTCCGGCTATCTCGGCTGTCAGGCCCTGCCGGTACTTGAAAAACTTCTTTCCGGCAAAAGTGCCGTAGCCATCGGTCCCGGACTGGGGCCGCATCAGGACACCCGCACTCTGGTCTGTGCGCTGGTTGGGACAGTGCTGGCTCCGTTGGTGATTGATGCCGACGGTTTGAACGCCATCGCTCAGGATATGTCGCTGCTTGAGAGTAAAAAAACTGAACAGCTGGTGGTAACTCCCCATCCGGGTGAAATGGGACGTCTGCTGGGTGCCCCCCTACCGGAGTCACTGTTCGACCGCATTACCGTAGCCCGTGCCTTTGCCCGGACCCATGATCTGTTTCTGGTTCTCAAGGGTGCCCGTACCATTGTGGCATCACCGGACGGCAGAGTGGCGATTAACGGCAGTGGCAATCCGGGTATGGCCTCCGGTGGCATGGGTGATGTGTTGACCGGAATTATCACTTCGTTGCTGGGGCAGGGGTACCCGGCATGGGATGCCTGCCGTCTGGGAGTCTTTCTCCACGGATATGCCGCTGACATCATTGCTCAGAGTAAAGGGGAAATCGGTATCACTGCAACGGACGTGCTGGAGCAGATACCGTATGCCTATTACACATTGCTGCACAAGGAGAAATAATTATGTTGACCGTAGCTGATATCATGACCCGTGACGTTGTTTCCATAGAGGGTGCCACCACCGTGCGGGAAATGGCGCACATTTTCGATACCAAGCATTTTGGCTCACTGCCCGTTGTGGATGAAAATGGAAAACTGTGGGGAGTTGTGACCGCCTCCGATCTGGTTGAGCAGGACCGACCACTGCATATGCCGACGGTAATCTCGCTTTTTGATTGGGTTATTCCGTTGGGAGGAGAGGGGACACTGCAGCGTGACCTTGACAAAATCACGGCCCAGACCGCACTGGAGCTGGCTTCGACCGATGTGGTCACCGTTTCATCGGACCTTTCAGTCAGTGATGCGGCGGAAATAATGAGTAACCAAAAGCTGCACGCCCTGCCGGTTGTGGATGGGGATATCCTGGTCGGCATGGTATCGAGAATCGATATTATTCGTTCCATGAACCGGTAATGGAGGTGTTGTCCCTGACCGCCCATTCGGCGGCCGAAACCGAAGAGTATGGCAGAACGATTGGCTCACTGCTGAAACCGGGAAGCTTTGTTGCGCTGCAGGGGGATCTTGGTGGTGGTAAAACCTGCTTTACCCGTGGGGTTGTTGCTGCCGTGGCTCCGGAAAGTGCCCATTTGGTTGCCAGTCCGACCTATGCCATCATGAACTGTTATGGTGGAAACGTTCCGGTGTATCATTTTGATTTTTATCGGCTGACCGGTGATGATGACGTCATTGAACTTGGTTTTGAAGAGTACTTTTACGGTGCCGGGGTCAGCGTTGTTGAATGGTCTGAACGTCTCACCGAGCTGCTGCCCGAAGATCACCTTACCATCAGTTTTGAATATACCGGCGAAGATCAGCGCCTGATCACCGTATCCGGTTCGGGAAATGAGTCAACCACCATTATGTTACGGTTAGGTGAGAAGTTGAATAACGTAAAAAAAGCTTTGACCTGACGGCTGAATGTCTGCTATAGGGTAAAATTATTTTTTATAACTCTGTTCATTTTCTTATAAAGGAGAGCGGTATGGCCCTCGTAGTACAGAAGTACGGTGGCACCTCGGTCGGCTCACCCGAGCGTATTAAAAATGTTGCCAAACGGATCATCAAAACCTATGACGCCGGAAATGATGTGATCGTCGTGGTTTCTGCCATGTCGGGCGAGACCAACAAGCTGGTTGCCCTTGCCAATGAGATGTGTGAGATACCGGATGGCCGGGAATATGACGTTCTGGTGGCCACCGGTGAGCAGGTCACCATTGGTCTCCTTTCCATGTATCTGAAGTCCCAGGGGTACAAGGCAAAGTCCTATCAGGGGTGGCAGGTGCCGATTCTTACCGATTCCACCGCATCCAAGGCCCGTATTGTAAGTATCGACGACAAGAATATTCGTGCGGACTTGAAGGAAGGCACCATCATTGTGCTGGCCGGTTTTCAGGGCGTTGACGTCGACGGCAATGTGACCACCCTGGGGCGTGGCGGTTCCGATACGTCCGCCGTAGCCATTGCAGCCGGCTTGAAGGCTGATGTCTGTGAGATCTATACCGATGTTGACGGTGTCTACACCACTGACCCCAATGTCTGTAAAGAGGCCCGGAAGATTGAGAAAATCTCCTACGACGAAATGCTGGAGCTTGCCAGTCTGGGTGCCAAAGTACTCCAGATCCGCTCGGTTGAATTTGCCAAAAAATATAACGTGGACGTACACGTCCGCTCAAGCCTTAACGAAAACACCGGTACGATGGTTACCAGGGAGGACAAGGAAATGGAAGGAATACTCGTTTCAGGAGTAGCGTACGATAAAAATGAGGCAAAAATTGCCGTTAAAGGGGTGCCTGACAAGCCGGGTATCGCCGCCAAGATACTGACTCCGCTCTCCGATGCCGCAATTTCGGTGGATATGATTGTGCAGAATGTCAGCGATAACGGACTTACCGACTTCACCTTTACGGTGACAAAGGCTGACCTGAAACAGGCATTGTTGATCACCAATGAAGTTGCCAAGACGGTTCAGGCCAAGGAAGTTCTTTCCGATGAAAACATCAGCAAGATTTCCATCGTTGGACTCGGCATGAGAAGTCACGCCGGTGTGGCAACCCAGATGTTCAGTGCCCTTTCCCAGAACAACATCAACATCCAGATGATTTCCACCTCGGAAATCAAGATTTCTGTTGTGATTGACGAGAAATACACGGAGCTTGCGGTACGTGTAATGCACGAGACCTTTGGTCTGGCTGGCTGATTATTGCACCACCTGTTGGGCACGCTACGCTTTGCCCAACAGGTGCCTCATTTTTTATGATCAAACGCAACCCTTCTCCCCCCGGGAGAAGGTGGCCGAAGGCCGGATGAGGGGATAAGGCAGAGTTTCCCCCATGCAATTTTCTAATCAGACGAACATCGGGGGAGAATGGAATTCCGTTCTCCCCCGATGTTCGTAGGTTGGGCAAACCATCGCGTGCCCAACAAATTCATCACTTACATTACTCCTTACCACCCTCTACCCGTTTTCGTCTCCTCAACTCCGAAAAAAAATCCCGAAGCAGATGGGAACACTCTTCTTCCGCTACCCGGGGAATCAGCTCCACCGTATGGTTGAGACGTGGGTCCTGGGATAGGTCGAACAGTGAACCGGCCGCTCCCCCCTTCGGGTCGAAACAGCCAAACACAACGGTTGGAATGCGGGCCAGGATAATGGCTCCCATACACATGGTACATGGCTCCAGGGTGACGTAGAGGGTCGTGTCGAGAAGTCGCCAGGCTCCCAGTTTTTTGGCTGCTTTTCTGATGGCGAGCAGTTCGGCGTGCCCAGCTGGGTCCCGGGTCGTTTCCCGCAGGTTATGACCACGGGCAATGATTTTCCCCCCCCAGACGATTACGCAGCCGATGGGTACTTCACCTTTAAGCCGGGCCTTGTGCGCCTCATGTATGGCACGCGCCATCCACCGTTCATGGGTGGGGTGGGGTGATGATCTGTTCGTGATACGGGGTGACAAAATGGGGGGCCGCTCCTTGTGTTATAGATGAATGGTACCATGGTACGGTAGTATAAACAGCACCATTGTCAAGCACAAATATTGGGTCAGTTGGCCCGGTATGTGCCATTTCCCTTTACTTTCCTGTCATCTTTATTTATGCTTCACAGTCCTCATTTATCATAGCGCGAAGGAATTCATGGAAATTACCCGAATTCGAAATTTTTCAATCATTGCCCATATCGACCATGGTAAATCAACCCTTGCCGACCGTCTGCTCGAATATACCGGTACGGTATCCGAGCGGGACAAGCAGAATCAGTTCCTGGATAAAATGGATCTGGAACGGGAACGGGGCATTACCATCAAGGCGCAGACCGTCCGGCTGAACTACCGGTCCGATGATGGTACCGACTATGTCCTCAATCTGATTGATACCCCCGGTCATGTTGACTTTACCTATGAGGTTTCCCGCTCACTTGCCGCCTGTGAAGGGGGCTTGCTGGTGGTAGATGCGTCCCAGGGGGTCGAAGCCCAGACCCTGGCCAACGTCTATCTGGCCCTTGATATCAACCTGGAGGTCTTTCCGGTTCTGAACAAAATTGACCTTCCGGCCGCCGATCCCGAACGGGTCAAGCAGGAGATAGAGGATATTATCGGTATCGACGCCCACGATGCGGTGCTGGCCAGTGCCAAGGAGGGGATTGGTACCCACGAAATCCTCGAAGAAATTGTCAAAAAGATTCCCGCTCCGTCCGGCGATGCTACCGCTCCCCTGAAAGCCCTGCTGTTTGATTCCTGGTACGATCAGTATCAGGGGGTTATCATTCTTGTGCGTATCTTTGACGGGACGTTGAAAAAGGGTGACAAAATTCAGCTGATGTCCACCAACAGCTCCTTTGAGGCACTAAAAGTCGGGGTTTTTGCTCCGACCATGGTTGAAGTGCCGGAACTGGCGGCCGGTGAAGTTGGTTTCATCATTGCCGGTATCAAGGACGTGGCCGATGCCAAGGTGGGGGATACGGTTACTCTGCTTCACCGTCAGTGCGAGCAGGCTCTTGGCGGCTTCAAGGAGGTAAAGCCGATGGTGTTCTCGGGGCTTTACCCCATTGATACGGTACAATATGAACAGCTCCGTGATGCCCTTGCCAAGTTGAAGCTGAATGACTCGTCATTTTCTTTTGAACCGGAAACCTCCCTGGCCCTTGGCTTTGGGTTCCGTTGCGGCTTCCTTGGTCTGCTCCATATGGAAATCATCCAGGAACGGTTGGAGCGTGAGTTCGGACTCGACCTGATTACCACGGCACCGACCGTTGTTTACCGGGTAAATCGGTTGAATGGTGAGGTGTATTCGATCCAGAGTGCCAATCAGATGCCGGAACTCCAGAGTACCGAGTATCTGGAAGAGCCGTTCATTCTTGCCCATATTCACGTGCCCAACGATTTTGTCGGCGGTGTGCTGGCCCTGTGCGAAGACAAGCGGGGTGTCCAGCGGGAGATCAAATATCTGACGCCGACCAGGGTCATGATCATTTATGAGCTGCCGTTGAATGAGATCGTACTTGATTTCTATGACCGGCTGAAATCGATTACCAAGGGGTACGCGTCACTTGACTACGAGCATCTTGAGTACCGTCGCAGCGATCTGGTACGGATGAACGTCATGATAAACGGTGAGGTGGTTGATGCCCTTTCACTTATCCTTCATCGGGAAAAGGCTTATTTCCGGGGACGGGATCTGGTTGCCAAGATGAAGGAGCTTATCTCCCGGCAGATGTTTGAAGTTGCCATTCAGGCGGCCATCGGCAATAAAATCATTGCACGGGAGACGGTCAAGGCCATGCGCAAGGACGTTCTTGCCAAATGTTATGGTGGCGACATAACCCGTAAACGAAAACTGCTTGAAAAACAGAAGGAAGGGAAGAAGCGGATGAAAAATGTGGGCAACGTGGAGTTGCCCCAGGAAGCGTTTCTCGCCATCCTCAAGGTTGACTGACAGTCCATTTTTACAAAGGAAGAACATATGGAAGACATTCAGGAACCCTCCACAGCGGCATCGGTACCCGTGGCACCGGAGGTCATTAAAAAGAAGGGTCTGGTCAGGGAATATGCGGAATCCATCGCCATCGCAGTATTGCTGGCCCTGGTGATCCGTACCTATCTGGTTCAGGCGTTCAAGATTCCATCCGGCTCCATGGAAGATACTCTGGTTATCGGAGATCATCTGCTGGTAAGCAAATTTATGTACGGCACAAAGGTTCCCTTTGCCGACAAGCGGATTCTGACTGTTCGTGATCCGCGTCGGGGGGATGTCATCGTATTTGAATATCCGGAAGATGCGAGTAAGGACTTTATTAAACGGGTCATTGGTGTTCCGGGTGATGTGGTGGAAGGCAAGGAGAAAAAAATATTTGTCAACGGTACGTTATATGAAAATCCCCATGAAATTCATAAGGAAAAGGAAATTATCCCCAAGGAGATGAATCCTCGGGATACCTTTGGTCCGGTGACGGTTCCGGCTGATTGCTATTTTGTCATGGGTGATAATCGGGATCGTTCCTACGACAGCCGTTTCTGGAAATTCGTACGGCGTGATCAGATAAAAGGTCTGGCCTTTATTAAATATTGGTCGTGGGACCATGATAAAATGAGACCGCGATTGGGCAATGTTGGCCGCCTGATTAATTAAAGTATACTACACAATTGGAGGATCGTATGGATTTTCTCGGGAATTGGAAACGAACACACTACTGTGGTGATTTGCGGAGCTCGGACATTGGCAGCGAGGTTATTCTCATGGGATGGGCCCTCCGTCGCCGTGACCATGGCGGACTTATTTTTATCGACCTGCGGGACCGTGAAGGAATTGCCCAGATTGTATTTGACCCGGAAGTGAATTCCGCCGGCCATGAGGTGGCGGAATCGGTTCGTAGTGAGTTTGTTCTTGCGGTCAAGGGAAAGGTGATTCCCCGCCCGGAAGGGACTGTCAATCCGAACATGAAAACCGGTGAAGTTGAAATTCAGGTTCTGGAGTGCAAGCTGCTCAATCGCTCCAAGCCGCTGCCGTTCATGCTTGATGAACATAGCGATATCAATGAGAATATTCGTCTCAAGTATCGTTATCTTGACCTTCGTCGGCCCCAGTTGCAGTACAACCTGATCCTCCGCTCCAAGGTTGCCCAGTTGACCCGCTCCTATCTGACCGATAACGGTTTTATCGAGTTGGAGACGCCGTTTCTCACCAAATCGACTCCCGAAGGAGCACGGGATTTTCTGGTGCCGTCCCGTATCAATCAGGGACAGTTCTACGCATTGCCCCAGTCGCCACAGATTTTCAAACAGATTTTGATGATCTCCGGTTTTGACCGCTATTTCCAAGTGGTTCGCTGTTTCCGTGATGAAGATCTGCGTGCCGACCGCCAGCCCGAATTTACCCAGATTGACTGTGAAATGTCCTTTATTGATCAGGAGGATATCATTACGGTTATGGAGGGGTTAATAGCCCGCGTATTTACCGAGGCCAAGGGAGTTACGGTACAGCTTCCGGTGGAACGGCTCACCTATGCAGAGGCTATCCGTCGTTTTGGCCTTGATAACCCGGATCTGCGCTTTGGCATGGAACTGTGTGATCTGACCGATCTGGTGAAAAGCTCCGGTTTTAAAGTATTTGCCGATGTGGCTGCAAAGGGGGGAATCATCAAGGGGATCAATGCCAAGGGGTGTGCAAAGTTCTCCCGCAAGGATATCGATGACCTGACTGAATTTGTTAAGATTTATGGTGCCAAGGGTCTTGCCTATGTGAAGATTGAAGGTGGCGAGTGGCATTCACCCATTGCAAAATTCTTTACACCTGAAGAAATTGCCACCATGAACAGCTCCTTTGGTGCAGAAGAGGGGGATCTGCTGTTCTTTGTGGCCGATAAGCCGAAGGTGGTCAACGATTCCCTCGGGAAACTGCGTAATCATCTTGCCAATACCCTGAAACTGACCAGCAAGGACGATTATCGTTTTGTCTGGATAACTGAATTTCCCCTTCTCGAATGGGATGATGAGGACAAACGGTGGTGTGCGGTTCACCATCCGTTCACCGCCCCCATGGATGAGGATCTTGCCTTCATTGAGTCCGACCCGGGTCGCTGCCGCGCCAAGGCCTATGACCTGGTACTGAACGGCAACGAAATTGGTGGCGGTTCCATCAGGATCCATCAGGAACAGGTACAGTCACTGATGTTCAAACTGCTTGGCATGTCCGTTGAGGATGCCCGGAGTAAATTCGGATTCCTGCTGGATGCCCTTGAGTTCGGCACACCTCCCCATGGCGGGATCGCCTTTGGTATGGACCGTCTGATCATGCTACTGACCGGCAGTGACTCCATACGTGACGTTATTGCCTTTCCGAAAACCCAGAAGGGTACCTGTATGATGTCAGAGGCACCGTCTCCGGTTGACACCAAGCAGTTACGTGAGTTGGGAATACGACTGGCAGAAAAGCAGGGGTAATAATGAGCTGTGGCCCGGATATTACTTCCCGCACACCATATCGGAACGTAGTATCTTTGCCACAGCATCTGCTTCTGGCTTTGAACGGCCCGGTGCTACGGGTTGCAGTTCTGCTGCTCTTCTGCTTTTGTATGGCCTCCTGTTCTGCCCGGATTCCAACCTGGCAGAGCAGGACGGCACCACTGGTGGAAGCTCTGGGCAAAAGTGAGGCACCAACCCTCTACCCCCAGGAGTATCAGAGCGTCCTTGAAGCTTTTGAACATGGGGAGGCTCTCTACCGGGTTCAGGAGGATCAGGAAAAAGCCGATGAGTATTTCCATCTGGCTTTTCAGAAGGGAAACGTGCTACGGGCGGAGCTTAACACGGTGCGCGAGCAGCGGGAGGCCCACGAGCAACGGCTCGCCGCCGAGAGAGCCGCAAAGCTCGAAGAAGAACAGCAATTACGCCGTGAGGCTGAAACTCGACTCAAACAGTCCCACGAAGTCACCCGGTCCGATACTGCCCGTCCCACACCGAAAAAGCAGAAGGATACTCCCGCAGCACTCCCCACCACCTACACCGTTCGTCGTGGTGAAACATTGCCACAAATTTCTGCACGGGTTGAAGTATATAACGATTCAAGCCTCTGGCCGCTCATTTATCGGGCCAACCGTGATCAGATTCGCGATCCCAAGCGGCTCTGGCCTGGTCAGGTGTTTGCCATACCCCGTAATTTCAGCCGCGAAGAGGCGGTTGAAGCCCGCCGATATTCAAATAAAAACAATTAAAATAGAGTGCGATGTATCGTTGTATGACCGCGACCATTTTCTGATTTTCCCTTGACAGTCAAACCGTATTTGTATACTGTATACGGACATTTTAATTTAACTGTAAAGTCTCGTTATACCATATAGTTTTATCAAAAATTCCATTCATTTTATCGTTGGTTTTTACGCTTGAATGACGGAGAAACATTAAGTTGAGCATACAACGTATCGGAGTCACGATTTTATCCCCCCCTTTTGCTCGGTGAGGCACTGATTATCCGGTACTAAATTCAAGGAGAGATACATGACAACGGAAACAGCAAAAATTATCTGGACAGTTATTGACGAAGCACCGGCGCTTGCGACCTATTCACTTCTTCCGATTGTAAATGCCTTTACGAATGCCGCCGGTGTAGCGGTTGAGCCCCGGGACATTTCTCTTGCCGGAAGAATCATTGCCACATTTCCGGATAATCTGACTGAAGATCAGAAAATTCCTGATTTTCTTGGCCAGTTGGGTGATTTGACCCTCAAGCCGGAAGCAAATATCATCAAGCTGCCGAATATCAGTGCCTCTGTTCCCCAGTTGAAGGAGGCCATCAAGGAACTCCAGGAAAAGGGTTTCAATCTTCCTGATTACCCGGAAGTTGCGACCAACGATGGGGAAAAAGAAACTCAGACACGCTATGCAAAAGTACTGGGAAGTGCCGTCAATCCTGTGCTCCGTGAAGGTAACTCTGACCGTCGTGCCCCGCTTTCCGTTAAAAACTTCTCCAAGAAAAACCCCCACAAGCTTGGTGCCTGGACCCCCGATTCAATATCACACGTGGCCCATATGACTTCCGGAGATTTCTATGGTAACGAGAAATCGGTTGTCATTGAAAATGGTGTGGACTTCAAGATCGAGCTGGCTAAAGCCGATGGAACCACGGTTATTCTCAAGGACAAGCTGACCGCTTCCAAAGGGGAGATTCTTGACGGCACATTCATGAGCAAGAAAGCCCTGTGTAAATTCTATGAAGAGCAGATTGAAGATGCCAAGAAGAGCGGCGCACTGCTTTCGTTGCACCTGAAAGCAACCATGATGAAGGTTTCTGACCCGATCATGTTCGGCCATGCTGTTTCCGTATTCTACAAGGACGTTTTTGACAAGCATTGTGCGACGTTTAAAGAGCTTGGTGTAAACCCCAACATGGGCATCGGCGATCTCTACAGCAAAATCAAATCACTTCCTGAAGCAAAGCAGGCAGAAATTGAGGCCGACATCCAGGCCGTCTATGCAACCCGCCCCGAACTGGCAATGGTTGATTCTGACAAAGGGATTACCAACCTGCACGTGCCTAACGATATAATTGTTGATGCGTCAATGCCGGTTGTCGTACGTGATTCCGGTAAAATGTGGGGCAAAGACGGCAAGCTCCATGACACGAAAGCCATGATTCCAGATCGTTGCTACGCAACCTTTTACCAGGAAATCATTGAAAACTGCCAGAAACATGGTGCCCTTAATCCGGCAACCATGGGTTCGGTACCTAACGTCGGTCTGATGGCCCAGAAAGCCGAAGAGTACGGCTCACACCCCACTACCTTTGAAATTCCGGCCGATGGCACCGTTCGTGTGGTTGCAGCCGATGGCACCCTGCTGATCGAAAATAACGTTGAAGAAGGCGATATCTGGAGAATGTCACGGGTCAAGGATATTCCTATTCAGGATTGGGTCAAACTGGCAGTGAACCGTGCCAAGGCTACCGGCGCACCGGCTGTTTTCTGGCTTGATAAGGAACGTGCCCATGATGCCAATATCATTGCCAAAGTTGAAACTTACCTGAAGGATAATGATACCACCGGTCTGGAAATCTGTATTCTTACACCGATTGATGCAATGAAATTCTCTCTGGACCGGATTCGCGAAGGCAAAGACACCATTTCTGTTACCGGTAACGTACTGCGTGATTACCTCACCGACCTGTTCCCCATTCTTGAGCTGGGTACCAGTGCCAAGATGCTCTCCATCGTTCCACTGCTCGCTGGTGGCGGTCTCTTTGAAACAGGCGCTGGCGGTTCCGCACCGAAGCATGTACAGCAGTTCGTTAAAGAAGGCTATCTGCGGTGGGATTCCCTGGGCGAATTCTCCGCACTGACCGCATCCCTTGAACATCTGGCCGTAACCTTCAAGAACGGCAAAGCCCAGATCCTGGCCGATGCCCTTGATAAAGCTATTGCTAAATTCCTTGACAATAACAAATCGCCCGCACGTAAGGTTGGTCAGATTGACAACCGTGGCAGCCACTTCTATCTTGCACTGTACTGGGCAGAGGCCCTTGCCGAGCAGACTGCCGATCTGGATCTGAAGGCGAACTTTGCCAAGGTTGCCGAGCAGCTTGCTGCCAATGAAGCAAAAATCAATGAGGAACTGCTTGGTGCCCAAGGCAAGCCGGTTGATCTTGGTGGCTACTACCTGCCAAACTTCGACAAGGCATCACAGGCAATGCGCCCAAGTGCTACGTTGAATGCAATCATCAATGCAATTGTGTAACAGTAGGTTAATAGCGTTCTTTTACAATCGGATGAACCCACGGAAGCGGGCGTAATGCCATATACTTACGTAACAGTCCCTTCGGGGGAAAAGATTACCATGGGGGCCGACGGCGTGCTGAAGGTCCCGGATAATCCCGTTATTCCCTATATTGAAGGGGACGGTACCGGAATAGATATATGGAAAGCTTCCGTCCGTGTTTTTGAGGCTGCCGTAGCCAAGTGCTACGGCGGCACAAAGCGCATTAGCTGGATGGAAGTGTATGCCGGTGAAAAACCCTTTAACCGTTTTCGTGATCAGATGGGCGACAAGGCATGGTTGCCCGACGAAACGGTTCAGGCTTTCAGTGAGTTTCTGGTAGGTATCAAAGGGCCGCTGACCACGCCGATCGGAGGGGGGATACGTTCACTCAACGTAGCACTCCGCCAGATGCTTGATCTGTATACGTGCCTCAGGCCGATTCGTTATTTTCGCGGTGTCCCGACACCGGTGAAAAAGCCTGAAGATGTAGATATGGTTATTTTTCGGGAAAACTGTGAGGATATCTATTCGGGAATCGAGTGGATGACCGGCACGCCGGAATGTCAAAAGATGGTCGATTTCCTGATTCACGAAATGGGGGTCAGTACCATCCGTTTTCCGGAAAGTTCTTCAATCGGCATCAAGCCGATTTCTCGAAGCGGTACCGAACGTCTTGTTCGTGCAGCAATTCAGTACGCTCTTAACCATAAAAGAAGATCGGTGACGATTGTCCATAAGGGCAATATCATGAAGTTTACCGAAGGTGCTTTCAAGGATTGGGGGTATGCTCTGGCAACTTCGGAGTTTCGCTCCCGGGTGGTTACGGAACGGGAATCATGGATTATCAGTAATCATGATCGCAATTCATCCCTTTCCGTTGAAGAAAATGCACGGATGATTGATCCCGGGTATGATATGATGTCTCCCCGCCAGCAGGAGGGGATTTGTCAAGAGGTGCTGGCGGCACTCACACTGCTTCCGACCCATGGTAACGGTCTGTACAAAAAGCTGTTGATGATAAAGGATACCATTGCCGATATTACCCTCCAGCAGGTGTTAACACGGGCAAAGGAGTTCGATGTTGTTGCCGCCATGAATCTGGAGGGTGATCTGCTCTCCGACGCACTGGCAGCCCAGGTGGGGGGGATTGGTATCGCCCCCGGAGCGAACATTAATTATGAAACGGGCCATGCCATTTTTGAAGCGACCCATGGCACAGCTCCGAAATATGCCAACCTTGACAAGGTGAACCCCGGTTCTGTTATACTGTCAGGGGTTATGATGTTTGAATATCTCGGTTGGCAGGAAGTTGCCGACCTTATCGTGAAGACTCTTGAACGGACAATTGGCCAGAAAAGGGTTACCTACGATTTCGAAAGGATGATGCAGGGTGCGACGTTGCTTTCCTGCTCAGGCTTTGCAGATGCACTGATTGAAAATATGTAGATGCAGTCAGCAGGGGCTGGGATAGACTCCCTGCCTTATTTTACCAAAATAAAAGAGGAGGTAACAAAGTATGGCTCGTAAAAAGATTTCGCTTATCGGTGGCGGACAGATTGGTGGCGTTCTCGCTCAGCTTTGTGCATTGCGTGAACTTGGTGATGTTGTTCTTTTTGATATCGTAGAAGGCTTGCCACAGGGCAAGATGCTTGACATTGCAGAAGTCGGTCCGGTTGACCGTTACGATGTCAATCTGAAGGGTACCAACAGCTATGAAGACATCAAAGGTTCTGATGTTGTTATCGTAACCGCCGGTCTTCCCCGTAAACCGGGCATGAGCCGTGATGACCTGATCGAAGTCAATTCAAAAATCATGACTTCCGTTGCAGAAGGCATCAAGGAATATGCTCCGAATGCTATCATCATCGTTATTTCCAACCCCCTCGATGCCATGGTTACTCTCTGTCAGAAAATCACCGGATTTCCTTACAGCCGTGTTATCGGTCAGGCCGGTGTTCTCGACTCTGCACGTTTTGCCAGCTTTATCGCCTGGGAACTGGGCGTATCCGTAAAAGACGTTACTGCCATGACCCTTGGCGGCCACGGCGACGATATGGTTCCCCTGGTACGTTATGCAAGCGTAAATGGTATCCCGGTTACCGAACTTCTTGAGCAGAAGTATGGTGCCGAGAAGGGCAAGGAAGTTATGGCTGCCATGGTTAAACGTACCCGTGGTGCAGGTGGGGAAGTTGTTGCCCTGCTGAAAACCGGTTCGGCATTCTATTCACCCGCTTCCTCCGCCATCTCAATGGCAGAGTCAATCCTCAAAGACCAGAAACGTGTTCTCCCCACCTGCTGCTTCCTGCAGGGTGAGTTCGGCGTTGACGGCTATTACGTCGGTGTTCCGGCAGTTTTAGGTGAGAACGGCGTAGAAAACATCATCCAGTTCAAGCTTGACGAAGAAGAGCAGGCAATGCTTGACAAATCTGTTGCAGCTGTAAAAGAACTCGTGAGTACCCTGAAGTAAATCAGAATTCCAGGTATCTGGAGTCAGTGGAAGAAGGGCGTACCCTGTATGCCCTTCTTCTGCTTCATTTTGGAGCCGTATTTACTACCTTTAATTACGGAATAAGGAGCCTGTCTAGTGGAAAAAACATTACCTAAGATAGAAATTATCGAGAAGTACTGCAAAGGGTGTCATATTTGTGTTGAATTCTGCCCGAAGGATTGCCTTGAGATGAAGGGATTTTATGCTTCGGTAAAAAATCTTGAGGCCTGTATCAAGTGTATGCAGTGCGAACTGCGCTGTCCCGATTTTGCCATCAAAGTCATTACTGAATAAATTCTACAGGAGGAAATGAACAGTGTCCAAAAAAGTAGCGTTTCTCCAGGGTAACGAAGCAGCTGCACAGGGTGCATTATATGCCGGGTGCAACTTTTTCGGTGGATACCCGATTACCCCCTCGACCGAAGTAGCCGAGGTAATGTCAGTCGAACTGCCGAAAATTGGCGGTAAATTCATTCAGATGGAAGATGAGATTGGTGCCATGGCCGTTATCCTTGGTGCTGCTCTGGCAGGTTCAAAGGTTCTGACCTCCACTTCCGGTCCCGGGCTTTCCCTGAAGCAGGAACTGATCGGTTATGGCTGTATCGCCGAGATCCCCTGCGTAATCTATAATGTTATGCGCGGTGGCCCTTCCACCGGTATGCCGACCGGTCCTTCACAGTCCGACGTTATGTGTGCCAAATGGGGCACCCATGGCGATCATCCGGCTATTTGCCTGACCCCTGCCTCCGTACAGGAAACCTACGAAGAAGTTATTCGTGCTTTTAACCTGTCGGAAAAATACCGTACGCCGGTTATGGTTATGCCGGACGAAATCGTTGCCCATATGCGTGAGCGCATCGTTTTCCCGGAAAAAGGTGAGATTGAAGTTGTACCGCGCAAGGCTCCAACCGTTGAGCCTGCTCAGTACAAGCCGTACGACACCAGCTACGGTGATGTTCCTCCTCTGGCATCTTTTGGTTCTGGTTATCGTTTCCACGTGACCGGACTCAATAAAATGCAGGACGGTTTCCCGACCACCAAGGCAGAGGTTGTACAGGCCGAGGAAGAACGTCAGGTCCGTAAGGTCGATGCAAATATTGATGATATCGTCACCTTTGAAGAGTACCTGCTTGATGATGCTGAAGTTGTTGTTGTTGCGTACGGTTCCACTTCCCGTTCTGCCCGTTATGCCGTCAATGCTGCCCGCGAACAGGGTATCAAGGCGGGTATGTTCCGTATCAAAACATTCTGGCCATTCCCGGATAAACAGATCAAGGCCCTTGCCACCAAGACAAAAGGCTTTATCATTCCTGAGATGAACCTCGGCATGTGCGCCCTCGAACTTGAGCGCTGTGTTCAGGGTAAGGCTCCGGTACTCGGCATCTTCCGCGTTGATGGTGAGCCGATTAATCCTGACCAGATCGTAGAGAAGATTAAGGAGGTTAAATAACCATGGCTTTTGATTATGATAAATGGATTCGCCCCGGCAAACTCCCCCATATCTGGTGTCCGGGTTGTGGCCACGGCATCGTCATGAAGGGTCTCATTCGTGCGATGGAAACTCTCAAACTTGAGAAAAACGATACTGCCATCGTTTCCGGTATCGGATGCGCTTCGCGTCTCCCCGGCTATATTGATTGCTGTACGTTGCATACTGCCCACGGCCGAGCTGCCGCCTTTGCAACCGGCGTCAAGATGGCAAAGCCTGAAATGAATGTTATTCTGGTTGGTGGTGATGGAGACGGTACCGCCATCGGTGGTAACCACTTCATCCATGCATGCCGTCGTAACATCGACATGACCTACATCATCATGAATAACTATATTTATGGTATGACCGGTGGTCAGTTCTCTCCCTGTACTCCTACGGGACACAAGGCATCGACGACTCCTTACGGCAATCCCGATCCCGGGTTTGATATTGCAAAGCTTGCAATCGGGGCTGGCGCAACTTTTGTTGCCCGTGGAACCGCGTTCCATGCCAACCAGATCGATAAACTGATTGTTGAAGCAATTCAGCACAAAGGTTTTTCGGTTGTCGAAATCCTCGACGATTGCCCGACCACCTACGGTCGTCGCAACAAGTACAAGTCTGTCATCGAAATGATGAATCGTCTGAAAGAAGTTGCCGTGCCGGTAAAAGCGGCTGAAAAGATGACTGCCGAACAGCTGCAGGGTAAAGTTCTGACCGGTGTACTCTACAAGGAAGAAAACAAACCTGAGTATACCTCCGAGTACGCCAAAGTTATTGAGCGTGCTTCGGCTGCCAAGTAATAATTACAGGAAAAGGAGAGATATATTCATGTCAAGATATGAACTCAGGTTTTCCGGTGCCGGTGGTCAGGGTCTGATCACAGCCGGAATTATCATGGCCAAAGCTGCTTCCATATATGAAGGGAAACAGGCCGTACAGTCCCAGAGCTACGGTCCGGAAGCTCGCGGTGGCGCATCAAAATCAGAAGTAATTATCTCCGACGGCCCCATCGATTACCCGAAGGTCACCCAGTGTGATGCATTGCTGGCAATGACTCAGGAAGCCGCCAACAAGTATTCCCACGATCTGAAAGAGGGTGGGGTACTGCTTATTGATTCCGATCTGGTAAAAGTTATACCGGCAGGAAACTTTAAGACCGTTGCCTTCCCTATCATCAATACGGCAAAGACCGAAGTAGGCCGCGAAATTGTTGCCAACATCGTTGCCCTTGGTGCCATGGTTGCTCTTACCGGGCAGGTAACTCGTGAAAATGCCGAAAAGGCAGTTCTTTCCAGTGTTCCTGAAGCTTTTATTGAATTGAACAGAAAAGCTTTCAGCATGGGATATGAGAAAGCCCTTGAAGCAAGTGCCTGACAGTAGTTTTTTACTTGTGTAACAGGAAAGGCCCGGTGAAGTCTCACCGGGCCTTTCGTTCTTTTACGACACTGTTTTATGATCTTGCTTGCCGATACCGGTTGATAAATGGTAGATTGTCACCGAGAGGGAGTGTCTGATAGTTCTTCTTGTGTATTTTAATGTTAAACTTTCTTAAAAGGATTGTGAATTATTATGCCAGTGATCGTAGCTGTTCGTGAAGTATTATAATGAGAATTCCTGAATGTTTTGATGATCTAGTGAGTAACGGCCTTGTGGACGAGATAGTTTCCCGATTGATGAGCGGTAAGGAAGCGGATGTCTATGTGGTGCAGTCAAAGGGTGAACTTTGTTGTGCCAAAGTATACAAAAATGCCCGCACCCGGAGTTTTAGCCAGCTTGCCCAGTATCAGGAAGGGCGCAAGGGGCGAAATAGCCGCCAAGCCCGCGCCATCCAGAAAAATTCCAAATTCGGGCGGAAAGAGGCCGAGTCTGCATGGAAAAACTCCGAGGTTGATGCGTTGCGAACCTTGGCGGATGCCGGTGTTCGTGTGCCACAGGTGTATGATTATACCGGCGGCATTTTACTTATGGAGTTTGTTTCCGATGGTGACGGCAATGCTGCGCCCCGACTGAATGACATCCGGCTTACCGGTGCTGAGGCACGGGAATACTTCCATCAATTGATTCACCAGATTGTGCTGATGCTGTGTGCCGGCATCATCCATGGAGATCTCTCGGAATATAATGTTCTTGTCGGCTCCGAGGGGTTGGTCATTATCGATCTTCCCCAGGCGGTTAATGCCGCCGGTAACAATAATGCCCGCAGTATGCTGGAACGTGATGTGGCGAATATCACCGCATACTTTGGTCAGTTCGCATCGGAACTGCTTTCCACCGATTATGGCCGGGAAATCTGGCGCCTCTATGCGGGGGGGAAGTTGACTCCCGATTCTCCGCTGACCGGTATCTTTATCCAGAGTGATACACCGGCGGATGTCAAGGGAGTGATGCGGGAGATAGATTATGCAAGAATCCTGAATGAGCGGACCTTGGCCAGAAAAGCACTTCAATCGTGAACAGTTGACTTCTGGGGTGTCGGTGCCTGTAATGAAAAAAGTACGAGAAATCATTTTACTTGTTCTGTTATTCATTTTCTCGTGCCAGTGGGGTGTCCTGCCCGCCACTGCCGATACGTTGACCGATCGGATTGTGCTTGGTGGTGCTACGCTCAGCAAGGCACCTTTGGATGTCAAGGCACCTGAACCCGGTTTTGTGGCTGCCAGATATGGCTTTAGTGTTGCCAAGGATTTTGTCCCGTACATGGGTACCGGACTTGCCTATACGTACCAATCGGATCTCAAATCGGGGGATATTACCCGGATAAAGGCCGGTGTGGCGGCCCAGGTCGGCTTTAATTATCTGCTTGGTGATAATGTCAGTCTGAAACTGGATTATAATTATCTTGCGGTTTCCCCCGACGCCCCCCGTGGTGATTCCAAGCCAAATCCACAGTCTCTGGGTATCGGGTTGCATCTGAAATTTTAATTTAATGTGGGATTAAAAAGGGAGTGGTCCATGGATAACCGTCCGATCATACTGACCGGGTTCATGGGGAGCGGTAAAAGCAGTGTGGGCAGAGTTGTGGCACAACTCCTCGAAGTACCTTTTGTTGATCTTGACGCGCTTATTGTTACCGCTGCCGGCTGTTCCATCAACGAAATATTCTCACGGGATGGTGAAGAGGTCTTTCGTACGCTTGAACGGCAGCAGTTGGGGCAGTTGCTCTCCCGTGGAGATGGATACGTGGTGGCGACCGGTGGAGGTGCCGTTATCTCACCGGAAAACCGTCAGTTCATGCGAAGTGCCGGTTTCGTCATCAATTTGAAGGTGTCTCTGGATCAGGTGCTCCGTCGCCTGGAGCGGAGTAACGATCGTCCGTTACTGGCGGGAGAGGATGGTCATCTGCGTGCCGCCTCGCTGTTGGCGGAACGGGAACAATTTTATGCCGACGCAGATATTAGAATTGACACGGACGGGAAATCCGTGGAAGATGTCGCACGTGAGATTTTACGCAGTTTGAAGGGGTAGTTACGTGGGATTGCTGTCCGTTAATCTTGCCGAAAACGGCTATGACATACTCATTGAACGGGGTGCGATTAACTCTGTCGGTTCCCGCTGTTCAGCCATTGGCCTGAAAGGGGTGGCTGCGGTGGTGTCAAACCCCACCGTTGCCGCACTATACGGAGCTGCGCTTCAGGCATCACTGGAGGCCGCTGGCTATCGGGTGGTACGGATTGAAATTCCCGATGGGGAACAATTCAAGAACAGCAAAACCCTCAATTCTCTGTACGATGATTTGCTTGAAGCCGGTGTTGACCGGAGTGCCTTTATAGTGGCTCTGGGGGGAGGGGTTGTTGGTGATGTGGCAGGATATGCCGCAGCCACCTGGCTGAGAGGCATACCCTTCGTCCAGGTGCCGACGACCCTTCTGGCCCAGGTTGACAGCAGTGTGGGGGGCAAGACCGGTATTGATCATCCCAAGGGCAAAAACCTTATTGGAGCATTCTATCAGCCACGACTGGTAGTGATTGATGTTGATACGCTGTCAACCCTTGACCAGCGCCAGTTTATGGCCGGTATTGCAGAAGTCATTAAATATGGTGTTGTCAGAGACCTGCCGTTTTTTGAATATCTTGAGTCCCATGTTGATGGGTTACTGGCGCAAAACCGGGATGTGCTGGAAGAGATTATTTTGCGCTGCTGTAGTCTGAAAGCACAGGTGGTGGAACAGGACGAGAAGGAGGCCGGTCTGCGGGCCATTCTCAATTACGGTCATACACTGGGGCACGCTTTCGAAGCACTTGCCGGTTATCGTGATATGGTCCATGGTGAGGCGGTGGCGGTCGGGATGGCTCTGGCTGCACGGATTTCCGTATCTCAGGGGGAATGCAGTGAGGGGGAACGGCAGCGAATCTGCGACCTGATTTCCCGCTGTGGACTTTCAACGGCCATTCCCTCCTTTGAGCGGAAGCTGTTAGTAGCCGCATTGTCCGCCGATAAAAAGTCAAAGAGCGGTACCATAACCTTCATAAGTAACAGAGGCATTGGCGGTTACGCCATGACCCGGCATACCCCCGAAGAACTGCTTGTAATGGGCGGCCTGGAGGTAGCTCCATGAAGGAGACAGCATCATTTTGGACCGATATTAAAAAATATGAAGAGCAGCTGGAGCGTGATCCCCGCTCTTTTTGTTTTGCCCGTCTCTCCGATGTGTATCTCAAGATGGGTTTGGTTGATGATGCATTGCATGTGGCCCGTCAGGGGGTGCTGCAGCATCCCGCGTATCTGTCGGGGTTGCGTGCCTTCTCACGTGCGTGTCATGCCAAAGGGTTGATGGACGAAGCATTGCCGGTGTTGAAGGCCATTACCGCCGCAGTTCCCGAGGATATCGTCTCACAGAAAATGGTGGGGCGGATCTATTCCGAGTGGGGCAATGTGGATGGGGCCAGGCAGGCATTCAGTGAAGCCCTTCAGTTTGCCCCCGACGACCTGGAGTGTCGGTTGGAACTGGAGGCACTTCAACGGGTAACCTTCGACTCTGAAGTGACGCTTGAAGACGATGATGACGACATTATAGACGATCTTGAAATCTATGAAGAGATCGAAATACTTGATGATGACGAACCAGAGGATGAACCGTACCGGTACCAGCCGCTTTTCGCTCAGGAGAGGGGGGGGGCGGAACCGGAAGTCCCGGAACCACCGACTGAAATTTGTCATCATGACCCACTCTCGACGGCAACTCTCGCGGAACTGTACGTATCCCAGGGTTTTATTGAAAAGGCACTGGCAATTTACCACGGATTACGTGACGCCAATCCCGCCGATGGCAGCATTCGGGGGCGGATTGCCGAGCTGGAGTCATTGGAAAAGGCCACCGCTTCCCCCCGTTTTGAGCCCGATGATCTCTGTGATGACGAAGATTTCGGGGAAGAAATGGACGAGATTGCTCCTCCCGTTTCCCCGGTTCCCCGGAACGGGACGGCCGATAATGCCGTTACTGTTCTGACCGGCTGGCTTGAGAATATCAAAAAGTTGAAAGCATGTCCATAAGGAGTACTCTCGAATCCATGGTTACCGGTGCCGATGGTGGCCTTGCGGCACTGGTTATGGGGTATGACGGTGTCTCTCTCGGGGAATATTGTGTGGGACCGAACATCGCCGATCTGCAGCTCATATCGATCGAATATGCGCCCATTGTGCGGGAAATCCGGCGCACGCTTGAAATTATTCAGCGGGGTGAGTTGGAGGAGGTCACGGTTACTTCCGGCAACAGTGCCGTTTTTATAAAAACCATGACCGATAATTTGTTCTCCATTTTAATCATGAAACGTGACGGTGCCATCGGTCGAGGGCGGTATCTGCTTAAACTGAAAACATATGAACTGCTTCGGGAGCTTTCGTAATTATGAAATTTCTGGTACTCCATGGACCTAATCTGAATCTTCTCGGTACCCGTGAACCGGGCATCTACGGCAGTCTGACCCTCGCTGATATTAATGGTCACCTGACCCAGCTCGCCACCGAGTTGCCCTGTGAGGTCGTTTTTTTTCAGTCCAATTGTGAAGGGGAACTGGTCACTGCGATTCAGAATTGTCGGGATGAGTGCAGCGGAATAGTGATCAACCCTGCGGCCTATACCCATACCAGCATTGCCATTCGAGATGCTCTGTCGGCGGTGGGCCTCCCCTGCATGGAGGTCCATCTTTCCAATATCCACCGCCGTGAACCCTTTCGCCATGTCAGTCTGATAGCTCCGGTGGCCATTGGTCAGATATGTGGCTGCGGTCATGACAGTTACCTCCTCGGATTGCGTGGGTTATTTAATTACGTTAAAAAAGGCTGAACGCCAGCAGGAATTGAACGGTACGTCATAGGTAGTTTTAAAAAACTGTTTGTAGTCAGGGTTTCATTTATGCTAAAAAACAGACGGTCTCGTTTGACACCGTTCTTTGATGATAATGCACTGGATGCCATCTTGTATACCGATATGAACAATATTCGGTACCTGTCCGGCTTCACCGGCACTGAAGCAGCTCTGCTGGTGGCCCGTGACCGCCTGTGGTTTCTCTGCGATTCACGCTACACCGAGCAGGCCAGGGAAGAGGTTGTGGATGCCGAGGTGGTGGAATGCGGTGCCGCACGTATTGATGCCATAGCCGATATAGCCCGAGTACAGGGGTTGGTCCGCATCGGCTTTGAAGCCTCCCATCTGACTGTTGCCGTGTATCGGCGCATGGCAGAAAAATTGTCCGGGGTGGAGTTTGTCGAGCTGGGGGGGGAACTTGATGGCATTCGAACTGCAAAGGATAGTGCTGAGATCGAGCAACTTGCGGCGGTGGCTGAATTGTCTTCTCAAGCATTCCTGGCCACAATTCACCTGATCAGGCCGGGTGTTATGGAAGTGGATATAGCCATGGCACTTGAACTTGAAATGCGGCGACGGGGTGCCGATGGCAAAGCGTTTGACTTTATCGTTGCCTCGGGAGAGCGGGGTGCCATGCCCCATGGCAGGGCCAGCGAGAAGATCATCCAGGCCGGAGAAATGATAACCATCGATTTTGGCGCCGCAAAAAACGGCTATCATTCCGATGAAACGGTGACCGTAGCCTGCGGTGAACCGGGTGACCGTGCCCGCGAAATATATGGCATCGTCAAAATGGCCCATGACCGTGCCATTGCTGCGGTGAAGCCGGGTATCAGCTGCAAGGACCTTGATTATGTTGCCCGCTCTTACATCGGTGAAGCGGGGTACGGCGACTATTTCGGCCATGGATTGGGGCACGGAGTGGGATTGGAAATTCATGAACAACCGACATTATCACCCCGCAGTACGGCATTGCTGGGAGAGGGGTCGGTTATAACCATCGAGCCGGGGATCTACCTGCCCGGTTTTGGCGGGGTGAGAATTGAGGATACTGTGGTGGTGACGGCGGATGGCTGTCGGTTGCTTACCAAGGTGGAAAAGGAATTGCGTATTTTATAATCTGTCAGTATCAATGATGTACTAATTTATTGCCTGAAGACAAAGGAGACAAACAGAAATGGATATCAAGGACCTTAAACTGCTTATTAAACTGGTTACAGAAACGGATATTACAGAGTTTGAGATGGATAACTCCGATGAAAAAATTATTATCAAGCGGGGTCACAAACCTGAATATGTGACCATTTCATCACCGGTGGCACAGCAGTATTCCCAGCCGGCCTACCAGCCGGTTCAGGTTTCCGGTGCTCCGGCAGCTGCTCCTGCGGCGGCAGCAGCTCCTGCAGAAGAGGCGGGAGATACGGTCAATTCTCCCATCGTCGGTACCTTCTATGCCGCTCCCGGACCTGAAGCAGCACCCTACGTGGCCGTTGGTCAGGTTGTCGAGAAAGGGCAGGTGCTCTGTATCGTTGAGGCAATGAAATTGATGAACGAGATTGAAGCTGAATGTAAATGCAAAATACTGAAAATTTGCAAAGATAATGCCCAGGCGGTAGAGTACGGCGACCCACTGTTTGTGATCCAGAAACTTTAATATTTCAGAGCGAGGTTTGCCTTCATGTTCCATAAAGTACTTATTGCCAATCGCGGCGAAATAGCCGTCCGGATTATCAGGGCGTGCAAAGAGCTGGGAATCAAGACCGTAGCGGTGTACTCCCAGGCGGATATTCATTCGTTGCACGTCAAGCTTGCAGATGAAAGTGTCTGTATAGGTCCGGCTCCCAGTGCCCTGAGTTATCTTAATATCAATGCCATTATCAGTGCGGCCGAGTTGACCGACGCCGAAGCGATACACCCCGGATACGGATTTCTCTCCGAAAACCCCAAGTTCGCTGAAGTCTGTGAAAAGTGCGGTATCATTTTCATCGGTCCCACTGCTGAAAGCATGCGCATCATGGGGGACAAGATCAGTGCCCGTCAGGCTGTCATCAAGCAGGGGGTTCCGATCCTTCCCGGCACCAAAGAAGGGGTCCACACCGTTGAAGAGGCCGTCACCGTTGCCAAGGAAATCGGTTTTCCGGTGATTATCAAGGCGACTGCCGGTGGTGGTGGTCGCGGCATGAAAATCGTCCATTCACAGGCCGCCCTGCCCAACGCCTTTGCCACTGCCCGCGCAGAAGCACAGTCAGGTTTCGGCAACCCGGAAGTGTATATCGAACGGTATTGTGAAAAACCACGTCACGTTGAGATACAGGTACTTGGGGATAAACATGGTAACGTCATTCATCTGGGAGAGCGTGACTGCTCGATTCAGCGGCGTCATCAAAAGCTTATCGAAGAGGCTCCTTCGACGGTCGTAACCCCGGAAATCCGTAAAGCCATGGGTGAAGCGGCGGTTCGAGCTGCGGCTGCTGTCGGCTATAACAGTGCCGGCACCGTTGAATTTCTGGTTGATAAACAGAATAACTTCTTTTTCATGGAGATGAATACCAGAATCCAGGTTGAACATCCGGTTACCGAAATGATTACCGGTGTTGATCTTGTCAAGGAACAGATCCGCTCCGCCGCCGGAATACCGCTCCGTTTCAAGCAGGAGGATATCCAATTCCGTGGCCATGCCATTGAGTGCCGAATTAATGCCGAGGACCCGTTCAAATTCACCCCCTGTCCCGGTAAAATTACCGCCTACCATCCACCGGGAGGGCTCGGGGTGCGTGTTGACTCGTTCGTCTATGACCAGTATTCCGTGGTACCGAACTATGACTCTCTGATAGGAAAACTCATAGTCCATGCAGATACCCGGGAGGAAGCGATCAAGCGTATGGCGCGGGCGCTTGACGAATACCTGATTGAGGGGATCAAGACGACCATCTTTTTCCACAAGCGGATCATGGCCCACAAAGATTTTATCGAAGGTGATATTGACACCTCTTTCCTTGAACGTATTGTACTGGAGTAGAGCCCATGGACTTTCCGGAAGAGTTGAAGTATTCAAAAGAACATATTTGGGTGAGAGTTGAGGGCGATTCTGCGGTCATCGGCATTACTGATTTTGCCCAGGAGGAACTGGGTACTGTCAGTGGTGTAGAACTGCCGGAGGAAGGGGATGAGGTGGAACAGGATGATCCCATCGGTTCCATTGAAGCCCAAAAAACCGTCGCATCACTCTATGCTCCTTTCAGTGGTACGGTACAAAGCGTCAATCATGAGGCTCTGGATAGCCCTGAGCTGATTAATGATGACCCCTACGACGGTGCCTGGCTGGTTGAGATATCCCTTGATGATCCTGAGGAGCTTAAGGGGTTGTTATCAGCCGATGATTATATCGACTACATCGAAAACAGAGATTAATTTCTTGTGGTAATTGTGCTATAAGGGCGTGACCAATCAATGGTCACGCCCTGCTTTTTTTGAAAGGATACGATTGTGCGTCTGCTACTTTTATGTTCCCTCATGCTGCTCTCTGTTCCTCTTGCCGTCCACGCTTCCGATTCCACTCTTTCCCTCTCCTTGAAGGATGCCATTCGCATGGCGGTGGAAAAGAATCTGGATGTTCGGGCAGAGCTCTATAATCCTGCCCAGTTTGAAGCTGACATCAACCGTAATCGGTCGATCTACGATCCCCAGCTGTTATTACAAACTAATTACACCGATTCAACCGCAGCTTCTACAACTACCGGTGCGATAATAGGAAGTCAGGCACTCTCCCTGAATTCATCCCTGAACAAACTTCTCTGGACCGGTGGCACGGCCTCCGTCAGTTTTAATAACGGGTATGCCAACAATACGCTGGTTGCCTCAAGCTGGCAGTCGGGGCTTGGGGTCTCTTTAAGTCAGCCGTTGCTGAAAAACCTTGGTCGGGAAGCGACCGAGGTGGCCATTAATGTGTCTCGCCAGTCAAAGTTCGCCTCCCTTGAGCACTTTAATGCCCGCCTTCTTGCCATCGTTGCACAGGTGAGGAGTGAGTATTTCAAGCTCTACAGCCTCAGGCAGGCCCGTGATGTGAAAAAAGTTTCTCTGGATCTGGCACAGAAAATTCTTGTGGAGACAAAGGCCCGGGTGAAGGCGGGTGTTCTTCCGGCAATGGAGGTGCTGAACGCCGAATATGGCGCGGTAACCCGGGAGAAAGAGCTAAATGATGCGGAACTGGCAGTAAACAATCAGGTTGATGTGTTACGGCTGCTACTCCAGATTGACGGTGCCGTTGCTGATCTTTTGACAACCGATCAGCCCCCCCTCGACCGAATTGATGTGGTTGAAGGTGATGCGGTGAAAAATGCCCTGAATAACCGTCCCGATATTCGTGAACAGAAGCGCAATCTGGATCTCTTTGAATTACAGACCAAAAATTACAGTCAGAAAATGCTTCCCGATCTTACCTTTGCTGCCACTGCTCAGTTGACCGGCTTTGATGCCACCTATCAGGGGAATGTCAACAAGGTACTCACTGCCGATTATCCGATCTGGACCGTTGGTCTCAATTTTAGTATTCCTTTAGGAAACAGTGCAGCAGACAATGATTTTCGTAAAAGCCGTCTCAAAACCGAACAGGCTATCTTGCAGCTGCGCAGTCTGGAAGAAACGTCTGTGAAAGAGGTTCGGGCAGCAATTCGTAATATCACCGCAGGATACCGGCAGATCGAGGTCTCTAATCGGGGCCGGGCCTTTGCAGAAGAACGTCTCCGCTCGTTTATGAAAAAGAACGAGGTCGGTTTGGCGACCACCAAGGATGTGCTTGATGTTGAAAATGATCTTGCCATATCAAAAAACGACCAGATAAATGCGGTTGTGGGGTATGCCAATGCCTTGACAACCTACTGGCAGGTAACCGGTGAGCTCCTTGAACGCGAGGGCATTCGTGTTATCGAAAGTGATGCCGACAAGCTGTATTCGGTGACTCGCTAATGCTGAGGATTGGCCAGATAGATTACGCAAATTGCACTCCGCTTTTCACTCTGCTCAGGGAAGAATCCTGCTGCACCGGTTACGAGTTTATTGCCGGTGTTCCCGCTGCCTTGAACGGAATGTTGCTGGCTGGTACGATTGATGTCTGTCCCTCCTCTTCCATCGAATATGCCTATCACCCGGAACGTTACTCCATCGTACCTGAACTCTCCATTTCCAGTGCCGGTCCGGTGGCCAGTGTGCTGCTGTTTTCAACCGTACCCATTGAAAAACTCGGCGGTTGCCATATAAGACTCAGTTCCGAATCCGCAACGTCGGTTAACCTGCTGAAAATTCTTCTGTCACTTCGGTATAACTGCCATTGCAGCTATGAAACGGCCAGAGCGGGAGGGGCCGTGATTGATGACACGGTGTCGGCACTGCTCCTGATCGGCGATGCAGCCCTGCGGGCGTCAGGGGAAGTGACCGGACACTTTGTCTATGATCTGGGAGCGTTGTGGTATGAATGGACCACCCTTCCTTTTGTTTTTGCCCTCTGGCTCTGCCGAAATGAAATTGCAGAAAGCCCGGCTCTCAAGGAACTTGCCCGGCGGCTGGTTGGTGCGAAGGAACATGTCCCCGCACGTCTGGAGGATATTGTTGATACCGCTTCAGAGGCCGCCTGGATGGGAAGGGAGCGTTTACTTTCTTACTGGAAGGATAATATCTCCTACGATCTTGATGATAGGGCAGAGGCGGGGTTACGGCTTTATTATGCGAAGTGTTGTGAGTGCGGTCTGCTACCTTCCGTTCCCGAGTTGAAGTTTGTGACCCCTTGAACTCCGCTTTCAGGGGCAGGGGGCGTTTCCGGTAACCACTCTGGTGTAGTCAGCCAGAATTCGGCCATGGTCGAAACAGAGCTTTTCCGGAAGTGCATCAAGTGCACATATCTTCAGGTTAGCCGCATCATCAGCTGCAGAGGGGATGCCCCGGCCGGTCGCGTAATAGACGGCAGAAATCGTGTGCATTCGCGTGTCCCGGGATGGGTCGGAGTAACATCCCAGTAAACGGAGATTTTCAATATCCAGTGACGTTTCTTCCCGTGCTTCCCGAATGGCCGCCTGTTCAAGCGATTCGCCATAATCGACAAAGCCGCCCGGCAGGGCCCATCCAAACGGTTCATTCTTCCGTTCAATCAGGACAATCCCCCCCTCCAGTTCAATAATAATATCGATCGTTGGAAAGGGATTACGGTATTTCCGCACCGGTGCAGCACAGCTGGGGCATACGAGGGTGTCAAATGACATGAATCCTCCAGGCACAAAAAAAGGGGAAATAAATTTCCCCTTTGATTGAACACGTAATGTGTGATGCTTATTTCTTTTTCTTGGCACCTGCAGCTTTTTTGGAAGCTTTCAGTGGGTTGACTTTTGCATCATCAACTTTTATTTCAATCTTGACGTGGGTAGCAAAATTACAGATTCCACCGATCCATTTTTTGGCCGGGGCGGGATACGCACCACACACCTGACCTATGCTGCCAGTCACGACACGATCACATCCTTCACAATTTTCAGCAATAGTCTGGCAGGAACCCTCAGGAAATACACATCCCTGTTTTCCCCAAAAAGTACACTCGGTACCTGCAAGTACGGTCTGACACTTCATACTTCTTCCTCCTGAATTTGTTCTTCGCGTGAAATAAGACTCTAGCAATTATAGTCGTCAAAAGTCAACGGAAAAATATGAAATAACTGTGTTTAAGGAATAGTTCATCATATTCATCGGCAGCTTATGGTCAGAAAGTTTTGAAGCAGATCCATTCCACCTTCAGTAAGAATGGATTCCGGGTGAAATTGAACACCCCAGACCGGCAGAGTTACGTGTCGCAACCCCATGATTTCTCCATTTTCGACCCATGCCGTAACTTCAAGGCAATCGGGAAGTGTCTCACGCTCAACGACCAGTGAATGATAGCGGGTCGCCAGGAACGGGGAGGGGAGACCGGTGAAGAGGTCGGTACCGTTGTGGATGATGGGGGATGTTTTGCCATGCATGAGTGATACACTCCGTACCACTCTGCCACCAAAGGCATAGCCGATGGACTGATGTCCAAGGCAGACGCCCAGCAGGGGGATTTTCCCGGAGAAATATCTGATTGCTTCAACCGAGACACCCGCCTCTTCCGGCGAACAGGGACCGGGAGATATGACCAGCCGATCAGGATTCAGCGCCTCGATTTCAGCCAGGGTGATTTTGTCATTGCGGCGTACTTCGACTGTTTCCCCCAACTGACTGAAATATTGAACAATATTGAACGTGAAAGAGTCGTAATTGTCGATCATCAGAAGCATAACGTTTGTAACCTATCGATATATAATGGTAGACCATTGAATGTGTTCAACGATTTCCGTATTATACCCATTTTTATTTTATCTCTGTTACTTTAACATATCTTTTCAATCTGATAAACTCAAGAATTACCTGTTTTGAATATTGATTGAAAAAAGGAGGATGAGCTTATGACTGAAGATATTCGCTGGAAACAACGGCTTGAAAACTATTCCAAGGCACTTCGCCAGCTAACCAAATTTATTGAAAAGGGCGAGCTCAACGAGTTTGAACAGCAGGGTTTGATTCAATGTTTTGAGTACACATACGAATTGGCGTGGAACAGTATCAAGGACGTTTTTGAAGCACAAGGCGAGGTCGGAATTATTGGCAGCCGTGATGCCTTCCGTTTGGCTTTCAAGCGGGGGGTGGTTGAAAACGGTGAAACCTGGATGGATATGATCAAAAGCAGGTTTCTCACCAGCCATACCTATAACGAAGACGTCGCCGAAGATATCTCCCGTAAAATTGTGACGCTGTATTACCCCGAATTCGTCCGCCTCCGCCTACGTCTTGAGACGCTGAGCTCACAATCATAAAGAACGACCTTCACATTGGATTGCCTTTGGCTGCTGTGGAAAAGATCCTCGCTATTTTTGCCTTACATCCAGAGGTAGAAAAGGCTGTATTGTATGGCTCGCGTGCCAAGGGAAACTTCAAAACCGGCTCGGATATTGACCTTTCGATGTATGGCGATGGTCTCAACCAGACGGTATTGTTGAAAATACTCAATGAACTTGATGATCTGCTTTTGCCATGGATGATCGATCTTTCGATTTTCAGGCAAATTGATAATGAAAATTTACGGGAACATATCGAGCGGGTTGGGGTGGTCTTTTATGAGCAGCAGTGAAATCTAAAAAAACAATTGAAAAGTTCAAATAAATTGACGATTATGCGTTTGAATGATACTGATGATTCGGAAGAGTTGCGGGTAACTTTTGCTGTACGGCCCTATTCTCCCGTTGTTTTGTGTTTAATTAAAAATAAGTGGTAAAAGGAGCATACACATGAGTAGAGAATTTGAAGTACTGAAGTCACATAGTTTGAAAGTGGAGTCATCTTTTGCGCGGCCTGTTCAGGTGCTTCCTGAACGCGTAAAGCTGGATGATCCGGCACTGTCAGTGCTTACGGATTTTAATAAGGTTTCTCTTGTTGTCGCACGCCCAACATTGTCTCTGGAAGTTGCCAATTCAAAGATGATCCGCTATGGCGTGAGGTCGCTTATCGTATTAAATAGTTCCGATCACGTTGCCGGACTGTTGACCGCCAGTGATATACTGGGCGAGAAGCCAATGCGTTTTCTTCAGACCATGGGGGGGACGTATGCCGATATTATGGTGCGCGATATCATGACGCCGCAACATGACCTGGAAGTACTGAAAATTGAAGACGTCCAAAAGGCCGACGTTGGGCAAATTGTTGCAACTCTGAAAAAGACCGGAAAACAGCACGGGTTGGTTGTTTTTGATGGCACAGATGGGAAGCAGACGGTGTGCGGTGTCTTCTCACTTACACATATTGCAAAGTTACTGGGGAGCCCATTGGATAATGTATTGGCTGAAATTGAAGCGGTCGTAGTTCGTTCGACCTGAGGAGCGGTAAATAGCTTGAAATGCGTTCACCTGTTGGCGTGAATCGTTGCAAAAAGGTCACTTTTCTCTGGAGAGGTGACCTTTTTGCATAGTTACCACTCTTCGGCTTCTACTACGTAATTTTTCAACTCCTAAAAGCGTTTTTGATCGAATCAACCAATACTGACAATTTGTACGGTTTTTGTATAAAGCCCACCAAACCTTTACCCATGAATTTCTGTGTTACTTCCTGCTCATTATAACCACTTGAAATAATGACCTTTAAATTTGGTCTGATCTGCTTGAGTTCTCTGAAACATTGCTCGCCATCCATGCGGGGCATTGTCAGATCAAGAATTACCAACCTGATGTCCGGATTCAGCTTGAACTGCTCAAGGGCATCGTAACCGTCATGTGCGGTTATTACTTCATATCCCAACTCCTGAAGCATTTCCGTGCCGATTCCCCGTACCGACTCTTCGTCATCGACCAAGAGAATGACACCGGTGTCTTTCCATTCCTCTTCAGACCGCTTGTTGTCAAACTGTTCTGCAGGCTTGCCCGATGCGGGTAGCAATATTTTGAAGGATGAACCCTTGTCAGGTTCACTATAGACCTTAATGGCCCCTTTATGCCCCCTGATAATTCCCATGACAGCGGCCATGCCGAGGCCCCTGCCGGTAAATTTGGTGGTAAAGAACGGTTCAAAAATCTTCTCGATGGTGTTTTTATCCATTCCACAACCGGAATCGGCAACTTCTAAATAGACGTAGGTACCCTCAGTAATATTTTCAATGAGCCACACATCCTTGAGATAATTATGATCACAGTCGATGCAGCCGGTTGTGATGGCAATTACGCCACTCTTGTCACCAAGTGCTTCCGAAGCATTAATGACCAGATTCATGGCCACCTGTCGTAACTGGGTTGAATCAACCTCGATTAACGGGAGATGCTTGGCAAGGCTGAGCCGCACCACCGCTTTTTTAGAGACTGACACTTCCAGCATATAGAGCATTTCATTCAATAGTGCATTCAAATCAACCTGTTCAATAACAAAGCGCCCTTTTCCCGAATAGGCCAGCATTTGTTTCGCCAGATCGGCAGCTTTTGCGGCTGCCTGTTCAATCTTCTTCAGGTTATCAACCACCGGAGATTCCTTATTGATACGCATCATTGCCAAATCTGCATTTCCAATAATCGCCATGAGTATATTATTAAAATCATGGGCAATACCTCCCGCCAGTACCCCCAGTGATTCGATTTTTTGTGCCTTTATTAACTCTTCCTGCATCTTGATGCGCTCGGTAATATCCCGTGCAATAGCCAATACTGAATCTCTTCCCATATAATTGAAATAGACGGAAATCATCTCCACCCGTACGATGGTTCCATCCATCCGGACCAACTCTTCTTCAATGAGTGGATTGTCCCCGTGTTTCCTTGCATTTTTGATGCGCCCTGCAACCATATCCCTCATTTGGGGTTTGACAAAATCGAGGGCATAGTGGCCAATAAGTTCCTCGGGTCTGTTCGCGCCCAGAAGTTTTGCTGCTGCCATATTAACAAAGACAAAGCACCCTTCACAATGGACGAATATGGCCTCGGGAGATACCTCGACTACTCTCCGGTATCGTTCTTCGCTCTCGCTCAGTGCTTTTTCAATCTGTTTGCGCTGAGTAATATCCCATGCACAGCCAACGATGCCACGAAGTGTACCGTTAATTCTAATGGGGGACTGATGGATATCAAACCAGCGTTTCCCGCCGCTTACATTGAACTCTTTCTCAATGTTAAGCGGCATTTCATTTGTGAGAACATCATGAACTTCTGTGGAAATGACATCGGCGACTTCAGGTTGGAAAAAATCATGGATAGTTTTGCCTATAAGTTGGTCAGAAGAGGTGAGGCCCAGATATTCAGCTAATTTGACATTGGCAACCAGGTACCTGCCTTGGGTGTCTTTCATCCAGGCAGCAAAGGGAAAGTCACTGAGCAATACCTTATAGAAATGCTCCTGCAGGCTTTCTGGCTGGGCAATGTTGTTCGAACCGCTGATATCATTAATTGTGCCCACGATACGAAATGGGACATTGTCAGAGTCCTTGAACAGGCAGGCACCGGAAACAACCGTTATATAGTAACCTCTTTTATGTTGTAAACGACACGCCGCTTTAAATTTATCAGTAATTCCAGCGATAAATTCTTTGGCCTTGTTTACCAGAGAGTCCCTGTCGTCGATATGTATCAACTGTATAAATGTGCTGATACGTGGAAGTAACTCATCTTCTCGGTAGCCAAGTATCTGTAAACACGAATCTGAATACAAAACTTCACCGGTACGGAGATTAATATCAAACATTCCGTCATTAACTTCGTTGATTACCTGCTGTGCTTGAGCTTCTTCCAGATGTATTTTCATTAGTTCTCTCTTGCCGTTGAAATACACCAACTACTACAGCGCGTTTTGCGGGATTTATTATGTACCATACCGTTCTGTTTGTGAATGGAATTTTGCCTTAAAAACGGGCTGATCGTTAATTTAGAGCTGTTTTTCACCATTAACAGCTCCTGTACACGATATTTGATGCTCTATTGAACAAAAGTGAACAAAGTGTTTGACAGAACCGGTAGTTTTCCTATAAAAGATAACAGTTGTTTCTGGTACTGAAGTTTGTGGTGCCGTCAATCGTTTGAACATTTGCGGGAATAACTCAGTGGTAGAGTGTCAGCTTCCCAAGCTGAAGGTCGCGAGTTCGAATCTCGTTTCCCGCTCCAAAATTACGCTTTAAATTCAGGATGTTATCTGGATGTTGTCCCGACTGACCCCGAAACTGACCCCATGAGTCAGTAACGGGGACAGTTTTTTTTCGGGTTTAATCAGAAAATCCACGCCAAAATAGCGGATAATATCATCCACATCATCTTCCAGATCTTCCACGTAATCCCCGTAAACCTGATACACCATTTGCTTGCTCGAATGCCCCATCAGACTCACCAGCTTCATTGGATTCATGCCAATAGTCAGTGCCCAGCCGCAGAAGGTATGCCGTGTACTGTAGGGAGTCTTATAGGCTATCTGTGAATCATTCAGGGCTTTGTTCCAAGCAATCTTGCGAAATGAATTCCCATCAAACGGGCTGTTATCATCCATAGGAAAGAGATAGTGGGAATCAGGGCATTGTTTCTGGATCTGTGCTAACACCCTTTTAATTGCCTCCGTCATGGGAATACGGCGGAATCGAAAATTATTCTTCAGTCTCTCTTTTTCGTGCTGCAACACTATTGACCGTTGCACTGTGATACTGCGTTCGGTTACATCCTTCTTTTGTAGCCCTGCCATCACCGGTAACAGGTTGACCCGTTTTTGGGTTTTAGCTTGACCCACCTAAAGTTGCAGAATCATGTTTTTAAACGAGCATTCCCCGGCAAATGTTCTGCTGTTTGCTGTACGAACGTGTTTTTGGGGTT
>CAIUSO010000119.1 GCA_903901875.1 uncultured Geobacteraceae bacterium | reverse complement strand
GTGAAGTCTTGTTTATCATTTTCAAGCACCAATCAGCAAGCGTCTACCCACTTGCGGTAGCGAGGAGCCAAATTTAAGCATTACAGATAACCTTACCGTTACGAATACATATAACTTGAAGTAATAAATACTATTTATTTTAATTTTTTACTCGAAAGCAGAGAAGCCCCACGACCTGTAATTTCCGGGCGCTGCACGACCTGTAAAATAAGCAGCTCATTGCGCTCCGCATCGTAGAAATAATCGGACATATACTTCTGTGTTTCACGGGTATGCCACTTTTCCTCCAACAGTGAGCCGTTCCAGGACAGACAGTAAACAGCTCCCTTATTGTATGAGCGTGCATTGCCCAGTACCCAGAATCCGTCGTTTTTTGCAACGAATATATCTCCTTTGGATGAAACCAGGATACGTTGCTCCATAAAAATCAAACGATACGTATTGCCCGTTACGCGCACCTGGGAGTCATCATCTCTCTGAAAAAAAAGCTCGGAACCGCCAAACTTGTCATTACTTCTCCAGAGTTCCTTTAAGTCCTGATTGTAGACAAGCAGATACCCATCAGGAGTGATAACCAGGGTGAAAATTTGTCCCTCCTGGTCGCGGAACTGATTGAAATTGTAAATCGAGCCAAAACGGGGCATGGTAATGGGACTCTTCAATGCTACGTGAGAACCGCTCCGGGTGGCTTCTGTGACAGCACCATAATAATCGTCTTCGCGCCCCATGGTCTGGACATAGAGTTTTTTCTGACCACCGGCCACACCGGTTGTTCGGAAATAATAGGGAAGACCGGTTGCCACCTGCATGAGCTGATTCCCTTTGACCTGCCATACCTGGGATGCCAGGTCACCGGAATGGATGGCGGTCACATAGATGTCAAGACTGTTGTTGGCAACCTCCAACGTATCGAGGGAGATGATTTTATACCCTTCCCCCAGTTTAACCTCTGAAACCAATGTCATATCGGTCCCCTGACGGTAAAACGCGATATGACGGTCATCGGCCAGAAAAATTTCACGGCTGCCGTCAGGGAGGTTTTTCCCGGTGGCCATAAGATGAGCAGCACCGGTGAGCCGTTTACTCTCCCAATCGAAAGCACCGTTGGTTTCATGTTGTCCCCTGCCCGATACACCTCCGGCGGCGGGGGATGGTGCAGCAGCTTTTGCCCCTGCTGTTTCGGCGGTTGTCAGCTCACCGCTGTATATTTCGGCAATATCTGCGATAAGTTTTTTTGCAAGCAGTCCCACAGCGGGAATAACGTCATCCTCCGTATCGCCCTGTACAAAAACTTTCGTGACTATTTTGCCCGCAGCATTTTTTACGGTGGCATCGATACTAAACTTTTTTCCAATGGCCACATATGCGCCATTTACCACGATGTCGGCCTCAGCTGTCGTTTCTACCGCAGCTATGTTGCTGCCATTCAGGCGCGACGCCAGCAGCGTTTGCAGTGTGGTCTGCATTTCGTCACGGTTTTGCTGTCCCGTAACACGTATGTTTGTGACTACTACCTTCAGCCGCGCAGCAATGGAGGGAACGGCAGTCAGCACAATCATGAAAACAGACAGAATGGTGATTAGTTTCTTCATATATTCTCCACACTTCTTATGCAAAAATTATCGCATGGACAGCAGGCACCGGTCAAAAGAAAAGCGGGATCTCTCCCGCCTTTCAGGACAGCATATACATCGGTGAGTTTAAAATGAGTAGTTAAGAGCGATTGATGAGAGAAAAGGATTGTCCGCCTTGGCAGTGCCGCCTGACAGAAGTGCGGCCGGTTTATCCTTGTTATAGCCATCACCGAGGAAAGCGTAGGCAGCGGTGACGCTTGCAGACAGATTGGTATACAGTTTGTATCCGATGGTCGCATTTACCTCACTGCCTATGACTGCACTATCTGCTGCCCGCTTTTGGTCAACCTGGGCGTAACCGGCATTGGCATTGTAAAAAACTTTATCCGCCGTGCCTTCGTAGCCAACAAAGAATCCGAGGAGGCCAAGACCTGCCCTGGTAAGGTCAGGAGTCCCGCCAACTGCAGTTGCCGAATTGATTGCCGCGCTGTTCCGACTGATCAGCCACATGTTGGCCGGAGCAAAGTAGTTGACCGATGACTTGGCACCGGCATCATTGCCGATACTATGCCACGCGGTGTTCTGCGAGTCTTTGCTATTGTCACCCTGCAGATAGAGAGCCGCAACATTGATTTTCCCCGGACCCGCATTGACTTTGGCTGCAACCGTTCCACCGAATGCGGAAAGCTTTCTGCCAACCGTCTCGGAATCGCCAAACTGGTATCCCAGTGAGGCGGTTACTGCCGCAGGGCCAAGCTTGGCTGCGGTGCTTATGCCTATCAGATTAAGGAACAGCGGGTCGGACCCGGAAAGAATATTGGAATAGTTCACACCAACGGTAACATCATTGCTGACCGCAACCTTGACATCCAGTATGTTTAAATCGGTTGTATGGGCGTTTGATGGAAACCCGGTGCCGGTTGCAGAGGTGTTTGCACTGGTGAGAGATGCAGTTGTTGCAAACTGGTTTGAGGCATCGCTATTAATGATGAAGTAACCGTAGGAGGCGGTGACCTTGTCGAACTTTTTGCTAAACACAGCGCCGGCACCATCAATATTGCCAAAGGTACCCTGATAAGCGTCATTGTAGGGTTGAACACCGGTTTTGACATTCAAGCCGATCGGCGCAATAGTGAAGTCGAGATAGAGATTTTTAGTTTCAATATTCAGACGGTCAGCATCGAGGCCACCACCATCACCAATGGGATATTTGGTTGAAGATGAACCACCGAATTTGGTATCGAACTCGAACTGTGTCACCAGTTTCAGGTCCTCATTTGCTTTTGCGATATACTGCAGCCGGGCACGCTGTTCGATGAACTTGTCGGTTGCAGATTTTTCACTCAAGTTAAATCCGCTGCCGCCGGAAAGTGCGTTGGTTGCGAAACCATACGCACGATACGTGCCATGAAACTCGTTCTCCACTGCCAGTGCCGGAACGGCCATCCCGGCGAGGGCACCTGCCACCGTAGCAATTACGGCTGTTTTTTTAAACATCATACGTGTTACCTCCGTTTTTCAGAGCCTGTGCATCTGAAGTTTTGTGTAAACTATAGTGGCATTATATCAGACCAGTGTTGCAACGGAGTTGCAGTTGCGTAAAAATATGGTTAACTTTCTCAAAAAGAGAGTAATCGTTTGGTAATCCCCGGCACCGCCATATCAATGGTCATGATAATGGTAAGCACGATCATGATGACGACGGTTATCCATGCGATAATGTTAAAGAGCGGACCGTTCACATAGCTCCCCATGAGATTTTTATCGTTGATCAGCTTGATCATGAACATCAACACAAACGGCAGAACGGCTCCATTCACTACCTGGGATAAAAACATGATCGCCATTAACGGTGCATTGGGAATCAATATCAACCCGGCACTGATAATGATGATGATGGTGAAGAGCCAGAAAAACTGTGGGGCCTGCTCAAAATCCTTATCAACCCCCGATTCCCACCCCATACCCTCACAAATGTAATAGGCGGTTGAAAGTGGCAGGATACATGCGGCGAAGAGGGATGCGTTAAAAAGCCCGAAGGCAAACAGGGCTGAAGCGTGTTGGCCAACCAGTGGTTTCAGGGCCAGTGCCGCATCTGCGGCTGTTTCAACTTTCAGACCATGCAGGTGAATGGTGGATGCACAGGCAACCATCATAAAAAACGCCACCACAATGGCCATAATGCAGCCAAAAATGACATCGATCCGTGAAAAGTTGTACTGATCAACGGTGATCCCCTTCTCCACTACCGCCGCCTGCTGATAGAACTGCATCCAGGGCGCGATGGTCGTCCCGACAATACCGATCAGGGTCATCAGATAGGCACTGTCGGTCTTGAATGTGGGGGTAACCGTTGCCTTCAGTACTACCGGCCAGTCGGGGCCGGCCATGAATGCAGCAATCGGGTAGGCAATATAGACAAGGCAGGCAACCAAAAAAACTTTTTCAACAACCTTGTAGGAGCCTTTGACGATCAACAACCACACAAGGATGGCGCAGACCGGAACGGAGATGTATTTGCTGACGCCGAATATTTCCAGACTGGCCGCGATGCCGGCAAATTCGGAGATTGAGTTGCCCATATTGGTGAGGAGCAGCGCAATCATGACATAAAAGGTAACCTTTACGCCGAAGGATTCCCGGATGAGGTCGGAAAGCCCCTTTCCGGTGACCGCCCCCATGCGGGCACACATTTCCTGAATGACCACGAGGGCAATGGTCGTTGGTATCATCATCCAAAGAATTGAGTAACCGTAATTGGCCGCTGCCAGTGAATAGGTGGTGATACCACCGGCGTCGTTGTCAACATTGGCGGTAATGATGCCTGGGCCAATAATTGCCAGGAAGATCATGATGTTTCGCGGACTGAAACTTTTGAGCGGCTTTAAGAATCTGTATGATGAAATAAAGTTGAACATGGTTTGTATATCCAATCAGCGGCGCAATTTGAGCATGCGGGGCAAGTAATGTTCCAAAATATCGTCAACGGTGACTATGCCGGCCATCAGGCCCTCTTCATCAAGTACCGGAAGGGCGATCAGGTTATATTTTGTCAGCGTTTCGAGTACGTCAATCAATTCGTCATCAACGCAAACAGTCTTGATATTTTCAACCATGACATCGCTGATGTGGGTTTCGACCGGTGACATGAGCAACTCTTTCAGTGAAACTACTCCCTCAAGGTGATCGTCGTCGGTAACAATGTAGCCATAATAGACGGTTTCCACTTCATCGCCGGTTGTTCTCACCAGATCCAGTGCCGCGCCAACGCTGCAGTCCGGATATAATCTAAAATAGTCCGAATTCATGAAGCCGCCGGCAGTATCATCCTCCTGTTCCAGAAGTTCCTGAATATCCTCGGCATCTTCCTGATCCATCTTATCAAGTAATTCTCGCGCTTTATCTTCTGGCAGGTCCGAGAGGATGTCGGCTGCTTCGTCCGGTTCCATCTCTTCAAGAATATCAGTCAACTGCTCTGAATCAAGCTGGTTCACCACGATATTACGCATGTCTGCTTCCAGCTCATACAGTGCATCACCGGTTGTTTCGGAGTCGATTGAATCCAGAACGGTGCGGATATTGCGTATGGGGATGTTCTCAATAATATCGGCAAGGTCCGCCGGATGAATTTCATTCATCTGGCCACGGGCGATATTAAGGGCGAGCCGGGATGAGTGCGGTTCCAGCGGCTGAACGTATTCCCAGCCGATTTCAGTGGCTGAAATTTCCTTGCGGAGCATGCGTGCTATTTTTTCACCGACGCCAATGTACCCCAAACGGCGCAACAGTCCGCGAAAGCCGATATCCACGGTAAAGATACAAAGTTTGTCATTGAACTTTCCCAGTTTGATATCGTTAACCCGGACAACTTTGGCTCCATCAACATCGACAATCTGCTTGTCGAGCAGGCCACGCCTGACCAGAATTTCACCTTCACGGGGTTCATAGCTGGCCAGACCGGGTGGATTGATGCCGACGGATGAGATGACAACATGGGTAAAAAGGGCAACCTCCGACCACGGCAACGATTTCAGCCCGGTGCCGGTTCTGAAAATGATGTGGGACACTTCAGGAAAGGATTCTCCCGGCATCATAATCAGGTCACTCAGCACCCCAAGGTCTTCCCCCTTGTTGTTGATGACGTTCTTGCCGAGAACCTGGCTCAGGTATATTTCATCAAATTCGGTTGTCATGATAGTGTCATCTGCTGTCTCCACCAGATATGGCATGGTTACCCTATCTGTCAGTTCGCCCATTAATATTTGTCATATGTCACTGCCACTGAGTACAGGAATTCATACACTGAAACAAGCGAAATAAACCGTTTGTTCAACATGTTACAAAAATGAAACCAAATCGTAACATTGGGGCTCTCTCTATTTAATGAACAGACTTTTCAGCCCAAGCGTTCTCCCCATGTCCCACAGGTTCATGAAAAGTGCGTCAAATCGCTCGTGACGAACCTGTTCCTCTTCCCGCTCCCAGAAATAAAGCCGTGATACCGGATAGAGATAGCCAAAGGAATACGCGGTTCTGCTCTGGATGGGGCGCGCTAATGAATTGACGCCATATCGGTAGAGCTGTTCCTGTCTATTGACCAGCAGTTGACCTTGCTGTCTCACGAATCTTGCTTGAGCAAGCAGGTTGTCAGATTCGCCTATGCCGGATCCATTGGTGCCACGTTCACGCTTTTTTGCCAACAGTGCCTTCAGAGTCAAGGCACGGTGGGTCGCCCGAAGTGAAGTAACCTCAAGGCCACGCACCAACTCCTCAAGCAACGTGTTCCGCTCCCCGTTATTCAGCTCCAGGCTGTGTAGGTGGCTGATGCATCGGGAAAGTTTGTCCGTTATGGTGGTCATCTGTCGGGCATAGGCTTCAAGATTCCCTATGGGTACCAAGAGGGCCTGAGAAGCTTCGGCACAAGAGGCCGTGTTCAAAAGCCACCCATAACGAAAGGGCGGTTCCGGCTGAAACGGCTTGTTAAAGGGGGGAGGCAACTCGGAAAATGGTGTCAGTGCCGACATATAACGGAGAAGCTCCTTGTCTTTCAAAGAGGAGTTCTGCACAGCAAGTGCCTGTCTGAACAACTGACGCAGCTCCCTGTCGCCGGTTAAATCATCTACTCTCGACAATGGAGAGGAATGTCGTTCTTTGCCATTGTCTTGTAATGACCAGGACCAGCGGGCGATGCTCCAGTCGATCAGCCAGTATCCCCACTCCCATCCGGAAGTGAAGGTGAGATGACCGCTTACCCCGAGGTGTGCCATGGATTCGATGTCGCTCAACCGGGCGTCAAGGTACGGAAGCAGGAGTAATGGTACGGATGAATCAAACCCTACCCAGTATGAAGATTCGGGCCAATACCACGTTTCGCGCCGTCGGGATTCAATGGTTGCCGCTTCAAACATGAAGTGCTGGTTTCGGTTGCCATAAACCGGTGCCTTGGCTTCCGTGGCCGAGTAGCACATGACTGAGTGAATCATGATTCCGCTGCCGGGAAGCTTGGGACTACGCACTTTCGCACCATCACGGGCTGCTATGACATGGGTCGCGTACATGAGACGTGCTCCATAGAGCTTTTCAACCTGCTGTTCGATATGCATTTGCACATCCGGCAGTAACCGATCCAAAAACGGTAGATGTTCCCCCAAGGTAACATCCAGGCTCAGGTAATCCCATGGTGCCTGAAACAACCAGGCAAGGGTGTCGTCAACCTGTTGCTGATAGGAGGGATAGGGTCGCAGCACCGTTATAGCCTGGAATGCCTGTTGCTGAAGCATCGAAAGTGATATTTCAATGCCGCAACGTATACCACGCCGATGGGCATATTCAATTATTCGCCGGGCGTGTGCCGGCCATGTTTTCCGGTCCACGTTACGGAGCAGAAAAAACTGGAAGGTATTTTGTCCATTGCGTGCCAGCCAGTCCAGATAGGCTTTGACATCTTCAAAGGAGTCGGTACGGGAGGGGTCATGGAGCTGTTCCGTTAACTCTATGGGATGCAGCGTATGCAGATGGAAGCCACGCTTTTCAAATCGTGGCTGCCCCGCAAAGGTGAATTGTGCGGGAAGGGGCCATCCTGAGAAAGATGGTACAATGCTTGCGCGGGGGTGGTAGAATTTGAATCCAAGTTTTTCCTGAATCAGTCCGTAGAGACCGGCGGCCACACCTTCGGGCGTTGCCGTTTTCAAACAGAGTACAATGGTGTGGTTTTTCCGTGAAGAGTGCCATTCGTAGGAGGTATTCGGTACCGCAATACAGAGATAGGGGCGTTTGGAAGGGGCCGGCACATAGTGCTCCCGGTTCGTTTCGACATCGGGAAGTATTATGCGCACGCTGCAGCGATCCATAGTATGACCGACCCGGGAGCGGGGAAAGGAACGGCGCAGCAGATCCGCGGAATCGGCAAGTGCCAGCCCGACGACGGGATTCAAGCATAATGACTCGGAAGCGTCGATGGAAATAGTAAAGGCCTGGGCATTTCTCACCGATACAATGGCCACCAGCAGAATTATAATACTCAGGTGAACAGGCTTCACTATGAGAATCCGTTTAGACAATGATACGGGCGAAATCGGGCAGTGAGGTAATCCGGGCCGGACTATAGCCAATAAAATCGCCGTCTATCTGAATTGGCTTAATACCCCTGATTTCGACCCCATTGGCTGGAATACGTACCAGTTCCTTGCTGGTATCAGCCTTTCCGCAGATAATTTCCACCGCGAGACGGAGATAGCTTCTTCTCCCGTTCTTTTTGATACAGACAGCCGTGAGTTCCGGGGAGAATACGTTCCCATCGGGTGAGAGAACAAAGTCCCCACCGTAGCGGGAGGCACTGCAGATAATTGCGCTGTGACAAGAGATAGTCCTCTCCGCCGTCATTACATTAATCAGAGTGCTATCCCACCTGAAGGCGCTGACAAGAGCAGAAAGAGCATACGCACCCTGTTTTAGCAGTCGTTTCCCCAATGGCCAGACATCTCTGACAACGGAACCGTCAAGCCCTATTCCGGCCATGAGTACAAAGCGATGTGTACTCTGATCCAGTTCAAGCACCCCTACCGAAAGTGGGCGCGTTTTCCCCTTTACAATGCGCTTGATACCATATTTGACCGATTTGATGCCAAGTTCGGCCGCAAGAACGTTTGACGTTCCCATGGGCAGTACCGCCAGCGTAGCGGTGCCCGGCAGAAGCCCGTTGACAACGGCATTGATAGTGCCGTCACCCCCGGCCACAATGACCAGAGGTGACGGTTCGACTCCATTTATTTCCTGACAGCAAGCGAGAATTTCCGCCGGAGTTGTCACCGAAAATACCGTAGGAGCCATGCCCGCTATTTTCAGCCGGGTGATGACTCTTTGTATTCTTTTTCGCGCATAACTACCCGAGAGAGGGTTGATAAAGAGGTACGGTTTCATGGGTTCCCCACATACAAATTCCATTTACATAGAGCCCAAAAGCTCAAGGTTCCATTTGAAGCTGCTACCATAGCAGATAATATGCGTCCGTAACGTACCAATTCAGCAACAATACGGTTACAAATCGTCACAGAGTACAGCAATCAAAAGAGGCACAAACCTTTTACCTTACTGACACTGGATTGCAACATTGATCATGTATAGAGGAAGAATGAAAATTTATTTTGTTCATAAAAGGGATATTCTATGGAACAGAGCCTTCCCTCAGGCATCAGTCGGAGAGATCTTATTAAAATGGTGGGTGCCGGAGCCTTGTATGCTCTCATGCCAGGAAGGAGCTTGGCAGCCACTTCCCCTTCTCCCCCGTTCGAACCGGGTAAGGGGCATGGCATCATCTTTGTCGTTGGTGATGGCATGCCGCTTGGAGTTACACGGGCCATCCCCTATGGCAGACCGTTGACGACAATAATGGCGTTGGCAAAGGAAGAGGGATATGGATGTGGATTGTTCACCACCACTCGGGTTAACAGAAGGGATCCGTCACAGAACATTCATCAACATGGAACACCATTGTAACTATTTATTTGTTATAATAAACCCCTGAATACTGTGTCGCTGTTTGAACCAAACCGTAATCAATTACATTAACCACAGAATACCACCGGAGCGGTGCCCATGAAGATTAATACCAGGCTTTACCTCAGTTCTACCATCAGCATTATCAGCATCGTGGGTATTGCGCTTTTCAGCTTTTTGACGATTCTCATGGTCAAGGAGAAAATCACCCTGCTAACTACCCAGTCAGCACCGCTTCAGGTTAAAACAGTCCAGTTTCAGCAGGCGGTAGAAAAACTTTCAGCCGACCTACTACAACTCGGCCTTGCTCACGACAAAGATGAAGTAGAGCAAATTTCAAAATCAATTTCCCGAAGCCGGGAAAACCTTGACAAAATCAACCGAGACATGGCTGCGATCAACAAGACGACAACAGATATCGGAATTTTTTCGACGCTGCATGATCAGGTGCTCAATGCAACCGACGAAAAGTTTAAAAGCATGGCTGTTTACAAGGAAGAGGCTTCCAAAGTCAATGGAGCTATGCTTCGCATCGATAAATCCTTGATAGGGTTGAAAGAGATAATTTCCGGTCTTGTCATCAGTGCTTCCCGCCGTGCAACGACTGCGACCAAAACCCTTAATGAGACTCTCAATGACAAGGATGCCGCGCCGGATCTTGTTGCAAATGTGCAAAATTTTCGTAATGAAGTTGACAACGATATCGCGTTAAACCAGAAAATTAATGCCATCAATGATGTGGTCTATTCAATCGGAATGGATGCAAAACTTCTCGATGCAAAGGCCCGCATGATCATGCTGAGTGAAACGCCTGCCGAGCTGGATAAGGCAACCGCAGAGGTCCAGGCGATTCAGGGGCGCATTGCCCGAAACATGTCGATTGCGGGTAAAAAGATCAAAGACATCAAAAGCTCCGGATTTGTTGATGAAACAGTCGGTGCTATTAACAGTGCCGTAGCAAGTGCAGGTGGTTCTCTGCGTACCATCAGTACCTCTCAGCGGACCGTGCTTGAGAACATGGCTCAGGTGGATAATTCGGTAAAGAAGGTCAAGGAGGTCGCCCTCGAACAGGGGAGAAAAAGTGAGGCAAATGTCCAAACGACCGCCCTTGAACAGCAGAAATTTGTATCGGTGGTTATCGAACGGGTAGATCTGTTCAAAAAAATTCTTTTTGCGGTTTCCCTGGCAGTTATAGCTCTTGTACTGTTTCTTACCGTTACCACAACGGTCTGCATTGTCCGTTCATTGGGCCGTCTCAACGGTTCAATTGTGACCATTGCTGAAACGGGGGATTTTACCCACACAGCGTTCATCAAGAATGATGATGAATTCGGCGTTACCATCAGTGCCTTTAACAAGCTCCTTGATTCATTTTCTAAAATTCTTTCCATGGTATCCCATTCGTCGGAAAAGCTGACAGGAACATCACAGGAACTGACCCACACGGCCCAGGCAATCCATAGGTCAACCCAGCAACAATCGGGCAGCGTCGGTCAGGCAGCCGCAGCTGCCCTGGAAATGTCCCAGACCATTGCAATGGTTTCACAAAACACCGCCCGCATTGCCGGTTCTGCCACCGATGCACGTCAGCTGGCCGTGACCGGTGCGGATGTGGTGCTCAAGACCAGTATTGAGGTACAGGAAATTGCCAAGGCCGTTCAGGAATCCACCAGAGTAATGCAGGCGCTGAACGAACGTTCGCAGCAGGTGGGTGAAATAGTTGATGTAATTGTTGAAATTACTGATCAGACGAATCTCCTTGCACTGAACGCCGCCATTGAAGCGGCACGGGCCGGAGAGCACGGGAGGGGTTTCGCCGTGGTTGCGGACGAAGTGCGTAAACTGGCCAACAGCACGGCAGAGGCCACCATTGGGATCACCCAGCGGGTTAAGGCCATTCAGGTTGATGCCGGACAGGCGGTCAACGCCATGAACAGATGCTTAGAACGGGTAGAAAGTGGAGTTAATCATGCCGGTATGGCAGGAGAATCATTGCAGCAAATCGTCGGAAGTGTTTCATCTCTCCAGGAGATGGCCAGTGAAATCGCCTTGGCAACGGTCGAACTGAGTGAAACAGCGGAGAAAATTAGTGCTGACATCATAGAAATAGAATGTATTTCTGCTGAGACAGTAAAGGCTGCAGCAGGAATAGCGGGCGAATCCGATGCCCTCGCACTACTCGCGGTTGAGCTAAAGGGTGAGATAAGCAGGTTCACCCACACACGGAGCCATGAAGCAAGAGAGACCACCAGAGCAGGTGAACACCATGAGACCTTCAGGCTCACCTCGCTCAGGCCACTCCATGCAGGAGCGTAATAGAGTATTAAACCTGCTGGACAGGAGACTATTTACAATGGCAGAAAGAAATATTTCACGATATATTGAAATTGGACGTAGAGTACGTACTATTGCTTCCGAAACACTCTCCCCCAAATATGAATGGGAGGAACTTGTACAAAGAATGTGCGCGTCGCAAGATATCAGTCTGCGTGCCATTGGTTTGAAAGAACGTGAAGAGTTAAAGCACCGCCATTAACTGTTTCAAGAGAAGGATACATGGATTCATTTGTTTTCAAGGCGTTTGCCTTCGGTGGCGAACTTGATCTGAACAGGTTGGCCCAAAAGCTCGGTATTACCCGGAAGTACCGCTGGGAAGAACCGATGATCCTCAACCCGGTCACCTTTGCCCTCGCAACCGGCAACGATACGGAATGGGTCTACCTCTACTATTTCGGGGGGGTCGTTTTTCTCAACTGTTCAGGTGATATGATTGTTCGTTTTCTGGATAGTATTCCCCAATATGCCGACTCATTAAAAGGTCAAATTCAGTTACCCTACCGGGAAGAATATCGACTCGAAATTGATGCCGAACGAGAACCGGCAATAGCCAACAACTGTGCTATCATGCCAAGATATAATCTCGCCTTCCTCGACATCATCTGCTTTGTCATCGCCAAATCTGTTGCACTAGAGCGGATTGAAGAACGGATAGATGTGGTGTTTGATGAGGTTGAAGGGTTAATCGCCAATCTGGGTCGGGGCAAGCTTGAACTGCCGGACCGGGATATGGCCCGACTGGCTTCCTCCATTCTCAGCTTCAAGTTTACGTCAATAGCCCACATCATGGTTCTCGACAAGCCCGATATTACGTGGGACAATGCAGAAGCAGACCGGCTTTATACTACAATGGCAGCTTTGTTTGAGCTCAATCAACGTTATCTGGAAATAAAACACAAATCAGAAACCTTGTTGGATATGACCGATGTGTTTAGCGGTTTGTCAAATGCTCGCCGTTCTGCCCGTCTCGAATGGATAATCATCGTCCTGATCGCCATTGAGATTGTCATATACCTGTTGCAACTATACCGGGGCCATTAAGATAACGTTCCACTACCCAACCGAATGGGGCTAATACAGCCCCGCAGAAATTGAGCTGGTAATGTCACCTTCCGGCAGGCTCATCGGTCGATGACATGCACCACAATACGCTCCCCCTTCCAGTTTTGTCCAAAATACCCGATTCTCCGTATCACACCAATCACAGCACCAGAAATAGTAATCTTCGTTCGGTCTTATCTTCATAACGCCTCCAATTTTTTCAGGTACAACTATACACGTGTAATATTACAGCAATGTGGCGATTAGATACATTCTTTGTAAATTTATATGCACTCAAGTCAGTGATACATATTTATACACAATCTTTATATACCTGCAACATCACTGTAACATGAATATGCTACAAGGAAATCACACAAGATATTAAACAGTAATAATTTGCAAAGGGGCGTTGCATGAATAATATTCTGATCATCGAAGACGAAAAAGATCTCGCTGAGTTACTGGCATATAATCTTGAGAAGGAGGGATATGTGGCCAATTGCGTCCATAACGGCGAAACAGGTTTGGAAGTGGCATACCGGGATTTGCCGGATCTCGTTCTTCTCGACCTGATGCTACCTGGTATTCTCGGAACTGATGTGTGTAAAGCACTTCGAAAAGATCCAAGAACAGCCAATGTTCCGGTAATAATGATTACGGCAAAAGGGGATGAAATAGACCGAGTCGTTGGATTTGAAGTCGGCGCAGACGATTATATTGTAAAGCCATTTTCAATGCGTGAAGTAACACTGCGAGTTAAGTCAATGTTGAAACGAAAAGGAAGCGAGCCCAAATTAATGCGTCCTGAACCACTCTATATTGGTAAAATTTTTATAGATAACCAACGGCATATTGTAACAAGTGAAGGCTCAGATATTGATCTGACCAGCACTGAATTTAAACTTCTTCACCATTTGGTAGAGAACAAAGGATGTGTCCTCAGTCGAGATCAGTTAATGCAAGGGGTCTGGTGCTATAACAATATGAACGATACCAGAACAGTGGACACACATGTCACCCGTTTGCGTAGTAAATTGGGGATGCAAGGAGAGATGATTAAAACGGTTCGCGGCTTCGGCTATAAAATTGAGGTATAACAGATGAAGTTCAAAACAAAGCTTGCTCTTTCTTATATCCTCTTGATTGTACTTATATCAGGGAGCTTTTCTCTCTGTTTTAATCATTCTCTCAAGAAAGTACTGATGGATGAAAGCTGGTCGAATTTGGTGAGCATGACGAAGCTTGCCAGATTTCTTGCGATTAGCGACATCAGCACTGGTGAACCTCAACAGCTGTCGGTCAAAATAGGAGCGGTCATAAAATCGAGAGTTACCTTGTTAACGGAGCGGGGTGAAGTGGTTGGTGACTCAGATATCGGGCATACACAGCTGAAAAGTCTGGAGAATCATTTACTGAGACCGGAAATTCAGGATGCATTGAAAAACGGGAGCGGTACCGCGCTCCGTTATTCTGACACACTCCAGACAGAGATGATTTATTCAGCGATGACCTATCAAAATGGACCGTACAGAGGAATCATCCGCCTAGCGATGCCGGTTGATTATATTGCCTCAGCCCGGACCAAACTCCAGGGCGTTGTTGGAGGAACAACAGCCGTTACTATTTTGCTTGCTCTGATATTCAGTTACCTTTTTTCACGAATGACGAGCAAGCCGATCAGTGAAATTGCTGAAGCAGCTGCTCGCATTGGTAAAAATGGCCCTTCGGCCAGAATACCGGTCATGTCGAAAGATGAAGTTGGAAAATTGGCAACAGTTCTTAATGAAATGTCCGAATGCATTGCGACTCAGGTACAGAGTCTCAACACAGATAAACAGCGCCTGGATACAATCCTCAGTAGTATTGTCGAGGGGGTTATGGTCACGGCAACTAATGGAGTAATCACCCACGCCAATCCGGCATTTCGCAAAATATTCTCAATTAGCGGAGACATTGAAGGGAAAAAACTGATTGAGATATCGCGCCATCCTGACCTTATAGAAATATTTAATAGACTTGACAAACAGAATGCAAATGAACTGGAAAGAGAAATATATATGCAGGCGACCGAAACAACTATTTATACCCGTTGGGTGCCCCTCCATATTGATGGCACCAGACAGGGTATGGTTGCCGTTTTCCACAATATCAGCGTGTCAAAAGTTTAACCAACTCTTTTCTGTTCTGTAACATTATTGCAACATTGGCATGTTATGGTGAAGAAATAGTTATCCAACCCGAGGAGGAACAGTACATGTTTAAAAAAACATTATTAGTGGCAGCTCTTTTTGCAACTACAGCAGTTGCGGCCCACGCAGCACCAACCAAGGTTGATGCCAAACTGGTTAAATACAAACCGGCGGCCGGAGTTGCCGGCAATCTGGGAAGCATCGGTTCTGACACCCTTAATAATCTCATGACCTATTGGGCAGAGGGATTCAAAAAGAAATACCCGAACGTAAACATCCAGATCGAAGGAAAGGGCTCCAGCACCGCCCCTCCAGCCCTGATTGCCGGGACGGCACAACTGGGACCCATGTCTCGCGAAATGAAAGCCAAGGAGTTGGAAGATTTCGAAAAGAAATATGGCTATAAGCCGACCAAGATCGGTGTGGCCCTCGATTCCCTGGCGGTCTATGTAAATAAGGACAATCCGATTAAAGAACTTTCTCTGGACGAAGTGGATGCGATTTTCTCCAAAACCCGTAAACGTGGATTGGCCGAAATCACAACCTGGGGGCAGTTGGGAGTAACCGGCAAGCTCGCCGCCATGCCGATCAGCCTCTATGGCCGTAACTCTGCTTCCGGCACCTATGGATACTTTAAAGAGCACTCCCTCAAGGGGGGCGATTACAAGAACAGTGTTAAGGAGCAACCCGGTTCCGCTTCCGTCGTTGAAGGCGTTGCCCACGACATCTCCGGTATCGGCTACTCCGGCATCGGCTACGCCACTTCAGGTGTCCGTCCTCTCCCGCTCTCCGACAAAAAAGGTGGACCGGTAGAGGCGGCCAACTACCAAAATGTTCTCTCGGGGAAATACCCGCTGGCCCGTATGCTCTACATCTACGTGGCAAAAAAACCGGGTCAGCCGCTGCCGAAAGTGGTGGAAGAGTTCTTGAAATTCGCATTGTCTAAAGAAGGGCAAGAGATCGTGGTGAAAGATGGTTACGACCCACTGACCGCCAAAATGGTTGAAGACCAGTTGAAAGTACTCAAGTAATAATCCCCATCATCAACGGCCCCTCCCCATCGGGAGGGGCCCATCATGAATAAATCGAGTATGTATGCCGAAAAATTACACTGACAAATCCCGGCGTAACGACCGCATTGCCGAAGCTATAATACGCGTTGGCGGTATTCTGGTGGTCGTCTCGGTGGTCTGGATTCTGGTAATGATCTCAAAAGTATCATTACCGCTGTTTTTTCCGGCCTCGGCCACGGTTGCCGCCACGACAACTGCACCGATAACCGGTGGTTCCCGATTGATGGCAGTTGGTTCCGATGAAGAACAACGGGGGGCCTTTGTTCTTGATGAAAAAGGGATCTTCCACTTTTTTAATGGCGCAACCGGTGCTGAAGCAGCAGTCATTCCGTCACCGGCTATTCCTACCGGTGCCCTGATCATATACGCAGAAAATGTTGGTAAATCGTCCTATAACCTCCTCTGGAACAACGGAGCGGTCACTCCGGTAACGGTAGCTTTCACCTCTGCACAGGATGCGGGGCGGGCCATTACCTTTACCCATGAACTCACCATAAATGAAAAGCTGTTGTTCCCGCCATCACCGGGAGCCGTCCAGTCATTCGTGCGTTCACTGGGGGAAAAGGGTGCCGTTCGGGTTGACCGTCTGGACCACAACAAACTGCGTATTACCACCCAGACAGTAGAAAAGGATTTCCTCGGCAACGAAAAACGGGTGAGTAATGTTACGGATATTACGGAGCCACTACCGGGGCAACTGACTGCGATGGCCGTAGACTCAAAGGGCCATTTCCTCTACGCCGGAACATCAACCGGCATACTGTTTCGCTGGGACATATCGGAACCAGGGCAGGTGCGACTACTTGATTCCGTGGAAACATCTGCCGAACATACAACCATTACCTCCCTGTCACTTGTTCTGGGAGATATTTCCGTTGCGGTTGGCGATGCCTCCGGCCGCCTGTCAACCTGGTTCCCGGTCAAGATGCCCGGAAGTAGTGACGACAAGAAGCTAACGCGCATCCATGATCTCCACGCTGCCGGAGCACCAGTTACCCTGCTGATCCCCTCTTCTCGGGATAAAACCATATTCTCACTGGCAGCATCGACGATTAACGCCGACCACATGACCTCTGAGAGAAACCTGCTCTCCCTCAAAAGCGGTGCTCCACTCACCCTGGCATCCATTTCTCCCAAGGGAAATACGCTCTGCACCCTGGACGGCAGCAACAAGGTGTCACTCTGGAAACTGGATATTCCCCACCCTGAGATCTCCTTTGGCACCCTGTTTGGCAAGATCTGGTACGAAGGGTACGACAAACCGGAATACGCCTGGCAATCCTCCTCGGCCAGTGATGACTATGAACCGAAACTCAGCCTGACTCCGCTCTTGTTCGGCACCCTCAAAGCAACGTTCTGCGCCATGCTCTTTGCCATACCGCTGGCCCTCCTCGGGGCACTGTACACCAGTCAGTTCATGGCACCCAAGCTGAAAGGGCGCATCAAGCCGGTCGTCGAAATCATGGCGGCCATCCCGTCGGTGGTCATCGGTTTCCTGGCCGGACTCTGGCTGGCACCCCTGGTTGACTCAAGCGTGCTCACCATCTTCCTGAGCTTCGTGATTGTGCCGCTGATGCTGCTGGTGACCATCTTTTTCTGGAAACGGATCAAACATGCGTCCCTGCTCCAGCGGATAACCCGTGGCCGGGAGTTCTTCGCCATGGTACCGGTGGTGATGATCGGTATCTATCTGGCCTTTATCCTTTCCGGCATAGCCGAACTCCATCTCTTTGCAGGTGACTTCAAGCAGTGGCTGTTCAGCACATTGGGAGTTCGCTACGACCAGCGCAACAGCATCATTATCGCCATCGCCCTTGGCTTTGCAGTAATCCCGATTATTTTTACCATCGCCGAAGACGCCATCTCCAACGTACCCCGCAACCTGACCGCAGCTTCCCTGGCACTAGGGGCCAGTCGCTGGCAGACCGCCTGGCGGGTGGTGCTCCCCTCGGCCCTTCCCGGCGTTTTCTCGGCAATCATGATCGGCTTTGGCCGCGCCATCGGCGAAACCATGATCGTGCTGATGGCCACCGGCAACACACCGATCATGAGCTGGAGCCTCTTCAACGGCCTCCGCTCGCTGTCGGCCAACATCGCCGTGGAGATACCGGAAGCACCGTTTAACAGTTCACTGTACCGGGTGCTGTTCCTCTCGGCAGTTCTGTTGTTTATTTTTACCTTTATCATTAACACGGTTGCCGAAGCACTGCGCCAACGGTTCCGCAAAAAGTACGGAAGATATTGAGAGGTGGTATGAAACTGTTCTGGAAAACCGGAGAACCGTATGTGCTGGCAACCGGCGCGGCACTGGCCATCATACTGGTGATGTCACTGGCTCTGGTGGGTGTGGTGATGACCAACGGCCTCGGCTATTTCTGGCCCCGCTCCTTAGTCAAATATGTGTTGGCAGATGGCACTACCACCCTGGGGCAGATCACCCAGGAAGAAAACAATCCAATTACCGGTAAAAAGAGGATTCAGCTCAAAGTTGCCAACCGGGATCTGCTGGGACAGGATTTTCGCTGGATTGACGAGAAAGACGTCGTCTCCCGTTCACTGCCACCCGATGCCCTGCTGCTGGAGCGCCGGGAACATGGCAACTTTTTTGGCTTCCTGACCGGTGTAACCGCCGAAGGTGTGTCACTCACCGCATCTGAACCTTATGGGCAGCTTCAGCAGGCACTTCGGGTGGTTTCCGAACGGATGAAAGCAACCGCCGGTATCAAACAGCAGATGTCAAACTTGAACAACAGTGCCGAACGGTCTCGCCTGAAGCTCTTGAAGCTTGAATTTAAAGGAGTAGAGCTGAACAAGGCGGCCATTACTGAGCTCGCCTCTTCCCGTGAGAAGGTTCTGGCCGACTTTGCCCATCTGAATGAACAGGTTACGGCAACTCTGGCCGATATCAATCGCATAACAGCACAGTTCACCGATGTCTCCGGCGCAACGAAAGATATCGCTCTCGTGGAAATTGTGGCTCTCCAACAACCAAACAGCATGTCTTTTATCGCAAAATGTGGAGCTTATCTGGAGCGGGTCCGGGAACTACTGCTGGATGACCCCCGTGAATCAAATACCGAAGGGGGATTGTTCCCAGCCATTTTCGGTACCGTCATGATGGTGCTGCTCATGAGTCTGTTTTCCCTCCCCTTTGGCGTTATTGCCGCAATCTATCTGCGGGAATACGCCCGGGACGGTCTGGTAACCCGCATGGTACGCATTGCGGTCAACAACCTTGCCGGTGTCCCCTCCATCGTCTACGGCGTATTTGGTCTCGGCTTCTTCGTATATGGCATCGGCGGCAGCCTGGATACACTGTTTTTTCCCGAACGATTGCCAACGCCAACCTTTGGCACGGGGGGGATCCTCTGGTCAAGTCTGACCCTGGCACTGTTAACCGTGCCGGTCATCATCGTTGCCACGGAGGAATCACTGGCTTCAATTCCCAAGGGAATACGTGAAGGCTCACTGGCACTGGGGGCGACCAAGTTCCAGACTCTGATGAAAATTCTCCTCCCCATGGCAACCCCCGGCATTATGACCGGTCTGATACTATCCATGGCCCGTGCGGCAGGCGAAGTGGCACCACTGATGATCGTCGGTGTTGTCAAGCTGGCCCCGACGCTCCCCTTCGATACAAATTTTCCCTTTTTCCACATGGATCGCAAGTTCATGCATTTGGGATTTCATATCTACGACGTCGGTTTCCAGTCACCCAATGTTGAAGCAGCCAAACCGATGGTCTATGTTACCACCATGCTGCTATTGGCAATCGTCATCATCGCCAGCAGCACTGCGATATATCTGCGTAACAGGATGCGAAGCAGATACACCACCTCCACCTTTTAATACGAAGTAAGGAATAGCCATGGAACCAGCACAACAACAGGAAAAAAACCAGCCAATCCTTTCAGTAACCAACCTGAATCTCCATTACGGTGCGGCCCATGCCTTGAAGAACGTCAACCTTGACATGGCACGTAATCAGGTCACCGCTTTTATTGGACCTTCAGGGTGCGGTAAATCAACTCTGCTCCGCTGTTTCAATCGTATGAATGACCTGGTTGAAAGCGCGCGCATTGACGGTAGTATCCGCTTCAACGGGGGAGAGATCAACGATCCAGCGACCGACGTAATCTCCCTTCGGAGGCGTATCGGCATGGTGTTTCAGCAGTCAAATCCTTTTCCGAAATCCATCTACGAAAATATTGTCTACGGGCTGAGAATTTCCGGAGTCAACGATAAAGCTACCCTGGATGAGGCGGTGGAGCGAAGCCTGAAAAGTGCCGCTATCTGGAACGAAGTCAAGGACCGACTCCATGATTCGGCACTCGGTTTGTCCGGTGGACAAGCCCAGCGTATCTGTATCGCCCGTGCCATCGCCGTCAATCCGGAGGTTATCCTGATGGACGAGCCCTGTTCTGCCCTTGACCCGATCTCCACCCTTAAGATTGAGGAATTGATCGAAGAGCTGAAAAAAAGCTATACCATCGTGATCGTGACCCACAACATGCAGCAAGCGGCACGGGTATCCGACGTCACCGCATTCTTCTACATGGGGGAGCTGGTTGAGGCGGGGGGCACCCGGATGATCTTTACCAATCCGGAGAAAAAACAGACTGAAGATTATATAACGGGCCGCTTTGGCTAAAATTGTGCGGAATTTTCAGATATTGCATAGATAAGAGACCAAAAATCACTGTCGTTTTCCAGAGTCAGGAGCATATATGAATCATGAACACATCAGTACCGCGTTTGATATCGAGTTGAACGAATTGCGGCAGAGCATTTTAGTTATGGCCGGCAAGGTTGAGCTGATGATTGCCAACTCAGTCAAGTCCTTGGTTAACCGGGATACTCCCCTTGCCGAACAAACCATAGCTTTTGACCATGAAGTCAACGGTGCTGAAATGGCAGTGGATGAACGGTGTCTCGAACTATTGGCACTCCGCCAGCCGGCCGCACGGGATTTGCGTTTTATCACCATCGCTTTAAAGATTGTCACCGACCTTGAAAGGATAGGTGATCAGTGCGCCAATATAGCAAAACGGGCCAGGGAACTTAATGAAGAGCCACCACTCAAACCCTATATCGACATACCACGCATGGCCCACTGGGTTGAAGTTATGGTGAAGGAAGCTCTGGATGCATTTGTTCAAGGGGATGCAGCAATGGCGGTGAAGGTATGCAAGGATGACAGCTTCATTGATGAGCTGAACAATCAGATTCAGCGGGAACTATTGACCTACATGATTGAAGATCCGGCAACCATCTCGCGGGCACTGAAACTGAACTATGTGTCAAAATCGTTGGAGCGGATTGCCGACCATGCGACAAATATTGCCGAAATGGTTATCTTCATGGTGAAGGGAAAAGATATCCGCCATACCATAGTCTAATGTCTATTTTGAAGAAGTTTGGAGATTATCAAGGTGCTTGGAAGCATGGTTATCATCCATACGGCAAGTGCCTTAATGGTTAACCAGCCAAGAAAATGACATGAAGCCACAGGATTATCCATGATATGGGCATAAAACTGGGGCGGTATCGAAGGCTCGCCAGGAAACAACCACATTCCCATCTTATAATAGGGGATCAGTAGGGCAAGATGAACCGGCCAAAGAAGAAAATTCACCGCCTGTAGCACGACATGATTGAGTCTGAATACGCTCGCAGCTATGAAACAGAGCAGGGTGGTACCCCATGCGAGCGGTATGGTTCCGAGAGCCGCTCCGACACCGATGGTCTGAATGAGTTTGCGCGGTGTCATCCCGCTCGTCAGAATCAGTTTTATCCGGCGGACAACCGGAGAAGTAATGAGTCGCCAGAGCCCTGATATCTGTATGTTAGCTGAGCGGTTAAATCCGCTCATGATACATGTAAAAATGCAGTACAGATTACGTCACTCATGGGCAACAGAATCCGCTTTGACAGAATAAGACCCACTCCCGCCATTGCCATCCTGCCGATACATGAGAACGGTCGTGCCATCCCAGTTGATCCATCGCTTTGACTTTTTATTTTTGTCTGAAAATTCAACCATTCGGCAGGGCACTTTTTTACCGCCTATTGTGTAATAGGTGTTTTCCAGAAGATGGTATTCCCGCTTGACCACCATCATTTTTTCTACGTCCAGAATAGGGAGCGTGACGCGAGAATGGGTGGAAAAGTCGAGACGCGCTTCGGGGCACTCCATGGTGGTATGTACGAAGCTGCTTCGTGGTATGGAAACAAGCCGGGTCGTGCCATTTTCTTCGTGAATGTAAAAGTGGAATGAGGTGGCATCCAGTTTCCCCTCAATGTCTACAGCTGTACTGTTTTCCAGCCCTGAACGGGAATAATGCACCAGAGTGCCATTCCGAAGTGTGCCTCTCTCCATGGTATCCTGATGGTATCCTGACCAGAGAAATGATGCATTGATGGCGGCCCTGGTTTCAAAATGAACGGTTTGCACACCACCTTCCTCGGTTATGTGCTGGGAGGTTTTCACCTTTCCAATGGAAATACCCATTGAGGAAACGGTGTAGTAGGTAACAACCCTTGATGGTATAAGGGCAAGAGCGGTCATCCCAGAGAACAGTATGACAGCCACCAAAAAAAGTGGCAACGGGCGGGAGTATCCCCGTCCGTTCATTATTCTGAAGGGATATCCCATTCGGAGGTAGCAGGTAAATTCAGGTTTCATGGTGCGAGTTTAAGCGATCAAAGGATCGGAATAAACTCTTTTTTATCCATCCACAAAACTATTACACAACCTCAACACGTTTGTAACATTCATATGTTATAAGTATTTTCCATGAACGCATATAAAGCCGACCTTCACGTCCACTCAAGCCATTCCAACAAACCGACCTACTGGGCCATGCGGAAGTTTAATGTCCCGGAGAGCTATACCTCGCCGCAACACCTGTACCGGGTTGCCCGGGATCGTGGAATGGATTTCGTTACCATCACCGACCATAACTGCATAACCGGTGCCCTTGAAATCGGACATCTGCCGGGGACGTTTGTCAGCTCGGAAATCACGGCACACTTCCCGGAGAATGGATGTAAAGTCCATGTGGTTGTCCTCAATATCAGTGAAAGCCAGTTTTCACTGATTCTGGAACTGCGGAAAAACGTCTATGAAATGGTGGCGTACCTCCACTCCCAGAAG